>JANMRZ010000199.1:0-41208 GCA_031388805.1 Chryseolinea sp.
TTCTGTAGAAGTTATCAGTGGGTACCCGGTCTGATAACTGGAAGTTGGTGAAGAGTTTTTCTTCAAAAGCTTTTCGTCCTTGCATACTGCAAGATAATTTTCATTCTTATATTTAGGAAGTAGTTGTGCAACATGCACAAAGTATATAAAACATGCCGGCACAGACTGTTGCTATTTTATTAATTTGGAATGCCAGCACGTTTCATATACAGACGTTGCCGGCAAGCTTGAAAAGCCTATGCATTGACTAAAACTATAGAGCTTTTGGCCACCAGTCCGAAAGAACAAAATAAGGTGATCAAGCTAATTATTTTTTTCATCTGTCATTTACTCAGTTTCGCAGTGTCTACTGAACGTTTAATCTTTTCTTCAAAAATTTCCGAATGTTCAACCGAATATACACCGGTGATAAAGATTGAAGTCTTTGGCTGGCACTCAATGGCAAACATTTCAAGTAACATTTTTTTTCCATTTTTCTTAATTTGCCCTTTCTCAAAAATTATTCGCCTTCCATCAACTGCATAGGATCCCTGTGATTTTTTTTTATAGCCATCCTTTTTTTTCTCATTCTCCATGGTGTCCTGCAGCGGTTTCAATAGACTGAGGAACCACCAATATCATTAGAACGGCATTATACTCTTCTGACAAATAAATATTTCCCATTTGCTTATTGAATAGCTCTTTATCAACCTCCAAATCCACCTTGGTGTTGAATATTTCCTTCATAGACTCACCAAGATCAAAATTGATCGAGTCTTCAAGTAATTGTTTTTTTTCTTGTCCATACAAGCATGAAGTTTGAAGAATGAATAGTAAAATGGTAATGGATATTTTGATTCTCATACGTTGTGAAATTTTTTCTTTTATAGTTTTTAAAATTATAATGCTCACCGAGTCTTGAACCCGTTAGTTAAAATCAATGTTGTTCGCAATACTATTCGATACAATAAATTGATACCTGCTTCTATACACTTAAAGCTATTTCAAAAGATTGACGAATGGTAGTTCGATATTACTATTCTGCCACCTGGGTTGACAAGTGATAGTAAGATCATCATAACTGTATGTTTCAGTAATTCAATTTGAGACGATTTGAAATACAAGTTAGATTCTACCCATAAATGAAGCGCTTTTTAGCATTATCTCCTCGCTCGCAATTTTTCTGGTGTTGATGGCATGCGATTTCTACCAGCAGCGGGTGTAGTGACAATCATCGATAAATAATTTACACAGCAGTTCAAAATGTTTATAACTGTTAGAATGCAATCTCACTATTCTTCATAGCTTAAAGGAAATCAATGCACCCCCCCAATAGCGTGTATAGGCCCATTCAAATCCGTAACTTTACATGGCTATTGATCAACGTGCTCTGTTTTTATGAATTTGATACTTCGCATTATTGTTCTGCTTCTCGTTTGGCCATTATCTCTTCTGTACGGGCAAGAGTATGGTTATACTCATTACGCGATTACAAATGGGTTACCCGGGCAGCACATATATTATATTTATCAGGACAAAGACGGATTCATGTGGTTTGCTACCGAAGGTGGAGTCTGCCGATATGATGGCAATCAGTACAAAGTATTCACACTAGCAGATGGACTACCCGATATTGAGATCTTCGGGATGTATAGTGACACCAATGACAGACTTTGGATGCTTCCTTTTAAGAAATCATTATGCTTTTATAAGCATGGAAAATTTCACACTTCTGAAAATACACCTTACCTCGATAAAGTCAAAGTAAAGAACAGGTTATATGGTGTTACGGAAGATAGCGAACAAAACATCTGGCTGTACGAGGACTCATTTATTTACATGATTGCTCCCTCGGGGCAAGTCACAACCTTTTCAGTACTTGATAAAATACCGATTGAGTACTGCACCAAGATAGCCCCATCTTCCAATGGAGGCATCCTTGTATCCATGAAAAATGGAGTTTATCATTTTAATAGGAATAAAGTTCGCCAACTGGAAACTCATACACCTTGGAAAGAGGGAGCGTCAATACCTTTACGGCATGTGGGACTTAGTAAAGATATGCTGGTGTCTATGAGCCTAACCGAAAAAGGTTACAAAGCTATATCGTTTAAGTATAACAAAACTCTCTTCCTATCACATCCTCAAAATAACAATATTTCAATTGTTAACGATAGCACATTTTTCATGTGTACACCCTTTGGAGCATATCAATATAATTTTCTAAATCCTGCTCAAAATGGTCGTGCCTTTTTACATGGCAAAAATGTTGGATTTGTCTATGAGGATAAAGAGCATAATCTTTGGTTTTCTGTTTTGGGGGATGGAGTTTACAAACTAAGTTCACTTGAAATCAGGAATTTCAAGTTTGAAAAATTGTCTGATGATAATCTACCGATTTCATTTCTAACCAAAGAAAATCAGAATTATATTCTTTCGAATTCCTCTGGAGTGGTTTTCATTACAAAGGATTTTAAAAAGTTTACTAGGCACATCATAGACTCCACACTTCATACGATCTGGCCATCCAGCATTCGATACATCAAAAAAACATCAGACAATAAGAACTGGTTAATCATTGATAGCGATTGCATTGAAAAGTACGATCTTAATTTCAAGCGAATAGCCCATATAGCCATTTCAAGTAAGACCATCTTTGACCCGCCCGGCCGTGAGATTCTGATTACCACATTCAATAGTGCCTTGGTATTTGATGAAGATGTATTTACGATTTCAGAAACTCTCTGGACAGAACGAACTACTGCAATTTTTCGAAGTAAAGCAGGAATCATCTACATCGGAACACTCAGTGGGTTATATATTCACAACAAGAACAACCAACATGAATTTATGGGGGATACTGACAGCTTATTGCGTCATCGACCTTCCGTATTCGGTGAAATGGATAACGGCACTGTATTGGTAGGTACATATGGAAATGGGTTGATCGGGTTACAGAATCACAATGTACGTTTTCATTTTTCGCAAGAAAATGGGCTTTCAAATAATATTATAACAGCTATCATTACCGCAGGAACTGACCTGTGGATTGGTACAAGTAAGGGTCTCAATAGAATTTCATTTCAGAAAGAAAACTATTCAATCACACAGTTTGGTCTTGCGGACGGTCTTATCTCAGACAACATTAACAAACTAACCCTCAAAAATGACACGCTTTACATAGGTACCCCTAATGGCATCAGTCTATTTAATATAAACAAACCAAATCAACCGTCAAGTTGCTATTTAAAAGTAACTAAAGTGGTCATCAATGGTCATGAAAGACTGATTCAAAACTCCTATACACTAACACCAGGCGAGAAAGACTTTAGTATTGAATTTGCAGGGCTATCGTTCAAATCGGAAGGAGGCATACATTATAAATACAGAATTACTGGCCTGTTTGAATGGAGGTCATTAACCCAAAATTCACTTCAATTAGCGGCTCTTCCTTTTGGTAATTTTACGTTGGAATTGATGGCAATCAATAAGTTTGGCGTAACCAGTGAACCGGTTTTTATCGGGCTGAAACTACCCAAGCCTTTTTACAGAAATACATACTTTATTGTCCTGGTAATTATGGTCAGTGTGTTTGGTTTTGTTGGCATTGGCTACTTGAGGTTAAGGTTAACGCAAAACCACCAACGCGAAAAGGAATTAGTCAATTCAAAAATGGTACGGTTGGAGCAATATGCCTTACAAGCCCAGATGAATCCACACTTCATCTTCAACTGCCTAAGTTCATTACAGCATTACTTATATGAAAATAATGTCAAGGAAGGAAACAGATTATTAACGCGATTCTCCAGCTTAGTACGACAAACGCTTGATAACTCATCCCAACTCTTTATTTCACTGGATGATGAAATTAAGTATCTGACCAATTATCTTGAAGTAGAGCAAATTCGTTATGATCATAAATTTCACTTTGAAATTTCGGTGGATGACGACCTACCTGTTGAACGTGTTAACATTCCCAATATGATCCTGCAGCCATTCGTTGAAAACGCCATAAAGCATGGCATCCGTTACGTATCCGATGGGAAAATTGATATTTCCTTTTCTATAGAGCGTGACATGCTAATTTGTAGCGTAAAGGATAATGGCATAGGAAGAAATAACACCAAATCTTCTCGCGGTATTCTTCATGATTCTCATCATTCCAAAGGACTATCGCTTACATCCAGGAGAATTAATCTTTTAAACAGCATGGCCAATGGAAATGTTATGCTAAGTATTAAAGACCTTGTTGATGAGGCTGAGAAATCTCTCGGCACCCAAGTAATCGTTAAGGTACCGCTGGGCTACAATTTAAAATCCTATTAAACTAATTATTATGATTAAAGCCGTCATTGTAGAAGACGAACTTAAAAATATAAGCGTACTAAAAAAGTTGCTAGCGGAATTATGCCCTACCGTTGACATTACTGGTGTAGCCGAAAATGCAGAAATCGCGTATACCAAGATACAGGAACTACGACCCGATTTGATATTTCTGGATATCGAAATGCCATATGGAAATGGGTTTGATTTACTGGAAAGATTCAATCCTATTTCTTTTGAGGTCATTTTTATTACTGCATATAGTCAATATGCCTTGAAGGCATTCAAATACAACTCAATCGACTACCTATTGAAGCCTATTGATGAGAATGAACTTGTGCAAGCGGTAGCCAGAGCTGAAAAGAGAATCGAAAGCAGCTCGATCAACGCAAACCTTCAGGAATTCATTCGGGGAATAAAATTATATACACCCGTTAAAATTGGATTACCTACCCAAGAAGGCTTTGTTTTTATTAATCCTGAATCAATTATCCGCTGTGAAGCAGATGGTGCCTATTCGAATATCCACTATGGTGATGGCAAAAAATTAATGGTATCCAAGAATCTCCGAGAGCTTGAGTCTCTGTTAAGCGATGCGATTTTCTGCCGTGTTCATCATTCCTACATTGTTAACCTGAACCGCGTTAAAAAATATTTACGTGGCAAAGGCGGAGAGATTGAAATGGAGGATGGAAGTTTGATTCCGGTTTCTGTACGGAAGAAAAGTGATTTTCTGAATCACTACAATTTGATTAATCAGCGCCACTGAGTGCTCTTGGCATATATACTGAGATGAGCTTGCCTGTTATTTGTTCTGGCTAGTTTTCTCCCACTTCAAAAAGCAACGAGAAACTTAAACAGAGCTCAGGCACGTGTGCCAATTATCATTTAGTTTGCGTGTCGATTTAAAATACCAAATTTTTTATTCCTAAAATCAAGAACAACTACGTTCTCCAAGAAGTAGATGTTACCGGTAGTGCCTGTAATATTTTCCTCATCATTAAAATCCAGCAAGCGTTTATTTGTACTATACCAAACCTTACCTTGGTTTAACTTCAAGGTCCCAACATACACATCGTCTTTGATGATTGCGCCATAGAAAGGTACAGTTTCACCCCATGACGACACTGGTAAGGTATCTACTTTAGCTGTAGGATCAACGAGACTACTCCATGTCGCATAATTTGTTGTCAGGGGAAATATACTGGCTCCGGTATCGAATAATATCCAATAGATTTTTCCGTTTATCGTCAGCGGAATGTGAATGCGATTTTTCTTGACTTTACAATCAACGAACGTTGCTATTGATGTCCAGTAGCTATCGATGGAATCAAGCAAGCACATCCTTTTATTGGGGTAGTCAATTATCAATACTTTGTCTTTCACAAATGTGGCTCCAATGGTACCTATATGCTTATCAGATCGCGTGTATAGTGAATCTTTATGAATCTCTTCGCCATAGTTATCCATAAATAAAATATCGTTTAAACTTACCTTCCCCGAAGTTACGTTCAATGTTTTCACCGGGTAGTACACTGCAGTTTCGTCAGAAGATTTATTAACGGTATCCAGTCGATTGAGCAACTGCTGTCTTGATCCAAAATAATTCTTGAGTGAGTTCCCGTATAGCAGAGAATTATTGGCACCAAGGTCAAACTGTGCCGTGAAGTTGACCATAATGCCATTGATTTTTAGAGGCAGAAAGATGGCTAGTTTATCATAGTAGTGACCTGAGACTGAATCGCCATACCATTGGAAAGTAAACCAATCGTACTTTTCAATTTGCTTGTCGTTTTTATTTTTTGGTGAACAGGCTACTACCTCAGCCATAATGAGTATACCTATCAATAAATTTCCTCTTGTTCTCATTCTTCTAGTCTTTTTTGATCTTCTCTTACAAAATAAATTTCCACTCTGCGATTTCTCTTCGTTTCTTCTAGTGTATCATTCATACCAACAGGTTTCATTTCGCCATACCCCGAAACAAATAATCGACCTGCATTTATTCCATGTCCAATAAAATATTTCCCAATTGTTTCGACCCGTTCTTTTGATAACTCAAGATTAAATCCTCTTCCTTTGCTGGCTGTACAGCCCTCAATACTTATCCTTTTCATCGGTAACACCATCTCCGTCTTTATCACTAATCTTAATGATTGGCGTTAGTGTCCTCTTTGTCTTGAACCTCCGTTCAGCTCTAGCTTTCTTTTGTTTAAGCTGACCCATCCTGTAGTTCAGCATGACTTCGTGCGAAGCACCAGCGGTAGTCTCCCTGTTACCAATAACATAATCAAAAGCATAGTTTATATGAAGTTTCTTTTCCAGCAATCCAAAACCTAAGATAACAGCCATCGCCTCCTGATAGCGGTAAGATAAGCCCGCCCAAAATAGTCCATCATAATTGGCCATTAAGCTTCCATCCATCGAAAGGTCATTCTCCGAAGCAAGTAATTGTATTGAAGGTGTGAGCTTCCATTTACTTTGTCCTGTAAGATGGTATCCGGCTGTAAATACATAGGCGATTTCGTTTCGAAAACCTGGCGTTGTATAGCTGTTCTGAATAAGGATTCCTTTTGTGGAAAGTCCTGCATAATACCGCTCGTGCTGAAACCATAATCCAATGGCCATATCCGGATGGATTTCAGTTTGTTTTTGTTGCGGTATCAGTGGATCATCGGGATGTTTAATGATATACTGATTGAAATCAATTGACTGTGATAAAATACCTCCGCGAAAACCAAATGACAGTGTACTTTTTTGTGTCAGGTTAATGTGATATGCATAGGAAAGCTGAGCCTGCACATGGGATAAATAAGCAGTCTTATCGTTAGACAGGATAAAGCCAAGGCTGTGCCCTGTCTGGTTTACATTAAAGAGACCCGTGAGCAACTGCATCTTTGGTGCAATAGCGTTGTCTGCGTAGTCCTTGTATCCTGTCCATTGTGAACGGTACAATGCAGTAAAACTATACAGTTCACCTTCTCCGTAGTAAGCCGGGTTGAGGTATGCACTGTTTAACATATACTGGCTTGGTGCGGTGAATTGCTGAGCTCTTGTCGGAGCCAGGCACCACAAAACCAATGCTGCTAAAATTATTATTTCCCTCATATATTTTTTAAATGCCGCTTGCGCTGATATTGTCTATTGTATTGGGTCAGTTTATCAACTTATTTAAATACAAGGTGGAGTTTTAATAATTCTGATAGATGCGACTTCGGTCTTCCGGAAGATACTTTTCCGACTTCATAGAAATATTTGATAATCATTCCGGTAATTAAGGATTGATAGGTATAGCATTCCAGATTACTTCTGAAAGCCAAATGCGAATTGGCCAATTGTTGATTCAGGATAGTAGACTACCAGGCTCAGCAATTTCCCCTTAGTCATGTATAATCCCTTCATCGCCACTTTAAGTTCTGCGTTTACAAGCTTGCCAATTTGTTCGGGCGTGGTCTGACTATTTAATTCAGTACCATTTATAGCCAATCTACCCTCAAATTTCTCCTTGGCAATTTTTTTATCACCGTCATATATAAACGTGATGTAAACGTCCAGAACTATATTGCTATTGGGTGTCAGGAAAAGCGAAATACCGGATTTGTCGTAAGCAAATACCCTATCGGTACCGCCAATTTTTTCAATTCGCTCAGGTTTCCCAAGAACCTGTTGATAATCATTAATGGTAGACTGGCTTGTGAAG
This sequence comes from Chryseolinea sp., assembly GCA_031388805.1. GTDB lineage: Bacteria > Bacteroidota > Bacteroidia > Cytophagales > Cyclobacteriaceae > Chryseolinea. Next base: position 8,003 of record JANMRZ010000199.1, read on the forward strand.
TTTGCATTATTTATGCGTAATACTCCTTTTTCAAAATCACCATTCAGACTTAATGAAATTTGTGCATTCGTTATTGACGAACAAGCCATTATGCATAAAACAGGGATAATTAATTTTGTCATCATATCATTACGGTTTTCTAAATTCCATTTATGCATTTCTACTCATTTCATTCTATAACATGTATAGCACCCTTATAGTGTCTATCAATTTCCCTGAAGTACAACTCATAGTAATACACACCAGATTCCAGATTCTTACCAGTAAAGTCATCGTGATAGGGCGAGGCCTCAAAAACTGTTTTGCCATCGCGGTCTATTACTTTAAGCGATGCCTCAAATAACAGCGGTTCGATAAAGAGTTTGTCATTTTTATTGTCACCATTTGGACTGATGGCACTGGTTATCAGAATATTTTTTATTTCAATGACCTTCTTTACTATGATTGAGCAATTCCGGGTATTATGACCTTGAAGGATTATCGTATACATGCCAGGATCTTTATAAGCATGCACGGGTGATTCTTCTGACGAGGATGTTCCATCTCCGAAAGACCACAGAAAACCTGTACCGGTTCCAGTTGTGTTAATAAAGCTAAGCGGTATGTCGGTGAGGATGCTTTCTTCATCATCAAGGTGTATGCCTGCAGTAACAATAGTGAAATTTCCTTCGGTGATGCTAGCTACTGTAACCTGTATCGCATCAGTTTGTTCACATCCATTTTGTGTTAGGGTAAGAACGTATGTTCCGCTCATAGTAGCCGTTAATTCGGATTGATTTTCAATAATACCGGATGGTGTTTGCCAAGAGTATGTGTCTGCGTTTGTAATGTTGGAAGTAAGCTTCACGCTAGGATCGCATGAATCTATGTCAGAACCTAAAGTGAAAACAGGTGGAACGACAATATTCAGACTAGCGGTTAAATTTCCGGGATTGTCTGTGTTGCTATCCAAAGTAGGCGTACCTGTCAAACTATAAATACCTGGATTAGTCTCATTAAAATCATCCCATATAACCACCATATTTTCTTTTAAACCATCACTGAATTCTACTTCAACTGTTTGTGGATATTCATTCCCAACACAAAATTCACCTGGTGATTTTAGGGCGGTAATATGCCGTTTATCGACAACTACAATAATTTTGGCAGTAAGATTATTAGGATTTAGCACAGTTGAGTTTAGACTTCCTTCCAGCGTATAGGAACCAGCTGACGAGGGGTTATAGTTATCAGCAAACCACGTAACAATCACATTCCCGGTACTGCCATCGCTGTACGTAACTGAAATGGATGACGGGAGATTCAGGCTGGTAAATGGAGTGTTGTAGGATACGTAGACTGCGTCAAGAGAACTGATGGTAATAAGGTAAGGTGGTGATGGTATTTTCTTTAAAGCCAATGTGTGATAGAAACCACAACTAGTTGAAACAAATTCCCAGTTAGTTTCAGTACCAACCTGAATAGGTATACTGACTTGCTGAATGCCGGTCAAGCCCAATACATTCTCTTTATTCTCTCCCCATCCCCATAGTGTACCGTTTGCTTTTATTGCCATGCTGGAAACGGTTCCTGCTGATATATTCTTCCAGTCTTGATCACTACCAATTTTCACAGGCGCATAGGTATTCTGCCATGTAGATCCATCACCTATTTGTCCATATCTTCCATAACCCCAAGCCCATAAGCTACCATCCTGTTTTATGGCTAGTGTATGCAACCATCCGGCAGATATCGATCTCCACAAACCTGTTCCTACCTGTTGAGGTGAATATTTATCCAATGTTGAACCAATGCCTAACTGGCCATACTCGTTATCTCCCCATGTCCAAAGTGTTCCATTTTTCTTTAACGCTAGCGCATGCTTTTGTCCTGCTGATATTTGATCCCAATCATGGTCCGTGCCGATTTGTCTCAAGATATTTGCATTTTGAGGAGTATTGGCGCCAATACCTAATTGACCATCATCATTAAGACCACAGGCCCACAAACTTCCATCATTTTTAATGACTAACGTCACGGCATATCCACTCGCAATTGTTTTCCAATCTGCATCTGTTCCGATTTGTTGTGCCTCTGATTTGTCTATATACGTACCATCTCCTAATTGGCCATAATTGTTCAGTCCCCATGTCCATAACGTTCCATTTTCTTTCAATGCAATACCATACAGGTAACCCGTTGCTACACTTTTCCAATCCGTATCCGTTCCCATGGTATTATCGTCTCTTCCCAAAGAAAGAGTTCCATTCTCACGTATTGCGGCAATCGTCTCAGAATCTGTTCCTGCTGAAATAGCTTTATATTTAGAATTCACAAAAACATGTGTAGGACTCGGCCGAAAAGTATTATACCCCCACATCCAATATTCAAATGATAGTTGTCCAAAACTATTTGTGACTACTCCGAAGAGCATACTCACCACTAGAATTATAATCTGAAATTCTTTATAAACCTGGCGCATATTCATTTTACAATAATTGCATACTCAAAAAGCATTTTAATATCGCAATTTTATAAACTCCTAGCATGATCTGCCAGGCTGTTCAACCAAAGGCACGAATGGGTTTATAAGTGTAATTAAAAATGGAATAACCGAGATTTATCAACATAGACCGAATAAAGAAATTAAAGTAAGTATTCTAAAAAAATAAGAAGGGTCATTGCATACTCCGACTTGTACGTTCAGCCCTACACCAATCACGGCTATTCTTCCTTATTTGTTAAAGAAAGAAAGGATAACATCAAAGATTAAACCCACTTGGTCAACTCTCATCTTAGAATGCATACCGGGATAAGCTTTAAAAGTGCAACCACCTCCTCCACGCTTGCTACGTATGTATTTGCCTGTAGAATAACTTCATCTCCTGGAATCAACCAAGGCCATTAGCGAAATATGAAGTGCGTCAGTACCATTCCCACACTGAATGACAAATTCAATGTTAAGATAATTGTGTATTGTCCCTTTGCTTTTTTATGCCAAGATGCGCTTCATTAAGGGTACTTAAAAAGATTATCTTAGGTCAGAAGAATATTACACTTTATTGCCCATTAAGGAATTTTATGAATGGCCAAAAAGAAATTGCTAAAATACGAAAGGTGATCTGGAAGACAGGATTAAAAATCGGTTACAATCGCAATATTTCAGGTTTAGAAAGAGGAATGATTATGATGCTTATAAATTCACGTAGCTGATACAAGGTCGCATTATACTGACAATTCCTTGACTTAACTCTAATATAACTCTCAAAGAAGCTTGATGAAGTCAGCCAACTTTCTTCGCTTATCAATGAGTCCGTTGTCATCAATGATCAACTCATGTTCCCTCTTAGCCCTAATCTCACCGGCCAGCCGCTTTTTTTCTTTGTCCTCTTCAGTTGGCTTTTTACGGTTGATATGGATATTTAAGAATTCATACCACCTCTTTTTGTTTTGATAAATATCCAGGTAAAAAGGATTATCTAAACCTAGTGGGGGATATTATCTGGAAACAGAATAAGCCTTCCGGCAAAGACGATCAGTACAATTCCCAGAATGATATTCATAGCCTTGATGACGGTAGGCGTTATAAGCAAACGAAGTCTATCCGCCAATTTTGCCTTGATCAAATCGGTACTAAACACGGTACCTACAATAGAAGCAAAAAATATAGCAGCTTCCTTATTTGTATCGTAACCCAGTTGTGTTGTCGCTACTCCAACAGTAGCAATCCAAAAAAACAAAACCATGGGACTGAGTCCGTTGATAATAAAACCTTTAGCAATGAGCCTGAATCTGTTGCGCGTTTGCACGTGTTCCGGATTAAAGTTGGTAAGCTTTTTACTTTTGATAAAAAGGTAATATAACCCAAATGCCATCAAGATAATACCGCCACCATAGGCCAGGTAAAGTCTGAAACGTTCGGCTTGCAAAAATTGAATGAGGCCAAGATAAGAAACAAAAATATAAAGTGCATCGCTTACGGAAATGCCAATGGCCACAAACACGCCACTCGAAAAACCCCTTTCTATACTGGTTTGAAGAAGTGTAAAAAAAACAGGACCAATTAAAAATGACAGGACAATGCCTGAGATGATTCCGTTAAGAATGATTTCCATTGGCACGTTGTTGAAGAAAATCTTTCCAGTCTTCTAGTTGGGCATTTTTCATAACGCGCGGAAATTTATTCTGGCCTCCTTTTTTTCCTTTGGAATCCATCCAATCATAAAATGTTTTTATGGGCAACACTTCAACGTAAATTTCTTTTAACGCTGCGCTGCGTTCTACAGCATAATCATCATTCAATACTTTTAGATGTGAATCAATTTTTTCTTTCAGGGCTTTTGCATCCACTTTGTCATCGGTGCCCACAAACCACTGATGGGCAAAGAGCGTTCCATGCGGAATGCCCGCCACTGCAAACTCTGGTATGCGAATGTTAAAATCATTTGAAGCAAGCTCGATCGCTTTATTCATGTTATCCACCGAAAGGTGTTCGCCACACAAACTCAGGAAATGTTTAGTACGTCCGGTTATAATAATTTCAGATTCTTCTATCGAGGTAAATTTTATCGTATCACCAATAATGTATCGCCATGCACCAGCACACGATGAAATTAAAATCGCATATTCTTTACCTTCTTCAACTTCATCAATCATTAATGTCTCCGCATCGGAACGTATCTCCCCATTAGAATCAAAATTCTTTTCTTCAAAAGGTACGAACTCATAGAATATTCCATTGTTCAACACCAGACGCATGGAACGTTTATTGGGATACGCCTGAAACGCTATGAAGCCTTCCGATGCCAGATACGTTTCGATGTAATAAACCGGTTTGCTGAATAATTTCTCGAATCCCTTTCGATATGGATCGAACGAAACACCACCGTGCACATACACTCTCAGATTAGGCCAAACTTCATGGATGTTCTTCGCTTTGTTGTACTTCAGAATTTTCTCTATTAAGATTTGGATCCAAGCAGGTACACCCACCAAAATACCAATATCCCAATCGCTGGCTTTCTTTGCAATCTCATCCAGCTTAACATCCCAGTTTCTATTGCTGGCAATTTTTTTTCCGGGCTTATAAAAATGTTGAAACCAAAATGGCAGTCTTGCAGCTTGTATTCCCGTAAGGTCACCTTCAAAATAACTTCCTCGTTTATTCAAATGTGTGCTTCCACCCAACATCAAAATTCCTGCTTGAAAAATTTCTGGTTCCAGATCGTATTTTGAAAGTGTAAGCATCTGGCGGATACTGGTTTTCTGTATCGCTTTTGTCATTTCTTTCGTGATGGGAATATATTTAGAGGATGCCTCGGATGTTCCTGAACTCAACGCAAAATACTTTGTTCGGCCGGGCCAACACACATTCTTTACACCCTTCAGTGACAGCTTCCACCAATCAGAATAGATTTTATTGTACGTATGGATGGGTACTTTTTGCTTGTATAGGTTGTAAAACGACTTATCACTTTTTTTAAACCGCTGAAGTACATCCTGAAAATCATAGCGCTTCCCAAATTCCGTTTGGCTTGCCGTGATGATCAGCTCTTTTAATTCCTTTTTTTGAAGATCAAATGGGGAAGTGTATTCCTGCTCCAACATTTCGCGGATGCGAATTCCTTTTTTAAGCAAGGTTCCAAGTATCGCCATATCTTTACGTTAACGCTGTTCTATTTAAAGAGGTCAAAAATAACAATGAATATCAATATTAAAATTACCAATTTAAAGCAAACCTTACCCCCTGATTGTAAGCTGATTGCCGTCAGCAAGACTCAGCCCCTTGAAAAACTGGAAGAAGCCTACGCTGCCGGACAAAGGATTTTTGGGGAGAACAAAGTTCAGGAGGTGGTTCCGAAATTTGAGGTATTGCCAAAAGATATTGAATGGCACATGATCGGACACCTTCAATCCAACAAAGTAAAATTCATTGCACCCTTCATTCACCTCATCCACTCGGTTGACAGCGCACGATTACTGGAAGAGATAAATAAGCAAGCCGCAAAAGCTGGACGAACAATCCCTTGCTTGTTACAACTTCATATTGCAAAAGAAGAAACAAAGTTTGGATTTTCAGAAGAAGAGGTGATGGAGTTTCTTTCATCCCCATCGTTCAAAAATTTACAAAACATAAAGATTATTGGATTGATGGGCATGGCGACCTTCAGCGACAATCCTGAACTGGTTCGCAATGAATTTCGAAGCTTGAAAAAATTCTTTGATACTTTAAAAAACTCATCTTTACCTGCTGGAGTTGAAATGAAAGAACTCTCGATGGGTATGAGCGGAGATTATCAAATTGCAATAGATGAAGGAAGCACAATGGTTCGGGTTGGATCCGCTATTTTTGGAAATAGATAAAATCATTAAAAAAAACTAAATGAATGCACGTTTAACCCTTATGCTCGCATCTGTATTTGGTTTACTTGGTGTTGCGATAGGAGCATTTGGAGCCCACGCGCTTAAGCCAATATTGTTAGAATCAGGAAGACTTGAAACATTTGAACTGGCTGTGCGCTATCAATTTTATCATGTCTTCGCCCTATTGGCTACGGGGATGTTAATGAATCAATTACCTGTTAAGTTTTTAGAATTTGCATCCCTCTTTTTTACAGGCGGTATTCTTTTTTTCAGCGGTAGTCTTTACTTGCTTTGTTTCACAGGTTTAGGTTTCCTGGGTGCAATTACACCTATTGGTGGTGTTCTGTTCATCTCCGGATGGATTTGCCTGTTGATCAGTGCTTTTAAAAAGTAATTCTTTCTCTTTCAATCATTATCGGATTTTAAACCGTAACTGAATTGTCAGAGTTTGAAATATTTAGCTACTTTAAATTCAAACTAATTATTCATCAAACTCCAATTCCATTCGCATATGGATTTTTTTCAAAATAATTCTGCAAAAACAAAAGCACAAGTCTTCACGCTAAAAAACAAAAATGGTTTGATGATGACGGTTACAAACCTGGGTGGAAAAGTAATGTCATTAATTGTACCTGATAAAAACGGAAAGTTGGCTGATATTATTTTAGGGTATGATACTCCGGAAGAATATGTCAACGGCAGTTTGTACTTCGGTGCCATTATCGGACGTGTTGGAAATCGCATTGGTAAAGGAAAATTTTCATTAAATGGAAAAGAGTATCAATTACCAATTAACAATGGAGAAAATCATTTGCATGGCGGACCGAATGGGTTTCACAATGTGTATTGGAATATTACTCCGCTCATCATCAATGGAAACGAAGCACTGAAGTTAGAATACACAAGTGTTGATGGTGAACAAGGTTATCCTGGAGAATTAAAGGTATGCGTTACTTACTCCCTCACCAATAATAATGAGTGGATTATCGAATATGAAGCCACTACGGATAAACCTACACCTGTGAATTTAACACAACACAATTTTTACAATCTAACAGGAGAAGGTAATGGTGATATTTTACAACATCACTTGATGATACAAGGCGATCATTTTATTCCCGTTGACAGTGGATTAATACCGGTTGGTGAATTGCGTAATATCACTGATACACCGTTTGATTTTAGGAAACCCATACCGATTGGTGCACACATTAATGACCGTGATGAACAGTTGCAATTTGGCAGGGGATATGATCACACGTGGGTATTGTCAAAAGAAAATAATTCATTATCGTTAGCTGCCATCGTTTCAGAACAAACATCAGGACGCATCATGGAAATTTATACCACGGAACCTGGCCTTCAATTTTATGCCGGTAATTTTTTAAATGGAAGTGATATTGGAAAAGGAAAGAAATCGTATGCGCACCGAACAGGATTCTGTTTAGAGACACAACATTTTCCTGATTCACCGAATCATTCTAACTTTCCTTCCGTGATTTTAAAGCCTGAAGAAAAATACTATCAAAAGACAGTGCATCGATTTTTAACAGCTCAATAGTTGTTATTGAGTTTAATCAAACTAAGACATTTTAGTTAACGGGCTAAAACGAGCTTACCTCTTTTCTCGATTCGTTGTCCTTCTACAGTCAATGATAATTTGAACAGATACATTCCATTTACCATTACAGTACCCGTATCATCTGATCCATTCCAGGTCAGCGTATTTGTTCCGATAAAAAGAGAGGGTAGTTCATCCTCCTCAAACTTCCGTATTTGTTTTCCATTCAAATCGACAACTTGAAATTCATAGGTATCAGGCAATTTATTTCCACCTATGATTATCGTGAATTTCATATCCACAGAAAACGGATTTGGGTGTGGCTCGCTGATGACAATGGATGTTTCATTCTTTACAATGAAATCGATAATGTAGGGCTCAACTCCACTTTCATTTCCTTTTGCATCCGTTATCTGAACGTGTAATGTATACTTTCCTTCCGCAAGGTTGGTTGGTTTGAATTCAATTCTGAAATCAGAGGTATCCGTTGCGGGATACCACACTACATTTGTGGATGATAAATCAATAGCTGTAACAGGACAATTATCTGTATCGCATGGGTAGGTCAGAAAAATTTGAACTCCTTCTATATCCTTTTTTAAAGAGTAACGATTCTCATCCCAAATCTTTATTAAGATGAGTGGGTTGGTTGATACAAAGTCATTGTTTAACACGCGTCTTCCATCAATGGTTACATCCATCACCGGATTATAATTGTCCGTTTGCACATTTAAGTGATCACGCAATTCAATAACATTATTGTCATAATACAACTCCGATTGGATGCGTGGGTTTACAAAAACATTCACATCATTCAATCCACTATTATTAGCTGAATTAAACGAAACATCAAAAAGAGTTGTGTCTCCCGGAACGGGTGGTTTAATTTTAATAAGTTCAAGATTTGAAGTACGCGTAGCTTGATTAAATACTTCAAACCGAACGGTGAGCGAATCGGTAAAAGTTTTATCGCTGATGTTCATGAAACCGTAATTACTCTTCCACGTTTCGCCTTCGGCAATTATCTCTTGTTCACGATTACCTGTATAAATCAATATTCCTTCCGGAACAGGCGTGTATGTTACAATCCATTTGTTTAATTGTGCCGAGGTCAGATTGATATCATCGGCAGCATAAAAAATAATTTTAAGGTATGGATATTCCTCTGCACTGATTGAACTCAAATCCACTACGTTCGTTGCCTGTGCAATTAAGAGTTGATCTTCACCATTCAATTTGATACCGTGAACATCAAAATACGCAACGTCGGTCGCTCCTACTTCAGATGGCTGCGCTGTAAATGACTGCCACTGCTGTGCAGGCCCAATCAAAGTACTTTTCATTTCTCCTGAGAGATAGCGGCCCGTAATGGTTTTATTCACTATCAGTTTAGCCTGGTTTGGTATGGGATCAGATGATCTGAAAAACGTAGCCGCACCTGGTGCCAGTCCTTTCCGGGCGAAAATAACGACAGGTTCACCGGGCAGCAATGCATCAATTTGTGCGACTGAAATTCCAAGTTCTCCTAGTTTTGTTTTTGCTGTCGCTGGCCATGAACCGTAACCGGCATCCCCCATACTGTATAATACAACTGAATCTCCGACAGCAATATTATCTACATATTTTGTTATATCATCATTGTTTCCCGTGCTGAGCTCAGCTGGCGTAAAACTATTAATCACAAATGGCTTACGACCACAGATCAATCTTCGTCCTCCATATTTAAACAATATTTCATACCACTTAAAATCAATGCCATAATATGGTGCAGTTGATTTCTTATCGAAGGCAATTAAATTGATGGTATTGTTGCGGCAACCCACAGCTCCACCATTTTGTGTGAACAAATTGTATTCAGCGCCTCCAATTTTTACGCTTACTGAATCACGGGGCTTTCCTAATGCAGCCCCAAAATTCTTAATATCAACAGAGGTTGTGATTTCCTGAAAATTCAATCTTCGCAGCGCGGCATCTGGCACCAGCCCCTCAGTTTGATTTTCGATGTATTGAGGGAAGTGAACTTGTGCCCAACCTTCCGGTCCGTTGTTAATGTATGTAAACGAGCTTTCACTCCACACTTCGCTTTCTCCTCCAAGGGGATTAACCAATTTTGTACGCCAGTAATAAGCAAGAGTATCCGTGTCCAACAACTGCACAGCCTGCTTTGCCAGAACTGTTCCTTTTACAGAAAACTGCTTTTTGAATGGACTATCAAATGTATTGAGTGTATCAAACTCTACTATGAAATCGCGTTCATCTGAAAGCAATTCCGTTGTTTGAAAAGACAGATTAACCGATTTCGACTGAACGATAGAAAATTTTTGAGGAAAAAGATTTTTTGTTCCGTTCAATGGAACGATCAATCCATACGATGCAGTGTTATTGTCTTTGGTTAATTCTTCAATAATATTATCCGGATCGAGTGTTACGGTAAACACATTGTTACCAGATCCATTCTCTCTGCCTGTTTGAAGAATAAACGTTAGGGTATCGATATACTTTGGCGTTGGGTAGAGTGAATCATATAAAACAATCGTACCATCATTAAGGGTGCGCTTAATCTCCACACGCATGGTTTCATTTTTTGCGATACCAAAATTCCGAACAATCATCTTAACAGCAAATGCATCCGTTAATGCGGTTACTTCTCCACCATCTAATGATTCGATAAAAAGATTGTTTGAATTAATTTCAAGATCAGATTTCGTTGCGCCAAAAAGTTTAACAGCCGGATCGCCCAATAATATCATCTGTTGAACCTGAGTTACTTCATCAGGTGACCCAGAAGAAGTTTCGATAAAACGCTTCGCCAATTCTTTTTGTATATCTCCGATCCCTTTATGAACAAAAACAGAATCAGCATATCCTACTTCATAAAAAGTATCGGTGTATCTCTTTAGATTATTTTGTAATCCATAATAGCTGTGCGCAATAAAACCGGTTGCGCCTTTTTTATCGGCCAGTACCCAATCTTCACCGAAAAGAAAGTTGGGTGAAAAAGATGCTCCTGCTTCGCAGCCATTCATCAGTAACATGGGATACTTTTTCACATTATTATAACCCAGTATTGGATTGTTTACATATCCAATATCAAAATCAAGTGTAACGGAAGATGAATGTCCAAAAAAAGTAACAAGGTTTAAACCAGCATTTACTTCATCAGCAATGTTAATAAAGTCAACGTCGTTAGTGTTTTTCGCAATTGACGTTACTCGGCCACCAAGCTGATAGTCTTCGGCAACAGCCTTAAAGTCTTCCATGTAGCTTTTAAATATTTCGGGTTCACCCTCTTCAATACCTCCACTTAAATGAAGAATGTTTTTCCGCCACAAATCATCATAAGGTAAAGCCTCCATCTCTTTTATCTTGTTCAGATAGGCCGCTACCTGATTCGGATTAGTTGCAGTAATGCGACCTGTGGGCACCGCTGGTTCAGCACTGGTTCCGGCTAAGCCAGCAGTATAATACATATCTGATGCAGGTACACCCGCAGTTGGTACAAGGTCTTTAAAAACCGGATACGAATTAGGTATTCGATGATATCGATAATATAAATCGAGTCCTTTACCAATAATAAAAAGATAGCGAGGAAGATTCGATGCCGACAAAAATTTCATGAAGCGAAAAATCGAAACAGGAGTAGTTTCACCATAACTGAACTGATCGTACAGTTGTTGAATGTTCACCACTAATGTATCATACTTTCCTCCTTCATCTGAGGCGCGATATGCAGCATACGCTTCGACAGGATCACTATAACCTCCACCAGGATTTCTTAATTGTGGATGACTAATGATGATGTAATCATGCTGCGATGGAATAATCTGTCTGAACGTAACCGGTTTTACACTTGGTACTGTGACAATTGAAGTTGCCAAAATTTTTCTGGCCGTATTCGTTGATGACACAACAGCATTCAAAGTTGACGTTTCTGTCGTACCTATCCGACTTACATTCGATGGATCTGATATATCGAAAAGACGGGTGTTGCTTACTGCGTTGTTTATTTCTACATAGGATTTATCGGATGTATTTTCTCTTAACTCAAAGACTTTTTCAGTGGCTCCCTGGGCATCAATCTGTTGAGGATACTTTAATTTCAAATAAGACACACTAACTCGATCCGGATTACCCCCTACTCCGATCACTTTCACGCGAACGGTTAATGTTCCGTCAGCAGCAATGTCAGTCCAATCAATCGCCTGAGAAAAAATATTTGCCTCGTAACCAGAAAAATTAACGGTACTGAGCAATCGAAAACTACTGCCAACGTAAATTTCTACTGCGTGTAAAATATTACCTCTGCCCACCATAACCATTTCCAATTGTGGAAGCGTAGAAGAAGTTACGCCAAGCAAAACATTTGGTAAGGTATAGTCACGCGAAACGCCAGTGGTAATCTGTGAGTCTGTCCATCCTTCACCGTTGTCAAAAACTGTACTCTGTACATCTATCCCGTAAACAACACCGGTTGAGTAATCGCCTGAAAATACTTTTAACTTTTCATCAATATGGTTTTCTTCTTTAGGGATAGAAGTAGTATTCGTCTCAAAGAAATTGGCCATGCGCTTACCATTTGAAACGCCAATGGTAAGAAAGTAGCTGGTGGTGTCGCTGTATAAGTTATAATAGGTATGAGGCTGATTAAGCGATGGCTTATAAAGTTCAGCATCTAACGTTCCATCATTTTTCTGACCATAAAATTCAATAAAGTCAATGGGGTTGAATTGCCCATCATCCTCACCATCTACATAAATGGCTTGTTCTACACCACGATGGAAAAGTTGGATTTTCGACGGATCGGTTGCTCCCACAGGGAAACCTGCGGATTGTAAATCCAGGTAGCTAAGCTTATAAATACCGTCTTTTGCTACGGGGATTTTAAAATACGATTGGCTGAAGTTAATCCATTCGTTGCCCATTTGAGCATGGGTCTTTAAAGCAAAAAGGATCAGAATCAGCAGGAAAATTTTCGATTTCATCGACAGTCGGTCAGCACACGTGGTTAGATACAAAGCCAACCACAAAAGTAATCAAAAACGCTAAAATTCAGACTATTAAAAGAGCGGTGAGAATTATTGAGCTTGATTGCACCGCTACTTTTTTCGAAGTTCCAAACTCCAGGCTTTGCCACTGCATACCTTAAACTGATCTGCAAAACTGGCCTCGTTAATACCAACTGAAAAATTGAGCAAACTATTAAGGTAACCTAATGCTCTTCCTTTCGGAACATCAGAGAAGGTTTTGGCAAAAACCATTACACCATCATACATGATTTCGCGATGGTGATAAATTTTGACCTGAACCGAATCACCAACCTTAACATTCAATTTGGAAAATGTTGTTTTGTTAATGTTCGACCACACGTTTCCATACTGAATATCCAACACCGGAATGTTTCCACGAACCACTCCATTATCAAAAACCGGTTTTTGATAATCCAGTTTTACGATTTCATTTTCCAATTTCTTACCTACCTCTTCAAACGAGATAACACCAGAGGCAAGTCGTGCGCCCGTGTAGGCATACACATCTCTCCCATGGAAAGTGTACGATTCATTTGAATTCGAAAGTCGGTTCTTAACCTCATCAATCTCCCGAATCTCTTCAATACCTAAATGTTCTGCTACTAAGGTTAAAGTTCCATTATCGGGTGAGACGATGTAATGACCAGACTTTGTTTTTAGCACAATTGATTTACGATCAGACCCTACACCCGGATCGACAATGGAAACAAATACCGTTCCCGAAGGCCAGTACATTGCCGCTTGATCTAACCGATAAGATGCTTCCCAAATGTTGTAAGGAGGAATTTCATGGGTGATGTCGAAAATGCGAAGCTTATCTGAAACACCAAAGGCCACACCCTTCATCGCGGCAACGGCTCCATCTTTTAATCCAAAATCAGATTGAAAAACGAGGGCATTCTTTTTTGATGATGTAAAACAAGCAACAAAAGAGAATGCAATCAGAAAATAAATAGGCAGGGTTTTCATTTCCGATAAAAATTAAACCTCAAAATACGGCCATAAACAGCATTTTATAAAAATATGTGAATTATTTTCAATAGTACTTGGTCATACATAGTACTTTACCGTATATAGCTTCAGGATTGATTAAAAACGGGATGTATGAACCTTGAAAACACACAAGTACAGATGAGAAAAGGTATTTTGGAATATTGCATCCTCCATATTATATCGCGTGGCGAAGTATACGCCTCAGATATGTTGGATGAATTGACGACCGCCAAAATCATTGTCGTAGAAGGAACGCTTTACCCCTTGCTAACCCGCCTGAAAAATGCCGGACTACTGGAGTATAAGTGGGTGGAATCCAAATCGGGACCACCGCGGAAATATTATACCTTGACTGATAAAGGCAGCAAATTTTTAAGAAACCTGAGTGAAACCTGGGACGAACTGGTACACTCTACCCAAACGATAACCACTAAATCTAACGCTTAATCCTTCATCCGACTTTTTACCACGTATATGAAAAAGAATATTAGCATCAACATCAGCGGTATCATCTTCCACATTGAAGAAGACGGTTACGAAAACCTGAGAAAATACCTCGACTCGATTAACAAATACTTTTCTTCGTTTGAAGACAGCAGTGAAATTCTGGCGGATATTGAAAGTCGGATTGCCGAACTGTTCTTATCAAAACTGAATGAAGGTAAGCAGGTAATTACGGCCGAAGATGTGACTGCATTAATTACTACGATGGGTAGTGTAAGTGATTTTAAAGCAGCAGAAGAACAACAAGGGTCTGAAGAACCAAAGCAACAATCTTCAAAAGCGAAAGAAGAATCTTCTTCAGGAAAATCCAGCTCATATACATACGAACCTCCAAAACCTTTTCAACGCGATCAAAAAAGAAAAATATTAGGTGGTGTTTGTGCCGGCATTGGCAACTATTTTAACATCGACCCGGTTTGGGTGCGGTTGCTCACTGCTCTCTTAGCTTTTGCATATGGTATTGGATTTTTGCTCTATCTCGTACTTTGGATTGCCGTTCCCGGATCGTATGATTTGGAAGAACCTGAAACGGGAAAGAAAATGTTTCGTGATACTGAAAACAAAGTATTAGGTGGAGTATCCGGTGGATTGGCTGCCTTCTTTGGTGTTGATATTGTATTGGTGCGCTTGATCTTTGTGCTCACTACTTTATTCTTCGGAACAGGATTCCTTATTTACATGGTGCTTTGGGTAGTCTTACCAGAGGCACGTTCTCTTACTGATCGAATGCAAATGCAAGGAGAGCCGGTAACGCTTTCAAATATCGAATCGAATATTAAAAAAAACTTAAATGAAGATCCGGAAAAGGAAGAAAGTGCATTAACTAAAATCATTCTCTTTCCTTTTCGCCTGATCGGTATGATACTGAATGTGCTGGGTAAAATACTGGTACCCATTGCTGAAATTATTCGGGTTGCTATTGGTGTCTTTGTTGTACTCTTTGGTGTAGGCCTTTTGTTCACAACTGTTGTTACAGGCGGAATTCTACTTGGCATTTTCACAACCACTTCTTTCTCCTGGCCGTGGTTAATGGATCACAGTGAGATTGGAATGCCCATGCATATTTTCATCAACAGCATTCCTTCCTGGGTTGTAGTAGCCGGTTTCGGTGCTGCAATCATTCCCACTATTTTCATCATGTTATTGGGAACTTCAATTGTCTCAAAGAAATTATCCTTTAATGCAACAACCGGTTGGACGCTCTTTGTATTGTTCTTCGTTAGCGTGGCGATGTTGGGTGTTGGTTTACCTAAAATTATTTATGCCTTCAAAGAAGAAGGAGAATTCAAAATTGAAAATTCATATCCATTACCCGAGAAGAGAGTGACGCTTAAAATCAACGAAGTCGGAATGGACGACTATGATGGTGTGTCGCTTACCATGAAAGGATATGAGGGCAAAGAGCTAAAGTTGATTCAGACATTCAGATCGCAAGGAGGTACACGCCAAAAAGCAATTGAAAACGCGCAGCTCGTAACCTACAATGTTGATGTTAAGGATTCTGTTATTACGTTTGACTCGAACCTTAAATTTAAAGATGATGCGATTTTCCGCAATCAACGATTAGAGCTTACTCTTTACATTCCGTATGAGTATCCCATTGTAATGGATAAGAGTATTGCTTCAAGTACCTATTTCGTATCGCATTACATTGATTATGATAATCGTGATGGTTTTGTCTGGACTCTGAAAGAGAAAGGTGGACTGACTTGCCTGAATTGCCCGAAAAATGAAACAGAAGAAAATGGTATTCAGGACCAATTTGGTCTTTCTGATTTTGACAATGTGGATCTACGAGGATTCTTAGATGTAAACATTACAGCTGGTGATGATTATGCTGTTGAAATCATAGGAGCAGAAAGTGAAAAACGGAAATATAAAATTTACCGCTCCGGCAAAACACTTGTGGTAGATTACGAAGGAGAGAAAAAGTTTGATTGGGATGGTAAGTTTGTAGACATCGATGAAGTGCGCATTAATATTACGATGCCTACACTTGAAAAAATTGAAGGGGCTGGTTATGGAACAATTGCATTCGATGAGTTTACCTCGGATGACATGGAGATAGAAATCAAAGGACCCATAAAAATAAAAGGAAGTTTAAACGCACATAATTTGATGGTGCGATTAACTGGAAAATCTGAAGCCGAACTTTCAGGACAGGTCAATAATCTCGATGCCAATTTGCAATTTGCTTGCAAGTTAAAAGCCTACAACCTTGAGGCGTCAGATGCCGTTGTAGAGGTCAGCGGAGTTTCAACGGCCAAAGTTAATGTGCTAAATACATTAGAGATTGATGAAGACTTAACCAGCGACATCGATTACCACGGAACACCGCAGATTATCAAAAAAGACTAAACCCCAAACCTATGATCATCTTCTTACTGTTTATTCTAATGTGCCTTGTGTACATGTTGTTCTGATCCACCACTTTTCGAGCGAAATAATAAACAGGGATCACGTCTACAATTAATGCGATTTTGTAGACATGATCCCTGTAAGCATTAGACAGGATACTAAAGTTTAGTAACTTTAGTATATGGCAAAATTGCTGCTAACCCTTCTTTTAATTTCAATTCAATTATCCGCTGAGGCGCAAAAGCAAGGTATCAAAGGCCAGGTCTTTTGGCTCTCCGGAAATCAAATGCCGGGGCCAGGTAAAACCAAGTCACCTCAACAAGGTATCGTTCGTGAAATCGTGGTGTACCCGGAAATAAAACTTCAAGACACGAAACAAACCGATGGTTTCTTTTCGGAAATTCAAAGTAAACCGATCGCAACAATTTTCAGTAAAGCAGATGGTTCTTTCAAAATCAAGCTCCCTCCGGGTACCTATTCTGTTTTTGTGAAAGAAAATAAAGGGCTTTTCGCCAATCTTTTTGATGGGCAAGGAATTATCAATCCTATTACTGTAAAACTGAAGAAGTATACCTGGATAACACTCGCAGTAGATTACGAGGCCGTCTATTAATTAAAAGTAGAAAAAGTAGAAACTAAAAAAGCGACAAGGATACCTTATCGCTTCTTTGGGTTGACATCCAAAAGAATCTTATCCGTTGAAAAGATCTTTCTGGATTTCCTGGGCTTTGTTTTCAACCGCATCCTTCACCTCAGCTGCCTTGTCTTCTACAGCTGTTGCTACTGTACTTGCCTTTTCAGCTACTGCCTCTTTCACCTGTACTGCTTTATCAGCCACAGCTTGAGAAAATGCTTTTGCTTTTGTGGCAACGGTCTTCTTAATAGACTTTGCTTTTTTCACTACAGTCTTCTTAATAGACTTCGCCTTTGCGGATACTTTCTTAGCCACTGATTTTTTTGCCGCTTTCTTGGCTACCTTTTTAGCTGCCTTTTTAACGGGTTTCTTAGCAGCTTTTTTGGCTACTTTCTTAGCCGATTTTTTTGCTGCTTTCTTCGCTGCCTTTTTAGCAACTTTCTTTGATGCCTTTTTAGCTTTCTTTGCCATAGCTATAAAATTATTTAGTACCCAAAAGTTAAATAATTATCTTTCACATTAACACAAACACACCATAAATTTTCTAAGAATGTCAATAAAGTTATTTGATCTCTCGCATAAGGTAGCGGTTGTTACTGGTGGCACCGGAGTATTAGGCAGTGCCATGGCAAAAGGTTTGGCCGAAGCAGGCGCACATGTAGTTATACTCGGTCGCAGAAAAGAAGCTGGCGATTTGATTGCTTCAGAAATCTCCAAACTTGGAGTAACATCCTTCTGTTTGCAAGCCGATGTGCTGGATAAACAGCAGCTCGTTGATGTTCGAAGCGAGATCAAGAAGAGGCTTGGACCGATAGACATATTGGTAAATGCCGCTGGCGGAAACCTGCCTGGCGCTGTTGTAGCACCCGATAAAACGTTTTTCGATCTCAACATGGATGACTTTCAAAAGGTGGTTGATCTTAACTTACTTGGAACTGTTTTGCCAACACAAGTCTTTGCTGAACACATGGCAGAAAAAAAAGAAGGGGTGATTATTAACATCGCTTCATTGGCATCCTTAAAGCCAATAACGCGTGTGGTTGGGTACTCCGCAGCAAAAGCAGCAGTGGATAATTTCACCAAATGGTTGGCAGTAGAAATGGCAAAGAAATTCGGTGAAGGCATTCGAGCGAATGCTATTTCACCGGGATACTTCCTTACCGAACAAAATCGTAACCTGCTTACCAATCCCGATGGAAGTCTGACGGATCGTGCTAAACTGGCCATCAATCAAACACCTTTTGCCCGATTTGGAAAACCAGAAGAGCTGATTGGTACCTTGATCTGGTTGTGCTCTGATGCTTCCAAATTTGTAACGGGCACAAATGTTCCGGTAGATGGTGGATTCACTGCCTTCTGTGGTGTCTAGGTTAAAGATCTGTAAGAATTAATCTCACTCCGTATATGAACGAATTGAAACCCATCCGTACTGCTTTGCTTTCGTATGGAATGTCGGGCGAAGTATTTCATGCGCCTTTACTGGAAGCGCATCCAGGTTTTAATCTTGTTAAAATCTGGCAGCGTAAAGGTGAATCATCTAAAGCCCGCTATCCGAATGTAGAGATTGTAAGAAGTCTCGAAGAAGTTATTAGCGACAAGGAAATTGAACTGATTATTGTAAACACGCCCAACGAAACACATTTTGACTATAGCCGTCAAGCCATTCTGAAAGGCAAACACGTGGTGGTTGAAAAGCCCTACACGAATACTGTTGATGACGGTATCAAGCTCATTGACCTGGCTAAAAAGCAAAACACTATTCTCTCTGTTTTTCAAAACAGACGATGGGACGGAAGCTATTTGACTGTCAAAGAAATCATTCAATCAAATGCATTGGGAAAAATCGTAGAGTTGGAAATACACTACGATCGATTCCGAAATTACATTGCAACGAATACCTGGAAAGAAGAACCCGGTGTTGGCTCCGGAATTCTATACAACCTCGGGTCACACATGCTCGATCAGGTAATTCAGCTTTTTGGAATGCCTAAGTCGATAGATGCTCGTATTGGCATTCAGCGTCCGGAAGGAAAAGTGTTTGATTTTTATGATCTGCGATTGACTTATCATAATCTTAATGTAATTGTGAAATCAAGTTACCTGGTGCGTGAACCAGGACCGCAATACATCCTTCATGGCGTAAATGGATCGTTTGTGAAATATGGAATCGATCCGCAGGAAGAGGCTTTGAAGGAAGGCAAAATCCCGGCCGGCAGTAATTGGGGAAAAGAGCCTGACACTTTCTGGGGCAAGCTCAATACACAAATGGGTGCCCTTCACTACGAGGGTAAGGTGGAAACACTTCCGGGTAGCTACATATCGTATTATCAAAACCTTTACGAAGCCATTCGGGAGAAAAAAGAACTTGCTGTTAAACCCGAACAAGCTCTCCAGGTAATTCAACTTATTGAAGCTGCAATGAAAAGTAATCAGGAAAGAAAGGCTATTAATATTATCTAAATGAAGTCATCATCCTATTCAAAAATAATCGCTCTGATACTGATTTCCGTTGTTCAATTTTCTGCATTCGGTCAGCATCTTTATTTTCCGTCTCTCACAAATTGGAAAACATCCTCTCCAAAGAAGCAAGGTCTTAATGAAGTACAATTAACTAAAGCAATTGAGTTTGCAAAGGCAAATGAATACAAGGGCGAACGAGACTTACGTATTCCAATTGCCAAAGCTTATGTACGCGAGCCCTACTTTAAAATTGTTGGTCCTACAAAAGAGAGAGGTGGTCCAGCTGGAGTTGTTTTGCGCAACGGTTATATCGTGGCACAGTGGGGAGATGTCGATCGGGTGGACATGACCTTTAGTGTTACCAAAAGTTACCTTGCAACTGTAGTGGGACTTGCCGTTGATGAGGGTCTGATTAAAGACACAAACGATAAGATGATTACCTACGTAAGCGATACTACCTTCTCAAGCGAGCACAATTCTAAAATTACATGGCATCATCTGTTGACCCAATCTTCTGATTGGTCGGGGAACCTGTTTGGTATGTATGATTGGGCCGACAGGCCACCAAAAGAAGGTAAGATCGAAGATTGGAAAAACAGAAAGATGGCAGAACCCGGAACTGTGTTTGAGTATAATGATGTTCGGGTAAACCTGCTTGCATATTCGCTGCTTAAAACCTGGCGGAGACAATTGCCTACTGTATTGAAAGAAAAAATTATGGATCCCATTGGAGCATCCTCCACATGGAACTGGTATGGCTATGAAACCTCAAAAGTAAAAATCAATGGAACAGAAATAGAATCCGTAAGTGGAGGCGGGCATTCGGGTGGTGGATTGTTTATCAATACACTCGATCATGCTCGCTTTGGATTATTGTTTGCGCGTAACGGCAACTGGAATGGAAAGCAATTGATTTCAATAAAATGGATTGAGAAGATGACGCAGTCTTCAGAAGCTAATTCATCGTATGGATACTTATGGTGGCTTAATCGTGGAGGCGAAAAATGGGATGGTGTTTCAGAAAACATTTTCTTTGCCAATGGTTTTGGTGGGAATTTTATTGTGATTGATCAAACGAATGACCTGGTAATTGTAATACGTTGGCTTGAACCGGACAAAATTGGTGAAATGGTGAAATTAGTACTTTCATCCATTGAAAGGGATTGATACCCGAACTCAATTCATCAAATAACTTCAACGTGTTGTTGATTTAAAGGAAGTTTGATAATGAAGTTTGAGCCTTTCATGTATTCGGAAACAAGCGTCACATTTCCACTCAATTTTTCAATCGATTTTTTAACAATAAAAAGTCCTAGTCCATTTCCTTTGGAGTGTTCATTTCCTCTGAAATACATTTCAAAAATGCGATCCTGATACTGTTGTTCAATGCCTTGTCCGTTATCACTTACCTCCATTACCACAAAACCATCTTCCTGGAAAACTTTCAATTTAATAAATGGATTGAGTGTGCCGCTAAAGGATATGGCATTCTCCACCAGGTTATCAATAATAATTTTGATCATGGCGGGATATGAAAAGAACGTGCTCTGCAAATTAATATCACAATATGTTTTAATGTTTCGCAAAACCAGTTGTTCATTAAAGGCATCACATACATTATCAAAAATTTCCTTCACCATTACCTCTTTATAAACTAACTGTTGAGCACCTACATCACTAATCGATTGCAACTTCACCAACATCTTATCGAGGTTATTGACGGTCTCTTTTACTTTGGCAAATAGCTCCAGTGCGTTCTGATCTTTAACCGTAATTTTCGCCACCTCGGCTAATCCCATAAATGTGGTGAGCGGTCTTCGGAAATCGTGAGACGATCGATAGAAGAATGTATCAAGCTCTTTGTATGCCTGACGCAATGCAGAGGTACGCTCTTCAATTTTTAATTCAAGATTTCGATTGATCTCTGAAATGGTATTATACGCTTCCGTAATTTCTTCAGACTGTGCCTGTATTTCTTCTTTCTGCTCGACAATCGAAAAGTTAGCCTTTCGAATAGAGCGATTATAGCGATACGATTTATAGGCAATGAAACAGATCAATAAAAAAAAAGCAATGCCTGAAAAAATAATAAGGCGTTGCTGATCAATTTTTCCTTGTTGAAGTTTTAATTGGTCGTCACGAATCTGCTTATCCTGATTCAGCAATGTAATTTGCTGATCTTTTTTCTCCAACTGATATAACGCCTGCATCTCGCTCAGCTTAACTGCGCTTCCTTCTGAATAAATACTATCGTTTAGTTGTTGATATCTATTCTGGCTTTTAAATGCCATTTTGTAGTTGCCCTGCTTTTCATAAAGTAACGCTAACATCCTGAAGTTATTCCGTTGAAGAAGTTTTGACTTGGTGAATGCTGCAAGTTGCTGTGCTTTGTTTAAATACTCCTCCGCTTCCTTAAGTCGCCCAAGTTTTATTAATAGTTCCGAGACTGAATTATATGAAATAGCCAGATTTTGTTTGTTCTCTATTTTCTCTTCCATACCAATTGCCTTACGTTGAAGCTCAAGTGCTTTATCCAATTGATTAAGGTCTTCATATACAAGGGATAAATTAAAAGTAGCAGATGAAACACCTTCTGTATGGCCAATGGTCTCCCGTATTCGAAGCGATTTTTTAAACTCTGCAATAGCTTCGTCATATCTTTTCTGTTGATAATAAATCAAGCCACGTACATTATTGCAATTCGAAATTCCGTGCTGGTTTCCAATGGACTCTCGTATGGCTTGCGATTGGTTTATATAATCTAAAGCTGTTGCAAAGTCGAATTGATCTTTAGATATCCAAGCCATGGCACTGAGTGTATTGGCCGTTGCATTTACCAGGCCCAGCTTTTCTGTAATCTTTAGGGATTCTAAAAAATACTTTAGTGCAAGATCGTATTGAGAAAACTCTGCATATACATCTCCAATCTTAGAATAAATCTCAGCTCGCTGTGGAGGGTAGTGGTATATCTCTGATTTTTTAAGAGCATTAAAACAATGCATTAAAGACTCTGAGAAATCTCCTTTTCTATAAGCAAGCTCTGCATTATCAAGATCGCACATAATGAGATGATACAAATCGCCATCTGTACTTGCTGATGCACATAATTTCTCGAAATAAACATGTGCTTTTTCAAAATCCAAAAGATTCTCATACACCTTACCAAACAAACTCCAAATGTCTACCAATAGGTACGCATCATTTGCTTTTAACGCAATTACCTCTGCTTTCTCTAACTTTAGAATAGCCTCTTTATTTTGCCAACGGAGCATATCAAGGTGCGCCATATTTTTATAGGTAGAAGCCATTTTCTTTTCACCACTACCCTCCCCCCCCATTGCCTCAATCGCTTTTATATAATAGAGCTGTGAGGAGTCGTATTTTCCTAAATCACGATACATGTTTGCCAATAATGTAAGATTATAGCCCGCAATCCCAGAGGGTCCATCATTCGTCTTTATCTTATCCGATTTTTGAAAAAACGATATTGCCCCTCTATAATTTCCTTGATTTAAATTGCCCAAACCAATTAATGTATTGGCATACTTCGCGCCTCTTGAATATTTGATGGCCATCGCTTCACTCAGTGCTTGCTTTGCCAGACTAAATGCAACACTGTCTTCAAAATCGTATAGTTCATATGCGAGTTCGGTCATGACATCAACCCGTTTCTCTCCCGATATGGAAGTTTTCAATAGGCTCCGAAGGCTATCGACTTGGGAACGTTGGGCTAAAAGTGAATGTGCCTGAGTCAGCAACGCCAATGTTAAAAGAAAAAGAAATCTCCTCGTAAAAGTTATCCTCATCAACACAATTTCATTTTACCTAATGTACGGCAATTCAGAATCGGTTACAATAATAGATTACTCAAAAGGTAACTTCTTGTTATCTTGAGGAACAAATTTTGAACATGCTATCCAGGATTATATTTCGAACAAAGAGTGAGTTGCAACTCGAAAAGCAAAAAGACTATAAAAATGTAGTGCTCACTCAAATCGTTATCATTGTTTTTGGCCTTACTATTTCAGGATTTCTAGTGGATGGATCTCAAACATCACAAGCCAAACTCGCCATTACTGTTTTTAATATTTTTGGAGTTATCTACTCGTTTTTGCTTTGGGACTTACTGCGCAACTTCACCAAAAACCGATTGCTTATTAATGTATGCCTCATTGTATTAATAAGTATTGTCATTATCGGAACCTTGTTGGAGTTTCCATATTATTCCATTCTACACGTTCCTGACAGACGTCTTACCCTTCTTTTTATCCATGGTCTATTCTTTCCCATTGAACTCATCATTATTAGTTTCTGCATACGCGATATTTTCTCAGGTGAATTCCTCACACCCGATAAACTGTGGGGTTCGGCCTGCGTGTTTTTAATGATCGGACTTTCATTCGGAAGTTTGTACCACCTCATTTGTATTATCAAACCGGGAAGCTTAGTGAACGATCCGGATATAGCGCTCATCAATTATTCTGAATGTGTTTACCATAGCCTAGCCATCCTCGGTGGGATGGACCCGGATCATCCAAATGCCAGCCGATTAATCCGAAACATAAGTGTAATGGAGGCAGTATGGAGTAATTTATTTGTAGTTTTGATCATCGGGAAACTGATGGGACTGCCGCGATTGCCAAAGCCCGATTCGAAGGAAAACTAACATCACCCCTAATACCAAATCACTATGAACAACAGAAGGTTTTTACCCTACATTATTGTAGGCATTATTGCACTATTTATCGTAATGGGCATTTCGTCCAGTATCTTTTACACCATTAACAACTCTGAAGCGGCCATTGTTTTTTACAAATTCGGCAACGGTTTAGACAAAGAAAAGGTCATCACCCAAGGCTTTCACATGAAGGCTCCATGGAACGCACTTTATGTGTATACCATAAACGAAACCAAGTCTGATGAAACCATGGATGTGCTGGACAAAAACGGTCTATCAATTCATGTCGATGTAACCGCTCGTTATTTTCCAATGCCCGACAAGATTGGTTTTATCCATGAAAAGTTTTACACCTCTTCAACGGAAGATTACATTGGCAAATTAGTCATTCCTGAGGTTCGTTCTACCGTGCGTCAAGTAATGGGGCGTTATACAGCGGAAGAAATTTATTCTACCAAACGCGCAGAAGTAGAAACCGCCATCCGAACAGAAACGGAAAAAATCCTCCAGCAGAATTTTGTAAGCGCTCCCGCTGTTCTCATCCGTTCTATTGTTTTGCCCGAGCAAATTAAAAGCGCCATCGAAAACAAACTTCAGCAAGAACAAGAAGCATTAGCCTATAAATTCCGGCTAGACAAAGAAACAAGCGAAGCAGAAAGAAAACGTATTGCTGCCGAAGGAGAATCTCGCGCCAATAATATCATCAACAACAGTCTTACTAATAACCTGTTGAAAATGAGAGGTATTGAAGCCACCTTAGAGCTGGCCAAATCGCCTAATGCCAAGGTTATTGTGATCGGCTCAAGTGGCGAAGGGTTGCCGCTCATCCTTGGAAATAACTAATGTTTGATATTTCTTTCGGCTTTTTTTTTGAAACAACGAACAACCTGTATATTTAAAAGCACAGTTATAAAATCTTAACGAACATGGCCAAAACTGCTGAACTGATTATTGACGGGAAGTCTTACACATTTCCGATTGTAGAAGGAAGTGAAAACGAAATGGGGATTGATATTAGCGAACTGCTGGAAAAGACAGGAGCCGTTACTTTAGACTTGGGCTACAAAAACACAGGCGCCACCAAGAGTGCCATTACCTTTCTGGATGGAGAAAAAGGGATACTTCGCTACCGTGGATATTCTATTGAAGATCTGGCTGAGAAATCAAACTTTTTGGAAGTCGCTCACCTTTTGATTTTTGGAAATCTCCCGACTTCACAAGAGTATCAAAAGTTTAGTCACGATATTAAAACGCATACCTTGGTGCATGAAGACATCAAGAAGATTCTAGATGGCTTTCCCTCAACCGCCCATCCAATGGGTGTTTTAGCTTCCCTGTTTTGCTCACAAACTGCATTCTATCCAGAATCACTTGATCCGAACAGATCGGCAGAAGGAGTGTATTTAAGCATCGTGCGTTCCATGGCTAAAATGCCAACTTTTGCAGCATGGGCTTATAAAAATGCAGTGGGTCATCCGGTAAATTATCCGGACAATAAACACGATTATTGCGCACGCTTTTTAAAGATGATGTTCGCCTTACCAGCAGCTGATTACGAAATAGATCCAATTGTTGCTGATGCCCTTGATAAGCTTTTAATTCTACATGCTGATCATGAGCAAAACTGCTCTACCTCAACTGTTCGAATTGTTGGCTCTTCTAAAGCAAGTATCTATTCTTCCATATCAGCTGGTATCAACGCCCTTTGGGGACCACTGCATGGTGGTGCCAACCAAGAGGTGATCGTGATGTTAGAGAACATTAAGAAAGACGGTGGTGACACAGAAAAATGGATTAACAAAGCAAAAGATAAAAACAGTGGCTTCCGCCTGATGGGTTTTGGACACAGAGTGTACAAGAACTTTGATCCACGCGCTAAAATCATAAAGAAAGCTGCAGATGATGTGTTGAAAAAATTAGGTGTGAATGATGAGGTGCTGGAGATTGCATTGAAACTGGAAGAAGCTGCATTGAAAGATCCTTACTTCGTAGAGCGCAAACTTTACCCTAACGTAGATTTTTACTCAGGCATAATTTATCGTGCCCTCGGCATACCAGTTGATATGTTCACCGTAATGTTCGCTATTGGTCGTCTTCCGGGTTGGATCGCTCAATGGAAAGAGATGCGGGAGAATAAAGAACCGATTGGAAGACCAAGACAAATTTATACTGGCGAAAAGCTAAGACCGTATACTTCGATTGAAAAACGATAGATTGGTTATTCGTTAATGGTTAATTGTTAATAGTGAATTGACTGAACTGAGAATATCTTTTTAATATTAAATTCAGTTGAATTGCACTTAACGATTAACCATCAACTTTTAACTATTAACCCTTAACACCCATGCAGGAAGAATTCGAAAAGGCAGTAGCACAATCAAAAGAACTTACGAAGCGTCCGAGTAATGAAGAATTACTTCAACTCTATGCATTATACAAACAAGCTACTGATGGAGATGTAACGGGAGACCGTCCGGGTGGATTTGATTTTAAAGCAATCGCTAAATTCGATGCATGGACTGAAGTGAAAGGAAAGACAAAAGAAGAGGCCATGAAAGACTACATTGCCCTAATGGCTCGGCTCTCTCAACAATACGCCTGACACTGTGAATCTTTTTTATCAGCCATTAATTCCGCAGGATGTATTTTATCTCGATCAGGAAGAATCAAAACATTGCATTAAAGTCTTGCGCAGATCGAAAGACGACGAGCTGAAGATCACGGACGGAAAAGGTTATTTCTATAATGCCGTTATCACGAAGGCAGATCCACAGCAATGTCAGTTTCAAATTAAAGAGAAGGTTTCAGAGACAATCAAAGACTTCTCTATTCACATTGCTATCTCTCCTACTAAAAGTCCGGAACGAATTGAGTGGTTTGTTGAAAAGGCTGTTGAGCTTGGTGTTGACGAAATTAGTTTTGTCCATTGCAAAACCACCGAAAGACCTTTCATTAAAATTGAACGCTTAGAAAAGGTAGCCATCAGCGCGATGAAGCAATCCTTAAAAGCAACGCTTCCCAAAGTGAATGATCTGATAAAACTTGATACCCTTATCAAGCAATCAAATGAAGCATCAAAGTTTATTGCGTATGTAGATCATTCCAATCCGGCACATCTAAAAAAAATTGCTGCAGCATCCTCCAATTACCTTGTACTGATCGGACCCGAAGGAGATTTTAGCGATGGTGAGTTAACACAAGCCATTCAACAAGGATTTCAAAAGGTGAGTTTAGGGAGCAGCCGCCTAAGAACAGAAACAGCAGGCCTTGCTGCCTGCCATATCCTGAATCTCATTAATAGTTAACGTTACATAATTCAAACAGGCTGCTGCTTAATTATACAGATTAGGTAACGTCCAATCGATTTATTATCCTTAACTTTTATTAAATCTCTTTTATAATGGTGTTGAATTATATCTGGGTTGGATTCTTTCTAATTGCCTTTCTAGTAGCCTTTATTAAGCTAATATTCTTTCAGGACATGGAGGTATTTCCTCTAATGCTTGAATCTACTTTCGAGATGGCGAAGACTGGATTCCAAATCTCTATCGGTCTTACTGGCGTAATGACGTTATGGTTAGGCCTGATGAAAATTGGTGAACGGGGCGGAATGGTGACCATCCTGTCAAGATTAGTAGGACCCTTCTTTTCAAGACTATTTCCTGAAATACCAAAGGATCATCCTGCTACGGGTTCTGTCATTATGAATTTTAGTGCTAACATCCTGGGGCTGGATAATGCAGCAACACCCTTGGGTCTAAAAGCCATGAAGGAACTTCAGGATATAAATCCTAATAAAGACACTGCATCCAATGCTCAAATTATGTTTCTGGTATTGAACACTTCGGGGCTCACGGTTATTCCAATCTCTATTATTGCCGATCGTACGATGCTTGGCTCGACCAATCCCACTGGCATCTTTATCCCCACACTTCTGGCTACGTTTTGTTCTACGCTGATTGGTCTAATGTATGTGAGCTACAAACAAAAAATTAATCTCTTTGATCGCGTAATTGCAGCGTATGTATTTGGACTGACTGCCTTTATAGCCTTGTGCGTTTGGTATTTCACAACATTATCCCAACAAGAACTCCAGCGGCAGTCTTCTCTTTTCACCAGCATCATCATTATCTCAATCATTGCATCCTTTCTGATACTCGGACTAAGAAAAAAGCTGTCTCTTTTTGAAACGTTTATAGAAGGAGCAAAAGAAGGTTTTGAGACATCAATTAAAATTATTCCCTACCTGGTCGCCATTCTGGTTGCCATTGGTGTATTCAAAGCATCTGGAACTTTAGTGTACATCACGGAAGGCATTCATTGGATTGTTCAACTTGTTGGCTTGAATGGAGACTTTGTAGACGCACTTCCTGTTGCGTTATTGAAACCATTAAGCAGTCAAAGTGCTCGCGCTATGATGATCACCATAGCGGATGCAAAGAATTTCGGGCCTGACTCTTTTGTCGGTAATCTGACCAGCATATTCAGAGGATGTGCTGACACTACCTTCTATATACTTGCCGTATATTTTGGTTCAGTTAATATTCGCAAAACAAGGTATGCAGTAACTGGTGGATTAATAGCGGATTTGGCTGGTATAATAGCAGCCATATTTGTGGGTTATTTGTTTTTCCACTAGCCCTTGTGCCGGAGGGAAAAGCGACTATTTGTTTGTTAAAGTGCATAATCGGGGTTAACATTGTTTATGGAAAAAAAGGCGGAAATTCAAAAGACCATCTACGATAACGCGAAGAGCCACTTTCTGGGAAACTTCCCTGACTCCTTACCTATCGAACAGGCATATGTACACATTGGTATGTATTTAGGATGGATAATCGACACTGATAATTATTCTGAATACTTTGAAGATGAAGCCTCTAACCAGATTTTCCGGTTTAAACGCAGAGAAATTTCCTGTACAATCTTAAGTGAAATATGGGATGGCTATCTGGGCTTTGAGCTGTTCAGCAAACAGGGAAACATGTTTACCTATTACTATTACGGTGGAGGGTTGTACAGAAATGATTACGATGAAATTTTAGTGAAGACATTACCCTCAATCTATCACGTAACCGACAGCTGGGAAAATTACGAGAAGATGAAACTCCGCATCGATATGCGTTTCACCGACTGGAAAAAACTGGTTGGATCTGGAAGTTAGTTTTACTTGATCAACTTACCATTCTTATCTACTACACTATGAAGTGTGGAGTCTTTAATTGTTAACTCCCCGGTCTCTTGCTTAAAGAGAACTTCTGAAGGCACAAAACTCAACGCATAATTATTGCTCCATGCCAGTCCATCGGAATGGTAAATTTTTGCCAAGGTTGCAGCAAACTTATTTTCTTTATTGGCCTTCGTAGAATAAATAAGCACAAAGAATATCTGGCCCCTAGGGTCAGAGAATGTAATTGACTTCGCGTTTTTTAATTGCGATAATCTAAATCCAGATTTCTCCACGGGGAACTTGATCTTAATATCGGGAACCCGACTTGGTGTTATAGAATAGAAATATCCATCCATTGTCACCGAGTCAGTATAATGCAATCCTGCGGTGAATTTTTCCGGAACGATTGACAATGGTTTGAACTTTGAATTATTAGCTTCTGTAAACAAAGGAATTGAATCTGGAAGATTGATAAGCCATCGAAGCGCTTCTTGCTTTTCAGCAAGTTGTTCATCCAGTTTCCTTTTCTCTCTTTCTGCATATTCTTTCAATGCTTTTACATAACTTTTTAACACAATTGTATTGCTGTACGTATTGGTTATAAAGTGCTCGTAGTTCAAAACCTTCGCATCCATATCCACTTCCATTAATTTAGCTGCTATGCTATCAAGGCGATGCAGGTATTGCGCTTCTTTATTAGCCAGACTTAATTTCAAGTTGACGTTGGTTGAATCACGGAAGGTCTTATTCTCCAATACAGTTGAACGATACTGAAGATCGGCTATCTTCAAATTAAAAACACTGATAGGTAATGGGTCCTTGTCAAATTTTTCGAGTTGTTGTGTTAACAGTTTATCAATTATTTTAGTAAGATCACTGTTCACCGATAATGAATCTCGACTTACCTTCTCTCGAAGTTTATTGATCTCAATATCGTATGTTACAAGATGTTCGCGCATGGGAACAATTTCCTTTGCAATAATTTCCATGGCTTGCACTGCAAACTTCTTGTAATTCCATACTGCCACTTCATCTTGATAAAAATTAGCTGGTGATATGCCATCTCGTTTGAAGTTTTCAATTTCATTTGTGATTAACGTCTGATTGTACCCTGTCCTTCCAAGATTGGATGAGCTTGCCTTATAGTTATCAAATGCCTTTACACAAGAATCGTATCGAAGTGAAAGAGAATTTAAACGTGAAACCGTGTTTTCTGCTGATCGCAGATAAAGTTCATTTACATTTGCATATTGTTCCTGAATAGACAAATAAAGCTTGTTTGTTCTTTTGTAGAGTGAATCAGCCAGCGAAAAATAATACTTCACCATTTTTACACGATCAATCCGTTCTCGCAAACCTTCCATTTTTTTTTCCAAATCAAACTGGATATCCGAAAGCTTCACGCCAAACTCACCGGTGCGCAAATCTCTTCTGTTGTAGGCAGCATAGTACTCATCATTTCGCTTAACTTCTTTTTCAGTAATGCTTTTATAGGCCTTATCGTAAAAAATAATGGCCGAGTCCATATTGGCAATGCCGCGTGCCGTTTGCTTCAATACATCATCTTTCAAAGACTTCTCCTGAAAGATAATGCCCATGTAAAGGTATGCGTTTGGATTATCTGTATTTTCCTTGAGGTATCGCTTCAGGAAAGGCTCAGCTGATTCATATTGCTTGGTGCTGAGAAGTCCCCATATTTCCTTATACTTAATCTTCTGACCATAGGCAGAGGAGATCAGAAAACAAAGTACGAAAGTCTTGATCAAACCAACTTTTGCCATTTTCAAGTTAAATTAACTTTCGAAATTAATTAAATTCATGAGATTTGACACGAGGAGTTCAATTACCACGTCAAAATGAATAAATTTCTTCAGAACACACCTTTTAAGCAAGCATTGCTATTCGTAAAGCCGTGGCTCATCCTGCTGCTCCTACTCGTTATTCTTCGCTACTCAGGAATGTTGTCCGGGATTTCATTTGTTGCCAACAGTGCGCTGATGAAGACAGGCGCAATGGACGCTGAACCGAATGATGTAGCTGTTATTAAATCGTTCGATTATGATTTCAGTATTCAGGATATGAACGGAAAAATAATTGACTTTAACACTTTTAAAGGCAAAACCATTTTTATAAACATCTGGGCAACATGGTGTGGGCCATGTCGGGTAGAGATGCCTTCGATACAAAAATTATACGATCGCGTTAATCATGACGAAATTATTTTTGTAATGCTTTCTGTCGATGATCCGAAAGGGAAAAATAAGATTTTGAAATTCATTGCTGACAGACAACTTACCTTACCGGTTTATCAGCCTGCTAGTCCTTTACCCGAAGAACTTGATGTACCCTCCATTCCCACAACATTAGTAATCGATCCGAATGGAAAAATTGTAAGCAAGAAGGTAGGTGCTGCTAATTTTGACACTGACAAGTTTGAGAAATTTCTTATTGGTCTAAAAAAATAGTTTCGAGTTCAAAGTTTCGAGTGTTAGATACTAAATATTCCGAATCTAAAGTCTAACAGGTTATAATCCAGAATCTATTCGCCAATAATTTTCAACCCATCCAGTGTTAAGTTCGGCTCAATTTGCATGACATCGCGCAAGGACGTAATCACAGAAGAGAGTCCGCCTGTAGCAACTACGGGTAATTGTTCATCATTCAATTCTGTTCTGATGCGCTTTACCATTCCTAATACCAATGCTTCATATCCGAATAGTGTTCCGGCTTGTATCGCATGAACGGTCCCTCTTCCTAAAGCAGAGGTTGGCATCTCTAACGGAACATCAAAAAGTTTAGCTGCATTCTGTGACAGTGATTTGATTGCCGTTTTCAATCCTGGTGCGATGGCTACGCCCAGAATTTTTCCTTCATGCGAAAGCGTAGTAAAAGTAAGTGCTGTTCCAAAATCAACTACAATGCAACTGCGCTTGAATTTTGTAAATGCAGCAACCGAATTTGCCACAAGGTCTGAACCAATCTCATATGGATTGAGTACTTGAATGATTAGCTTTTTATAAACCTCCGGTCCAAGTACCAATGGATTTTTTTCGAATAAGGTAACAACAACATTAATCAGCTTATCCTTAAGATTAGGCACCACGCTGCTCAGTACAATTTTGTCTACATCCAGAAGTTTAAGTCCGGCTTCTAAAAAATGATCGCGAATTTTTATTCCAAAAAATAATTCTGGACGTTCGCTAACAGAAGGTATTCGCCATACATGTTTCCAACTTCCTTCGTGTGAAAGCCCAATAGTAATATCCGAGTTACCAATGTCGATAGCGAGTAGCATCTTATGCATATTCCAATAATTCATTTTTGATTTTTCCCAATCCTACACTTCCTTTCTCTTGTATCATTTTCAAATAAGGAATGGAACCAACATCCAGAAGTTTTGGATCAACAACATACTTGGGTGTTTCAAAGGGAACCGAATGTATCAAACCCGCAGCGGGGTAAACAACAAGCGAAGTGCCAAC
>JANMRZ010000005.1:0-11235 GCA_031388805.1 Chryseolinea sp.
TTGAAAACGACAATGTTTTTTAGTCACGGACTTGGTTCACTCATTCTGGCACTTATGATACCCAACAATTATCTAGTTGAGATTGAATTATTCCGCGGACTTTACGAACAAAGCGGACTGTGGATTGCCGCTTCCATTTTGACGCTCTTATTCATGTTCTTACTTGCCTTTGGGACAATATTTACAATGATGACGAGAAAAAAAATAAAGAACATTGAGAACAACTAATTGGACTAGTCGGCACTGCATACAACACAATGTTTATGCCAGCTTGGGGTGATGTGTAGGTTTGAAGTTTTGTTTTCTTAATTTCGTTCGGCAACGTGGGACAGTGACGCGCTTCGAAAACCCAAGCCGTCATAAACATAAACGTTATAGCCAATTTTAATGACACACTACACGACAGACAAATATCGCATTGACATTTATGACGACCATACATTTACAGAAGGTTCGGCTGACAATGTTAATCAATATGACTTTGTTTACTTCGACAAGTCTAAATATGATTTTCCGTCAGTTTATGGATTAAAAGTTTTTCAGGGCGATACGCTAATTAAAAGTGCAGTTATTGGTTCTATTGGTGGCGGGACAGCAATTCACGAGACTTCGACAATAATAGAAAAAGATAGACTTTTAGTTTGCTGCTCAGATACAATTTTTTGCTTATCAATTCCTGACTTGACTTTGTTATGGCGGACACAGGCTGACCAAGCAGCCTGTTTTGAAATTTATAAATACCAAGACAGTTACATTATTCACGGTGAACTTGAAATTTCAAGACTCGACAAAGACGGAAAAATACTTTGGCAACAAAGCGGTGCGGACATCTTTACAACATTGGACGGCAAGGACAGTTTTATAATTACTGACAATTATATTTTAGCGACTGATTGGGACAACAGAAAATATAAGTTTGACTTCAATGGACAATCACTTTTATAACGACAGATGACCAATTGACATACGGAGAAAAAACTGGCTATAACAAAATGTTTATGCCAGCTTGGGGTGATGTGTAAATTTGAAGTTTTGTTTTCTTAATTTCGTTCAGCAACGTGGGACAATGATGCGCTTCGAAACCCAAGCCGTCATAAACATAAACGTTGTGGTTCATGCCAAGGAGAGACAAGAGGGACAAATCCTTACAAAAAAAATGACAAGATTGAATCCAAAATTCTTCCGACTAATTTTCATCTTTTTAATTACGACTTTACAAATAAACTGTTCGACGCAGGACAAGAAAGAGAATATTGCACAGGTATCTTCGATAGTGGACACACTGAATTATGAAAAAAAGGACTATGATTTAATGAGGGAATATTTTAGCTCTGACACATTATTTCTATCGAATCTGAACAAAGGAATTGAGGTCGGAGACACCAATTCAATTAAGATGAAGAAACTTTTGACATCTGAATACGAATCAAGGGACAAAACAGGAATTGCTGAGTCCGAAATAGATGCCCTAATATTTTCTTTCTACGCTATAAAAAAGGTCACCGACAAATTCAAAGAGATAGAAAGTAGATTGCCAAAGACCGATGGAGGTGCCGATACAATTCAAAGAAGAACGGATAGTACAATTAACGCAATAGAAAAACTGAAACGGGAAATGAAAGAGCTAGTGAAAGAAAATTAGGAATGGCACGAAGCCACAACAAAATGTATGTGCCATTGTGGGGCTCGGTTTAAGTTTTTAGTTTTAT
The DNA here is from genome assembly GCA_031388805.1 of Chryseolinea sp. Classification (GTDB taxonomy): domain Bacteria; phylum Bacteroidota; class Bacteroidia; order Cytophagales; family Cyclobacteriaceae; genus Chryseolinea. The sequence continues at coordinate 1,710 of JANMRZ010000005.1, forward strand.
CTTTCATATAACGTTTGGTGTCGTGGGACAATTTACTAATCTTAAACCCACAACGTCACATACATAAACGTTGTGGGCAATATGGCTGATGAAAATTGAGTTACTAATTTGAGTTTAATTATTTGCAGAAAGGAAAAGGACACATTACTTGTTGTAAGCGACACCAAGCTTACATACCCTGACGACAATTATCCCAGTAAACAAACTGGACATCCAAGTGACGGTGTAATAAAGACAATAATAGTCAATCCTAATTTGTGCGTATCATTTGCTGGGGCCATTGAACCAGCTGAAGAGGGAATTGAACAGATTAGACCCAATGACGATTTACCAAAAATTTTAAAACTTCTTAGAAGCAAATCAATTGGAAATAAAACAGATTTTATTGTATGTAGTTCTACCCCAGAGGCTAAGATTTATGAAATAAAGGACTCGAATTGTTCTGAAGTACAAAATAGTTGGATTGGTTCTCAAGACGCGTTTAATAGGTTTCAGGGATACCTTCACAATCAAATTCGAGGCGGTCAATCATCTTTTTTTAAAATTGAGCCAAGCCTGACAAAAGAAGCCTCCGAACTCGGAAAAATTTCAGGAGCATTTGACAAAGTTATAGATGACCCAAGTGTACCTGAGGTTGATGGATTTAAGGTTAAAGTTGTTCTCCAAGAGGGAAAATTTAAATATCAAGGTTATTTGAATTCATACTTGGGACAAATGGAAATAAAACTTGATCAAAGTATGATAGGCCAAAAAATATACATTGGACATGGGACATCAAGAGAGGGTTCTTACACAGTTAACTTTTTCAATTCAAATATTAATTTCAATCATGTTGGACTTCATATTCTTCAAGGTAATTTAGGACTCGTTTATTCAAGAACCGACAATGGGCTTTTGAGACCGAAAATATTTCAAATGGACGAAGTTGACTTTGTTGATTTTGCTAAACACGAGTTTGACATACATCCCACGGGGACGACACAGGATAGGGAAACAAAATACTATCAGCAAGCTCGTGAATTTACAAAGACTAATGACTTTGAAAATGCGATTAAGTACTATGACAAAGCGCTTAGCGTTGAAAAAGGTAAAATGAAAGCTATGGCACACTACGAGAAAGGAATTTCACTATTGAATTTAAAGAGACTACAAGACGGAGTTATAGAAATTCAAAAGGCAATAAGTATTGAACCCTCATTGCAAAAAGAGGCTATGAAACTACTGTCAAAATTAAAGAGGAGCTGACGCCATACTGCCCACAACAATGTATAAGAAGAGGCGCTGACAAGGAGGGCTATTTTTTTATTTTTACTCAGCGTCACTTCTTATACATAAACGTTATCCGTCAGCTTAAAAACGACATCGAACAAACTGAGAAATTGAAAATGAAACCTTGGACATATCTACTAATAGGACTCCTCATTTTGGGTTTTGCTGGAATTTGGACTTTTAAGAAGTTCAATTTTAACAGTGACTTTTTTGTTGGACAACAAATTGACAGTCTGAACGGAGTTCTTGTTTATTACAACGGTGGCGTTAGCAATGTAACTGAACGAAACACAACGAAAGACGGCTACAACTTAGGACTGAAATATCAGTGCGTTGAATTTGTTAAGCGGTACTATTTTGAGCATTTAGATCACAAAATGCCTGACAGTTACGGACACGCAAAAGATTTTTTTGATAATACTTTAGCGGACGGGCAGAAAAACAACAACCGAAATTTAACTCAATACTCGAACCCGAGCCAGACCAAACCTAAAGTTGATGACGTGCTGATTTTTGAAGGGACGACCTTTAATAAATACGGACACGTGGCAATAGTTTCAAATGTGATTGAAGAGGAAATTGAAATAGTCCAACAAAACCCAGGACCGTTTGGTAAATCAAGAGTGTCATTCCAACTTGGAATTAAAGATGGAAAATGGAAGATAGAGAATAAAGGTATTTTGGGTTGGTTGAGAAAAGAATAATAGGAATAAAAAACGGAATGCACAACGCAGTGCATAATCAATGTCGGGTTCAGTATAAGTTTGTAGTTTTAGTTTTCTGACTCGTCCTCAAATAGGTTTGAAGTAGGCCGCTTTTTTGGGTGTTCTTAGCAAGAGCGCAATAGTAGATAATAGAAAATGCAACGAAGAACGATGGAGCGGGATAAAATCACATATTCAAAACAAAACACAGAATTTATTACAGTCACTTGGCTCAAATGGAAATCCGTTTTAAATAATGATCGATTTAAATATTGTATCAAAAAATTTGTTAACTTTTTTAATTACTATGAAGCATCTTCTTTTTATTTTCCTGCTGTTTCCTGCCTTCCTCCACGCACAAGGTAACGACCAGGTCAGCATTGATCGCATTACTCTGGAGTCCAAAGTTTTGGGAGAGAATCGTTCTATTTACATTCAATATCCAAAACCAAACCCAAAAAATCCGGCTGCGGCATATCCAGTGTTGTACCTGCTGGATGGCGAAAGTCATTTCGATCTCGTTTCACAGCAATGTATTTACTTGAGTCGTTGGGATGTGAATGTCATGCCGGAAATGATCGTTGTGGGAATTGTGAATACGAACCGTGTGCGTGACCTTACGCCAACGCATTCCGTGCTCGACTATTTTGGAAAAACGGATACGAGTGCCACGTCGCGGTTGAAACCTAGCGGAGGTAACGAAAAGTTTTTTCAGTTCATACAAAATGAATTGATGCCCTATATTAATTCTCATTATAAAACACAGCCATTCAAAATATTTGCAGGGCATTCCTTTGGCGGGATCACCGTGGTTAATTGTCTGCTGACACGACCTGAGTTATTCAATGCCTATGTGTCCGTAAGTCCTTCCTTTTGGTGGGACCGCGGCTATTTATTGAAACTCGCTGATCAAAAATTAAAGAAAAGCACTACACTCAATAAAATTCTTTTTTGCAGCGATGGCAATGAAGGGGGTTCCGATAAATCCACATTTCATTCAAACCTTTTAACGTTTGATTCATTGATAAACACACGAGCTTTATCCGGCCTGAGTTATAAATATGTTCACTATCCGGAAGAGAGTCACATGTCTGAACCCCTTTTTGCTTATGCCGATGCGTTGCGATTTATCTTTAAAACCTGGGCTCTTCCGCCGGTAAGCGAAAAAGAAGTGAGTGGTGAATGGATCTTAAAGCATTATACCATGTTGACGCAGCTGTACGGATATACCATTTTACCAAACGAGAAGAATATCTACGACTGGGCATTGTGGATGGCGAACAAACCTGAAAACCTCGATAATGCCATCAGCCTTTTAGAAATGCTTGCGAATGTATACCCCGCCTCCTCTAAAACGTTTATCACACTAGGAGATGTTTATTTGAAAAAAGGAGATAAGAAAAAAGCGTTGAGCAATTATCAGAAAGCAGCCACGCTCGATCCAAGCACAGCAGAATTAAAGGAAAAGATAAAGGGATTATAACTCAATGTCCTTGTTGGTGAGAACACTGGTGGGGATCAGTTTAAGTTTGTAGTTTAGTTTTAAATTACCCCGATAAAGATCGAGCAGGCTGTTTGGTTTCCCGCGAGGCGCGAGGCAGGCCATGGGACAGTGACGCACATCTTACACCTGCAACTGCTGATACATAAACGGCGTGGGCATGTGAACATGCAAAACCCCTCAACAGGACTGACCATGAAAAATGATAGAGACGAATTAATTAAGTTCATACAACGGACTACTTCGATGAAAGATGAGATGGCTAATCAAATAGCACAAAACTTTCAGCTAAAGGAGTTTGTAAAGGGTAATTTCTTTGTCAACGAGGGCAAAATTAATAATGAGTATCTGTTCCTTGAGAATGGATATATGCGAGCCTTTTTATTTGACACCGAAGGCAATGAAGTGACGGTTAATTTCTATTCCCCTAAAACTGTTGTCTTTGAAGTTTCCTCGTTTTTTCAAAGAGTAATAGCCCAGGAGAACATACAGGCTCTTACTGACGTCAAAGGATGGGTCATAACTTTTGAGGAATTGGATAATCTTTTTCATTCAATTCCAGAATTCAGAGAGTTTGGAAGGGCAATATTAGTGAAAGGGTTTGTTTCATTGAAAGTCAGGACGCTGTCAATGATTAACAAAACAGCAGAGCAGCGATACGCCAGCTTATTAAAATCCAATCCTGATATATTTCAAAATGCACCATTAAAATTTATTGCTTCCTACCTTGGACTAACGGACACATCTCTAAGCAGAATCAGGAAAGAATTTTCAAAAAAATCCTTTCTTGCCAAATGACAAGTTGTTTCTGTGAGAGTTAAATGATTTTTGTACAATCATTTTAACTCAACAAAACAATGGAAACTATCCCAGCTTTCGTCATGATTTTATTTGTCGCCGCGACAATTTTCACCGTATGGCAATTTTATAGCGCATCCGGAAAATCAAAAACATTCTTGATCGGCATTGGAATTTGGATGCTCTTTCAGACAGTTCTTAGCCTAACTGGATTTTATGAGGTCAGAGAATCAATTCCACCAAGATTCGTTTTACTTATTGGACCTGGTATCATCTTTACTGCTCTGTCGTTTCTTACTAAAAGAGGAAAAACTTTCATAGACTCCCTTGATTTAGAAAAGCTCACTCTACTTCATACTGTACGAGTGCCCGTTGAAATCACGCTATACTTTGTTTGTGCCGCAGGATTAATTCCTGTTTTAATGACATTCGAGGGTAACAATTATGATATCATTTCTGGTTTGACAGCTCCGCTGATCTACTATCTGGTATTTGTTAGTAAAAAGACGAGTAGGTCATCGTTGTTAATTTGGAATTTGCTGTGCTTAGGCCTCCTAATCAACGTACTAGTGATTGCAATACTGTCAGCGCAAACTCCATTTCAAAGGCTAGCCTTTGACCAACCAAACATTGGCGTTACCTTCTTCCCATATGTTTGGCTACCTACTGTAATCGTCCCTATCGTTCTGTTTTCTCATCTTGCAGCGATACGGCAGCTATTAACTTCAGTTCCTAAAAAGTAAAGTAAATGTGGGAAACAAAGTCTCTCAGGTTTGAAGTAGCAGTAGTTAGAACTACTGCTACTTTGTGTTATATTTTCTTAGGTGATTTCGAAGAGCGGACACCGCGAGCAAGAAAATTTCTAATGTGCCTATATGTTTTTTACTATGATCATAGGAAATGGGACAAAGATATTGACGAAGACAAAACAGAATAGCCAGAACAACGTTCAGGTAATTGTTGAAGATCAAAAACCAAAAGAATAAAATATATGCTTGAGATTAGACCCATTTGCGAGAACTGTGGTAAGGTTTTACCCAACGAAAGCTCAGAAGCAATGATCTGTACTTTTGAATGCACATTTTGTAGCGACTGCGTTGAGAATGTGATATTCAATGTGTGCCCCAATTGTGGCGGTGGGTTCGAGAAAAGGCCCACACGACCCAATGAAAAATTAAATAAATATCCACCTAAGGTAGAAAAATATCTAAAACCTGTTGACCTAATACAGTTTGAGTCATTGCTTAAAAGAAATAAGGATATTGAACCTAGAGACCGCTAATTTCTGGATGACAATTAAACAAAAGTAACAGAGAGAAATTTTAGACAACAAATTTTGACCTGTACTCTCACAGTTCCATAACAAAGTTTTTATCTTCGTTCAACGTTTGGTCACAGTGGACAGATACGTTTTCAAAATCCGCCACTGCATAAACACAAAAGCTGCAGCCATAAGCAAAATGAGAAAGCGTAAATTTTTAGCAATAGGACTTTTGTAATAACAGTTTTGTTTATTGGACATCTTACTCTTGGACTATTCGAACGCTTTAATCTTTTGACGGCATATTTCGATCGACTGACAGGTAAAGAAAGAATAATCATTTATGGAGAACTTGACCCGGCAGACAGCATTAAGTCAATCACTGCTAGACGATTGGGTTTCCAATATGTTAGAATGGAAGACTGCAATGTGACGAGCACTTTTGTAAAAGGTGTTAATGACTACAACGACATCATGGGACAAGTAATAAGTGAACGAGTGGGGATGAATTGGCAGAAGAAATTAAATTCTGAAATAGTGAGAGTAGAGTAAAGCTTACGGTTGCCAACATCCTTCATAATCAATGAAGGGGCTCAATTTAAGTTTGTAGTTTAGTTTTAGAATTACCTCGATAAAGATCAATGATCTCATATGAATCCGGAAATTAAAATTCTCCACGAAAAGAAATTAATAGGGCTACGAACGACCATGTCGTTTGCCAACAACAAAACGGCTGAGCTTTGGAAAAGCTTTATGCCCAGACGGAAGGAAATTAAAAATAATGTTGGCACTGATTTATTCTCCCTGCAGACCTTCGACATTGCACATGATTTTCATTCGTTCAATCCCAATGCCGTTTTTGAAAAATGGGCTGCCAACGAAGTTGTCAACTTTGATACTGTTCCCAATGAAATGGAAACTTTTATATTGGTTGGTGGGCTTTATGCCGTCTTCTTACATAAAGGACCAGCAAGCAACGGAGCAAAAACATTTCAATACATTTTTGGAACATGGCTACCCGGTTCAGAATACGTGATAGACAATCGACCGCATTTTGAAATACTGGGAGAAAAATATAAAAATGATGATCTGGATTCAGAAGAAGAGATTTGGATACCCATCAAACGTAAAGAATAATCTCATCACACAACGGGTGAAAATCTTGTCATAGGCATCAGCGCTGGGCAAGTATCAGTAGAAATATTTATCTTTCAAGGTCATCACAAAATTTGATTTTCATTTATGACGCATAACCTTACTGAACAATACTCAATCGTCAATCAGTTCTTGCTGGAGTTGCGCGACAAGAATATTCAGCAAGACCGAATGCGCTTTCGGAAGAATATGGAACGGTTGGGTGAGATCATGGCATATGAAATTTCAAAGAAACTTGCCTATCGAAAACAAAGTGTTGAAACTCCACTGAACAAAATGGAAACGGTTATCTTACAAAATCAACCTGTACTCATCACAATCTTGCGGGCAGGTCTTGTATATTTTCAAGGCTTTATCAATTTATTTGATAAATCGGATTGTGGTTTTGTGGGAGCATATCGAATCGAAGGTTCGGACGATATAACCATTAATCTTGAATACCTTGCCACACCTTCATTAGAAGGTAAGGAAGTAATTTTGATTGATCCCATGTTAGCTACAGGCCGCTCCATTATTCGAACGATTCAGGTATTGCAAAAGCATGGAACACCATCACACATTCATATCGCTACGGTTATTTCTGCTCCTGAGGGAATAAAACATATTGAAGAAAATGTAACAATACCTCATACGCTTTGGACGTGTGCCATTGATGAAAGACTAGATCACCAATTCTATATTGTTCCTGGATTGGGTGATGCCGGTGATTTGAGTTTCGGAGATAAGGTATAATACTTCGTGATCCCTTTGTGCCTTCTTTGTACCCTTCAGTCTTAGTGGCAAAAGAATCATGCCGTTATAGCCACAAAGACACGAAGCCTCTAAGGACAAAGAGAAATGCAATAGAATGCGTTAATAATAAGATCAGTTATTAAATTGTCTCTTAATGAAAGCAACACCCAAGAAGACTATTCCATTTGAATTTGTACTGGAGAATCTGGGTCGTATTGATTTTACAGTAAAAGCATTCTTCGGTTGTCATTCAATTTATATAGATGATAAAATTGTATTGACGCTTCGAAACAAAAAGGAGCACACGGATGACAACGGTGTTTGGATTGCAACTGAACAAGAGCATCACGCTAGTCTTCAAAAACTGTTTCCCAACATGAGATCGATCAAAGTGTTTGGAGGGCCTTCAAGCAATTGGCAAATTTTACCCGTTGATGCAGATGATTTTGAGGAATCTGTTCTTCTTGCTTGCGAATTGATTTTAAAACATGATCCACGGATTGGAAAAATTCCGAAGAAGAAGAAAGCAAAACAACAGAAATTGAAATGATGTAGTGTCAGTGGACGCTGAAAATGGGTGAGGCACAAGTGAGAAGCCATAGCCGTCAGTTTAAGCACAAAATTAGAGGAACCTACAAAAAAACAAATCTACCAATGGGGTTAAGCAACTCCGGCAGTTAATCAACGGATTTATGGATGATGCCTTGCTTGAATCAAAGGCAAGAGAGGTTGGTTTCTGTCAAAGAAATCGAAAGTTAAGTCCTCGACAGTTTATAGAGATGCTTTTGTGCAAATGCTTTTCCTCTGATCAAGAGAGCTTAGTTGATCATGCTATTGATTTAAAACTAAATAGAGGTATCGAAATCAAAAAACAAAGTATCCAGAACAAATTTACAGACAAGGCCGTGGAGTTCATAAAGTCGTTAGTTTCAATTCAGTTAGCTAAGAAACTTGATTTACCTTCTACGTATTTGAATATGTTCTCTGCTGTTTTAATACAAGACTCTACGCGATTCGGACTTCCGGAATCATTAAGTAAAGAGTATGCTGGTTATGGTGGGCGTGGAGCAAAGGCAGGAGGCAAAATACAATTTGCTTATGAATTAAAAACGCATCAGATGTATTACAGTTCATTTGAGGCTATGACTGAAAATGATCTTACAGCAAGTAAAAATAATAAGTGGATACAAGAAGGCTCGTTGATACTAAGAGATTTGGGTTACTACTCTCATGAGGGGTTGCAAGAAATTATTGATAAGAATGCTTATTTCATATCAAAAGCAAAACCCAAAACAGCCTTGTTCACCTTAGACCATCAAAGACTTGATTTAATCAAGCTTATTGACAAGATGAAAAAGAATAAAATAATGCATCTCGAAAAAGAATTACTAATAGGGCATGAAGCGAAAATGAAAGTCAGAGTAATTTTCAATCTTGTGCCTGATGAAGTAAAAAGACAGCGTACCAAAGCTGTAGACTATAAAGCAAAAAGCAACAATTATACTGTACAGAAAGAATATAGAATTTGGGCTGGTATTAACGTATTTATTACTAATGTAGATAAGAAGACTCTTACATATGAGCATATTATGAATATCTATCGACTTCGATGGCAAGTAGAACTTGTTTTTAAAACATGGAAAAGCCATTATAAGATTGATCGTTATAAAACGATGCGAAAGGAGCGTATCGAATGCTATCTATATGCTAACCTTTTATTGATATTGTTACATTGGAGGATATTCTCTTGGCTCAATCAAAAAGTGTTTTATAAGAGAACTCTCCTAAGTCTTCATAAGTTTTCAAAGTTGATGGTTCATTTAACAGTTCCCTTTAATGAGATTATTGTACGAAGTAAAAACAAGATTGAGATATTTTTAGAATGTGTTTTAGAACTTTCTGAATCTTATCTCTTGAAGGAAAAAAAGAAAAACAAAATTTGTTTCTCAGATATAACTAAACAACAACCTTATGTATATTGCTAAAGCAAGACGGAAGCCCAGCCCTTGCAAGTCACATTCTGGGCATTTAAAAAATATGAGACTCACTCCCGCGGGAGTGACGCATAGCAACAAGATTTCTCTTTTCTTAAACTGACGGCTATGG
>JANMRZ010000024.1:0-7513 GCA_031388805.1 Chryseolinea sp.
TTTTACTACCCTCATCGGATTCATTCAGTTGTAGTTTTGAAAATACATTCACTAAAACTGAATCATGCCAGTTAAGGATAAGAAAAGAGCAACACGTGTTCTGCTCATCGTTGAGGTTATCATTTATTTTATGGTTGCAGCTGCATTAGCGTACGCCATTATAATGTAGATATCCGTTATTCAGATAAGAACATTTTACTCATTCCACTTCGATGAACAATTTATTCGTTTACTCACCAATGTCGTTTAGTTGAGCTCCGCTAACCAACTTAGACAGATGGGTTACTTTATACAAATCTACCTGATTTTAAAATCAAACATGAAAAGAGGCTGCCCTTTTGAGACAGCCTCTCTTACAAATAGTTATCTCATCAAACGAGCCTTTGAGGAAGCGCGCCCGCTGCCTATCAGAAGCAGCGCTGAAGGATGGTTTGCTTTATTGAATCTTACGGATGCGGTTATTACCAGTGTCAGCCACATAGACATTGCCTGAAGCATCCATCGCTACTTCGTTAGGATTACTGAACAGAGCATCGGTGCCACTGCCATCGGCAAAACCTTCGGTGCCACTGCCAGCCAGGGTACTCACCACCCCACCAGTGGTAATCTTGCGGATACGGTTATTACTATGCTCAGCCACATAGACATTGCCCGAAGCATCCACCGCTACCCCGCTAGGATTACTGAACAGAGCATCGGTGCCACTGCTAGCCAGGGTACTCACCACCCCACCCGCGGTAATCTTGCGAATGCGGGTATTACCAGTGTCAGCCACATAGACATTGCCTGAGGCATCCACTGCTACTCCTTCAGGTCTAAAAAACTGAGCAGTGGTACTGCTGCCATTGGCAAAACCGGAGGTGCCATTGCCAGCCAGCGTACTCACCACCCCAGCAGCAGTAATCTTGCGAATGCGGTGGTTTTGAGTGTCAGCCACGTAGACATTGCCTGAAGCATCCACTGCCACTCCGGTAGGAGAAGAAAACTGAGCAGTGGTACTGCTGCCATCGGCAAAACCCTTGGTGCCATTGCCAGCCAGCGTACTCACCACCCCAGCAGCGGTAATCTTTCGGATGCGGTTATTACCAAAGTCAGCCACATAGACATTACCCGAGGCATCTACCGCTACTCTTATAGGATATTTAAACTGAGCAGCGGTGCCAGTGCCATCGGCAAAACCATCGGTGCTACTGCCAGCCAGGGTGCTCACGGTCACGGTTGGGATATAGACAAAGTCATCGGTGGAGGTGGCTGTCTGGCCATTGGCTTGCACGGTGATTTTGCCACTGCTAGCCCCTGCCGGTGCGCTCACCGTAAGGCTGGTCGCGGTGGCTGTGGTGACCGTGGCCACGGTGCCATTGAAAGTCACTACGTTGCTGGCAGCGGTGGTAGAAAAGTTAGTACCGGTAAGGGTGACGTTGGTACCGCTCTCGCCCGTAGCTGGGGAAAAGGCCGTCAGACTCAGGGCAGGCGTTTCGTCATCTTTTTCACAGCCACTCCACAGAAAGGCAAATAAAAGACCCAATACAATTAAATAAGATACTTTTTTCATTCGGTTTTGCAGGTTTATTTAGGATTAAGTGTGTTAGTAATTAGTTGTTAGAAAATCGGGAAAGCCCATCCCGATCTGGCTGTGTACACATCAGTACCTGATACATAAATGCCATTAGTGTATTGCTGATTTTAAGTAACTACAAAATTTTATTTCACCACAAAAATGGCGTTAGCAGCAGCAGCATTGGAGGCATTGATGAAACCAACTGTAAGACCAGTGAAAATTCCATTCTTCCAATAGGTAGCTTCGGGATAACCATTCCGATATTGGATACCGGCTGTGTATACATCAGTACCCGATACATAAATGCAATTAGCATTTGCATATTGTGATGTACCATTTGTGATGTTTACAACACTACCGTTCTTGGCATAGCTTGCATCAGGATAGTTACTTCCAGCTATATATACATCGCTGCCGGAGACATACATAGAGTTAGCGACATAAGTTTGAATTCCTGAAAGAACTGTCTTTACACCATTTTTCCAATAAACGGATTCGTATCCATTCGAACCATAACCATAACCATTGACATGGACATCACTTCCCGATACATAAACAGATAGAGCATCAGAGTTTTTTGCGTCATTATCCGTAAGGGTAACCGCTGAACCGTTTTTCCAATATTTGGCTACACGGTAGCCTGAACTGTTGTTCTCAGACCCGGCCACATACACATCACTTCCAGAAACAAATATTGAGTTAGCCACAGCGTTGTACATTCCATCCGTAAGAATAATCTCTACACCATTTTTCCAGTATTTGGCTATCGAAATATAACTGGCATTATATTCCCACCCGGCTATGTATACATCGCTACCCGATACATACATTGAAAACACACCTGCATCATAATTGCCGTTTGTAAGATTGACGGCCGTGCCGTTTTTCCAATACTTAGCTTTGGTTATAAGTGTACCATTCGTGTTAACTTGTTCGTAACCTGCTACGTATACGTCATTACCCGATACATAAATAGCCTTCGCAGTTCCAAATAATAATGTAGTATCAGAAAGACTTACTGCCGTGCCATTCTTCCAGTACTTAGCTACTACATTGCCAGACTTATTACGCTCAGAGCCGGCTACATAAACGCCCTTCATATCAGGTGTTTCGCTACTCTCACTGCATGAGCTCAGTTGCACAATCATTACTGTGGTTATGGCAATGACTACTAATCGTGAAGTGATTCCTTTAAATGTTTTTAACATATTGTATTGTCGATTTAAGTAGCTACAAAGTTAAATTGTGGTCTATGGCTAACCTTATGCAATGAAGGTCAATGAGTATTCAGTGCTTATGAAAGAGTATTCAGCGTCTCCCACTGAGTATTCAGGACACTGGTTAGCTCTTTTTTGCCCTATCTTTCGGAATTGAAATTGTAGCCTTATCAACATCACCGTGTTTCGTACATTCTGCAATCTTTTTACTCTGTTATTTCTGATTTACGCCTACCATCCGGTAGCCGGTCAAAATATCTTTTATACAAACTATACGGTCAAATCCGGGTTGCCAAGCAACACTGTTTATTATGCTTTTCAGAGTCATGATGGTTTTATGTGGTTTACTACCGATGCTGGTATTTGCCGCTATGATGGAAGTACGTTTACAACGTATACGCCTCAAGACGGGCTTTCTGATAATGAAATTTTTCAACTGGCTGAAGATTCACAAAACAGGATGTGGTACTTGCCTTATAATGGGCATATCGGGTATTATCAAAATGGAACATTTTATACTTCGGCAACAGACAGCACTCTAAAAGGGCTTGACACAGAAGATATTTATACCAACATACTAGAGGATGCTAAAAAAAGAATTTGGTTGAACAGTATTTTTAAAGGTGTTTATATACGCAATCCGGATGGTACATCTATCCATCTGAAATTTGAGAAACTCACATTTTATATTTGGAAAGCAGGAAACGAAATAATGGCGCTGGCTGCCGATGGCATTTACCATTTCGATTTCAATAGCCCACGCAATTATACATTCACTTCAATCCCTGGGTTACACATTGATACAGATGCCGGTAGAAAAATTTATCATGACGCATCTTCAGGAACACTAATTTGCCCTCAGTATCAGGGTATTTTTTTAATTAATTACAAGAACAACACGGTACAAAAAATATTTCCTGAACTAAGAGCGTTAGGAACATTACCAACAAAACGCAGTGAGAAATGGATATACCATACCAACGGTGCTTTTCTATGGAATGGAAAAGATAGTACGATTGCTAAACCTGAGTTTGAAGGGGCCGTCATTGCTCATGCCGTGAAAGATAATGAAGGTGGATATTGGTTTGCGACACTTAACAAAGGAGTTTTATATGTGCCATCCCTTGAAGCAAAACATCTTCGGCTAGAATATGAATCGAACAACCAAATCAGAAGGATAATACAAACAAAAAACAAGACCTTACTGGCCGTACGTGAAAAGTGCGATTACCTTGTTATTTCATCCAAAAATTATACTTACACTTCATTTAAATCTCCAATACCTTCAGACAACGTACGTGTAGATGAACTTACGACTGATGGTGATACTATCTGGATAACGGGTAAGGCTATTGGTTTACTCAAACATTATAATAACCATCATGAAGTTTACTTTCCCAGATTAACAATTAAATCAATTTCTATTGATAATGACGAGATGCTGGCCTCTCCAGGTTTTGCAGGTCTATTCCATTTCTCAAAGCATGAACTTACAGTAGAATCAGATGAGTATAAGAGAAAAAACATTTTTGCTAACCAGGGTAAGAGACTTTATGCAGGCAGAATTACGTGCCATGCAAAAGCAACCAATAACCAGGTTCTATTAGGTACCAACCGGGGTCTTGCTGTTTATGAAAACGGAAATATACGCTATCTATCTTCCACTCATCCCTATCTGCAAAATAGAATCGTTCAGATCAAACAAGATCAAAAAGGTTTCTTTTGGATTGTAGTGGATGCTACAGGCGTAGTAATCTTAAATAAGAATTTAGAACTTGTTGGCAGCCTGGATGAAGCTAAAGGTATTCAAGATGGGCCATGTCACCGTCTGTTCATTGATGAAACTAATGAAGTGTGGATGATTACGCGTCATTCAGTTTACCGGGCAGGTATAAAAGATAACAATATAAATTTTGAGAAATTCTTTTTATTAGAAAGTGAAACAATTAATGACATCACCGTTGATTCAGAAAAAGTATGGATAGCATCATCATCTGGCATCGTTACACTTGATAGAAATCATAAGCGTCAAAACGAAGTGCAAACTCGTATAACAAGTGTTTATATAAATGGAGAAAAAGTTAGTTTATCATCAGAAACAATTCTATCTGTTCCATATCATCAGAATAACGTCCGGATATTTTTCACCACAGTCTCCTTCTTTGCCGGCAATATTCAATATCGGTATAAAACGGATGACAACAAATCTTCTCAGTGGACTGTTACTAAATCAAAAGAGATTGAATTCTCATCATTATCACCGGGAGAATATCATTTTCAGATTCAGGTGCAAAATTCAAATGGTACCTGGAACAAAAGCACCTCACATTTTAAACTCATCATAAAACCGCCACTGTGGCAACAATGGTGGTTCATCACGCTTTGGGTATCCGTTACGCTGCTTCTGTTAGCCTTTACAGCGCAGAGGATTTATCGGGAAAATTATAAAAAATTAATACTTCATGATAAATTGGTAGAGTCTGAATTAAAAGCATTACTGGCCCAAATGAATCCTCATTTTATATTCAATACACTTAATACTATTCAACGTTTCTTTCTTACGTCTGATACAAAAACTGCAAATCGTCTGTTAAGCAGATTTAGCTCCTTAATGCGTAGAATACTGGATAATACTTCAGTTTCATTCATTTCACTTGAAGATGAGATTGCCTTCTTAAATAATTACCTGGAGATTGAACAGATTAGATTCAATCATAAATTTGATTATACTATCGAAATCAAAGGCGTTGCCGATGGATCGACCACTATGATTCCATCCATGACCATTCAACCCTTTGTTGAAAATGCCATTCTTCATGGCCTTATGCCTAAAGGAGAATCAGGACACCTAAAACTATTTTTTCGAAAAGATCTCAATCAGGTTTATGTGATAGTAGAAGATAATGGTGTAGGGCGCAAAACACAGCTCCACCGCACACATACACCCAGAGGAATTAATCTTATACAAGAACGTCTGGCTATATTAAACAGTAAAAACAAAACAAACTATCGCATTAAAATTACGGACTTAACTGGTGATGCAAAGGGAACCCGTGTGGAGCTTTATCTGTAACGACTTTGCTTACTTTTTTGATGATATTGAAGAACCACAATACGAACTTATGTTAAAGGCTATATTGATTGATGATGAAGAAAATGCACGCATTGCTTTAAAAGTTCTTATTGAAGAACAGACAAGTGGTGTGAGTATCGTTGGTATGTATTCATCACTTAAAGAAGCAAGTTCACCCATAATAGCCTTGCGTCCTGAAGTTGTTTTTCTGGATATACAAATGCCGGAAGAAAATGGACTGGAGTTATGGAGATACTTTCCAAAGCCTTTTTTCAATGTAGTATTCACCACAGCCTTTCATCAATATGCCATACAGGCTATCCGTTTGGCAGCATTTGATTATTTATTAAAGCCAATTGATATTGAAGAACTGGAAAATGTGGTAACCCGACTTAAAGAGCAACGATCTTATAAAAACGTTGAGCAACGTTTGGAAGTACTGGAAGGCAACATGCGGAACAGTAATACGATTTCACAAATTGTGCTGCCAACACAAGAAAGCCTGGAGATGGTAAAATTAGAAAACATCATCAGAGCTGAGAGCGATGACAATTATACTTATTTTTTCTTAGCTGATGGAACAAAACTTTTGGTTAGTAAAACACTAAAGGAATATGAAAACCTGCTTCCTAAAACAGTGTTTCTCCGTATTCATCAATCACATCTGGTGAATCTCAAATTTGTGAAGAAATATTTGAAAGGTAAAAATGGGTTTGTTGAAATGATTGATGGGCAAAAATTACCAGTATCTAGGGAAAGACGAGATGATTTAATTGATTTAATGGGAAGGATTTAGAATGCTGAAAGCGTTAGTCCAATACATGACTTATGTCTACTAGACTACGTCTGTCTTATTTCCGCAAGAGTTACGCCCTTAAAGGGATCAACCACTTATACCACGCTTCGAAGATATACATACGATCACGCAGGATGATGCTATTGATAAAAACATTAACGAAGATGGTTTTGAGGAAAGTGTAAAAGTGGCCAATGAATATTTGGATGATGTCAATGGCAGCATGAACAAAGACCAGAACAAAGAAATTGGTAGTATTGCACTGGATGATTTCAAAACCCAACACATGAACGTCACACTGCATCAGCCTCATGGTACCGTAATTGAAACATGAATAACAGTGCTGGAAGGTGGAAACATCACCACAAGGTTGCAAATGACCGACCAGGTAAACAAGCAACACTTGAGAAAGTGCTGTAACATGCTATGAAATACATATTTAAAAAAGACTGCTGCATCTGAAATAAGTGCAGCCTCTTTTTTTTGTAGCTACTCCACATCAGAGTAACCCGCTTTGTTGCCACGAATGCACGAACTAAGATGTTTTTTCAGGACGAGTCAATGCACACTGATCTGCGCCATCTGCGGGGATTCAATCTGCGTAATCAGCGGGAAAGTGTATTTGAATTCCTTTTATAGATTACATGCGAACTGAACGATGAAATGAATTATAAATATGCATGTCTGTGGCTTTAGAAAAAATAAACATTTCATTACCCTATTGTAACGATTTTACTACCCTCATCGGATTCATTCAGTTGTAGTTTTGAAAATACATTCACTAAAACTGAATCATGCCAGTTAAGGATAAGAAAAGAGCAACACGTGTTCTGCTCATCGTTGAGGTTATCATTTATTTTATGGTTGCA
>JANMRZ010000028.1:0-15921 GCA_031388805.1 Chryseolinea sp.
CTTGAAGAATGACGATCTCCTTCTGTTTGATATCAATGGATTGTTTTAAACGATCTAACTCTTGTTGCTGGTTTTTTGATTTCCGATAAAATACCTCGGCATTTTTCTGCGGACTCAAATCTCGTTTGAGTTTGATTTCAACAAGATGATTCTCCTGATAAAAATCCTGCAGTGCTATTTTTTCTGTTCCGGTTTTAATAGCGTGAAGGTTTGCCATAATTAAATCGGCCCAGGTTTTATAATTTGTATTGGTTTCGAGTTCTCTTAATTTATCACCTGTCTTCCGACAATACAATTCACCCGAATGTAGTTTTGATTTTAAAGCGGACAACGCAGCCAATTTCTCTTTTGAAAATGCCTGATGATGCGTATAGGTATGAAAGAATTCGTTGATGGCTTTCAAAGGATCATTGAACTCCTTCATTACATTACCGAATCGAATCAGCGATAAGTAAAGCTTGCCATTCAGTTCGAGGATAAAGTACTTTGATTTTTCAAAATCAGATCGAAGCGTTTGAATAGCTTCCCACTGTTCATTTGACGTGGCCTTTTGAAAACCATTATCGTCAAGATATTTCCAAACCAGTTTTCCAAAAGTGAAATAATGTGTTTGCTGTTTATCACGATTCAAATCAAACGACTCACGCGACCAATCAATCGTTCGATCTAATTCCTTTAGAACAAGAATTTCATCTTCTAATAAATTATTACGAAAGAGTTCGAAGGCTTTACCGTCTTTAAATAAAATAATATTGCTTCGGTTTCCGTGCATTTTAAAAAGTAATGCATAGCCATTACTCAACATCAAAGCAAAGCTACGTTCATTCTCAAACTGCCGAATACCTTCAACCCGTTGTCCAATCAATTCCCCAAAGAGATCAACACTGTTTCTTCGTGCGCGTTGAAAATTTTCAGGGAAGGATAAGCAAGAGAAAGATGCCAGTAAACTCGCTTTAATAAAAAATGGATCCGTCCGCGTTTCAAATCTTATGATCAACTCTTCCTTATTCTGACTAAAGCATTCCGATATCACACAATCTTTTAGTTTAAGATTGAGAGCCGGTGTTAGTTGTCGAAGGAAGTAATAGTTGTTATGCACCCGGGAAAGTTAATGGTTATCGGTTAATAGTTAATGGTGCTGGCGGGATTTGAGCAGAGGAGGAGTTGAGTTCTAAATTTTGAAGAGAATGCGACCTTTTAATTTGAAAGACTTAACTCAATGAGTCGACACTGTATTTTTCTTTAGTGAGTTAATTTTTCGCCACACTTTCGTCAAGGATGGGCTCAAGATTTTTTATTCGTATTTGTTCCGTCTCTAAATATCCATCAACTCCATATGCGCTTACAATATTGCAGAATTTGATATTTCCTTCCTTTCCAAACTCTAAAGATAGAACCGCATTTTGATGATTGAATCCGTCAAGCTCAATCTTATTTAGATGCAAGAATTCAAAGTCGATATAACAATGCTTTATTGATTTATAGAATCCGTTTACAACTTCGCTAGTCATCTCAAATGAATACAATTTTAATTGAACTGAGGAATGTTCCTTGTTCAATGTCCTTTCAAGTTTTATTGAAATGACTTCTGAATCATGAAATGTTGGCCAATACCCAAAATGGTCAATGACTAAATTTGCGTTTTCTATTTCTTTTTGTTCTTCGAAGTCCACTTTGTCCAAGGATTAGGTACTTACAACAATTAACCATTAATCATTATCTGCAATCCATCATGTGCCAGAAATACATTTGCAGGTAATTTTTTCTGAACGTCAGCATGCAAGCCAAGTTTATGACTGATGTGTGTGAAATAGGTCTTCTTTGGTTTTATTTTCTCCACCATGGCCAATGCTTCTTTCAGGTTGAAGTGGGAAATGTGCGGTTCAACTTGAAGTGCATTCAATACCAAAACTTCCGTATCCTTCAATCGATCTAGTGTCGGTTCAGGAATAGAGTTCGCATCCGTGATGTAACTGAAATCTTTAATCCTAAAGCCGAATACAGACATGTGTAAATGCTGGACAAGTAATGGCGTGATATCAATACCATTTACCTGAAAAGGCTGATCATCAATCGCGTTGAGTTTTAATCGGGGAATGCCAGGGTAAACTTTTTCAGCGAAGGCATAGGCGTATTCTAATCGCAGTTGATCTAATACGGATTGAGCACCATAGACAGGCATATCCATCTCCTGCATGAAGTTATAAGCACGAACATCATCTAATCCTGCTGTATGATCGCGATGAGCATGAGTGAAAAGAACAGCGTCCAGGCGCTTCACATTTTCGCGCAACATTTGCTGGCGAAAATCAGGACCGGTGTCGATAACAAAACTTTGATTGGAAATCTCAACTTGAACAGAAGTGCGCAACCGTTTATCCCGATAATCGAGCGATTGACAAACTTCGCATGTGCAGCCAATAACTGGAACGCCCTGAGATGTGCCGGTGCCCAGAAATGTTATTTTCAAGCCGCCTTAGGTTGTTGGGTAAGTTCTTCGAAAAGTTTCTGGCTTTTCTCGGTGAACCGGGTACCATCCAGTTCGACATTTTTAAGGATGTCCAACAATGCGTTAATCTTGCCTTCTGTGGTGTAGAATTTATTGATAATGATGATCTTCTGGTCTTTCAATAAGCAGTATCCTGACTTAAAATGGCCCTTTTCATAACGAAGGGTGTAGTCAGATTCTGCAATCATGTCTTCTAATTTAGTAAGAAACGGAACCGTGTATTTGATCATGGTTATAGTAAATTTCAGTCGGCAAGATAGAAAAAAATGTTAACGGATAATAGCACTTTTCATTGTTCATAACCTTTGTGGCTGCATTGTGTCTTGGTTACTTTGTGGCAAGAAAGACTGTTGAAACTGTCGCCACAAAGTAACCAAGACACAAAGGTTCACTAAGGAAATAGCTAACTTTCGGGCTTGGACATGCGCGATAAAAAATTAATTGTGGTGGTTGGCCCCACGGCTGTTGGTAAAACCGCAGTCTCCATCAAACTTGCCCAACATTTTCAAACCGAAATTATTTCAGCTGATTCCCGTCAGATTTTCAAAGAGTTAACCATTGGTACTGCGAAACCAAGTGAAGCAGAATTAGCAACGATTAAACATCACTTTATTAATAGTCATCCCATCAGCGAAAAATATGATGCGGCTCAATATGGTCGTGATGCATTGGAACTCATTCATCAACTTTTTAAAAAATACGATTACCTTATTTTGTGTGGAGGCTCGGGTTTATATGTGAAAGCAGTTCTGGAAGGTTTTGATGACATTCCGGAAACAGGTGATGAAATCCGTGAGGAATTAAATCGGCAATTCGAAAAGGAAGGTGTTGTGTGGCTCCAGGAAAAGATGAAACAGCTCGATCCTGAACATTTTGAAACGATCGACCAGCAAAATCCACATCGGCTCATGCGTGCATTGGAAGTTAAGATCGGAACAGGACTTTCTATTTCAATCTTCCGGAAAAAAGCGAAACTTCAGCATTCCTTTTCGATTGTGAAGATTGGTTTAGAGTTGCCGCGCGAAGTATTAAACAAACGCATTGATGAACGAATGGATCAAATGATTCGCGATGGATTATTTGACGAAGCTGAACAAGTATTTCCATTTAAAGATCAACAAGCACTTCAAACGGTTGGGTACCAGGAAATTTTTGATTTTATGGAAGGGCAGTATGATCGTGAAGAAGCCATTCGATTGTTGAAGAGAAACTCAAGACGATACGCCAAGCGACAAATGACATGGTTCAAACGCGACAATGAAATTGTTTGGATGAATCCTGTTAATATTGAAGAGATTTATAAAACCGTTCAAAGTTTCAAGTTCAAGGTTTAAAGTATAATGGAAAACAAAGTTTTGATCATTGCTTACTATTGGCCACCGAGTGGAGGCAGTGGGGTACAGCGTTGGCTTAAGTTTGTAAAATACTTACCGAGCCTTGGTTGGAAACCATATGTATTCACTCCAGAGAATCCGGCCTTTGCAGTTCAAGATCAATCGTTGTTAAAGGATGTACCGACTGAAGCAGAGATAATTCGCTTTCCAATTTGGGAACCGTACGATATATTCTTTAAACTCTCTTCATTTTTTGGAAGTAAAAAATCAGCGAAGCCTACCGATCTGGTCTCAGGGAAAAAGAAATCATTTTTTCAAAATGTAAGTACATGGATTCGCGGAAACTTTTTTATTCCTGATCCACGCGTGTTTTGGGTAAACCCTTCTGTGAAATTTTTGAATGATTTTATTCGCGATAATCAAATCAATACCATCATTACGACAGGCCCTCCGCACAGCATGCATTTGATTGGTTTGAGATTGAAAAAGAAAAATCCTTCATTGAAATGGTTGGCAGATTTTCGCGATCCCTGGAGCGAGTGGGGTTTGCTCGATAGTCTGATGGTAGGAAGTATGGCGCGAAAACTTCATCGCAGGTTGGAGTTGAAAGTACTGCTGCAAGCTGATCAAGTGATTACCATCACACCTTTCTATGTAAGGCAGTTTGAAAAACTTTCAAATCGAAAGGTAACGTTGCTAACCAATGGTTTTGACGAAGATGACTTCCAACATATGGTCATCAAACGTCCCGATAAATTTGTGATTCGTCATGCAGGAATTGTAAACGAGAAGTGCGATCCTAAACCTTTTCTAATCGCGCTTGAAGAGGTAATGAATCATCATCAGGATTTTGAGAATTTTGTTCAGCTTAATTTTGTTGGAGAGGTACATCCTCAAGTAAAGGAATTCATTAGCCAATCATCCATTCTAAGTTCTGTTATTACCTTTACGAAAACCGTTCCTCATCACGAGCTTATTACCTTATATGGTGAATCAGCATTGTTGTTGATTATCCTTACGGGATATAAAGATGCTGAAGGATATATGCCCGGAAAATTATTTGAATACCTGGCAACAGGCTTACCTATTCTCGGAACAGGCCCATCGAATGGTGATGCGGCAGCATTGTTAAATGAATCTGGAGCAGGAGAAATAATTGAAGGGAAGGATCATGAAAAAATAAAGAATGCATTAGTGAAGGCTTTTGAGAATTGGAAGAATTCTAAATCAGCAATTGCTCAACCAGAAGGATTTAACAAATACTCCCGCAAATCAATCACGAAAGAACTCACTTCATACTTATAGTTCACTCGTAATTCGTTCCTCTTACCTCTTCCTTTTTAATGTATTCCCAGCGACTGCTGAATTCCCTCCAATGATTTTCCTTTTGTTTCAGGTAATACCTTCCACACGAAAAATCCTTGAATAAACATCATCGCAGTAAAAAACAGAAAGGAATAATATCCTCCGTCCTTCATGTCGGCAATGATCGGAAATGTCCATGAGATTATAGCGGCCATAATCCAATGTGTAGAACTGCCTAGTGTTTGTCCGGCCGAGCGAACTTTGTTTGGGAAAATTTCGGAGATGAATACCCAGATCACTGCTCCTTGTGAAAATGCAAAGAATGCAATGAAACCAACAAGACAAAGCATGACTCCATATCCACCAAAGTCCTCAACGTAGAATGCACGTGCAACAAGTCCAAGTGAAACAACCATTCCAATAGAACCCGTGAGGAGTAATTTCTTTCTTCCTACTTTATCAATGATGGAAATTGCCAGCAATGTAAATACCATGTTGGTAGCACCAATGGAAATGGCCTGAAGCAAGGCTGTATCTTTTGTCAATCCGGTCATTTCAAAAATGCGCGGAGCATAATACATAATGGCGTTGATACCGGAGAGTTGATTGAACATTGCAAGTGTTACAGCAAACATGATGGGCTTATTGTAATTGCCATTGAATACATTTTCTTTTTTAACGCCCACTTCTGAATGAAGCGATTCTTCAATGGTGCGGATTGTTTCTTTCGTATTGGGTTCGCCAACTTGTGTAAAAACTTTCTCAGCTTCGTCAATTCTATTTTGTTTGATTAACCATCTTGGGCTTTCGGGAACAAAAAACACCATCACAAAAAACACGAGTGAAGGAAATGCTTGCACGCCCAGCATCCAACGCCATGCATCTTCACCAACGCCAAATAATAAATAGTTTGAAACAAAGGCAATGAGAATACCACATACTACATTAAATTGAAATAGCCCTACCAATTTTCCGCGACTAGCAGCGGGCGATATTTCAGAGATGTACATTGGTCCAACAACAGATGATGCTCCAACTCCGATACCACCGAGAAAACGAAACATCACAAAGATTTCCCAAGAAGATGTAAGTGCAGTAACAATGGATGTTACGAGGTAGAGCAAGCCAATACCTTGCAATACTTTTTTTCTACCGAAGCGTTCGGCGGGAATACCTGCAATGAGCGAACCGATTACTGTTCCGATTAAGGCGGAGGCAATTGTAAAGCCATGGTTGAAGCTATCGAGTACCCAAAGTTGTTGAATGGATTTTTCTACTCCTGAAATTACGGCTGTATCAAATCCGAAAAGAAATCCTCCTAGTGCCGCCACAATGGCGCTACGAAAAACAATGTTAGTGTTAGTCATGAAGTAGGTTGTATGTCGGAGAAAAGATAGTCTTTGAAGTTGAGAGTTGAAAGCTAATGAAGAGAATATAGGAGTTAGAAAGTAGAATATAACTTGATTCGTTAAGTGAAGAGAGTATTCTTTTCAATGAAGACAACGAAAAAAGCACCCTCTGGAGAGGGTGCTCATATCATTCTAAATGCTAACTACTAAATTCTAAATTCTTTCTAATGCGTTTGCATTCTTCTCTGAAAGTAAGGTTTCAAAATAGCACGATCGAGTACGAGCCATGCCAGACCCAAATTTAGAACAATGATAATATTGATCAACAATTTTCCATTGAATGGAATAGAAGGTAATGGTTCCTGAATGTATTGCTTCGGAAGATTTATCTTGTTTAAATCCACCACGGTTTGAGTTTGATCAAACACTCCGGAAGAAACTAACAAGGATACAATACCTACAGCTACTAATACTCCAGCCAATAACCAGATACCATTGCGAATAGGGAAGGTGCTTCTTTCAGTATATCCATCAAGCTTACCCATCACTAGCTGTGTGAAGTTTTTGGAAGGTTGATCAAGTTTGATTTGGCGCAGGGCGAAATGAATACCTCGAAGTTCATCCAGACGAACACGAAGCGTGTCACTTTGCTGAAGCAGTTTTTCAATGTCCGTTTTCTCTTCAGGTTTTAATGAACCGTCTAAGTAGTTCAATAAAGTATCATCTAAAGGTTGTGGTGTATTTTTCATACGTTATAAAGTTAACGCTTCTTGTTTCAAAATTAGTGTTAATTCGTCAGCCAATCGTTGTCGTGCACGATGGATTCGTACTTTAATCGTGTTTGCTGCCGAATCAGTAATCGCTGCAATTTCATCAAGCGAAAATTCGTCAAGATAAAACAGCGAAAGGGCAGTGCGGTCGGCTTCATTTAGCTTTGCCATTGCCTGGTTTACATATTTCTTTTTGTCGGACGATTCTAATGTTCCCTCACTTCCGGGATTATACTCAACAATGGTGTTTTCAATACTTTGGAAAATGGGCTTGCTTTTCCGTTTGGCACTTATGGCGGTGTTAAAAACAATCCGGTACAGCCAAGTGGAGAACTTCGCTTCACGGTTAAACTTACTTAAGTGATGGTAGGCTTTTACAAACGCATCCTGCGCTACCTCTTCAGCCTCGTTGCGGTTCTGAAGTACCTTTAATGCAATAGAAAAGGCATAGTACTTATGCTTGTCGACCAAAACAGTATACGCCTGCTGATCGCCCGCCAGTATCCTGTCGATACATTGAAACTCCTCTTCGTTTGTCATGACTGACCCTTGGACGCAACTTTGTTTATCGAAGTTACAGATTATTATTGGGGTTACTTATCAGGAAGTTGCGCTGGATTAAGGCATAGTTATTCTTTCGTTAAATTAGCGGTTTGCAAAAAAAATAGCATGAGGAAAATTTTATTTCTGGGAAGCTTTATGGTATCGGCTTGCCTGGGTTCCGTGGCTCAAGTGGTAATCAATGAGGTTTGTTCTACCAATGGTGATATCAACTACGATCCTCAATTCTACAATTTCTCAGGATGGATTGAACTCTATAATAAAGGAAACAGCTCCATAAATATTGGTGGATATTTTCTGTCGAATGACCCTTCTAATAAATTTATCTGGCAAATCCCTGGAGGTACATCAATAGGTGCAAAAGGGTATTTGTTGATTTGGTGTGATGAAAAATACACGGGTCTCCATACCAATTTTAAACTTGATGCCGATGGCGAGAAGATAATCTTATCCACTTCTTCCTTCGTTCTTGCAGATAGTCTTACGTTTCCAAATCAATATGTTAATATTTCATACGGACGCGTAACGGATGGCGCAACCAACAGAGGTTATCTTTCAAAAGTAACACCGGCTGCTGCCAATAGTTATGATAATGCTACTGAGGTTTTGGCCGATGTTGTCTTTTCAAAAGAGACGGGTCGTTATAGTGGCACGCAATCGCTTACGTTGTCGCATCAGGAAGCAGGTGTTTCAATCCGGTATACATCTAACGGAGCTGAACCAACCATTCTATCAACACTTTACTCATCCAGCATTTCCGTAGCGAAAACCATGACCGTAAAAGCAAAAGCCTTTAAAACTGGAATGCTGCCGGGTAACACGATATCAAAAACATATTTCATCAACGAACATACTTTTACACTTCCTGTTGTTTCACTATCGACAAACCCTGCTTATTTGTGGGATAACACAATAGGGATTTATACAGATGGCACGAATGGCATTGCTGGAAATTGTACTTCAAATATGGTTAACTGGAATCAGGACTGGTCACGCCATGCCGTGTTCGAATACTATATAGAAAATGGCTCAAGGAAATTTGATCAGTCGCTGGATATACGTATTGGAGGAGGGTGCAGTCGCAATCAGAAGCAAAAATCTTTTGCGATAAAGGCTCGAGATGAGTACGGCAACAATAGTTTGGACCAACAACTTTTTTCATCAAAAGAAATTTATAAGTATGGAAGTTTTTTCCTGAATAATTCGGGTAATGATTTTAACGTGACCATGTTTCGAGATGCGATATTACAGAGCCTTGTGGTAGACGAAATGGATATTGATTACCTGGCTTATCAACCTTCGGTCTTGTATATCAATGGAGCCTATTGGGGAATACAAAACTTGAGAGAGAAAATTGACGGTGATTATATTGAAGCCAATTTTAATGTAGAGAAGGACGATGTTGATTTAATTGAGACATACGAAAATGCAATTGAAGGTACAAATGCCGCGTATTTATCCTATAAAGACAGTCTTCAAATTATTGATTTAAATGATCCTGCGTCATTTGTATTTATTGACAAACATATTGATGTGCAGGAATATATTAATTATCTCGTTACAGAAATTTATTATGCTAACACCGATTGGCCGGGCAATAACATAAAATTCTGGAGACAACGTTCTACCAATGGCAAGTTTCGTTGGATTTTATGGGATCTTGATTTTGGGTTTGGTCTTTATTCCTGGCTAAGTTATTCTACTCACCCTACCTTGTATTTTGCAACTGATCCAGATGAGGTGGAGTGGCCCAATCCCAATTGGTCAACATTGCACATTCGCATGGTGCTTCAAAACCCGGTTTTCAGAAGTCGATTTATCCAAACCATGTTGACGGCTATCAATACAACATTTAAACCCAGTCGTGTTATTGATGTAATTGATAGTTTTCAGCAACGCATCAGTGTAGAGATGCCGTACCACAAGCAGCGCTGGGGTGGTAGCATCAGTGACTGGAACTATGAAGTACAACGCATGCGCAATTTTGCGATGGAAAGAAATCCATACATGATTGAGCATACTGCCGATTTTTTCGGACTTAGTGATAAAATAAAAATTATAGTTGGGGCCAATCCATCCAATGCATCGTCATTTAATTTTAATGGTGTAACAACAGATGAGGTTGATGTTACTTATTTTAAAGGAGTACCGTATGATCTTAAGCCCATTGCCAAGCGTGGCTTTGCATTTAAAGAATGGAAAATTACCGAGCGCGAATCCACTCCAGTGCTGATGATTCCGAAAGGAGATACATGGAAATATTTTGATCAGGGCTCACTCCCCGCAGCCAATTGGCAAGCTGAAAGTTTTAGTGATGAAACCTGGCAACAAGGTGCTGCTGAATTAGGGTATGGCGATGGTGATGAAGAAACGGTTGTCAGTTATGGTTCTGATGCTGGAAATAAATACCCCACGACTTATTTCAGAAAAACGTTTACTGTGGCGGATACTGTAGGACTTGGCGATCTCACTGCTTCCATACGAGTAGATGATGGAGCGGTTATTTACCTCAATGGCATGGAAGTATATCGAAACAATATGCCCGGAGGTACAATTGATTACTCAACACTGGCTGCTCAAGGCACAGCTTCTGAAACAGCATTTAATCCTTTTGTTATTGTAAAAGGCTTAATCAAACCTGGACAAAATACTGTGGCTGTAGAGATGCACCAAAATACTTTGAACAGTTCAGATATCAGTTTCGATTTTAGTTTGACTGGAGTGATCACAGGTAGCGAAGTGCAAATCACAAGCACACTTCCTGTTCTTGCCGACACAGCATATTCTGATGTTTTAATTGAAGCGATGTTTGAAGAGGTAATGGTTACAAACTATAACATTGTGATTAATGAATTTAATGCAACTCGATCCGGAGCGCAAGATGAGTTCGGTGAAACGGAAGATTGGATTGAATTATTTAACTCAGGAACAGAGGAAATTAATCTTAACGGACTTTACTTAACAGACAACTTCAGCAACAAAACAAAATTCAAGATCATTGAAAGTGTTGCTAATGAAATGGTACTGGCCCCTGGTGCATACAAAGTTTTTTTTGCTGACGAACAAACTGAACAAGGTTCTTTCCATTTGAACTTTAAACTTTCAGGTGATGGTGAACAAATTGGTTTGTACTACGAAGAAGATGAAACCATCTTGATGTATGACACTACACTCTTTGGATTTCAGATGGAGGATTATTCTTTCGCCCGCATTCCTAACGGAACTGGACCCTTTAAAGCAACCATTGCCATGACACCCGGCAGTGAAAATATATTGAAAGATTTAACTCCACTCACAATAGGTATTTATCCAAATCCTGTTGAGAGACAGATTACGATTATATCTGAAGATGAAATTTCCGCTATTGCGATCTATGACCTTATGGGAAAACAAATCCGAAAATTCGATGTTCAATCAGCTGAAACTGTATTGAATGTCAACATTGAAGATTTCCAACCCGGTATGTATATTATCAAAGTAAGTTCAGGCTCGAGGGTAGCTTCATCAAAAATTGTGAAGGAATAGTTAGTTGATTTAAGCTTGATCAACATCTAACAAAGATTACTCCACTAACATTTCAGGAAAGACATATCGAACTAACTCGCCATTTCCCTGGCTAACTTCATTCCATTTGTTGATGTCGAAGCGGATAATGCTGAGCCCACCAGGAACCATATCGCCAATTTCAGATTTGGTGAAAAACTCGGCCAGGTGGGAGATAGCCGGATTATGCGCCACGCACATTACATGTTGATAGTCATCATCCAGCTGAGAAATAAACTGAAGAAAGGTGCGAGGAGAAGCGTCATATAAATCTTCCTGAAGCGAGATTTTGTCGGAGTCAATTTTCAAGGCATCCGCCACAAGATTGGCGGTAGTAAGGGCGCGGGCTGCCGTGCTACTCATTATTATATTGAGTGGCGTATTTTGTTTAAAAAGGTAGGTGCCGATCATCAAAGCTTCTTTTATTCCGCGTGACGACAAGGTTCTGTCTTTGTCATTTTCATGAAGTTGTTTTTCTGCACTTTCAGCATGACGAAGTAAATACAAATAACGTGGCATATGGAGCGGTTAAGTAATCAATACGGAGTGATAATCATCAATATTACTAAGTCGCAGCAAATATTTTTTTTATTCGAGCGAAAAATCCTTTGAATCAGGTAGATAGATGCCGAAACATGGGTTCAAAATCAGTCCAATATGATGGCTGAAATCGACCTTAAAATTTGACATTTTAAAAATTTACAGATATTTGAGCCATTCGGAACCAAAACTGTTATGTCGAAAAACCTTGTAATTGTAGAATCCCCGGCCAAAGCGAAGACGATAGAAGGGTATCTAGGGAAGGACTTTAAAGTGAGCTCAAGCATGGGGCACATCCGCGATTTGCCGAAAGGTAGCGGGGCTATCGATGTTGAAAATAACTACGAACCTACCTACGAGGTGAGTCCCGATAAGAAGGACATCATTCAGAAACTAAAGAAACTTGCGGAGGAAGCCGAAATGGTTTACCTGGCGAGTGATGAGGACCGCGAAGGAGAAGCGATTTCATGGCACCTAAAAGAAGTGCTTGATCTTAACGATAAGAAAACCAGACGAATTGTTTTCACGGAGATCACGAAGAATGCCATTTTAAACGCGATTCAAAATCCACGAAGTATTGATATTGATTTAGTAAATGCTCAACAAGCCAGACGCGTACTGGATCGCTTGGTAGGTTATGAACTGTCACCAATACTCTGGAAAAAAATTAAAACCGGACTCTCAGCCGGACGAGTTCAGTCCGTTGCTGTGCGATTGGTAGTTGAGCGCGAACGTGAGATTACAGACTTCAAAACAAAATCAGCATTCAAGATCAATGCGATTTTCGATTTAGGCAAGGGCAAACAATTGTTGGCTGAACTTCCTGAGCGTTTTGATGAAGAGAAAGACGCACTTGAATTTTTAGAATCATGCAAAGGAGCAAAGTTTTCCATTGCCGATTTACAAACCAGACCTTCGAAGCGTTCTCCGGCACCGCCATTCACAACATCGACATTGCAACAGGAGGCCAGTCGCAAGCTGGGCTTCTCAGTTGTGCAGACGATGATGGTGGCACAAAAATTATACGAAGCCGGTAAGATCAGTTACATGCGTACTGACTCGGTGAATTTATCGGATGATGCCCGTAAGGCAGCACTTGCACAAATCGAAACATCATTTGGAAAGAATTTCGGACAAGCTCGTTTCTATAAAACAAAATCATCAGGAGCGCAAGAGGCCCACGAGGCGATTCGTCCTACTGATTTTTCAGTGAACGATCCGGGTTTAGATCGCAATGCCGAAAGGTTATACGATTTAATTTGGAAGCGCGCTATTGCATCACAGATGGCCGATGCAGAATTGGAAAAAACAACTGCGACTATTGCTATTTCTACAAATCCAAGAAAACTAATTGCTTCTGGTGAAGTAATTAAGTTCGAAGGTTTCTTGAAAGTATACATGGAGTCAAGCGATGACGAAGATGATGATGAAGAGAACAGTAAGGTGTTGCCTCCATTAACCATTGGTCAGGATTTGTTACTGTATACGTTGATAGGTAAACAAGTATTTACCCGCCACCCTGCACGATATACAGAAGCGAGTTTGGTAAAGAAATTAGAAGAGCTTGGAATAGGCCGACCATCTACCTATGCACCAACAATCTCCACTGTTCAGAAGCGGGGATATGTAGTGAAAGAAGTCCGAGAAGGTGTTGAAAGAAAATATACAGTCTTAACACTTGCTGAAAATAAAGTAACAAAGGAATTCGAAACTGAAATTACCGGAGCGGAAAAGAACAAACTCTTCCCTACGAACACGGCCATGGTGGTGAATGATTTCCTAGTAGAACATTTTCCGGATATTACGGATTACTCTTTTACTTCAGAGATCGAACGTGAGTTCGATGAAATTGCCGGTGGCAAACTGCAGTGGAAGAAGATGATCGATAATTTCTATACACCTTTTCATAAGAAGGTAACGGAAACAGAGAAGGTAGAACGTTCATCTGTTGGAAAGAGTCGCGAGTTGGGTGTGGATGAAAAGACGGGCAAGAATGTTTATGCAAAGCTTGGCAAGTTTGGTGCATATGTTCAATTAGGTGAAAACCCGGATGACAATGGTGGAGAGAAACCAAAGTTTGCAAGTCTTCGTCCAGGACAATTCCTTGAAAACATAACGATGGATGATGCGATGGTACTCTTCAAGATGCCACGCAGCATGGGCTTGTTCGAAGAGAAACCTGTAGTGATAGGTATTGGTCGTTTTGGTCCGTACGTATTGCACGACAAAAAATACACCTCTATTCCAAAAGATTTAGATCCTTACACCATTACCTTTGATCGATCAGTTGAGTTGATTGAAGCGAAGCGTCATGCGGATGCCAATAAATTGATCAAAGCATTTCCAGAGAATCCCGAGATAACAGTACTCAATGGAAGATTTGGTCCTTACATTAAGGCAGGCAAGAAGAATGTAAAAATCCCGAAAGGAAAGGAACCGAAGGATTTAACATTGGAAGAGTGTGTTATTCTTGCGGAGAATACACCGGAGAAAAAAGGAAGGTGGGGATCTGCTAAGAAAGCCGAGAAGGCACCTGTGAAAGTAGCAGCAGAGAAAAAAACCGCTGGTAAAAAAGCTAAGGTAACAACGGCAACTAAAACTGCTGCCAAAAAAGTAGCACCAAAGAAAACAGCAGCGAAAAAGACTGCGAAGAAGGTGGCAGCAAAGAAATTAATAGTGATAAAGAAAAAGAAGGTGAAGTAATGTGTTTTAGTGTTTATGTATTTTAGTGCTTAGGTAGTGAGGAACTTTGATTTGGTATAATTGTTAAACTGATTTAAGGTTCTACCAAGATATCTAAACACTAAAACACCAACACACATGAAAAGCTTGGTCGTTCTTACGGGTGCAGGCATTAGTGCAGAAAGTGGTATTCCTACTTTTCGCGATTCAGATGGTTTGTGGGAAGGATATGATGTAATGGATGTAGCAACACCTGAGGGTTGGCATAAAAATCAAAAACTCGTTTTAGAATTTTATAATCAACGCAGAAAGAGAGCCCTTGAAGTACGACCCAATCGCGGTCACGAAATTCTTGCTGAGCTAGAGAAGCATTTTAAGGTTACCATTGTAACACAGAATGTAGATAATCTTCATGAACGTGCGGGCTCCTCCAGCGTAATCCACCTTCACGGAAGTTTATTTGAATCGCGAAGTACGCTGGATGAAAGATTAATTTATCCGATCAAAGGGTGGGAATTAAAAATAGGAGACAAATGCGAAAAGGGTTCACAACTGCGCCCTAATATTGTGTGGTTTGGTGAACAGGTTCCGTTAATCGAAGTCGCATCTATTCAGGTATCTCGTGCAGATGTTTTTTTAGCCGTAGGCACATCGCTTGTTGTTTATCCGGCTGCAGGTTTGATACACTCAGTTCCTTTTGAAACACCGAAGTATGTTGTTGACCCAAAACTTCTGGATGTTGCCTCCATACCGTATTTGAAAATGATTCAGGAGAAGGGGAGTGTAGGATTGGAGAAAATTAAAAATGAATTATTGGAATATGCATAAGATGCTACTCGCTATCGACATTGGTAACTCCGACATCACCCTGGGACTTTCGCACGAAGGAAGTTGGAAGCACGTGTGGCGAATTGCTTCTATTAGCGATCGCCCTGAATTATTTTTTGGAATAAAAATTCGCGATCATTTTTTGGAAGCTGGACTTAAACTTACGGGTGTAGAGAAAATAGTACTGAGCAGCGTGGTACCAAATCTTACGGATAAGCTGATTAACGTTGTGGTTACATTATTCGAAAAAAATCCGCTAGTACTTGGGCCAGAGGTTTATAAAAAACTAACCATTCAAGTTCTTAATCCTTACGAGATTGGATCAGACCTCGTAGCAAATGCAGTTGCTGCGTTCACAAAATTCAATCGCAGTTGTATTGTAGTTGATTTTGGAACAGCCCTTACCTTCACCACACTTTCAAATGAGGGAAAAATTTTAGGAGTCGCTATCGCACCGGGATTGAAGACTGCTATAAAATCACTCTCTCAAAATGCAGCAA
>JANMRZ010000052.1:0-24224 GCA_031388805.1 Chryseolinea sp.
TAATTCACCCTGATCATTGCCTCCTTTACCTCCGCCAAGGCCGAGTAAACCACAAGCACTCACTGCAGCACCTGCAAGGATTAAGAGTAATTTTGAAGAAACCGATTTATTCATAACTTTTTTACGAGTTTGTCCTGCTTACATTTTTTGAGCTTCGAAAGTTAAGGCTATTCACCTTAATTTTCAGAGATACGAATACCAAATTGAATAAAATCTTAAAAAAACCAAAATCATTTACCGGTTAGTGCCTATACCGAGGGGTTCGAACGACTTTTTTGCCGCTGCCCGGATTCACCGGTAACTCATAACTCAGCATTAACTCCCATGACAGAAATTCCTTCGCATCTTTATCAATTACAACAAAGTCAAATGCCGAACCCAAGCGAAGCGATCTGTCTTTAAGAAAAGCATATCCTAATAATACACTAGCCGCCTCTGATTGTCTAAACGCTAAACCTCCCCAAAGCTTGTCTTTGTAGTAAGCAATTGCACTAAGATCAAACTGAGTTTTATTAAAATCTGAGCGCACAGCCCCAGAGAACTGTACTTTTACATCAAAATTCATTTCGTAAAAATAGCCTGCTGTTGCATTGAGGTGAGTTGCCAAAGCATTCCGAGAACTATCTACACCAAAATCAAATTGAGAGCGAAGTAAGTGATTTACACCAACCCCTACATAATATTTTTCTGCTCTAAAGAAGGCACCAAGTCCAAGATCAGGGCGAATCTGAGATTCCTTACCCTCTACAATAAGAGGATCGTCCTTGTGAATATATCTATAGTATTTACCATTAATTGATTGAGAATAAACACCCGCCTTCAAACCAAGACTAAGTTTTGCATCCTTTATGCCAATATGGTATGCATACATTGCTTGTATCTCCAAATTATTTTGTGGTCCAAGCCTATCATTCATTACGTAAGCACCAAAACCACTTCTTAATTTAAAGATCGGTGTTGTAAAATTTACCATCTGTGTGGATGGTGCTCCACCCTCATCAAAACTACCTTGGTAGCCTTGCCATTGAGTGCGGTGAAACGCGGTGAGTTTTGTTACACCTTCTACACCAGCAAATGCAGGTGTGATGTGTAGATTGTTAAACATGTATTGAGTGAAGAGCCCGTCTTGCTGAGCAAAAACACCCACACTAAAAAGTGTTAACAATAGGGTATAAAAAGTCCTTTTCAGCATTGAGTTTAAAAAATAGAATTTAAAGTAAACGTTTTTTTATGACACAATCAACTAATGTAATTAAAGTGTAATAAAAAAGATTAGATTCTAAGATTCAATGAATGAAGTAGTTATTTGATTCCGTTAGCTCTCTTTATATATAATTCAAGTGCACCTGTCATTGAAGGGGCGTTTGGAAGAGGAGCCTCAATATCGAGAATTAAACCTGCATCACGCACAGCTTTGGCAGTTGTCGGACCAAACGCGGCAAGTCTTGTATTGTTTTGTTTAAATTCAGGGAAGTTTACAGAAAGTGAATTTATTCCTGATGGACTAAAAAATGCCACTATATCGTAGAACACTTCTTTCAGATCGGAAAGATCAGCAGCAACTGTATGATAAATGATTCCTTCTGTATAGTTAAAGCCGCCATCACGTAAAAAATCAGGAATATCGTTCTTGCGAATATCGGAGCACGGAAAGAGGTACTTCTCGTTTTTGTGCTTCTTCAAAATCTCAAGCAAGTCTTGCGCAGTCTTTAGTCCTGTAAAGATCTTTCGCTTTCGAATTACGATATACTTTTGAAGATAGTTTGAGGTTTGCTCAGAGATACAGAAGTATTTCATATCTGCTGGCATCTCAATTTTGAGTTCCTGACAAATATGAAAAAAATGATCTACAGCATTTCGGCTGGTAAAGATTATGGCTGTGTGATTGAGAATGTCAATCTTTTGCTTTCTGAATTCTTTAACCGGAACAGGCTCCACTTGAATAAATGGCCTGAAGTCAATTTTAAGATTATACTTTTCAGCAAGTTTTAAATAAGGAGAGTTTGGATCTGCCGGGGCTTCTTGGGTAACCAGAATACTCTTCACTTTGCGCATCCTGTCTGTAACAATTTCACTCATATCAACACGTAACGAATTCAGGCTTCTTAATAAAGTAAGTTAATCGTTAATAGAAAGGGTATCAATTCCGTGGCACAAAGGTATGAAAATAAATGAAACATTGATCGGCTATTCCGGGTCATCAATTTTAAAAAAATCAGAATCATCCAACCGATAAGAATCCAAGCAACGAAAACAAACATGGATGCCAGAAACCCTTTTCCTTGCCCATGACCAATAAAATAAGTAAAGAGAATTACAGTAAGCGTTCCGAAAATAACCAGCAACAGCCTTACCCAATTAAAAAAATGAATTCCCATCAGATCGGAATAGCCAAATAAAAAAGTGGCTACAAAGACAATTATTATTTTAAAAAAGAAAAAGCCCAGTATAATCAGACTTAGTTGAAGCCATTGCAGAAGGGCAGAAGAAAATGTGTCAGCATAAAATGATGAGGCCAACGAATATTGATTTGGTATAAAATGAAAGATGACAATGAGGTAATAGCCTATAATCAAACTGCAAAAGCAATAGAATAATATGCTCGTGCTGCTTGTAATGCGAGAGTATACCTGTTTGTCGTCTCCTTCGCGCAGGGAGAATATTTTAGTAACAGAAAAATAATCTGTGGCTAGCTTGGGGTTAAGTTGAATAATGACGATCAACATCATCAGGAGAATGAGCATTCCCGCAATTACAAAATCGCGAAACGATGAAAATGAAATGGGAAGCAAATCGGACGATGAAACTACTGTATCTGATAAGATTCCAGTGGTTAATCCTTCCTCAACACTATTTTCCTGGTGAATTCCTATCAGCAAATCGGGAGTATTAAATGATGACTTAAGGCTATCTATTGATAGGATGACTTTTGCTCTTGAAGAATAAATTAGTTGAGCATTGATAAAGAGCGCAAAGGGCTCGGTACTATCTATCAACAAACTATCTCCTGCGAAATTGGACGCCCTCAACCAAAAATAAATGGTCCTTGCTTCCTCCTTTTTTTCTCTGAAGGATTTATATCCATTGTTCTCGTAGACCAACCATTCCTTCTGAAAATCTTTTTTCAATGTAAGCTCCTGAGCCTGAGAAGTAATGACGAGGGACAAAAGAAAAAAAATGAGTGCTTTCGCAGAGATAAGTCGCATCATGTGTTTGCAAAAATATCAGAATATGGGCTTATATCCGAAATGCAATTAAGTTTGTCGATAATATGGCAGGTATTTATTTACATATTCCTTTTTGTAAGCAGGCTTGTCATTACTGTGATTTCCATTTTAGCACCAATCAGGGGAAAAAGCAGGAGATGATAGGGGCTTTTGTTCGAGAAATTGAACTTCAAAAAGATTACTTGGATGGTGAGCCCATAAACACAATCTACTTCGGTGGCGGAACCCCTTCTTTATTGTCACCGGGGGAATTAAGGTTATTGATGGATACTGTCCGAAAATATTTTTCAGTATCTCCATCATCTGAAATTACACTTGAAGCAAATCCCGATGACCTGACAAAAGAAACGCTTCTTCTATTAAAAGAGTCGGGCATAAACCGATTAAGTATCGGAATCCAATCGTTCGATGATGAAGTCTTGCTATTTCTAAATCGGGCCCATGATTCAATAGCGGCAGAAAACTGTGTTGAACTTGCACGCGAGGCAAGCTTTGAGAATATCAGTATTGATTTGATTTATGCCATTCCAAACCAGGATCACGAGGCTTGGGCGAAAAATATAGAACGAGCTCTGGCTTTGAAGCCGAATCACATTTCATCTTACTCGTTGACCATTGAAGAGAAAACTGCTTTTGGTCGTTGGGCTGCCAGTGGAAAATTAAGGGTAAAGGATGATGAGTTTGCGGCCACTCAACTTATTATGTTAGTTGATAAACTGGAAGAAAAAGGATTCGAGCAATATGAAGTTTCAAACTTTGCCTTACCTAATTTTCAATCGCAACACAATAGTAGTTACTGGAGGCAACAAAAATATGTGGGTATTGGACCAAGTGCCCACTCTTACGATGGAAATAGCCGACAGTTTAATATTAGCAACAATCATCTTTATCTTAAATCGATCGAAAATAATATTGTTCCGGCAACGATAGAGGTACTTACGCGGGCTGAAAAGATAAACGATTACCTATTGACAACCTTGCGCACATCCTGGGGTGCCAACCTGCAAACCTTAAAAGAGAATTTCAATTTTAATCTGATGATGGAACATGAGCCTTACATTAAATCATTAGCCGCAAAAGGATTAGTTCAAATTGAAAATGAAATGCTGATTTTGACCAAAACAGGAAAATTGTTTGCAGACAAAATCGCTTCTGATTTATTTATGATCAAACCGTAATCGCTAAAAGAAGTTTTGTAATTTTCGTCTCCGCTATAACATGAAATCACAAGAAGAAAAGAAGGTATATATGTTGCTCAAGTCGGTGATCTTTCATTATCACGGATTGGACGATACTGAGAAAAAAGACCTGGACAAAACTGCGGATGATCTTGATGCTCATGAAGAATATAAATGGGCACTAGGATTTGTTGCGGAAGATTACATTACTGCATTTGACCGGGCCCGAGATTATCTGAATGATATCATTGGCGATTACCCCAAAGAAAAAAGGATGGAACTTGTTAACATGGTATGGCAAGCCAACAACCTGAAAGGATACGTTACCGAAATGGAGGCCACGGCCATGCTCAAACTTGCAAAAGACTGGAACGTTCAAAAAGAACTGATTGAATTAGTACTTAAATAAACGGGTATAACTTTCCCTGTTTCTAACTTAAACACTTCTAAAGGCTCATCATATCTTTAAACTTAGCAGCTTGTCTTCTGCTTACCTCCACCTTATCGCCGCCTTTCAATCTTACCATCAATCCACCATTAAACCACGGTTCTATTGCTTCTACCCAGCTGAGATTTACAATGTGTTTTCTGCTTGCGCGAAAGAAAGCGCGTTCATCCAATTTCTCATCAAGGGCATTCAGCGATTTATGAATCATCGGCCGGTTGGTATCGAAATAGACTTTAATGTAATTACCATCTGATTCAAAGAGTCTTACATTTGTTAAGCTCACAAACCAACAACGCTCACCATCTTTAACAAAAACCTGATCGTTAAGTCCGAGTTTCTTTTCAGGACCGCGAATTGCGGCAAGTTTAGCACGCTCTTTATCAGCAAGCTTCAATATACTTTCTGCTAATCGCTCGGGCTGAATTGGTTTCAGTAAATAGTCGAGTGCGTTTACTTCAAATGCTTTCAAGGCAAACTCATCATATGCTGTGGTGAAAATAACCAGTGGAACAGAGTCCAGTTCTTCCAATAATTGAAAACCGGTTTTGCCAGGCATTTGAATATCGAGGAATAAAAGGTCTGGATTAAGATCGTTCACTAATTGTATTGCCTCCTCAGCATTCATGGCCTCGCCCACCACTTCAATGCTGGGGTGCTCTTCTAACAACTTCATCAGTTCTTTGCGCGCCAGGCGCTCATCATCCACGATTAATGCTCTCATTGGTGTAGTGTTGAGGTATAATTATTTCAGTCAGTACAAAATTATCGCTTTCGTTTATAATCTTAAAAAATGCTTCATCTCCATAGATTAATTTCAATCGCTGAATAGTGTTCTCCAAACCAAGGCCCGATTTACTTTTCTTTGACCCGTTAATCAAATGACCGCTGTTTCGGATTTGTATTTTCAACTGGTTATTGTTTACAAAGGTTTTTACTTGTACGATACCGCCTTGAGTAAGTTTAGAAACTCCATGCTTTATTCCGTTTTCAACTAATGTTTGAATCATCAACGGTGGCACTAAAAACTTTTGTGAATCCGGATGAATATCAAACTCTGTTCTCAATCTCTCTTCGAAGCGAATACTTTCAAGACCAAGGTAATCTTTTACGATTTTCAATTCGTCATCAAAATTGGTTAATCCTTTTTTATCAGAGGCTAACGAACTTCGAAGAATATTGGAAAGTTGATTGATGGCTTGCTTTGATTTAATTGGATTTTCATCCACCAATGCCCGAATGCTATTCAACGCATTAAAAATAAAATGCGGATTTAACTGCGACTTCAAGTTATTTAATTCAATCTCAATCATAGAAGCTTCGTACTTCAATGATTTGCTGTATTGATCAAAATAATGATAGGTAAAATACAGCACAGACCACAGAAAAAAGATGACCGTGTAAACAGATGTAAATCCAAAAATACGCTCTGTATTGAAGGCAATAATCGGATCGAAAATACCGAGCAACAGACTCATAGGCAAGCGCAAAAAATAAGTGAGCAAACCTAAGGCAAATACACTTATTAAAATGCGCGGAATTAATTTCAACATGTTCAAAAAAAGCCACTTCCAGCGCTTCAAAAAATAGCGAAATCCATGCGTAACCATCAGGCAAAGAAAAGCTTCGAATAAAAAAAAGATGAGACGTTTCGGATTAACATTTCCGGAAGCCACTCCACTGGATACGATCTGAACAATGGCATAAAGTAGCCATCCTCCAATTTGTAACGACCAATATATCCGCAGCTTGTTTCTCATTTACCTTATGCAAAATTACTGAAACGGGCGGATGCTACAGTCAATTTTATTTGGATGGTTATAAGAACTTAAACTGAAGCACATATAAGAAGATAAGCCCTGTGCTGATAATCAATACCCATGTAATGATAGCCAATGTCTTTTTATACTGGAACAAACGAGGTTCTGAAGCTAATGTATTGGATATAAATGCAGATCCCGCTATAGAATATAACAAGGCTTCCAACCAATCTTGCTTCACGATGTAGTAAATACCTACCCCTAAAAAAATTAATCCAAAAAGATATTGTCGTGTACGTGCGTTCATAGAATCAGTTTCGAGTTTGGAGTTTGGAGTTGTACACAATCATTAGTTCAATTCTGCTTTTAAAAACTTACCGGTGTAGCTGGCAGGGCTTTTCGCTACTTGTTCCGGTGTTCCTTGCGCAATAATATATCCTCCTTTTTCTCCTCCTTCGGGACCAAGATCGACAACATAATCGGCTGATTTGATTACATCCATATTATGTTCTATCACCAAGACCGTATTGCCTTTGTCGACCAGCTTTTGCAACACATCCAACAAATGAGCAATGTCTTGAAAATGAAGACCCGTTGTTGGCTCATCCAAAATATAAAATGTTTTTCCGGTGTCACGTTTTGATAATTCAGTGGCGAGTTTCACACGTTGTGCCTCGCCTCCTGATAATGTAGTTGCGTGTTGCCCGAGTGATATGTATCCCAAACCAACTTCGCTGAGGGTTTGAATCTTTCTTAAAATCTTAGGTTGGTTTTCAAAGAATGTAACAGCTTCTTCTACTGTCATATCCAAAACATCCGAAATGGATTTTCCCTTGAAGCGCACTTCTAATGTCTCACGATTGTAACGTTTACCTTTACAAGTTTCGCATGGCACATGAACATCTGGCAGAAATTCCATTTCAATCAATCGAAGTCCGGCACCTTCACACGTCTCGCATCTTCCTCCTTTAACATTAAAAGAAAAACGACCCGTTTTGTATCCCCTTATTTTTGCTTCCGGAAGTTGTGCAAACAAATCGCGTATGTCTGTAAATGCGCCAGTGTATGTTGCCGGATTGGAACGCGGTGTTCTACCGATCGGCGATTGATCAACTTCGATTACTTTGTCTAACATTTCAAGTCCTTCCACTTTTTTATGTTCAAGTGGTTCTGTTCTTGAATTGTAAAAATGTTTATTCAGAATAGGGAAAAGTGTTTCATGAATGAGTGTAGATTTTCCGCTACCTGAAACACCAGTAATGCAAGTAAGTGTTGCTAACGGAATTTGCAGATCAACATTTTTTAAATTGTTTCCATTCGCCCCGGTCAATATGATTTTCTCTCCAGTACCTTTTCTACGTTCGCCTGAAGTGTTTATACCTATTTTTCCGCTCAGATATTTTGATGTTGTGCTATCTCCCTTCAAAAAAATAGCAGGCTCCCCTTCAGCAACTACATGTCCACCATGTCTACCAGCGCCCGGACCAATATCAAGAATGTAATCGGATTCGAGCATCATATCTTTGTCATGCTCTACTACAATTACCGA
Organism: Chryseolinea sp.; assembly: GCA_031388805.1. Lineage (GTDB taxonomy): Bacteria > Bacteroidota > Bacteroidia > Cytophagales > Cyclobacteriaceae > Chryseolinea. The sequence continues at coordinate 8,160 of JANMRZ010000052.1, forward strand.
ATTTCCTAAGTCGCGGAGATCTTTTAATGCTTTGATAAGTTTTACATTATCACGTGCATGAAGACCAATGCTGGGTTCATCTAAAATGTAAAGCACTCCTACCAGCTGTGTTCCGATTTGCGTTGCTAATCTGATTCGTTGTGATTCACCACCACTTAATGTTCTGATTGGTCTATTCAGATTTAAATAATCCAATCCTACGTCCAACAAAAAACCAATTCTTTTTCTAATTTCTTTTAATACTTCGACAGCAATGATGCGCTGTTTTTCATTCAGGCGATTCTCTAATCCTTCAAACCATTTCTTCAAGGCCACGATGTCTAGCACTGCCAGCTCTGCAATGTTCTTATTGTCGAGCTTAAAGTGAAGGGATTCTTTCTTTAATCTTGCACCATTACATTCAGGACAAACTTTCACCACCGTAAAATCTTCTGCCCATTTCTTTAACGCGTCCGATCCTTCATCACGTTGTTTCTCCAAAAAATTAATGATGCCTTCAAACTTTGTGTTCCATTCTGTACCGGGATATTTTACAGATGGAACTGCCACAGGTTCATCATCGCCATACAACAAAGAATGAAGAACTTCTTTTGGAATATCTTTTATCGGTGTGCTTAAGGTAAGCTTATCACGCTTGAGTATGGCCTCAATCTTTTTAAAAATCCAGATGTCGCGATATTCTCCTAATGGCAAAATACCTCCACGACTAATACTTAACTTCTTATCAGGTATAACAGATTGTTCTGTAATTTCTTCAATTTGTCCCAACCCATTGCAGGAAGGGCAAGCTCCGTAAGGTGAGTTAAATGAAAAACTATTGGGTGCAGGTTCATCATACGCTAAACCTGTTTTGGGATCCATCAAAAATTTAGAGAAGTGATGAACGTTTCCATTCTCTTCCATTGCCATGATCACGCCTTTACCTTCCTTCAGTGCTTTGTTAATGGACTGACCAATGCGTGCACGATCTTTTGCATCCGCTACAATGCGATCGACTACAACTTCTATATCGTGAATTTTATATCGGTCAAGCTGCATCTTGGCAGTGATCTCTTGCACTTCGCCATCAACACGAACTTTTGTAAATCCTGACTTTCTGATCTGAACAAATAATTCCCGATAGTGACCTTTTCGTCCTTTCACGATCGGTGCGAGCAGAATTAATTTTTTATCGCGAAAATTTTGTAGCAACGAATCCAGAATCTGATCTTCCGATTGGCGGATCATCCGTTCGCCTGTTAAATAAGAGAACGCTTCACCAGCTCGCGCAAATAACAAGCGCATGAAGTCGTAAATTTCAGTTACCGTACCTACTGTCGATCGAGGATTGCGTGAAGTGGTTTTTTGTTCAATCGAAATAACAGGACTTAATCCGTTAATCTTATCAACATCAGGGCGTTCCAAATTACCCATAAAGCTTCGGGCATAAGCCGAGAAACTTTCCATGTACCTCCTCTGTCCTTCTGCATAAATGGTATCGAATGCCAGTGAAGATTTTCCGCTTCCGCTGATGCCTGTAATGACTACCAATTTGTTGCGTGGGAACTTAACACTGATGTTTTTGAGATTGTGCTCTCGGGCGCCAATTACTTCAATATTATCATGACCTGTCTGGTCTTTTACTTTCTTTGCTGCTGTTGCGTTGGCCATGCCTGAATTATAAGAAGGAATACAAAAATGAACGGCATTAAGTTGCTGTACAACTAAAAAATAAAATAGTCGTGAATAAAATTCCGTTTCTAGAAGCTAAAGCTGAGGTTCAGCAAGACTGATTGAATGTTACCTGTTCCTTCAAATAACAATTTGTAGGTTTTATCGTGCAGTTGAAATCCTTGAGTCTGTTTGGTTTGCGGATCGACTACCCAATACTCTTTTACACCAAAGCGCTCGTACAATTCTTTTTTTTTCACCAGATCATAATCTTTGTTTCCTGGTGAAAGAACCTCTACAATGAAATCCGGCACTCCATGAAAATGTCCATTTGGATTTAGTTGGCCTGTATTACCCTTCAGGATAACCAATACATCTGGCTGAACTGCATTTGAATATTCATCTAGGTAAACGTCAAAAGCGGAAACAAACACTTCACCTCTTCCTGGATCTTCGACTGCTTCACTCAATCTTCTGAAAATCAATTGTAGAACTCTCTGATGATTTGCTACGGGTGATGGTGACCTATAAATAACGTTTTCAATTAATTCTGCCAACGTACCCTCCGGAAGGTTTTTGTAAACCTCCATAATTGTTCTGGGTGGGGATTCAATCAAGGATTTCATTTCATTAAAGATAAGAAGAAATTCAGTTTCATTAAGGCATCTCCTTACCCATCACCACTTTCAGCATCTCAAACCAATCCTGCATGTCAATTTTAATATTGATAGCCTTTGCACTTTCAACTATGCGTTCAGGTTTTGTTGTACCTATTACAGGAAAAATTTGAGATGGATGGCGCAATAACCACGCTAATGAGAGTTGTGTTTCGGTTGCTTTATACTGTGCGGCTTTCGAAAACAAATCTCCTTTACTCTCACTCACCAACTTACCTCCGCCCAATGGCGACCATGCCATTGGCGAAACTTTGTGCTTCATCAACACATCGATGCCTCCATCAAGCAAAGGATCGATGCATGACAAAGAAATTTCAAGTTGGTTGGTAACGAGTGGAAACGACATGTAGGATTGCACCATTTCGAATTGTGTAGGTGTAAAATTGGAAACACCAAAATGCAATACCTTTCCACTTTGCTTCAGCAAACCAAAAGCTTCGGCAACTTCTGCAGGGTTCAATAATGGATCGGGACGATGGATCAATAACAAATCGATATGATCTGTATTCAACATCTTTAACGAATTCTCTGCCGCCCACAGAATATGTTCTTTCGATGTGTCATAATGTTTCACCCAGGTATTCGGACGCTTGGCTGATTTGAATTTAATACCGCACTTCGTTACCAATTCCATTTGATTGCGTAACGAAGGGTTTTTCTTCAATACATTTCCGAAAATTTCTTCGTTGCTGTGATCACCGTAAATATCCGCATGATCAAATGTAGAGATGCCGACAGAGAGCGAAGCATCAATTAACTTTTCAATTTCTGATTCTGGTAAACTCCACCGCCAGGCTCCACTTACGATACGAGAAAGTATTGGACCGGATGAGTGAAGAGCGCTGTGTTCCATAAATGATTTAAGTTTAGACGATTGAAGAGTTTAATAAAATCAAAAATATAAGATTACTAAAGTATGTTAGGCATAATCACAATCTGTTAGCATTCCTTGTTATACCTTTGAGACTTCGTGTCTTTGTGGCTAAAATACACGAGCTTCATTTGTCCCTAAGACTCAAGGGCACAAAGAAACACTAAGTAGTACAAATGATTACTGAATAATCGTGTCAATAACTTCTTGTGCCGCACGCTCTGCAGAAAGTAAAGCACCGTTAATTGTTCCGGCATCACCACTTACATCGGTAGCTTCTCCGGCAAAGAAAAGTTTTTCGCTCACTGGTGTTGCCAGATTAATGCGATCCTGATTTGTGCCTCCTGGTTTTATGTAAGATGTTCCTCCTTTTATAAACGGTTCTTTGGTCCAATCTTGAATGACACTGACCATATTGTTATCGTCGTCTCTCCGAATATTCTGTGTTGCCTCTCCACTAAAGATAGAATCCAACTCTTCAATAACACCGGATACCATTCCGCTTCCCAGTGCAGAAAGTTCTTCTGCTTTTGATCCGGCAATAGTAATGTTCATGGTCTTTGTATATTGACTTCTTCCAATACCAGTATTAAAATATTCAGGTGCCTGATTTCCCCCAAACAAAAGTACAGAAGGAACGCCCCAGAAATTTGCCTTGTATTCAAACACCAACCGGATGCATGCATCCATACCCATTCGCGAAAGCGCAGTTGTTTTTGCTGATGGAAGAGCGGGAGAAAAAACAAGATCGTTTGTTTTGAGTATCGAAAGCGGAACAGTAACAATTACCTTATCCACTTCTTCAGTAAACGATTCACTTCCGTTTCGGAGGCCGGTTAGGATAATTTTTTCACCACTATAATTTATACTTTGAATGATTGTGTTTAATTCTACCTGTGGCACAATTGCACCGAATCGTGAGTTGAGCGCATCTTCCATCGGGTTTTGTCGTAAGGTAAGTTGATTATTATTCCGGGTACGCAATGTAGCGGCTTCACTTAAAGCCGTAATGCCTAGTCGACTGTTTGATGTTCCGTATGTATTGCCCAACCATGAATTGAGTATCGCATACATACGCGAATTGATGGATTGATTTTGAATCGCTTGTTGCACCGATACGTTGCCACCTGAATAAGATGCGAGTTGATCAACAAAATTTTTAGCAGCAATAAAATCTGCATCAAGGCTGGCCGTTGATCCTACGGCGAACGCTCCATCTAAAAAATAATTATCTGTGCCCAATATCCCTGGTTCAACGGTTGGGATTTTTAATTCACCAATAATTTTTGCCCAAGAGGAATCACTACCTATAACTCGTTCTGCGCCCAGCTCCGTTGGAAAATCATTGTTTGGAAAATTTTCGGGATCAAATAAAAGTGCATCAGTAGGTAAATCATTTGGACGCAAGTTTTTTATTCTTCCGCCAACACGATTCGATGCTTCAAATACCTTAACGGTTATTCCCTTTGCTTTTAGAATATCGGCCGCATACAAACCGGCCGCACCTGCTCCTATAATGGCAACAACTCCATCATATTGAATGGCGGGCTTAGGTTCAAAGTCTTTGCATGAACTTAACCATGAAGGCAAAATCAATCCTGCTGATACTCCTAATCCAATTTGCTTTATGGCTTTTCTTCTCTTCACTGTTCTTTATTTTTGGGAAAGATAAGTATCGTTCGACTTTTAGGAAAATATAAACGATTTTCGATGGATGAATGCATTTGAGCGACCCCAAATAAAAAAAGTAGCTGTTATTGGCCCGGAGTGTACTGGCAAATCTGAACTTTCACAGTTTTTGGCAGAACATTTCAAGACTGTATATGTACCTGAATATGCGCGACCTTATATTGACCGACTAGTTCATCCCTATGTAGAAGCTGATTTATTAAAAATTGCACATGGCCAGTTGCGACTTGAAGATGAGAACCTGATTGATAGCAACCGGTTTATGGTTTGTGATACAAATTTGTATGTAATTAAAATCTGGAGCGAGTTTAAATTTGGTTCATGCGATAAAGAAATTCTTGAAAGCATTGCCACTCGTAAATATGATTTGTACCTCTTAACGAATATTGACCTCCCGTGGCAGGATGATCCTCAACGCGAACATCCAACCAAACGCGAAGAACTTTATCAACTCTATTTAACCGAGATGAAAAATCAATCCACACCTTTCGTAGAAATAAAAGGTGAACGCAAGCAGCGCAGAAAGACGGCTATCGAAGCCATCGAAAAAATACTATTGAGTTAACATGTCTGACGAAAAAAATTCTTTAGTAAGCGGACCTTACGCTTCCCTTCAATTAAAAGATTTCAGACGTTTTATCCTGGCGCGAACCTGCGTCGTGCTGGCCACACAAATACAAGCTACTGTTGTTGGGTGGCAGATTTATGAAATCACACATGATGCTCTATCACTTGGATTAATTGGAATGGCCGAAGCAATCCCAGCTATTACCGTGTCGCTTTATGCGGGACATGTAGTAGATATAATAGAGCGGAAGAAAATTCTTCTCATCACCGTTTTCATTTTATTGCTTTGCTCTGCATCACTTCTGTTTTTCACCACCTCTCCAGGTAATTTCATTTTGGCCTACGGAGCCATACCTATTTATTCTACCATTTTCATTAGCGGTATTGCACGCGGGTTCTTATCGCCAGCTAATTTTTCATTCATGCCCCAACTTGTGCCGCGACATCTTTATGCAAACGCAGTCTCGTTGAATAGTACATTCTGGCAGGCATCTTCCATTGGCGGACCAATGTTAGCCGGTTTCATCTATGCATTCTATGGCATTACTACTTCGTATTTAGTCGATACAGCACTGGTAACCGCCGGCTTATTTTTTTATTTCTCCCTTCCACGCAAACCATTACCTCCTGCGTCAGAAGAACAAGGTATTGTTGAAAAAATTAAAGCCGGATTAAAATTCGTTTTCAAAAATGAAATTGTACTCAGTGCAATTACATTGGATTTGTTCGCAGTACTTTTTGGTGGTGCCGTTGCTCTACTCCCAATATTTGCCGGAGAGATTTTAAAAGTTGGACCAGAAGGTTTGGGAATGCTTCGCGCTGCTCCAGGCATTGGTGCTGTGCTTATGGCATTATACATCACGCACAATCCCATTCAGAAAAATATGGGAAATATTTTATTGCTTTCCGTTGCCGGCTTTGGTTTTTGCATGATTGGCTTCGGATTGTCTTCTAACCTTTGGCTATCGTTAGTCGTGCTAATGATGAGCGGAGGGTTCGACAGTGTTAGCGTAATTGTGCGCAGTACATTGATTCATACACAAACACCTGAGAACATGAAGGGACGTGTTTCCGCTGTGAACAGTATTTTTATTGGATCATCAAATGAGATCGGTATGTTTGAGTCAGGCGTGGCCGCGCGATTAATGGGTGTTGTACCTTCTGTTATTTTTGGCGGATGTATGACACTGCTTGTAGTCGCTGTTACCAGTCGCGTTTCGAAATCGCTAAGGTCATTGCAACGAGTTCAATAATTTTTTTAAGAAGATATCATGGAAATCTCAATCAATACACCAGCGCTTTTATTTCCCGCCATTACCTTGTTGATGCTGGCATACACCAATCGGTTTCTAGGACTCGCATCACTGATCCGGAATCTGCACTTGAAGTATAAACAAGTGCAAGAAGATCGTGAAAAGATACGAGCACAAATCAAAAACCTTCGTAGAAGATTAATGTTGGTGAAGTACATGCAAGCCAGTGGTATCATCAGCTTTTTCTTTTGTGTGCTTTGCATGTTTACATTTTACATTGAACATCAAACCTGGGCTTTTGGTCTTTTCGGATTGAGTCTGTTGTTTTTATTATTATCGCTTGCGCTTTCGCTAAATGAAATCTTCATCAGTACGCGTGCACTTGAAATTGAATTGAAAGATATGGCGGAAGAATAGATTTTCTTATTCTTTCTACAACACAATCATTAAAATTCTTTTGCAGCTACTCTACAATTCTTGTAACACTTTGTAAGATCCAATCATTACTGATTACGATCTAAGAAGATCAAGTGAACAAACTCCTGCCTTTACACTTGCCTCATTTTAAATATCCCCTTTTTCAGGGATAGAGAAGTCAATCCCTTCTTTCATTTTTACACAAGCGAATTTCAATGTGCTCCAATCAAAAAATTGGACAGTCTGATCATGTGTTGTTGATGTGTGTTCAAAGAACAGATTACGTTACGTTGAAAACTTTTGTCAGTTAAGTAAACAATAGACTAAGTAATAATCACAATCAAACACAAACAACATGAAACAAATTATTAGTTGCGCATTAATCTGCTTACTCCTGTCATTCGTGAGTTGTACGCCCGAAGAGACGCCACCCGTGGCTGAATTATCGGTAAGCACCGATACCCCAACAAATGTTACTGACATCGATGTAACGCTGGGTGGTGACATTGTTACACCTGGAGAAAGTGCGATAACCAGCAAGGGAATTTGCATTGGCTTAACTGCGAATCCCACCACGGACGATGTAAATGATTTAACCTTTGAACTGGGAAATGGACCAGGAGCTTTTGAAGATGACTACACCGGTTTTGATCCAAACACAACCTATCATGTAAGAGCATTTGCTACGAATAGCAACGGAACATTTTATGGTGAAAACAAATCGTTTACAACATTAGAATCGGTAATTGTAGGTTGTCCGGTTGTTAATGTGACAACAAATATTTCGGCTCCGACAACCTGGACGGCAGGTAAAGTGTACGTTATCAAACAATTTATTTCTGTAACCTCTACCCTAACCATTGAACCTGGCACTGTTATCAAGATGGATGCCGGGCGACTTCGTGTTGATGGTTCCGGAAAAATTCTGGCCAATGGAACTGCTTCCAACAGGATTGTATTTACTTCTCTGTTTGACGATACATACTGTGGTGATACGAACGGCGATGGCAGTGCGACCACACCAACAAAAGGAGATTGGACAAGCATCTATTTAAACGGAGGCACGGCCAATACTTTTAAGTATTGTGATTTTCTATATGCTGGAAAAAATGATGGTGGTTATAACAACGCTGTTTATATTAGTGTTGCTGGTACTTCCTTTGAGTTTGATAATTGCACTTTTGCTAACACCCTATCCAGTTCAGGCTCTAGTGCATTCGTTTTTCACGGTGGAAGCTATATGCAAGACCCTGGTGTATCTAAATTCACAAACAATGCATTTTACAATAATGACAGACCTATATTCATTAACACGTATTACAATTTTAGCACAACCAACATTTTCCATAATCCCGCTAACGTAAACCAGAAAAATACTCGAAACGGCATCTGGTTATACAACACCACCAATCAAGGTGCCACGATAACTTTCGGAGTTACCGAAGTGCCATATGTAATCAGTGCATTTTTTAACGGTGGGGGAAGTGGCGCCACTGACGTAGTCAACATCAATGCAGGCGTGATCCTTAAATTTACCGACGCCAGTGCCGGAATTTCAAGAAGCGCCAGCAGGACAGTAACACTTAATGCGACTGCCGTTTTAACCTCTATGAAAGATGATAGCAAGGGTGGCGACACAAACGGTGATGGAACTGCATCCTCTGCTGCAATAGGAGATTGGGAAGGATTCCAAAATGCCACCACTGGAGTTTGGGTAACCGGTGCCAACATCTTCTTTGCAAAAACCCACTAACGTTTTCTTTATCACAAAAACAAAAAAGCATCTCCGTAATTCGCACGGAGATGCTTTTTTCATTTGATAATGGTCTGTCGGTTAAAACTTCGTACGGTCTAATTCCGGTATGCGATCGAATAGCTTTATGGCTTGCAATAAAATTTCGTTGGTCTCATTCATCACTGGGTAGAAGCCTTCATTGTTCCATATCTTCCTCGCCACTTGCGCTTTTATATGAATTTGAAAAAGTTTTTTACGCTGTCTTAATTCTTTGCGATCCGGTTTCACACCATTGCGTTCTCCAACGCTCACCAGGTCGTTCAACATCTGATCGCTTACAACAAATTGATTTAAAAAACTTTCAAACCCTTTCTTTGCTAATGCTTCTTTGTTTTTTTCAGCATAGCTGAATGTATATTCCTGAATGGAAGTCGAGGTGTATAGTGCGTTTAGATAATGACTGTTCAGTGTGGTGTCAAGCGGCACAAAATAATCGGGCATAATACCTCCACCCCCATACACTGTGCGACCGTTTCGTGTTTTATACTTTAACGAATCGTTAAATTTTATGCTATCAGCATGAAAGAATTCACCATGATTGTAGCGACTGATAATATCCTGTCCATATGCATCATCATCTTCATAGGGTTTCTGGATTGATCTTCCACTTGGAGTATAATAGCGAGATATGGTAAGACGAAGTTCTGATCCATCACTTAAATCAAACGGAGATTGAACAAGACCTTTTCCGAAACTTCTTCGTCCAACAATTAATGCACGATCGTTGTCTTGCAACGCACCGGCTAAGATTTCAGAGGCTGAAGCGCTTCCTTCGTTTACTAAAATAATCAAATCCCCTTTTTCAAATTCACCTTTTGTTGTCGACATGGCATCTGAATCGTACTTCGTGTCTTTTCCGTGTGTGAAAACTATTTTTTTATCGGTCTCTAAAAAATCATCGGCCATATCAATGGCGATGTTCATGTAGCCGCCCGGATTTCCCTGAAGATCAAGCACGAGTTTTTTCATGCCTTTCTCTTTCAATTTTTTTAGAGATTGTTGAAACTCATCATAGGTAGTGGCTGCGAAACGATTCACCTTAATGTACCCTACCTCCTGATCAATCATGTACGATACATCAACAGAGAACTGAGGTATCTTGTCACGAATGATCGTGTATTCAATCTCTTTGTTCTGGCGAAACATGGTTACTTTCACTTCAGAACCTTTCGGGCCTTTCAATGCCTTCATCACATCGGGTGATGTTACACCAACACCCGCCATGTTTTTGCCATCAACAATAATGATTTTGTCTCCAGACTGGATTCCAAGTGCTTCGGAAGGTCCTCCACTAAGAGGTGAAACCACCGTGATGGTGTCATTAAAAATATTGAACTCAATGCCAATACCTTCAAAGTTTCCACGAAGGTCTTCATTCGCAGCAAGACGGTCGGAAGCAGGTATATACGAAGAGTGTGGATCTAACTTATTAAGCATAGTCTGAATTGCCTCATCCACCAAAAGGCTCGTGTTCACCGTATCCACATAATCTTCCTGCAATTGCGTCAATACATCACGGAGTTTTTGCACATCCCTCCCTACTTCACTGGAGCTTTTTTTGGTATTGAAGGTGGCACCAATAAAAATTCCGGCCGCCAGACCCAAACACAATACCAGTGGTAATTTTATTTGATTACTTGAATTCTCTCTTTCACTCATAAAGCAACATTAGTAAAACTATAACGAAGTGCGAAAATAATGGTTAGAACTAAAATTTGGGCAATCGAACTAGAAAGAACGAAGAACAAGGAACGAAGTACGAATATCTTACCTTGTAGCTCTTACTTTGTCCTTCGATTTGCTTTATCTTTACCTGAAGCATGAGCCGCGAAGCATTAAAAGATAGACGTATTTCTGATCTGGTGGATGAAAATTACATACGTGCATACGTGTTGTTCTATTTTGGCATTCATTTCTATGAATATTCCAGTCATACATTGACAGAAGTTTGTGAACAACGCGGATTGAAGGTAGCGCGTGTTGTAAACGAATTGGAGTCTCCCATTCATTTGCAAGAGGCTGATCTTCCGTTAGTTTCATACCCTATCGATCTTATCATAGAGTATTTAAAGCATGCGCATTTTCTTTTCATCAAACATAAGCTGCCCTATATTTCACGACTGGTCGAAACATTTAAGGCCAATCATGCCGATTATGTTTCGGTGGAGCGCGATTTAAAAATTGTTCTTCCACTCTTTGTTGAAGATTTTATCGAACACATTTATGAAGAGGAAGATACGCTCTTTGGTTTTATTCAGGTGTTAGAGCGTGCTTCAAAAAATCAATATCGTCCAACCAGTTTATATTATCTGTTGGAGAAAAATTCCGTTCAGAAATTTGCCATGGAACACGAAGTACACGACGATGAGATGGAAGGTATACGAAAAATTACAAAAGATTATTCACTCTCACGTGATGCACCGCTTCATGTTAAGGTATTGTATAACGAACTAAAGAGTTTTGAGAAAAGTTTGATTACCCACGCCCGCATCGAAAACGAAATACTCTTTCCTAAGGCAATGGCATTGGAACACAATGTTCGCCAAGCCTTCTTCGAAAAATCGAAACGCAATTGAAATAATAGTAGGCAGTAGGCAATGGTCGGTAAGCAATTTACTAGCTAATTTTTGCTTACTACCTACTTGCACTTCTTAATTTTATAACTGAAACCTAAAACATGGGAAGAATACTTGCCGTTGATTATGGCCTCAAGCGAACAGGTCTTGCTGTTACGGATCCCTTGCGAATTATTGCCACTGCTTTAGATACGGTACCTACTATCGATCTTCTCAAATACCTTACTACCTATCTTCAAAAAGAAACTGTTGATGAGTTTGTTGTAGGTATGCCGAAAACTTTGATGAATGAAGATTCTGAAATTGCTCCACAAGTAAGAGCATTTATAGAAGTGCTAAAGAAAAATTTTCCTGAAAAGCCCATTCACCTTGCCGATGAACGCTTTACCTCCCGTATGGCCATGCGCACTATGATTGATGGTGGAATGAAAAAGAAAGACCGACAAGTAAAAGGAAATGTTGATAAGATTAGCGCAACGATTATTCTTCAATCGTTTCTTGGTGGGTAGTTGGTTGAATTGAGAATACAGTATTTAGGAGTCAGCAAATAGAATTGCAAAGTGTCCACGAACCATGGTCGACTGCGGTCTGTGGACTCGAACTTTAAACCCGAAACTTTAAACTTTCAAACGATAACCCTAACTTTGCGCCATGATTTACCCTATCGTAATGTATGGCGACCCGGTGCTGAGGCAACGCGCGAAAGAAATTAAAGCAGGCTCGGATATTCAGCAGTTAATTGATGATATGTTCGAGACTATGCACGGTGCCAGCGGCATTGGCTTGGCCGCTCCACAAATTGGCAAAGACATTCGGTTGTTTGTAGTTGATGGAACTATTCTGGACGAAGAACCTGAAATGGCCGACTTCAAAAAAACATTTATCAATGCTCAGATCACTGAAGAGACCGGAACGCCCTGGGATTTTGAGGAAGGATGCTTGAGCATACCCAACATACGCGAAAAAATTTCACGTAAGGCCAAGGTGAAGATCACCTACTACGATGAGAACTGGATTAAACACGAAGAGCAATACGATGGCATGAAAGCCCGTATCATCCAGCACGAATACGATCACATTGAAGGCAAAATGTTTGTAGACTACCTTACTCCTCTAAAGAAAAGATTATTGAAAGGAAAGTTGGCGGATATTTCAAAAGGGAAAGTGGATACGGAATACAGAATCATTGCTCCGTTAAAGAAATAACGTTCATGCAAATTCAATCGCGGCTTCCGGACGTAGGCACATCAATCTTTGCCATCATGTCGGGTATGGCGAATGAACATGGCGCCATTAATTTATCGCAAGGCTTTCCGGATTTTAATATTGATTCTAAAATTATTGAGTTGGTTCATCAGAACATGCTGAAGGGCAACAATCAGTATGCACCGATGCCCGGTTTACCCGTATTGCGAAATGTAATTGCTGATGTGGTTTTCAATTCCTATCAGCATCGCGTCAATCCGGATACCGATATCACTATCACTGCTGGCGCAACACAAGCCATCTTTGCTATCATTTCGGCTTTCGTAAATCCGGGTGATGAGGTAATTGTATTTGATCCCGCTTATGATTCATACAATCCGGCCATCCGTTTAAACGGAGGTATTCCTATTCACATCAATTTACAACATGCTGATTTTTCTATCGATTGGAATTTTGTGCGCACAAAAATTTCGTCGCGCACAAAAATGATTATGATCAACACACCACACAATCCGAGCGGTGCTGTGTTGAAGGAAAGTGATTTAAAGGAATTAGAAAAAATTGCATTGGAGTTTAATCTCATCGTGTTGAGCGATGAGGTATATGAGAGATTGATTTTTGATAATGTTCTTCATCAAAGCGCATTGCGTTTCCCGGCACTGGCTGCTCAAACGCTCGCGGTATTTTCTTTTGGTAAAACATTCCATGCCACCGGCTGGAAGGTAGGATATGTAGTAGCACCAGAATACTTGAGTCGTGAAGTGCGCAAGGCTCATCAGTTTATGGTGTTCAGTGTAAACACTCCGGTGCAACACGCTTTCGCGGAATACATGAAAACACCGGAGCATTACTTATCGCTTGGCAACTTTTATCAGCGAAAGCGCGATTTTTTCCTGAATCAAATTAAAGGCTCATCGTTTGAACCTTTACCTTGTGGTGGTTCTTATTTCCAATTGCTTTCGTATCGCGGCATTTCAACAAAACCCGATTTGGAAATGGCCGAAGAGCTGACCAAAAAATTAAAAGTAGCATCCATTCCTGTTTCGGTGTTTTATCAGGACAAATCCGACCACCACGTATTGCGTTTTTGCTTCGCCAAAAAAGAAGAAACGCTTGAAAAGGCGTGTGAGATACTCAGAAAGGTGTAATTGCACCATTCTTAAATTCTCAGCATTTTTTCTCTAGTCAAAGTCGCATCCATTGCGTTTCTTTGCGATCGAATTCACGGTAGTATGCAAGACTTAAAAATCACTTTAATCCAGTCGGATCTTCATTGGGAGGATCCTGAGGCCAATTTGTCGATGTTCGAAGAGAAAATCTGGCAAGCAGGAACCTCCACGGATGTGATTATTTTGCCTGAGATGTTTACTACAGGCTTCACCATGGCAGCTTCTAAAATGGCCGAGCACATGAACATGCGCACCTTCAAATGGATGAGGCAAATGGCCGATCAGACCGGTGCTTTAATCTTAGGAAGCTACATTACTACTGTTCACGATCGCTATTACAACCGTTTGCTTTGGATGGAACCAGGAGGAACATTCAAAACCTACGACAAGCGTCATCTTTTCCGCATGGCCGGTGAACATAAAACTTTTTCGGCTGGTGAAAGCCCCCTGATTGCCACATGGAAAGGTTGGAAAATTTGTCCTTTAATATGTTACGATTTGCGTTTCCCAGTATGGAGCCGCAATACGTGGGATCCGTCTTCTAAAAAACTCGCCTACGATTTATTGATTTACGTAGCCAACTGGCCAACAACCCGCATCGATGCGTGGGATACTTTACTAAAAGCCAGAGCCATTGAAAATTTAAGTTATGTGGCTGCTGTTAACCGAATTGGTCAGGATGGAAATGGTGTTGAACACAATGGACACTCTTCTATTATCGGCCCGAAAGGCGATACCATTTTTACAAACGAAAGCGCAGAGATGGTGAAGACCATCGACTTAAACGCAAATGCCCTTAACTCTTTCCGCGATCGCTTCCCTGCTTACATCGATGGTGATGATTTTAGTATTGAGGCGGAGCAGTATGAGGAGTCTGATTACCTTGAAGGATTAGGGTAGTAGTTGCAAGTTTAGAGTTCTTGACTATCGACAACGAGCTCTCCTAAATTCTAAATTCTTTTCTTAAAACTTTAAGGTATATCCGACCGAGATAATGTTTCGGTCGTCTTTGTTTTTAGGCTTTACATTCACCTCAGTTAAATACATGTACATCAACTTCACGCTATTCTTTTTGTTGAAGTCATATTCAAATCCTCCTGCATAACGATTCTCATCCACCTCTTGCACATCACCACTAAATCGATAAAAAAATTCGAAGTACACAAATGAACTTAGCTTTTTAGTGATGTCGTACTTCAGCTGGCTTTTATTCCGAAAGTATTTCTGAGGAGTGACCTTATCGACAGGAGCATCAACAAGATATTGATTATAGTATCCTGCTCTATTGCTAATCGTAAAATTGTTGACGTTGAGATCACCGATGCTGAATTTTTTGAATTTGTATTTTCCTGTCACGTACAGAGAAACACGATGCCCCTTGCTAAACTCTGAGAGTTCATCATACTGTCTGCCGCCGTACCGGTAACTCACGCTTGCAGAAAGGTATTTGTTGAATTTCCAATCGGCTTCTAACTGCCCAAAAATGCTGCGAAGGCGCGAAATATCATTATCGAATCGCGCTTCTACGCTAAGACCAAGCGTTAAGCGTTCGGTAATATCGGTCTCTGCCTGAAAACCTGTCCACAATTGATTGTCGGTAGTCTGTGCATGAGCAACAGCAGCCACAAAAGAAAAAATTAAAAGTATAATTCGCTTTCTCATTTTTCGTAGTAATAAACTTTAATGCGTGCCGTGTCTTTCAAAAAGTCAATCGCTTCGATTTCAATTTTGTGAATATCGAGACCGGTTCTGTTTTTCAAATCATCTATCAGCGCTCCGTGGTTTGCCGGCTTTATATTCTGAATGTTTTCGTATTGAATAATTTGCACCATCTCATTTTTAATCAGGAGGTTTCCATCCAGTGCATACACAAAAGCAATGATGAAAAGATTGAGCAACGCAATTTCAATATAGGTCCCCTTGCTTACTGAGGTAATCAATCCGAGCGCAATTACCACAAACAAATAGGTCATGTCTTTTGGTGAAATGTTTTCAGTGCGATAACGTAACAAAGAGAACACAGCAAACAATCCAAACGCTGCGCCAAACGACATCTCCACTTTGTTGAGCATGTAAGTGAGCACATAAATAATGAGGTTGAATAAAAAGAAGGTGAAGAAAAAATCTTTCTTCTTATAAATCGTATGATAAACGAGTCGCACAAGAATCAGCATCGTCACCAAATCGATCAGGAG
>JANMRZ010000084.1:0-23032 GCA_031388805.1 Chryseolinea sp.
GAGACAGCATGCATGCTGTCTCTACATCATCATCATCCTTACCTGTTTTTATAAACATTTAACAATCGAATTTTATTATGTCGGCAACTATAAAATCGCAACCTACTGTATTCATTATCTTTGGAGGAACAGGTGATCTTAACGGGCGGAAAATAACACCCGCACTTTATAATTTATTTTTAGAAAATTGGCTTCCTGATCAATTTACAATTATAGGTACTGGCCGATCTAAAATATCGGATGGCGATTTTCGCAACAAATTATTAGAAGGCATAAATCAGTTTTCAAGAAAGGGAAAAGCAGAACAAAGTAAATGGGATGAATTCGCATCGCATGTTTCATATCAATCCATGGATATGAATGATGAAAATGCCTATACAGAATTTAGTAAGTCGATACAATTTTATCACAACGAGTGGAAGCAGGAACCACATGTTGTGTATTACCTTGCCGTGGCGCCAAAATTCTTTTCCATCATCGCAGAGAATATTTCGAAAAGTAAATTGGCCGGTAATCCGGATACAACCAGAATCGTTATCGAAAAACCTTTTGGCCATGATCTTGAATCCGCTAAGTCATTGAACAAACTGTTGAACAGTATTTTTGATGAGAAACAAATTTACCGAATCGATCATTACTTAGGGAAAGAGACTGTTCAAAACATCATGGCCTTTCGTTTTGCCAACTCCATACTCGAACCTATATGGAGTCGCAATTACATTGAGCATGTTCAGATTTCAGTTACCGAACAACTGGGTGTAGGAAACAGGGGAGAGTATTATGATAATGCTGGAGCCCTGCGCGATATGGTTCAAAACCATGTGCTGCAATTGCTGTGTCTCATCGCGATGGAAACACCCATTAGCTTTGACGCTGATGAAGTACGAAATCGCAAAGTAGACGTACTTAGAGCCATGCGAAGATTTGATTCTGAAAACATTCGGAAGCTCGCAGTAAGAGGACAATACAGCAAAGGATGGATGGAAGGGAATGAAGTTCCGGGATACAGAGAAGAATCGGATGTTGATCCGCACTCGAATACTGAAACCTTTGCAGCGTTTAAATTTTTTGTGGATAACTGGCGCTGGCACGGCGTTCCATTTTATGTACGAACAGGTAAACGTTTACATCAATCGTCTTCGATTATTACCATTCAGTTCCGTGACGTTCCACATGTTGTATTTCCAAAAGAAGCAACCGATAACTGGCAGCAGAACAGACTCATCATCAGCATTCAACCGGAGATGAGTATTCGTCTGCAAATGCAAACCAAACGGCCAGGTTTAGATATGGTATTAAATACGGTGGATATGGTATTCGATTATGCCGGCACGTACGCGGAAGAAACTCCCGAAGCATACGAAACACTTTTGTTGGATACCTTGATGGGTGATCAGACTCTTTTCATGCGTGCTGATCAGGTGGAAGCGGCGTGGGAATTGTTAATGCCTGTGCTTCATTCATGGGAAGCTCGAAAGAGTATCAACTTCCCAAATTATGCTGCCAATTCATGGGGACCTGAAATCGCCGAAGCTCTTGTTGCTCAAGATGGATTCCATTGGTTCACATTACCAATAGAAGAAAAAAAGAAATAAGATGACACTCCATATTTATAAAACCGTACCCGAAGTAATTGTGGCTATTGCGGATTATTTTGTAGAGGTTACAAACGAATCCATAATATCGCGGGGAGAATGTAATGTTGTTTTATCCGGTGGTGGTTCGCCTGAGTTACTATACAAGATGCTGGCATCCGCTCAGTATCGAAAACAATTGAATTGGGATAAGATTCATTTCTTTTTTGGAGACGAGCGCAATGTGCCGAAAAACGATGCACAGAATAATTCAAACATGGTGAGGCGCACGATGTTCGATCCTTTACAAATTTCTGAAAGTAATATTTTTGCGGTCAACACTTCGCTTCCGCCAGATGAAGCTGCTAAAGATTATTCAAATCAGATTAACAAGCATTTTAAAGGAGAAGAACCAATTTTTGATTTAATTCTGTTGGGTCTCGGTGATAATTCTCATACAGCTTCTTTATTTCCACATACGCCTATACTTCACGATCAATCTGTTTCAGTGCAATCGGTATTTCTGAAGGACCAAAATATCTACCGTATTTCGATGACCGCACCCATGATTAATCTTGCACGACACATTGCGTTTTTAGTCTATGGTCAGGGAAAAGCTGAAGCCGTACATCACGTGCTGGAAGATGACTCAAACATAGAAGAGTATCCGACACAATTGATAAAGACAGATCAGGATGATGTGCGCTGGTATTTAGATGAACCGGCAGCTTCTCATTTGAAATCGAAATAAAAAACCGCTTATCATTTGCATTTAAATCCACGAAATCTGCGTGCATTTTGATCCGCGAGATCTGCGCGGGAAAACAACCTGCTGTTATTCATATCCGCTACTCAACAAACACTAGCCTGAATTTGGTGTCTGCTAAAACTATATAAGCACTGAAAACTAAATTCCTTCCATTATCTTTAATGTATGCCTGAAGTTAAAAGTAATGTCAACATGTTTTCCGTTTCACTGAAGTCGATTGCCTTTGCGTGGCAAACGAATAAGAAGCTATTGATCACATTGATCTTGCTAAATATATTTCAAGGTTCTGTTATCTATCTGCAATTCACCAGCTTCTCTTCCATTGTTGATGAAATCATAAAAATTAAATTAGGCACAGGCACCATGCAGGATTTGATCCGCTCATCGGTGATTTTGGGATTATCATTTCTAATTCCTTCTATCGTGAGTAATTTTGTATCTCACTTCCGAAATAAATTTCGTCTTCAACAAGGTGTTCAGTTAGAGTTATATAAAATAGACAAACAAAGCGCTCTTGATATTGGCACAATCGAGAGTAATTCGTATCAAACGTTATTGCGAGGAGCACAGGAGTGGGGGAGTGGAAGCGTTTTGAACTTACAGGACTTTATCTTCACTTCTGCAACAAGTTTTGCGGGCATCATTACGTCAATAGCAATTTTGTGGTCGCTTAGCGGATGGCTTGTTTTGTTTGCCGTGCTGGCTGCCGCACCTGTCTATTTCTTTTATAAAAAATTTAGCATGGAAGTTTTCCGTATTCGCTATCTGTCATTGGATGATCATCGGATAATAGATAATCGCATATCGCACTTCGAAGAACTTGAAAAAGCTGTGGATGTTATTTTGCTCACCTTAAAAGGATGGTTCAAAGAACAGATCAGAGATAGAAAAATATCCTTTAATAAAAAGATCATTGCGGCCGAACAACGCAAAGCAATCTCGTATGGATTTTTAAGTTTATGGTATTTGCTTTTTCTCTTTTCGGCCATTGCGCTTATGACTAAGGAAGCCCTCGCAGGTACCATTGCTGTAGGTGGACTCTTACTCGCATTCAATACGTACACTCGCTTTTATCAAACCATTAATGGATATGTGGAATCCATTTCGTTCACGGAAGAAGCTGCGCGTTATGCTTCGCGGTGGTTTGAATTATTTGACCTCAAACCGAAGATTGCATCAAAAAAGAATGTTGAGCGTATCACATTCAAAGAGCCTCCTTTGATTGAGTTCAAAGATGTTTCATTTCGATATCCTGGAGATGCAGTAGAAAATCCTTTTGTATTGCAAAACCTTAACTTTTCCATAAAGTCTGGTGAAAAAATTGCCATCGTAGGTGTAAACGGTTCAGGAAAAACAACGCTCATTAAACTTCTGTGTAGGATTTATGATCCTACTGAAGGAAGTATTCTTATCAATGGGGTGAACTTAAGGGACGTTCACCTCGAAGATTGGCAGAGTGCAATTGGTGTTCTCTTTCAAAATTTCCCCGAATACAATTTGACCATACGGCAATCCATTGGAGTAGGTCGCATCGCCAATACTGTAGATGAAGAAAAACTCAAACATGCGGCCTTCTATTCCGGAGCAGATGAATTCATCACCGAATTTCCGTCTACGTATGATCAATTAATATGGAAAGAGTTTAAGGATGGAACGGATCTATCAAAAGGTCAGCATCAACGCCTGGCAGTGGCGCGTATGTTTTACCGGGATGCACCCATTACAATTTTGGACGAGCCAACGGCTTCGATCGATGCGGTAACAGAAGAAAAGATATTCACGACACTGGAGACCAATAGGGTAGGGAAGACCGTAATCTTAATTACACATCGCTTCAGTACAGTTAAGAATGCGGACAAGATATTGATGCTGGAGCGTGGAAAGATTATCGAGCAGGGATCGCACAAAGAACTGATGCAAGTAAATGGAAAGTATGCTGAACTTTATACTATGCAGGCAAAGCGCTATTTAGATAATGATGAAGGTCAAAAGTGATCCGATAATAGCTATCAAATTGTAAGATTTATCATATTTTGGTAACATTGGTCTAATAAAGTAACGCAACAATTTTTAGAAAATCCAAAATGGTTCGGTGGCTTTTTTTTTTCTTAACGCTCAGTTCAACAGCGTTTTGCCAACAGCTTTTGGAGGCAACGATTGTGGATAAGGAAACCGGAAAACCTGTGCCATTTGCCTCCATCGGTATTGTCGGAACTTCTAAAGGCACAAGTTCCAATCTTAATGGTCAGTTTTCAATTTCAATTGACGGATCAGTTCAGCTTCAAGTTACCTGTATTGGTTATGAAACGTTGATGATTTATTCCATAGAAGTAACTTCATTGGTTGAGCTGAAACCAATGGTAACTCAATTAGACGGCATTGTTGTTTTCGACAAACCCATTAATACAAAAAAAATAATACGAAAAGCCTTCGCAAATATTACTCATAATTATAATGATCAGGCATTTCTACAAAACTTCTTTTACAGGCACTATTGTAAAGATAATGACACTTATGGAAGATTGATTGAAGCCTCGGTGGACGTATGGAAAAATAAGGGATATAGATTACAACAAAAGGCAGCAGGAGAAAAAGAGGAAATTCGAGTTACTCAACTCCGAAGAAGTTTGGACAAGACCGAAATGGCGCAAGGCCATGAGCCTATTTCAGTAGGACATATTTTAGAGACTGATGTGGTAGGATATCAAGCGCCTGAGAAAACCGAACATTTTTCTTTTTATACCAATGTAAGTAATCTCAAAGTCGATTTGGACAGTTACGCTTTTGCATTCAAAGGCATCACCTCTTATGACGGGCAAGAAGTCTATGAGATAACGTATTTATATAAAAAGGATTCGGTACTCACACCTTCCGGAAATTATCGAATACGTGCGCAAGCCACCGGCTCTTTATTTATTACAACGGATACATATGCTTTTATTAAAACGGACGAGGAGAAGTCTTATGGGAACAACATCATTCGAACTTCGACCTATTATAGGAGATATGCTGGCCTTTACTATCCGTATCATTTTATACTGAAAGGAGAAAGCATTGCGACTGACAACAGTACTCATTCCTTTCATATTGAATTGATGTCGGTAGAGATAAAAAAAGATGAAACGGAGAAATTTACAAGTCGTTTACCAGGACGGAAGGAATTGCTTAGCATTCCATATGATTCTGTTTTTTGGACTTCTAATACTATTTTAAAAACCACTCCACTAGAAGATGATATCATTCGTGATTTAGGGGGTGGAACTTCCTTGAACAAACAATTCTATCGCTACAAACAGTATGAAACGAACATTCACGATGGAGGTCAAAACGGAGAGGAAAAGTTTAATTGGCTGAAGGAAGATAGCAAGGGCAATCGAATTCTATATACTATTTTTTGGTCGGGCGATTTCCAATCCTATCTAATAGAACTTGAACTGGCCAAGCGATTGCACAAACAGTATAGAAACAAAATTACGTTTGTGTTACTTTCGCTGGATGACGATGACAATCATTGGCAACAGATCGTGTATAAGTATAACTTATCTACTGATGGCATTATTAATTACCGCATTGGAAGCAATTCTCAAATAGCAAAGTCTTTGAAGGTAAAAGAAGTGCCATCGTTTATATTGTTCTCTAAAAATGGCGACCTGTTTGATTTAAATGCGAAGCATCCGAGTAATCCTTTGCTGGAGCAGGACTTTAAGATTTTGATGGAGCAGCAATAGTTGTACAATTACAGCATTACGCACAATTGGTTCCAACAATAAGGTTACTTAATGATTATTTTCTTATAATAAATTCCGGTATGATTTGCGATACTCAGAAAATAGATCCCAGCTGCTACATAATTTGGCAGGGTGATGGTGATCGTTGGTCTTTGCAATTGTTCAAATTCTTGTGAAAAGAGTTCTCTCTGCTGATTATCCAATAATTTAACGAGCAGTGGTGTATTTGTATCATTGTTATTAATAACGAGATTGATTTCGTGATCAGTAACAGGATTGGGGTAGACCTTTATTCCTTGTTGATTTATGACATCCACTTTTACTACATCAGAATAGGATGTTTGTCCATCAAAATCCACCTGCTTCAGCCGATAATATGACCTGCCAATTGAATGGAAAGAATCTTCAAATAAATAGTTATGCACATCATTGCTGGTTCCCGCAGCTTTCACTTTTCCAAGGGATAGAAAAGAAAGTCCATCTTCCGAATGTTCGATGCCAAAATAATCGCTGTTCAATTCACTGGCTGTCGCCCAAAGCAACTCAACAATTTCCTTGTTAGTGACTCTCCCTGTAAAGAATAGTAATTCTACAGGAAGTGGATTATCCAATGAGGCAGAAGCAAGCGTGAATGGACTAAAGCTTGTGACCGCTGCACTTGTTGTGATTGTTCCGGTAGAAGCTGTACCTGTAGTTCCTCCATTTCCATGACTTGCCCATGATGAACCATTCCATCTTGCCACAAGCAATGTTGAAGGATCTGTGATATAATCCCCGGTACAATCAGATGTATTCCAGCTTAGCGTAACGTTGACATTGGAACTGCCTGTGGTTCTGTCAAGAGTCCAATATTCACATCCACTCAGTGTAGCAAAAGAAGGATCATACGTACTTACTCCTCCATAAGATTGGTCGGCTTTAAAATATTGGGCAGTGAAAGCATCGGTGGAACTGCCTGGAGCTGAAATGGCTATGGTACGATAGATTGAGTTATTGCCGGTGGGGAAAGTAAAAGCCGTGTTCCCGGTTTTTCGAACAGGGCCATCTATATAACTGGAACTGCTGCCTCCGGTGTATGAACTACCTGCAACGAAATTGAGATAGTTCGTTGATGTTGTACTGACTATGCCGTTGGTCAAGGTTGATGCAACTCCAATGTTAACCGGTGTATTTAAAGTCACTGAATTGGTAGCTGAGGTTTTGCTCATTGTCAATCGCTGGATAATCGGGATTGAACTTGCAGATGTAATTGTCTGGTTATTACTGCCAGCAAACTGAACTACTCCTGTTCCTGATCCAAAAGTGATTACACTGGCACTGCTCACTGTTAGATTATCATAAAAAGAGTTGGTGCCATTATAGGCGGGCTGCAATGCGCCCGAAGAGGTCTGAGAAAAAGTAACTGGTCCGTTGAACGTATCGCTGGTGGTATTGGCAAGAAGCCATATTGCAGTGCTGTTGTTGGTAAGGCTGGTTGTACTATTAAATATATTACCGCCATCACAATTAATTGTAGTTGCTCCATTTTTAGTGATCGTTGCGGTACCATTATATGTGCATCCATTTAAAAGAATGCGCGGCCCTACGAAATTGACATTACCATTAAATACGGAAGATGATCCCACTGTCAATGTAGCTGTTCCGGTAAGTGTAAGACTCTGTGCAGTGGTGCCTGATTGTGTGAATTTTTGCAATGTTAACGTTCCGGCAGTAAAACCAGTACCACCGGCTGTTATTGTTTGCCCACTTGCCAGCGTTGCCGCTCCCGAGGTGGTATTGTTTGCAAATTTAATTCCTAAGCCGGCAGTGCTATTTACCACAATGTTGCCATTAAACGCATTTCCTGAAGTAGATGAAGCTATCGAAATTAATGATGAACCTGTATTCGTCAATGTTACATCTCCATTAAAGGTATCGGCAGTTGTTGTAGCGGTTTCCAGCCAACCGCTTCCGGAATTCAGCAGAGTAGTAGCGCCATTGAAAGTATTTCCTCCTGTGCCCGCGTTACTTGTAGCACCATTTTTCTCTATATAGGCAGTGCTATTATACGTGCAACCATTCAGATAAACTTGTGAGGAAATGAAATTCACACCACCATTAAATGTGGAGTATGGTCCAAGGTAGGCAATACTCGTTCCGGTAAGTGTGAAACTCTGGGCAGTGGTGCCCAATTGAGTAAACCTTCTTAATAAGAGCCTGCCAGCTGTAAATCCTGTGCTGCCTACACTAATGGTCTTGCCTGCTGCCAGGGTTGCCGTTACAGCGGTGCCGGTGCCGTTTCCAAAAGTAATTCCGGCATCAGTCGTAGCGCTAGTTGAGTTTACTATGATGTTTTCATTGAAGGTGGTTCCTGTGGCATTGTCTGACAAAGCAATCCAGCCTGTTCCAGTATTTGTGGCAGTAATATCTCCATTAAAAGTGTCAGCAGTAGTATATCCGGTTGCAAAATAACCACTTCCCGAATTTACCAACATAGTAGTTCCGGCAAACGTATTGCCGCCATTCCCAAGATTATTAGAGGCTCCATTTTTTGTAAGAGAAGCGCTACTGTTATACGTGCATCCGTGCAGTAATATCTGTGGAGCAGTAAAAGTGACAGCTCCGTTAAATGTAGAGGAAGGTCCAAGCTGTAAAGAACCGGTTCCGGTAAAGGTGAGGCTTTGAGCGGTACCGCCCAATTGAGTAAAGCTTTTCAATTGGAGTTTACCGGCAGAGAATCCAGTCCCCCCTACGGTGATTGTTTTTCCACTCGCCAATGTAGAACTCATCGTGCTACCGGGACCATTCCCAAAAACGACTCCCACTCCGGCATTAGAATTTACAATGATATTTCCATTGAACATGTTCCCAGCTGTATTATCGGCTAAAGCTACAAAGGAGGATCCCGTGTTGGTGAGAGTAAGGTCGTCATTAAAAGTATCAGCGGTAGTATATCCGGTTGCAAAGTAGGCACTTCCCGAATTCGATAAAGTAGTAACACCATGAAACACATTACCTCCATTTCCGAGATTGGCAGTAGCTCCTGTTTTTGCTATTGTGGTCGTACCATAAAAAGTGCTTCCATGTAATAAGACTTGTGCCGCAACGCAGTTTATAACAGGGGCAAAGGATGTGCTTACACCAAAAGTTGTTCCACTGAAAGTAGTGATACCGGAAGTGGTAAGGGCCAAAGTTGCTGAAGTCGCGGAGCTATTGGTAATGGTACCAGAAGAGAATGTATTATTGGCTGTACCCGAAATAGTCAGGTTGTTCCCATTCAGATCAATAGTGCTGGTATAGCCACTTACCGTAATACCAGCAACTGTTGGTATCATATCAAATGTACAGTTCCCGGCACCTGCACTATTAAATATCACTAAATCAGAAGAGCCAGGAACCGAGGCTCCGCCTGCTCCACCCGAAGTTGTTGACCAGTTAGCCGTATTATTCCAGTTGGCAGCGGCAACGGATATCCAGTAACGCTGACCATACGAAGAATAGCTGCTGGCGAAGAAAAGCACTAATAACAAGCCCTTTATGCTGTGTTTTTTCAATTTAGAATTATTTAATAGGCCTCAACTAAAACGACACACCATTTTCGCGAGATATTGACATAATGTTTAACCGTCCTTATAAATCTTTAATGGCACTTATTAATCTGAAAAACTATCAGCTATAAATGTACTTCTCTTCCATTTTGTTCAAGTCAGAAAGGCCAGACAAAATTGTATACATTCACCAATCACCATATTTACATTCTGAAATACCTGATTTACTTCTTTTGCCAGATTGAAATGACAAGAAAATGAGTTTTGTGATGACAAAAGGATGATTAAAAAAAATGACAACGTTTAAGACGAGCTTTAGTAAAGAGAATACTTAAGTGAGATGTGGATTTTCAATTTTTCAGAAATCGGTTATAATCTGGAATGAAATAGTTTTGCTTTTAATACTTTTAGCATGGCGGGTAAGTCTTTAATGTTTCCTTTACAAAGGAGGTCAACACATTGTTGAGGTGAGGCCTGAAATAATTGAAGATTTTTTTGTTGGCAGAGTTTTCCAGTATGACCTTTTTTCATTACATGGAAATCAAGGGTTAGTTTGTTGTGAAGTTATGAGTTCATGTTAGACGGAATCTTCAAATTTTCAATGAACTCTTCTACGGTTTCATTCTCCGCCAGGCCTAATTTCTTTTTAAGCCGATAGCGTGATGTCTTAACGCTATCAGGTGATATACCCAATATGGAAGCAATTTCTTTAATGGAAAGTTTTAATTTTATAAGTGCCGAGAGGCGCAGTTCTGAAACCGTTATAGTGGGATACTTGTAACGAAGCTTTGAAAAAAAGGCAGGGTAGATATCTTCAAAGGCGTGCTTAAAGTTCTCCCAATCTTCGTCAGTAAGAATATTCGATTGAAGTATCTTATCGATTTTGGCTATCTGCACATCTTCATTTGAGCCATTGCTTTTAAATTGCTCAAGTTCCATATTAATTCTGCTTATGGTCTCTGATTTTTCAATCAAACTTTGAGTATAGAGAGTTAGTTGTTGTCTTTTTAATGCCAACCTTTTTTGAACGATTAACCGGAACCGGTTATAGAGCAAAAGGCCGATGATAAGCAATCCCGTCAAAGCGACTATAAACGTATTCCTGCGCAATGCCTCAGTCTGATGACGGTGCGTTAGTAAAGTAATCTCTGATTCTTTTTTGTCAAGTTCGTATCTGGACTTTAACTTTTCAATGGAGCCCACGTTCTCCGAATTTTTAAGACTATCGTTGAGAGCGAGGTATAAGGATTGGAATTCAAAAGCCTTTCTGTAATCATTTAATTTCTCATACGCCTTGTAAACCCGTTTGTAGCTATCCTGTAACTCAGTTTTAGAAGTTACTTTTAAAGCGTGTTCTAATCCTTTTTTTGCAATCGTCAGCGCTTTTTCTGGTTGGTTTTGAGCACCATAGATTTCACTCATAGCACCATAACTTTGTGCCTGCAATATTTCATCTTCTGTTTCGATCGCGAGCAGCAACGCTCTCTCCTGAAACTTCATAGACGTTTCATATTCCTTCATTCGCAAATGAATCATTCCAATAGAGTTCAGTATCAGGCTTGTAAAAGGTTTGTCCTGAATTTCCTCACACAGTTTCAACGCACGGGTATAGTAGTCTAAAGCCAAAGAATCGTTCTTTTCTTTTTCATAGACTGAGGCAATGTTGTTGAGCGCGCGTACAATGCCGCTTTTATCATTTAGTTTGCCCCAAACAGCATATGCTTTATTGAAATGATCTCGTGCTTCTTCTAACTCGTCCTGGCTTAGATAAATCACACCGATGTTATTGAGACAAATGGCCGCACGTCCGGTATCTTGTTCTTTTTCAAAATAGTAGAGCGCTTTCAAAAGAAACTCGATTGCTTTAGGTGCATCCCCTACTTTATTATAATAACGGGCCAGGTATATATTGGCGTTAGCTTCACCTTTTCCAAAATGGATTTTCTGGGCGAGCAACAATGCTTCCTGAGCAGTCAGTTCCATCTTTTCTGTGTTGACAGAAGATTGGGCCCTGCAAAGATTAATAAGCGTGTTTACCCGATTGGTGTCTTCAGGAAGTGTTTTTAAAATAGTTTGAAGACTATCGATTTTGGATGTCTGAGCAAAAGTGAAATTAAAAATAGTAACAGAGAAACATTGTATCAGTAAGTATTTGGTAAATCGTCTAATCATAATCTAAGTTGTCTTTTGCCACAATTAATTATTATTCCATTGATCTATTCAGGTTTCTATCTGACAGGCAGACTTCCTAAATTTCTTGTTGTTGCTTCGGAGCAATATGTAAAGTAAGGGGGTGGAATATGTAAAGTAAGATTCCATAAAAGGTATCTGTGTTGTCTACTTTTCTGTCCTTGGTTAAAATAATAGGCAAACATAATAATTTAATACTCATTATATAGGTCTTAATCGATGTTTAAGATCTATTCACTTCATTTTCTGCTCATCCATTTTGCTCACTTTTTTGTCAAGCGTGTTTTTATTTGAACGGCGAATCAATTCGCATATTTCGGCCTTCCCATATAATAAGTTTAAGAATGATGAGTAACACATATAGACTAATAAAATGATTATAAAATTTTCTCTTACACCTATTATCATTTTACTGCTATCGTTTGCATTCTCTATAGCAAATCCTACTAAAGCACTAAGTCAGCAAAGGGCAGATAGAACTGATAATCTCACTGCTGATGAAGGTTTTGCTCAGGCTACAAGCTTTTTATTAGAAGGTTTGTTTGATCAATCAATATCATCCTTTGTGAGTGCCGAAAATGAATACCAAAAATCAAGGAACGAACAGCAAATAATTGCTTGCTATTTAGGAATAGCCACCTGCTATTCTTTGAAAGGTGATTTCATAAAATCATTAGAATTCAATGAGAAAGCTTTATCACTTCATAAGAGCAGAATTGTGGATGATCCGGAAGGGCTTGACCTGATCATAAGCAATATCGCTTTGTGTAAAGAAGCCCAGCAGATGATCAATGGCAACTCGGAAATTCACTAAGTCTTAGAAAATTCAAACAGCGTGAATCTTAGTGCAAATACACTCTGGCATTCGCTCATACTTCACCTATCTCACCGAACTATGATCGCAATCTTTAAAAAGAAAAACAGTAATAACAATTTTATTCTATGAGAAAGGAAATCTACTTTTTTACATTAAGCCTATTGGTGTCGTGCTTTCAACAAGGTAAGTCGCAGACGGTGCTTGATAATACGCAGATCCGATTTTTTGCCGATGCTGGCTTCGCTGCAGTACGTGATTCAACACAAAAGTTCGGAAATACATTTCAATATGGAAATATCGAAATGTTGCTGACCGCGCAGGTAACAGATAAAATTTCGGTGCTTGCAGAGCCTGTCTTTTCAACCAATGGTGTTGTGTTGTTAAACCGAGCCATGTTGAAATATTCGTTTAACGATTATTTTAATCTCAGCGCTGGAAAACTGTACGTACCGTTCGGTTTATGGAATAACACCTTTTACCATTATGCCCGGGTGCTGACACCGACTGTTGATAACCCTCTCCTGACAACAAGTGCATCAAGAGATGTGGGTGTTCAGTTAAGTGGCGATAATATTACTCGTGCCAGGCTGGGTTACAAGTTGATGGTAGGCAATGGTAATTATGGCAGTACATCATCCAAAGCAATTACCTATAATGTTTTTGCTGAACCGGTAGATAACCTGAAGGTCGCTTTTTCAGGTCATCATCAGAAAATACCAGCCGGTACGGTGGCACCCTTCGATATATCGCTCAATTTTATTGATGTCAGCGCTATGTATATGAGTGGCAAGGGGTTTGAATTTTCAACAGACTATATACGGGTTAATCAAAGTAATGACTTTACCGGAACCACCACACAGGATCTCTTCTTCTTTTATGGAGGTTACAAAATAAAACGGTTTACTCCGTATACGAACTTCTCCAATTTCATATTTGTCAACGATGATGTAGATACCGGAGGCACTAACAACGTTACGCTCGGGCTGCGATACAATTTCAGCGCTCTTTCAGTGCTGAAATTTGAGGCACTTGCACTTGAGGCAGATGACTTTAAAAAAATTAATCAGGTAAAAATTTTATGGGCCATAGGCTTCTGATCCTTAACATATAAAGAATTATGAAAAAAATATCGACTCTGTTTGTATTTCTTCTGATCAGTGTACTACTCACGTCCTTCGGCATCGAGACCAATGTTGCTGGCGAAAGTATGGTTGTTATCGTGCATAAAGACAATCCTGTGGCTAAGCTCACAGCCAGCGAAGTGAAGCTGTATTACTTACGGAAGATCAAAAAACGTTGGCCAGGAATCAACAAGAACATACGCCCCGCAGGTCGCAAGAGCAAGTGCGTGGAGCAAGATGCCTTTTATGCACAGGTGCTTGGTATGACTATCGATGAAGTAGAACAATATTTTGCTACCAAGCAGCTCCAGAATGCAGAGCGCCCATATGATAAGTTTTTGTCCGATGCAGACATCATCCGTTTCGTGGAAGAGGAGCCAGGGGCAATTGCCTACGTAAATGCCCAGTCGCTCACAGAAGAGGCTAAACAAAAAGTGAAAATAGTGCTGACATGGTAAAGTGGAAATTAAATCTTTCAAGACAGGTTTCTATCGGCTACCTGCTAATCGTAGTAGTATCCCTAACGGCCAGTTTGTTTTGCTACTTTACCCTGCGGAATAACCAAAAGTTAGACAATCATATCCGACAAATTTACCTGCCTGTCTACCTGCTACAAAAAGATCTTTACGCACTTCAGGGCAATGCTTTGAAATTAAGTAACAGTTGGATTTACCAGTCTGACCAGCAGGGAAAACAACAACTCAAGGCCATTCATACTACTGAATTTCCAACCCTGAAGAAAAGGCTGGAGGAATTGCTGATTGCTTCCGGAGATAATTCAAGTGATATGCAGGAGCTACTGAAAGAATTTGAAATTGTGCTGGGTGCTCAACGTGAATTGATGAATGTTTTATCTGCTGATGACGCTTACGCCAACGATGTTTCAATTGATCAGGCTATAGCCTTGTTGGAAAAAAAAATAACACCAAGAACACAGCTTCTTGCCGAACATCTTCACATATCCATGCAGACACAGGAACAGAAAATGAGCCAGGCGCAGGAGAATAAAGAAGACTCGTACCGTTTTCTTGCTCTGTTACTGGGTATGATGGTACTGATGTTTATAAGTATCTCCTGCGTTGCTTATTACTTTTCCAGAAAGAGAATAGTGAAGCCTATACTCCGGCTCAAAGATACGGTTCTCAATATGGCGGAGGGTAAATCCATAGAAGAGAAATTTGTGATTCAGGAAGATGAAATTGGGGAAATGACCCATGCTATTGCCACGTTAATGGAAGGCATCAACGCAAGGGCTGCCTTTGCAATGCAAATTGGCAACGGAAATTATGCGAATGACTTTGCTCTCCTGAGTAACGAGGATACAATGGGTAAAGCGCTACTGGACATGCGTGAAAACCTAAAGCAGAATGCCGAAGAAGAGCAGCGCAGAAACTGGGCGGTTTCTGGCTTGGCTAAGTTTGCTGAAATTATCCGTGACCAAACCGATTTTCAAAAATTGGGAGATGCTATCATTAGCAACGTTGTTAAATATACTAACTCAAACCAGGGAGGTTTGTTTGTGATAAATGATGAAAACAAAAACGATGTGCATCTGCAATTGCTCTCCTGCTATGCATGGGACAAAAAGAAGCATATTGATAAAATCATTCATGAAGGGCAAGGCCTGGCGGGCCAGTGCTGGCAGGAGGGCAACTCGATTTTTATGACCAAGGTGCCTGTTGATTATGTCAACATTACTTCTGGTCTTGGACACGCTACACCTCGTTGTATTTTCCTGGCGCCCCTCAAGGTGAACGATGCAATTTATGGTGTGCTGGAGCTGGCTTCTTTCCAACCCTACCAGGAATATGAGCGGGAGTTTATTGAGAAAGTGTGTGAAACTATTGCTTCCTCGATTGCGACTGTAAAAATAACGCAGCAGACAAAATACTTATTGGAGCAAAGCCAGCAACAGACTGAAGCGATGCGAAGCCAGGAAGAAGAGATGCGACAAAACATGGAAGAGTTGCAAGCTACACAGGAAGGCATGGAACGCATGATGAAAGAATCGAAAGACCAGGAACTTTATATGCGGAACCTGCTCAATGCTTCAACAGATTCTATTCTCACGTTCGATCACGAGTATAAAATTATCCATTACAATCGGGTAGCCAAAGCCGGATACCTCGCAGCTGGTATTGTTCTTGAGAAAGGAGGCGCTAATCTTTTGCAGCTTATTCAAGTCGAAGAAAGAGAGTTGTTTAAGCAAATGTTTGATAAAGGTCTTTCCGGTGAAACTGCTGAGATGACCTATCAAAGCCACGATATTTATTATGTGGTTAAATATGTTCCGATTAAAAATGAACAAGGTAAAGTAACGGCTGTGGTTCAGTTCTCATCGGATGTTACGAAGCTGATGAAGGCACAGGAAGAAACAAAGAAAATGCTGCAGGCGAGCCAGGCACAAGCTGAAGAACTCCAGGCTCAAGAGGAAGAATTACGTGCTACCATGGAGACTGAAGGACAGCGGAACAAAGATCTTGAGCGGGCGAACTCGCAAGCTGAAGCGCAAAAACAGATGATGCTTAAAATCATAGAAAAGCTGAAGGAAAAAGAAAAAGAAAGTCAGGCACAAACAGAAGAACTCCGCACTCAGGAGGAAGAACTGCGTGCCCAGCAGGAAGAGTTGCGTCAGAATATGGAAGAACTGGAAGCAACACTAGAGGCAGAAGCAAAACGAGGTAAAGAAGCGGAGCGCAATAATGCCCAGTTAGAAGCGCAAAAGCAGATGATGATTAAAAACATTGAAAAGCTAAAACAAAAAGAACAGGAGAGCCATGCGCAAGCCGAAGAGCTCCGTGCCCAGGAAGAAGAATTACGTGCCACCATGGAGGCCGAAGCACAACGAAACAAGGATCTTGAACGGGCCAGCTCGCAAGCCGAAGCTCAAAAACAGATGATGATTAAATCTCTTGAGAAGTTCAAACAGCGGGAAAAAGAATTGATGACAGCACTTGAACTGAAAGAGAAAGCAATAGCCAACCTTACTAAAACAGTCAGTGATAACTAGATTTTAATTACATGATTTTTTTTGAAAAAGACTATATCGAAATCAAATACAGCAGAGAGGATCACATTTTGGTTTTGAAGTGGCTCGCATGGCCTGTTTCTGCAGAGTACAGAGAAGGAATGAATACGCTGATTGATGCTATGAAGCATTTTAAAACAGGCAAGCTGATTTTTAATTTGACAAACGCAGGCGCGCTTCATCCTAATGACCAAAAATGGTCGGTTTTTGATTGGCATGATCGTGCCGTTAAAGCAGGCCAGTCACACATCGCACTCATCATCGCATCTGATATTTTCATTCAGATAGCAGCTGAAGACACCATGAAGGACGTCACTTTGCCAACGGCTTCATTTGATAACATGGAGGCAGCTATTGATTGGCTAAAACAGTTGGACTTATAAAACCTCTTTTTAATACGAATAGCTATGCAAAATTTCTTTTATGTTTCTCGCGGAAGGATATGTACTCTTTATTTCAGCAGAAAAGAAGATGTAATCCGCTGGATATTAACTCTTCAGACTATATAAGAAGAAAACTATCAGTCATATTATAAAATAGTAATCATTATACAAGTATATATCTATGAACAATCTAGTAAAACCCAATATCAAGGTCGGTCACAACGAGATGCTTTCCTGCCTGGAAGTTTCTTTCTCAGGCTTCATTACATACGATGAGCTTGTTGAAGCTGTGCACTATGAATTTGAAATGATCAGACACTTTACATTAAAAAAATGTATGATAAACCTTCGCGAAATAAGCATATATCCGCAAGGTGGTCAAGAATACATTAAAACGGAGTGGTTTCCAAAAATCATTCAACTCCAGGTAAAAGCAATCGCCTTTATAGTACCGGATGATTTATTCGGGCAAATGTCGATGCAGGAAGCACACTCGTCAGAACAAATGCCGATAACAATTAAATATTTCAAGCATACGGATGAGGCTCAGGTCTGGATCAGTGAGTTCGAATAATGAAAGAAAGATAATCATGATTATAACATTTCGTGAGCTACAAAATAGAACAGTTGAATACGATTCGTCCACTCCTCGGATCGTTGCAACTTTAACTGGATACACGGTAGAAGACACCGTGAAGGAAATCGCATTGCCAATGGCTTCATTTGATAACATGGAGGCAGCCATTAATTGGCTGAGACAATTCTGAATCATCTACCTCATTTAGTATTTATGCAAAATTATTTTGAAACAGAATGCATCATCCTCCTGTATGAGGAAGAGAGTCACATATTGATACATGAATGGAAGGCTCCTCCAACATCCAAGGAATTCAGGGAAGGTACAAATGTGCTTATCACTGCTTTTGAACATTTCAAAACAGGGAAGTTAGTGTCCGATGTCCGTCAAATGGGTGCAGTACTTTCTGATGACCAGCAGTGGATTTTAGCAGACTGGATTCCGCGAGCTCGTAAAGCAGGCTTCTCCCATTCAGCATTAATTATACCGGAAGATATTTTTACCCAGATGGCTCTTGAAGGTATGTCGGAACAGTCGGGCGATCAATTGCCCAGTAAAAATTTCGATAACATAAAAGACGCTGTTGAGTGGATCAAACAGTTCTAACTCATCTAAAATAAAATCTCACTTTAAAATTAAGTAATGATGCAAAATTATTTTGAAACAGATTTTGTCACGATCGGCTACGATAAGGCCAATCATGTAATCGTACTGAAATGGTTAGTCCCGCCTACTTCTGATGAATTCAGGGAGGGGTTGAATTCCCTTATCACTGCCATGGAACATTTTATAACAGGGAAGCTTGTAACCGATACAACATACCTGGGAACGATCCACCCAAATGATCAGCAGTGGTCGGCAACGGAGTGGGTTCATGGTGCCATCAAAGCTGGATACTCCCAAATTGCCATTATCATTCCTGCTGATGTTTTTACGCAAATGTCAGTAGAAGACACGATGAACCAGGTAGAAAGTCCTTTTCCAATGGCTTATTTCAACAACATTGAAGATGCTATTGATTGGATTAAAAAATCTCAGAACTCAATAATTTAAAAGTATACTATATGATTACCACACTTCAGACTTTTGAACATGGAAAAATTGATTATGACGATACGGTACCTTGTATTGTTCTTGTTCAGGTTGGATTTATGGATTTGCATGAATTCAGGTCATTCCTAAACGATGCCCTCAAACTACTGATTGAAAAAAAGAAGGCACATGGTAAAATCTTTTGGCTGGTCGATGTACGGGAAACTGATGTAGTTGCCCCGGAGGATACAATATGGGTAGCTACTGATTGGACTCCCAGAGCAATGAGCGAAGGACTCATGCACATTGCCTTTGTAAGACCCAAGAATGAGGTGGCCGACATGTCAATTGCCATCTTTCAAGAAACTACTCAGAAACTGGTGGGAGAAGAAAAAAAAATGACGATAGCCAATTTTCATGATATAGAAGAGGCCAAGGAGTGGTTCCGGAAAATAACGGTATAAATATAATGGGCTAATCTAATCAATAACATTTAACCGTAATCAAACTACACAACATGCAAACTTATTTTGAAAATGACTTTATCACTATTGGATACGATAAGGTCAATCATGTATTAATACACAGATGGATAGTTGGGCCTACTTCTCTTGAATTCAGGGAGGGTCTTAATTCCCTTATTCCCGCCATGGAGTATTTTAATACAGGAAGGATAATCACAGATACGACCTATCTGGGAGTAATCCACCCCGATGATCAGCACTGGTCAGTAACAGACTGGTTTCAAAGTGCGCTCAAGGTCGGATACTCCCAACTTGCCATTATCATTCCTGCCGATATTTTTACACAAATGTCAATGGAAGAAACCATGAGCCAGGTAGCCAATCCAGTTCCGATTGCTTATTTCGAAAGCATGGAAGCGGCTATTGACTGGATAAAATAGCTTTAATACTCGTAGTCAGTTACACTATTTCAAATCAATTTTTAGCAAGCAGTTAATTATAAATAATGAAAAAACAATTACACAAAACAATGAACCATTTACGAGCAACAGAAAACAATCCATTATTGCATGTGCTTACATGGCTTTTTTTACTCTTCTCCATACTTGGCACCTCTTTCATTTCGTATGCACAGAAAAAAGATTCTATAGACGTTTACAATATCAGCCTGGAAGAATTAATGAATATAACCGTTTCGGTGGCTACTAAAGTGGAGCAAAATGTAGATGATGCCCCAGGAAATGTAATTGTGATTACGAGGCAACAAATGATGGATATGAACGCCCGTACCCTTAAAGATGTATTGAATGTATTTGTTCCTGGTATGGATGCCTTGCCTGCTTCCATGAAATACGGTGATCGGGTGGAGACGGTATATTCCCGTGGAATTAATTCTGATTTCTCTCAGCAAATTCTCTACTTATTTAACGGGAAGAATAAATTCAATGAGACCACCTTCGGGCAACCATTGGGCTTTATTGAATTTACACTGGAGAACATTGAAAAGATTGAGATCAGTACTTCTCCTGTTCCGCTGCAAGGGGGAAGTGCAGTGACCATTATCAATTTGGTGACAAGAGATCAATCTGTTGACGGCACAGAAGTTTTTCTAAACTCTGGTTTCAATGATGGGCTGATTTCTAAAAAAGCTTCCGTTATTTTTGGAAAGAAAATAGAGGGCTGGCATGTAGGTGGCTCTCTTCAGTTCTACGATGACAAAGGCGTGCAGCGAGAATCTAATTTAGGTACTGGCCCTGGCAGCGGCAGCTTTCAGGCTAATCCTAAATACATGAGAGATGGTACCAAGTCTGCCTATAACTTTACCTTAAACATACAATCTCCCAATAAAAAAATAGAGTTTGGATCGTGGTATAAATTTGCAAATCAGGATGGATACCTGGCAGGTATTTTGCCCTGGGCTTCGGGCTACTCACAAAATTATATCGGCAGCCAATTTCAGAATTACCTGATGTGGAAAGTCACAGATCATTTGAGTGTGACAGCCGGGTATATGTGGCATTACCTTGCTTATCCCGGGTTCCCATTTTATAATACTCAAACTAATTTTGATACATACCTGGAAGCGAACTATACTAAAAATTTAGGTAAGAATAAAAACCATGCGCTTTTGGTTGGAGGAAAAATTGAACGTGAAGGCCAGACTGGAAATAAAACATATTACTGGGATACTAAGATCAATGAATTCAGAGATACTACTGCTTATCCGCTTGCTCCGAATCAAAGCCGCAATGTGATTTCATTTTATGCAGATGATAATTGGTCTGTTACCGATAAGTTTTCAATCCTTGCATGAGCCAGGTTCGATCACTACGCTAATTTTGCGAACACTAAAATATCAGCTATAAATCCACGCATAGCTTTGTCTTATAAATTCAACCAAAGCCTGACTTTAAAAGCGCTCTATGCAGCTGCTTACCGCCCACCCACATTATATGAACTGACAGGACAAACGTTGTTGCCTCTTTATGGAAATCCAAATGTAAAGCGGGAGAAGATTGACAATTACGAGATGAACATCATCTACAAGAAGGATAGATTCAAATTGAAGATCAGTGCATTCAATCAGATCTATAAAGACCAGATTATTTATTTGCCCATTGATAAAAACTTTACAGACAGAGATACCACACAAGCTTTTAATGCAGGTAAAACCAATGTGCTTGGAGCGGATTTGAGTGTGAATTATTATGTAACCAAGGAGTCCTATATCTTCTTCAACGTGGCCAAGCTTAAGACTGAAACAGCTCAAGGTACAGAGGTTCATTTTCTTCCGTCTCTCTATATAAATGGAGGAGTGAATTTAAAAGTGAAATCCTTTAATGTGAACCTCACTTCCTATTTCAGGGGTAAGCGCCCCATGCCGGATAGTTATGTGGTAAACACGAAAGAGGCAGCGGGTGTCATCATGGTTTCTAACGTATCAATTTCCTACAATCTGACCAAAGGAATTCGACTATATACACTGGCTCAAAATGTATTCGACAGAGAAAATACTTTTCCATTAAGCATTGATGGATACTATGTTCCGATGAGGGGTAGGGTTGTTAATCTTGGTTTGACTGCCAGGTTTTGAAACAGCTTTAACACATTAACAATTTAAGAGCGACCATCTTTTAACCACACAACATGCAAACCTATTTTGAAAATGACTTTGTGACTATCGGATACGATAATGTCAATCATGTAATAGTATTGAAGTGGATCATTGCACCTACTTCTGCTGAATTCAGAGAGGGTCTTAATTCCCTTATTCCTGCCATGGAATATTTTAAAACAGGAAAGGTTATCGGAGACACAACCCATCTGGGGGCAATCCATCCCAATGATCAGCAATGGTCGGCTACAGAATGGGTTCAAAGTGCACTCCAAGTCGGACACTCTCAACTTGCGCTTATCATTCCAGCCGATGTTTTTACTAAAATGTCAATGGATGGTGCCATGAGCCATGTAGTCAGTGAGCATCCAATTGCTTATTTCGAAAACATGGAAGGCGCTATTGATTGGATGAAAAAATCTCATGACTCAATAATTTAAAAAAATATATATAAGACTAATCTAGTCAATAGCATCTAGCAGTAATCAACTACACAGCATGCAAACCTATTTTGAAAATGATTTTATCACTATCGGATACGATAAGATCAATCATTTAATAGTACACACCTGGATAGTGCCGCCCACTTCCGATGAGTTCAGGGAAGGTTTGAATTCTCTTATTCCTGCCATGGAGTTTTTTAAAACAGGAAACATAATCACTGATACAACCAATCTGGGTATAATCTATCCTGATGATCGGCAGTGGGCGGTAGCAGATTGGTTTCAAAGCGCGCTTAAAGTCGGATACTCACAACTTGCCGTCATCACTCCTGACTACGTCTTTACACTAATGTTATCGGAGGACGCCATGCGTCAGGCCAGTCTGATTCAAACTGCTTATTTCGACAACATGGAAGCCGCTATTGATTGGATAAAAAAATCTCGTCACTGAAAGGAGCAGATAATTGCACCTATTGGATTACGTGGTAAAGTAGAAGCTGAAACACTCTACCCGCCCCCGAAATTGAAAAATATAGAAGAAATTATGAAATACTTTTTACTGAGCTTGTTTTGCATGATTGGTGCGGGCACTTATTCGCAAAAAACTATTTTTATTCCCTCTGAATTCACAACGGACCCTATTTTAAAAAATTGGTCACAAGATCGATCTTATCAATCAGAAAACTTTGTGCTGTTCTGGGGCAGTGTTGTTGGAACAGATCCTAAAGCATATGCTAATGCTGATTTACGGTTTAACCCTCAGGC
>JANMRZ010000178.1:0-45281 GCA_031388805.1 Chryseolinea sp.
TGCAAATCGAACGCGACAAAGCTGCGCAGCAATTGAATGAATCTATGAAACTGAAACAGGTGTTAGATCAAATCAACAATATTGAAGTACGGCAGAGTGTGGTTTCGTTAGGTAGCGTAGTGATCACTTCTTCTGCACCGCATTTTTATGTAGCCATCAGTGCAGGTAAAATACAAATTGAAGGCGTGGACTATATTGCCCTTGCGCCTCAATCACCAATCGGAAAATTGCTACTTGGTTTAAAAATCAACGGTATGTTTATGTACAACAATAAGAGTTGTACAATAATTGAAATTGCATGAAATGTAAACGTCAATGAAGAACTCGTGCGCGTCATTGTGTAGAAGCGTCCCGCCTAAAAGCGAGACATGCTGACGAAGTAATCCCCAAACTATGAAATGAGCACTGCGTAGCTTGGGAATTGCTTCATGCCATCGCACAAATCCGCGCTTCAGTTTGCAATGACGGATCTTTTATGAAGCAATAACCTTTTAGTGGTGCCAAGACTTTAAGTCGTGGCACCACTAGTCACAAATCCATTATATTCGCCCCAGAATTTTACCACTATGAACACAAAGGCATGGGTACAAGCATTTAGGTTAAGAACATTGCCATTGGCGCTTTCTTCTATTGCCATGGCAGGTTTTTTGGCCGCCACAGCAAACGCTTTTCGATGGGATATTTTTTTATTATGCGTAACCACCACCATCTTTTTACAAATCCTTTCCAACCTTGCAAACGATTATGGTGATTCGATTCATGGCGCTGATAGCGTAGATAGAAAAGGCCCGAAGCGTGCTGTACAAAGTGGTGCCATCTCATCTCAACAAATGAAACTGGCGGTTATCATTTTTGTATTCCTCTGTTTGGTAAGTGGTATTTCATTATTGTGGATTTCTTTCGGATTAAACTGGAATGCCATCTTGTTTTTCTTTGGCCTTGGGATCTTATGTATTCTAGCGGCCATTGCCTACACGGTTGGAAAAAAGCCATACGGCTATATTGGTCTTGGCGATTTTTCAGTTTTAATTTTCTTCGGTTTAGTTGGTGTTCTTGGTTCACA
Source organism: Chryseolinea sp. (assembly GCA_031388805.1). Taxonomy (GTDB): domain Bacteria; phylum Bacteroidota; class Bacteroidia; order Cytophagales; family Cyclobacteriaceae; genus Chryseolinea. The sequence continues at coordinate 1,064 of JANMRZ010000178.1, forward strand.
ATACCTCTTCACCCAGCAATTTGTGAATGTTGATATTTTACCGGCACTTAGCTGTGGCTTCTTCTCCATTGGCGTACTAAACCTCAACAACATTCGTGACATCGAATCAGACCTGAAGGCAGGCAAATACTCCATACCTGTTCGCATCGGTCGTGAGAAGGCAATTGTGTACCATTGGTTCTTATTGTTGGGTGGTTTGTTCTGCGCTTTGGTGTACTCATTGTTAACCTACCATTCACCCTGGCAGTTCCTGTTTTTACTAACCGCTCCCTTATTTATCCGAAATGGTTTGGTCGTTAGCAGAAAACCATCTCACGAGCTTGATCCCTACCTAAAACAAATGGCGCTTTCCACATTGGCATTTGTCCTGCTATTTGGCATTGGCTTGTTACTAGCTTAACTCAAAAGTTTCCGGTTGCCAGTCATCGGTAGCTGGAAACCGGAGACTGGTAACCGGAAACTAGTAACTCGAAACTCGAAACTTATTTTGAAACTCGTCTGATTGTTCTTCAATCCAAAATTTCCTCGTTTATCTTTGCGGGATGTCACAACAAATTCTCATCCTCGACTTCGGTTCTCAATACACTCAGCTCATCGCCCGCCGGGTGCGCGAGCTTAATGTTTACTGCGAAATTCACCCGTTTAACAAGGTTCCAACCATTACTTCGGACATAAAAGGGGTCATTCTTTCCGGAAGCCCATGTTCAGTTCGAGATGCAGGCTCACCAAATGTTGATATGAAGCAGTTTGAGAAAATACCTGTTTTAGGGGTTTGTTATGGTGCCCAGCTTATCGCCCATCAGAATGGCGGGGAAGTGCTTCCATCGCACATGCGTGAATATGGTCGTGCCCGCCTGACTACTGTCGATCATCACAATGAACTTCTAAAAGAAATCACTCTCGACTCCCAAGTTTGGATGTCGCATGCCGATACGATTGCTTCTGTTCCTGCTTCGTTTGAAGTTATTGCCAGCACCCCCTCTGTAGCGGTCGCGGCTTATAAAGTAAAAGACAAGGCCATCTATGGAATTCAATTCCATCCGGAAGTAACCCACACAACAGAAGGAAAAAATCTGTTGAGAAATTTCGTGGTACACATCTGCGGGTGCGCCCAAGATTGGACGGCCGATCAGTTTGTGGAGGCAACCATCGCTGATCTTAAAAATAAATTAGGTAATGATCAGGTGGTGATGGCCCTTTCAGGGGGCGTTGATTCTACAGTTGCCGCGATCTTAGTACACAAAGCCATTGGCAAAAACCTTCATTGCATTTTTGTTGATAATGGATTATTGCGCAAAAATGAATTTGAACAGGTGTTGGATTCATACAAACACATGGGCCTGAATATTAAAGGTGTTGATGCGAAAGAAAAATTCTACTCAGCCTTAGCAGGACTCACTGAACCCGAATCAAAACGGAAAGCCATTGGTAAAACTTTTATCGATGTGTTTGATGAAGAATCACATTTACTAAAAGATGTAAAATGGCTTGGACAAGGAACCATCTATCCGGATGTAATTGAATCCGTTTCCGTGAATGGTCCGTCACAAACGATCAAGTCGCACCATAACGTAGGCGGACTTCCTGAAAAAATGAAACTCAAAATTGTTGAGCCGCTCAATACATTATTCAAAGATGAAGTGAGAGTGGTAGGAAAGACATTAGGTATTGATCCAACGATTTTAGGAAGACATCCATTTCCGGGTCCTGGTTTAGGCATTCGGATTTTAGGGGATATCACGGCTGATAAAGTAAGAATACTTCAAGAAGTAGATTATATTTTTACGACAGGCTTACGTGAACATGGTTTGTACGATAAAGTTTGGCAAGCCGGTTCGATGTTGTTGCCGGTGCAGTCCGTTGGTGTAATGGGAGATGAGAGAACCTACGAACGCGTTGTTGCCTTGCGTGCTGTAACCAGCACCGATGGTATGACAGCCGACTGGGCGCACTTACCCTATGATTTCTTAGCGACAGTATCGAGTGATATTATCAATAAAGTAAAAGGTGTTAACCGCGTGGTGTATGACATCAGCTCAAAACCTCCGGCAACTATTGAATGGGAATAATCAGATGTTCTTCGTTTAAGGTCCGATATTTGGGGTTGACTACTCTTGAACATTAAACTTGAACATTGAAATTTGATTTCCGAACCTCGAACTAAGACATGGTAAAAAAGACAATCCTTACTTCTCTCGTTTTTGTTATATGCATCAATCTCTCGTTCGCGCAGATTGAGTACAATAAACAATATTTCAACGCCAAGACTTTGTTTCGCGAAGGCAAGTACAACCTGGCGATGGAAAGTTTCAAGCCATTGATTCCCTACGATCAGAATAATGTTTTTGCGGAATACGCTTCTTTCTACTATGCATTGTCTGCATATAATTTAAACTTCAAAGCAGTATCAAAAGATGCATTCACACAATTAAAAACCCTTCATCCAAAATGGGAAAAAATGGATGAGGTGAATTTTTGGTTGGGGAAAATTCAGTTAGAGAACAAAGAGTATTTTGTTGGATTAGCAACCCTTTCGTCAATAACAGATAAAAAATTGCAAAAGGACGTTGATCAACTGAAGCGAAATACACTTCGCAACCTAACTGATTTAGAAACATTAAAAAGAATTCATACTGAATATCCGAAAGATGAAATAGTCGCTACCTATCTCGCAACCGCTCTTTCTAAAAGCATGGGTGATCCAATTAATAAAAGTCAACTGGAAGTACTTATCAATGCTTTTAATTTTAAGAAATCAGATTTTATTCCGGAAGCTCCAAAGACATTTTATAAAGATATTTATTCGGTTTCGGTGATGTTACCTTTAATGGTCAGCACACTGGATGCTTCTCCAACAAAAAAACGCAATCAAACGGTGCTCGATCTCTACGAGGGTATGAAGCTCGCGGTCGATACATTGAGTAAACAAGGAATTCAGTTGAGCATGCGCGCGTATGACACAGAGCGTAGCAACGATAAAATCAAAACCATTTTGGCCACTGAAGAATTAAAGAATACGGATTTGATTGTAGGCCCCTTTTTTCAGGAGGAAAACAAGTTCATTCAGGAGTTCTCATTGAATAATCAGATTAATGTATTTAATCCTGTATCGAATAATACGGAACTGATCGCTGCGAATCCATACGCATTTTTATATCAGCCGTCGGTAGAAACGATCGGAAAAAAATCAGGCGAGTTCTTAGCATCGTATGCGAAAAAGAAAAATTGTATTGTTTACTACGGATCGTCAAAAAGAGATTCTCTTCTGGCTGCCAACTTTAATGCAAAGGCAAAAGAGAATGGATTAAAGGTTTTATCCTCCAATCGCTTAACGCGAGAGAGTGTCGGGAAAATTTTGACGATGTTGGCCACACCAACGGAATACGATGAGTATCGTTATCCAAAACAATTTACCTTAAAGAAAGATAGTCTCGGAAGTATTTTTGTGGCTTCTGACGATGCGTTGATTTACGCGAAAGTATTGAGCAGCATAGAAACGCGTAAAGATTCCGTGATTGTTTTGGGATCGGAAAATTGGCTCGACCAGGCGGTTGTTGATGCAGGGAAATACCAAACGCTTCCGGTTGTTTTAACATCACCGAATTTTTCATCGAGTGATAATCCTTATCTCAAGGCCTTCACAAAAAAATTCATCAAGACACACGGCCGTGCACCAAGTACGTATGCTAAGTACGGTTATGAGTTTATGCTCTTCATTGGTGAACGATTGAAAAAAGATGGTGTCTATTTTCAGGATGGTCTTAATGCTACCAACTTTATTAAAGGTCATTTAATAGAGGGGTATAATTTTCAATTCAGTCACGACAATCAATTGATACCATTCGTGCGGTATAAGAATGGCAAGATGGTTGTGATTGAAAAACGATAATCACTCCATGCAATCGACAACGAATAGCAAAGCACTTTTTGAGAAGGCAAAACAATTTATCCCAGGCGGAGTAAATTCACCTGTGCGTGCGTTTCGGGCAGTAGGTGGAAATCCACTTTTTATCAAGCGAGGATCAGGTGCCTATCTGTATGATGAAGATGATAACATCTACATCGATTTGATTAACTCTTGGGGTCCAATGATTTTAGGTCATGCCCATCCGCTGATTGAAGAAGCCGTGAAAGCGGCATTAGCAAATTCACCATCCTTTGGAGCGCCAACTGCGCGCGAAGTTGAAATGGCCGAATTGATTTGTTCGATTGTACCATCAGTAGAGAAAGTGCGGATGGTAAATTCGGGAACTGAAGCAACCATGTCGGCCATTCGTGCAGCACGCGGTTATACAGGTCGTGAAAAATTCATCAAAATGGAAGGCTGTTACCACGGTCACGGTGATTCATTTTTGATTGCTGCCGGAAGTGGTGCGCTTACCTTTGGTGTGCCGGATAGTGCCGGTGTAACAAAAGGCACAGCAAAAGATACCCTCATCGTTCCATTCAATAATCTTGAAGCGATTGAGAAGATCATCAGTGGAAATAAAAATGAAATTGCTGCGATTATTCTGGAGCCAGTTGTAGGCAACATGGGTTGCGTTCCACCTCAACCCGGATTCCTCGAAGGACTGCGAAAAATTTGTGATGAGCATCAGATCGTTTTAATATTTGACGAAGTAATGACAGGCTTTCGCCTTGCATTGGGTGGAGCACAAGAACGTTACAAAGTGAAACCCGACATGACCACAATGGGTAAGATCATTGGTGGTGGTCTGCCTGTAGGAGCGTATGGCGGTAAGAAAGAAATTATGGATTGTGTTTCACCTGTTGGTCCGGTATATCAGGCCGGAACGCTATCAGGAAATCCGTTGGCTATGGCCGCAGGACTTGCGATGTTGAAATACCTCAAGCAACATCCTGAAGTGTATTCGCAAATTGATAAAAGTACTTCTTCGCTAGCAGAAGGTATTGGTAAGCAATTAAATGAAGCAGGAATTCCACATAGTATCAATAAAGTTGGTTCGATGTTTACGTTGTTCTTTACGGATCAGGAAGTAATTAATTTTGATACAGCCAAAACAAGTGACACAGCTTTATTTGGTCGGTATTTCCAGTCGATGTCATCACGCGGAGTGTATCTGGCACCATCGCAATATGAGGCAATGTTTATTTCTGCCTCCATAACAGAAGATGTGGTATCCAAAATTCTCGAAGCCAATCGCGCTGCTTTAAAGGAGTTATAAGTTGCGGGTTTCAAGTTTCGAGTTATCTACAAACTCGAAACTTTAAACTCGTAACTTCCTGATATGAAATCCGCGAAAGCCGTATTATATTAGCCGGTAGAGTAGCCAATTTTTGTATTTAACCCAGACAGCATTCGATGAAAAATCGTGCATTGAAGTACACCCTGATCCTAACTCTTATTGGCGTAATCATTACCGCTCTGATGGCGTATCTGGTTTGGACTCCAAAAAGTATTCAACAACGCAATGCACCCTTTATCGCAATTGGAGGTCATATCAAGAAAGAGTTAATGCAAACACCATCCTTATTCGAAAGGGTAATCGTGGCCGATGCGAATGTGAATTTTGATAAACAAATTCTGACACCCATAACATCTTCAAGGAATCTGGTGCAGAAAGCGTATGATGGGCAAGAGTCTGAGCTTGGTGCTTTTGAAAAAATAGAAGACGAGGAAGCGAAAATCATTTATAAGGAAACGATAAATGACCTTGATAAACTTTCTGAAGTAGCCAAAGAGAAGTTTGCTGCACATCAACTCGCCAGAAACAATGTGGGAGATAGTGCGATGGAAATTTCGACCAGGCAAGCGGCTATTGCTGTTGATTTAAAATATGAAGCAACCTATCAACGTACACTTGCCACTATCGATAGATTAACAGCTTACCTTAATGCAAACACTACTTCTCACGCAACAACATTTCAACGATTCTCATGGATTGGTATTGGTGTAACAGTCATTGCCTTTATCGGCATTGGTTTGTCTTTCTTCAGATTACAATTCAAAAGTGATAAGCTGATCGCAACGCAGGCAACAAAAATTGATCAGCAAGCTCACGCTGTAAGTGCTGTGTCAGGATTTGTTGAATCGATATCAGCAGGAAATTATTCCATTGACCTTGAGCTTGGAGATGATGATGGAAGCAGCAACTTGCGAAACACGTTTATTGCCATGCGCGATAAACTACGCTTGAATGCTGAAGAGGATTACAAACGCAATTGGGCCACTACCGGTCTTGCGCAGATTGGTGAGATTCTTCGAACCAATTCCAGCAGCATAACAGAATTGTATGATAGTATTCTGAAATTTGTGGTGAAGTACACCAACTCCAATCAAGGCGGTCTCTTTCTTTTTAATGATGAGAATGAAAGCGACACCTTTCTTGAACTGGTGACGTGCTATGCTTTTGAACGCAAGAAGTTTATTCAAAAAAGAATTGATGCTGGCCAAGGTCTTGTAGGGCAATGTTACCTGGAAGGGCAGCGGATTTATTTAACCAAAGTTCCACAGGAATATGTATCGATCACTTCAGGATTAGGTGGATCAAATCCAAATGCAGTGTTGTTGGTTCCGTTAAAAGTAAACGAAAAGATTTTTGGTGTTCTTGAACTTGCAACCTTCAAACACTATGAAGAGTATGAAATTGAATTAGTAGAAAAGCTTTCCGAGAGTATCGCTTCTACCATTTCATCGGTCAGAATAAACGAGAGCACCCGAATCTTACTAGAGAAGACCCAGCAACAAGCCGAAGAGATGCGCTCGCAGGAAGAAGAGATGCGTCAGAACATGGAAGAGCTTGAGGCTACTCAGGAAGAAATGCGCAGAAAGGAAAAACATATTCAGGATATGTTTGACCAGGAAAAGAAACGCAATGAGAAAGTGCAGCTCAACAGAAAAGTGGTGATGGAGCTGACCCGTAACAACGATATCAAAACAGGTAACTGGAATGTATCGATAGAGAAGGTGACGAGCTCTATTACGCAGCAGCTAAATGTATCACGGTGCAGCATTTGGATTTATAACAGCAAAGAGAATTATATTACCTGTGAGAAATTGTATCAGCATGATACCAAGTCGTTCGAGTCGGGTACAGTATTAAAAGGCACCGATTTCCCAGCGTACTTTAAGGCAGTAGCAGGTGAAGAAACTATTGTAGCGAAAGATGCAAACAATCATCAGGCAACATCAGAATTTTCAGACGCCTATCTGAAGCCATTACATATCGAATCACTTTTGGATGTTCCGTTCTTCCACGAAGGAAAAATCATTGGTATGATTTGCTGTGAACATCAATACGAGCAAAAAGACTGGTTGGATGAAGATGTAGAATTTTTGAAATCATGTGCTGACTTGCTTTCCGTTTCGTACAATACCAAGACCATCAATTTGATGGTGGATCATTTGAACGATGCCCAGGAGACCTTACAAACCATCATCGATAACATACCTCGTGCTGTGTTCTGGAAAGACCGAGAGCTTCGCTTCCAGGGATGTAATAAAATATTTGCACGGGTAGCAGGATTGAAATCGCACAAAGACCTCATTGGTCATACTGACTTTGATATGCCCTGGAGGGAGCATGCCGAGGAATACCGTAAGGACGATTTGGAGGTAATGAAGAATAGAAAATCACGGATTGATCAGGAGGAAAAGAACGTGAATAGTGAAGGGCAGATTTCGTGGGTGAGCACCAGTAAGGTAGCCGTGCTCAACAGGAATGGTGAGGTGGTGGCGGTATTGGGTATGTTTGAGGATATAACCGACCGCAAGAACAAGGAAGCCGACATTTCAGTCAAGTTACTGGAGCTGGAACAGCTCAAGAAGATGGTAGGAGGCAAGAGTAATTAGGCATTTTTAGCGAGGAGAATTACCTCTGCGCCACGGCCTGTATAAACACGACATCATTTTTTGCAGGAGTTTTACTATTTTTACCAATACTTACCCAATTAAACGGATTATGAACTATCGCTTTTTGATCCTTATCGCTGCGCTGATGACGTTTAAGAGCGTCACCCTTTTTGCGCAGGGCGAACGCAAAGACAAGACGGCCGTAACGTATGAAGAAATTTATGACGAGCCCTATTCTGTCAATAAACTCTTCATCGGGCTGATACCCATGTACGGAGAATTGTTTGTGACAAACGTAAATGCCGGCTATGGCGTGGATGCCATGTATTATCATAAAGACAAGGCCGACTTTCGTTTTCAGTTGCGCAAAACCTATAGCCAGAAGTTTTATGACTTTACACGTGAATTGGCTTCCAATCAAAGCAGTGTGGACAATCGGGCTGAGATTTACAACTATTATGAGTTGGGTGGATCTTACCACTTCAAAGATTTTGAGGAAAGCTCTAAAACCAAAATGTTCCTCTATAAGAATAGTTATAAAGGTAATAAGTGGGCTTCACGTGTGCCTCTACATGCTGAAGTACCTTGCAAAGTGAGAAAAATTTATGCTGCCCGTTTAGGCGGTATTTTCTGGAATAGCTCAGCGGACTTAGCCAGGATATTGGAGCGTCAGGGGCTTAGTAATGGAGATTTAAAAAATACGGCTGAAGATGTGTTGCCAGATACGGAGACAATCAAAATAAATAATCAGATAAAAACGAATCAACGCGTACATCCATTCACCAACATCGCATCAGCTGGATTATATGTAGGAGGTTCAATGTCATGGATCAGAAATGTAGCCGTGAATTTTGATAAGTTTGAAGAAGGCATTGACGATGGTATGCTCACTACCTACATCGATATTCTTATTGCACCATCATTAAAAGTTGATGACATCGTTTACACACAGAAGGATGAAGATACTGGCGACAGGATTACTTCTTCTACAGCAACCTATTCTGTTAGTCCGGTAAAAACCAAAACCATTGGTTTCCGTGCTGGTATTGATGGCCGCTTTAATCGCACATTAAGTTGGTCCTACGGTGGCGAAGTAGGCTACCGACCAAGCTTCGATAAATCAGGCTTCTATGTTCTTCTCAAAATTGCTTTCCCTGTTTTTGGAACCAACCTGGATTATAAGGTTGAGTCTTTTGGGAAGTAAGTGTTAGTCGTTGAAAGTTAGTATTAACCAATAATTTGGTGCTCTTGCTTGATATCCCTAGCATTTTCTAGTATATCATTTAATAATACCATTATCATGTTGAGTGATTAGATACAAGTTTTTTAATTATAGTTGCATGAATAGCCTAAAAGTAGTTTTTGGATTTATTTTACTTACCTCCTTATTTTTTTGCTGCCAAGAAAAAGAGGAAGAACCTTCGGTAAATGTTTACGTGGCTGGAAGTGAGCAAGATGGACCTAGAGAAGTAGCTAAATTTTGGAAAAATGGAATAGCTACTAACTTAACTGACGGAACAAACGATGCTGTTGCAAATTCCATTCTTGTTGAGGGAGAAGATATTTATGTTGTAGGAATTGAAATGATTGAAGAAACTGCAGTAGCTAAGTTCTGGAAAAACGGAATAGCTACTAATCTATCTGATGGAACAGCTCCTAATAATGCCAACTCAATTGTTGTTGAAGGATCGGATGTTTATGTGGCTGGAAATGAATATCAAGATGTATTCCATGTGGCCAAGTTTTGGAAAAATGGAATTGCCACGTATCTAACAGATGGAACATATGAATCTGTTGCAACCTCTATTGATGTTGAAGGATCTGATGTCTACGTGGCAGGATATGAATCAAATGGAACAAACTACGTAGCCAAATTTTGGAAAAATGGAATTGCCACTGACTTATCAGATGGAAAAAACAATACATTTGCGACCTCTTTGGTAGTGGTTGGATCACATGTTTATGTGGCAGGATATCAATTCGATGGAACAATCAGTGTGGTCAAACTTTGGAAAGATGGAATTGCTACTAACATATCTGATGGAATTCATGATGCGCGGGCGTTTGCTATTGCGGTTGAAGACTTAGATGTTTATGTAGCAGGCTACCAATATAACGGCACCAATCAAGTAGCCAGATTCTGGAAAAACGGAATTGGAATTGATTTATCTCAAGGAAAAAACTATACTAATGCTAATGCTATTGCAGTCCACGGAACGAACGTTTATGCAGCAGGAAGTGAATACAATGGAAAGGAACACATAGCCAAATATTGGTGGGGTAGAACTGGAAGAAACCTTGCGGACGAATCTCATTATTCCAAAGCATTTTCAATTTTTATAACTCCCCTATAATTAATGGTTATGGATTTTAGAAATTGTGAATGATAAAGAAACTATGTCTTTCAATATTCTCATCACCAACATCAAAGGGCTTGTTCAGATACGTGAACAAGCTCTTTCTTTTGTGGGTGGTAAAGACATGGCGGTGCTTCCGGTTCTTGAAAATTCTTTTCTTGCTATTGAGGATGGTGTTATCGCTGCGTTTGGTAGCATGGAAAAGTTGCCAGTAAAGCAAGCAAATGAAGTCATTGATGCTTCAGGGAAATTTGTGTTCCCAAGTTTTGTTGATTCGCATACGCATTTAGTTTTTGCAGCTAGTCGTGAAGAAGAATTTGTGCTGAAAATAAAAGGCGCCACTTACGCAGAGATCGCTGCACATGGTGGAGGTATTTTAAATTCAGCAAAGAAGCTTCAGCAAGCTTCGGAAGAAGAATTATTTGAAAAGGCACTGGTTCGCGTGGAAGAAATTATCGGGACAGGAACCGGTGCAGTTGAAATTAAAAGTGGTTATGGATTAACCACAAAAGATGAGATGAAAATGCTCCGTGTGGCAAGGCGAATAGGAAAAGAAACTCCGCTGACAGTAAAGACTACGTTTCTTGGAGCGCATGCCGTTCCTAAAGATTTCAATAAGGAAGATTACATTAAGCTGATTATTCAGGAGATGATACCCGCAGTCGCGGAAGAAAAGCTAGCGGATTACATTGATGTGTTTTGTGAAGAAGGTTTTTTTAATCCCGAAGAGACAGAAAGGATCATAGAAGAAGGGAAAAGATTTGGAATGAAGCCACGCATTCACGCCAACCAACTTCATAATTCAGGAGGGGTACAGGTAGGTGTGAAAACAAAGGCTTTGAGTGTTGATCATTTAGAAAATATTGGAGAAGAGGAAATTGAATTGCTAAGGAGCAGTAAGGTAATGCCAACCGCATTACCTGGCGCAGCATTTTTTCTTGGCTTACCGTTTCCACCTGCTCGTAAAATGTTGGATGCTGGTTTACCTCTTGCTATCGCATCGGATTATAATCCTGGAAGTGCACCAAGTGGAAATATGATGCTCATGCTTTCGCTTGCCTGCATTAAAATGAAGATGACACCAGAAGAAGCAATCAACGCAGTAACTATAAACACAGCACATGCTTTGGAGTTGAGCAAGACGCATGGAAGTATTACGGTTGGAAAGGCTGCCAACGTATTTATCACGAAACCAATTCCATCCATAGCATACCTACCCTATTCCTTTGGAAGCACGTTAATTGATCAGGTTATTCTAGCGGGGAAGATAGTCTAGCGATTATTCCTTCGTGCCTCTTTGTGCCTTTGAGTCTTAGTGGCAATTCGTGGCCACCATGCCCCAAGGACACTAAGTTTCACTAAGAGATTTTAGATTTGATGTAGTCTTGTGTATGCGTTTTAGTAGTCATTAACTCTCAGGCCTCGAAAAGTATTCAAACGAATAATAGAATTTCTTCAGGCAAGCTAGTCCAGTAATAAGGTTCATACTCGCAATTGCCCACAAGGGTACTTTAAATAATATCAGTAGAATCCAACCGATGGAAAATATAAAAACCAAAGGCATCAATTTCTCCTGATCACGATCCTTGGTATAAAGCAATCCATAAAAGAACACAGGTATGCTCAATGCGAAAAGAATGGATGAGATAAGATCCCAACTATTAAATTCAATTGGGAAGTTTTTAATGATCATACCCAGCTCGGGAATTGTAAGAATGAGGAGGGTGCATAAGAAATAGAGTAAATGCAGCGTGAATGGAATGGGCAGATTTCGATTCAGTGGAAAATGAAAATTATCAAACCGATGTATTTCCCAAACTAAAACAACTTGTACGGGAAAGGCAATCGCAATACCTAATCCCAATAGACGTAAATCATAAACATCTGTTTTGTATAATTGAGTTATGCCAAGAAGAATCAGACTGCCAAAGATTTTTGTTCCGAAAAGCATTAACGGTTCTCGTTTGGCAATCCACTCAGGAAAAAATAGAGGATAGGGTTTTGTGATGGATACGTTTAAAAACTTTGTAAACACTCCGATTCTCTTTTCCTGATTGGGATTATGCAGAGCATGCGAAAGAGCGAGCGCTCCGATGAAAAGCAAGAGTAACAAGGATAGGATGATCATGAGAAGCGTATCCATGAAATTATTTTTTACGGCAAAGGCCATCAAAAAAACTCCGTAAAGAATGGCTGGAAGAAGTTGGTAAAATAAAGTCGTAAAAAGACCAATCCATTTTTGTGATGGAGGAAGAAGTGTAATGTAAAATATAAACTCGTTCTCTTTTCGCTTGAGAATATCGCGATTGAATTTCATCACATTAAATGTATAAATCGTCCAAACTAAAATAGGTACGAGCATGAGCATAGGTGAGGCTGTAAAGAATTCGGCCAGTGCAATGTGTTCGTAGCTGCGCATGAAGCCAGCGCCAATTCCAATCACTAAAAAGAATAATCCGGCATTGGCACGATAGAATTCGCGAACCAATACTCTCTGTAATATGGAGAAGATGATCTTCATCCTTTCACCAATGTCTTGTTTTCAATAACGAATGTCTCGTTTACTTTTAAATCAGTTGACTCCAATGCCTGATGAGATGACAATAGAAAGGTGACTTCATGTTGCTGAATATAATTCTCCATTATCTGCAGCAGAACATTCCGGGCTTGCACATCTAAAGTAATAAGGGGCTCATCTAAAATGATGAGCTTGGGTGAACCGAGAAACGCGATGGCAAGCGAAAGTTTTTTCAGCATCCCACTGGAATATGTTTCGCAAGGCTTTTCGAAATAACTGCTCATGTTAAACTGTTCAATAAAAAAATCCTGCTGCTTTTGATCTGCACCTTTTGTCTTGCCGATGAAACGAATCAGGTCTTTTGATGTGAGGAAGCCTGGATATTGCGGTTCGGCCTCACTGTAATTCACGCGCTTCCGAAAAGGAATTGGATTATTATGTAGGTCGATACCATCATCAAACTGGATTTTACCTTCACAGGGATGGAGACCTGCCAGCGATTTGAAGAAGGTGGTTTTCCCCGAACCATTCTCACCTTTGATCCAATAAATGCCAGAAGTAAGGATTAACGAATCAATCGAAATCACCTTTGTCCCGGAGTAAGCCTTAGAGAAATTGTCGATTGTCAGCATGAAATAGAGATTAAAACGATATATTCATTAAAATATTCCTTTTGGTTTAAACCTTTTGGGGATGTTTCGCATCTAAAGGCAAACAAGAGGCAAATTAAGCCAACCTTGGTTCGATATTTGTCGTTAAAATTTTTTGGAGGTTACATTATGAAAGCGATTCTTTACTTACTCATTCTTGCCGTTAGTTTCACAACATCTATAGGATGGGCGCAATCCCATACTGAGTATGCTGCTTTACCCGAACGCACCTCTGTCGATCCCACTAAAACATTTCAGGTTTTTCCTAACCCTACTGTAGACTTTATCCATGTTCGTAACGAACAAGTGGATGTTAGTCTTCTTAAGTTTTCCCTTCACAATATCATTGGCAATGAAATGCAGGTTGAAGTAGAAGTGGTAGATGAACACGAACTTAAGATAAGGGTGAAAGATTTATCTCCTGGTTATTATTTAATTGCCTTAAAGGATGATTTAAGCAAATACAGAGGAACCTTTAAGTTTCTAAAACGCTAGTCGTTAAGAGCGTCTTTAATTGCCCGACTTACCTCATCTGCGCGATTCACAATCATCAAATGCTCTCCTCCCTTGATCGCAAACTTTGCTTCTTTAAAAGGTAGAATCCTGTCATTTGTTCCGTGGATTTGTGTGACATTTTGAAGGGAGTCTACATTATCCCATTTCACAATCTTGTCGATTGCCCAGTTTGAAAATTGAATATCGGTGTCTTTGAGTATCGAACTCAATAATTCTTTTTCTGATGTAGTCTTTGCTCCAAAGAGCCAGTTTGTAACGGGGTTGTTGTTTGCTACGAATGATGGAGGAATGGTGTGATGTAATTTTAATTTACCGGCAAGCTTAAAGGATAAAGGAATATCCTTTTTTGTTCGGGCTGAAGAAATCAAAATAATCTTTTCAGTTTGAATAATCTTCCCAATTTCCATCGCGATCATCCCACCAAACGAAACACCAATCAAAATCGGATTGGCAAGGTGGATTTGTTTGCAGAGACGGGTAGCATATTCTTGAATTGGTTCATTCTTCAGTGGATTGATCCAGACAATGTGATGAATTTTGTGCCCTCCAAAATCCAGAAAATCAAAAACTCTTTTATCTGCACCAAGTCCGCTCAGCAAAAACAAATCCTTCATAGTGCAGCCGTCAATTCCTGTAGCCGTTTGGAAAAACCTTGAATGTCATCTTCGGTAGTATCGAACGAACACATTAATCTTACTTCTGAAGTTTTATCATTCCAGACATAAAAAAAATGTTCTTCCTGTAAGGCGGGAATAATGGAACGAGGCATGATTGCGAAAACTCCGTTGGCCTCCACTTTTTGTGTAACGGAAATGGATTTATTTTTTCGCAGCTCAATCTCCAAAAGTTTGGCCATCTGGTTTGAGTGTTCTGCATTTCGTTTCCAGAGATCATTGCTTAACAATGCTTCAAACTGTGCACTGATGAAACGCATTTTAGAATGAAGCTGCATACTTTGTTTTCGAATGAACTTCATGTATTGAGCAAGTTCAGGATTAAAAAACAAAACAGCTTCACCGAACATCATTCCGTTTTTTGTTCCACCAAAAGAAAGCACATCTACACCAGCATCGCGGGTAAACGATCTGAAATCTTCTTTCAAACTTACCGCTGCATTTGCAATGCGTGAGCCATCCATATGGAAGAATAAATTATTCTTTTTGGCAACAGCAGCAATTGCTTTCACCTCAGCAACAGTGTAGATGGTTGCATATTCTGAAGACTGTGATATCGATATTACTTTCACTTGAGGATGATGCTGATCATCGATACGTTGAATTTTTTCTTCAATCTGATCTGGATAAATCTTACCATCTTGAGTGGGTATTGTAACCAGTTTGCATCCTGTAAATTTTTCAGGTGCGGTAGATTCGTCAACATTAATGTGAGCGAGGTCTGAACAAATGATGGAATTAAAGGAATGAGTAAGCGCACTCAATGCCAATACATTTGCCCCCGTTCCATTATAAGCGAAGTACACGGATGTAGATTCACCAAAAAGAGATTTGAATTTTTGAGTTGTGCGCTCGGTGTATTCATCGGCACCATACGATCCTGCATGACCGTGATTAGCGCGGAGCAAAGCCCCTATAACTTCGGGATGTACACCTGCGTAATTATCGCTGGCAAAAGTTCTATTTTTCATTTTCAGTTAGTTCTTCGTCTTTATGATTCAATCGCGTGAGAATATCTTCCATTAAATCAACCTGAAGTTGTTGAATCTCAAGCAACCGTTGATTTTGTTGAAGTATCATGTGATCAATCTTTTCATGTAGTTGTCTGATCTCTAATTCTGCTTTCAGGTTGATCATATAATCGTGCTCCGAACGTTGACGATCTTTTGCCTCTTTTCGGTTTTGACTCATCATAATGATGGGAGCCTGAATAGCCGCCAAGCAGGAGAGAATCAGGTTCAGTAGAATGAAAGGATAGGGATCGAATGGTTTTGATGTGAGTAAATAAATATTCCCTCCAATCCAGACGAGGATAAAAGCGAAGAATGAGATGATGAAGGTCCAGCTACCTCCAAAGGTTGCGATTTTATCAGCCACTCTATCTCCAAGTTTGAGTTCGCGTTCAATCTTTGGTTCAATGTTTTCCGAGAGCAATTCATTATCACTAATGCTTTTAACAACTTCTTGTTCCAGATGTGAGAGTTCGCCTACCTCTTCTTTTAAAACGGACTCTACATATTTTTTTCGATACAGGTTAAGCTCGTCAACCGAGATGTAGTTGGTCGGCTTAAAATCGGAATGATCTTTTTGAATTAGCTTTAAAAGTCCTTCCCTTATGCTGCCTCCATGCACCAATTGAGTTATTGGAAGTTCTTGTTTGGTGATATGACATTGATCTGTTTTCATAATGTGAGAAGAGCTGAAAATTAAGATTAAAGAAGATGACTAAAAAGTCTTAATTTAGTCGGAATAAAAACAAAGCCATGCTCAATATTTTAGTCCCAACCGATCTGTCAGATTTATCAAAGGTAGCCATTCAATACGCTATTAAAATTGCGAATAAATCAGATGGAAACATCACCTTGCTCCACGTGGTGAGTATGGTCGAGCCTGTAAGGGCCACCATGCAAGACGAGTTTAAAGCGGTTGAAAAGGAATTGATTGAAGAAGCAAAAACGAATATGGAAAAGCTTGTGCAAAAGGTTTCGAAGAGGAGTAAGTCTACTCATCCCATTTCGATCAAGATTGTGAAAGGCGCTTCGTTTACCGATACCTTAAAAAAGGAAGTGAAGAAGACGGATGCGAATTTAATTGTGATGGGTACTCGGGGTGCGAGCGGTTTGAAAAAATATGTGATGGGTAGCAATACAGCTTCTGTTATTGAGGAGAGTACTGTACCTGTATTGGCAGTGCCCGAATTTGGAGAATTCAAAAATTTTAAAAACGTTGTGTATGCTACCGATCTGAAGCATATTGAAAAAGAAATCAAAACATTATTGCCTTACCTGGAAGGATTTAGTTCAACGGTTCACCTTATTCACATTACCAGTGTCCAAAAGAATGTCGAAACGATTGCGGCCAAGATTGCCGGATTTGTAACCAAGTCGGGTTATAAAAATTTGATTGGACACGTAGTGGTAAGTAATGATGTAGATAATGCAATCGAAAACTATGTTGAAAGTATCAATGCTGATTTATTAGCCATGTTTACGCACGATCCGACTTTCTACGAAAAAGTTTTCTACCGCAGCGTGACACGCAAAATGGCTTTTCAAAGCAAGATACCTTTGCTTGCGTTTAAGAAACGCTAGACTTGCTCAGCGATTTGTGATTATTGATGAGTGATTTGCGATTATAGATTTTTAGAGCCCCGATTACCATTCACTGATCACCGATTACAAAAATTAAAATTCAGCATTACCCGGATATCGCGGATACGCAATCACATCGCGTATGTTAGACATACCGCTTACAAATTGAATCAGTCGTTCGAAGCCTAAGCCAAAACCACTATGTGGTGCTGAACCAAATTTTCTAAGTTCAAGGTACCACCACAAATCTTTTTCAGGCAGGTGCAATTCGCGCACCCGATTCATTAAGCGATCGTAACGTTCTTCACGTTGAGAACCTCCAATGATTTCACCAATGCCTGGAAACAGAACATCCATTGCGGCAACGGTTTTACCATCTTCATTCTGACGCATGTAAAATGCTTTAATCTCTGCAGGATAGTTGTAAAGGATAACCGGTTTCTTAAAATGTTTTTCAACCAGATAACGCTCATGCTCCGATTGAAGATCGACACCCCATGCATCAATAAGGTATTGAAATTTCTTTTTCTTATTTGGAGCAGAGTTTTTTAATATTTCTATTGCCTCGGTGTATGAAAGGCGTTGAAAATCATTTTCGGCCACAAACTTCAAACGATCCAACAATCCAAGTTCACTTCGTTGTTCTTGTGGTTTGCTTTGTTCTTCTTCCAGCGCGCGCTTGTTTAAGAAGTCAAGATCTTCAGCGCAATTTTCTAATGCATAACGCACCAGGTATTGAAGGAAATCTTGTGCAAGCTGCATGTTGTCGTTGATATCATAAAACGACATCTCTGGTTCGATCATCCAGAACTCAGCAAGGTGACGAGTGGTGTTTGAGTTCTCTGCACGGAAGGTAGGTCCGAAAGTATAAATCTCGCCTAATGCCAACGCATACGTTTCGCCTTCTAACTGACCTGAAACCGTGAGGTTGGTTTCCTTGCCAAAGAAATCTTCTTTGTAGTTGATCTCACCTGTTTCGGTAAGAGGAGGATTCTTTGCATCCAAAGTTGTTACCCGAAACATATCTCCGGCACCTTCTGCATCCGAGCCAGTAATGATAGGCGTGTGGATATAAAAGAAACCTTTATCGTTAAAGAACTTATGCACAGCAAAAGCCATTGCGTGACGCACACGCATTACCGCGCTGACTGTATTCGTACGTGAGCGTAAGTGTGCAATCTCCCGAAGAAATTCAAGCGAATGTTTTTTAGGTTGAAGTGGAAACTTTTCAGCGTCACTATCTCCCAGTATTTCGAGTGTTTTTACTTTCAGTTCAACCGATTGTCCTTTGGCAGGAGAGGCGATCAATTCTCCGGTAACGGAAATACAAGCACCCGTAGTTACACGCTTTAAAAGAGTCTCATCAGTATTGGTAAAGTCAACAACAGCCTGAATATTTTGTATAGTCGAGCCATCGTTAAGGGCAATAAATTGATTGTTGCGAAAGGTGCGCACCCATCCACTGGCCGTAACCATTTGTCCGGCAGGCTGTGTTTGAAGCAATTCCTTGATCTTAGTCCTTTTCATCTCTTGTCAGTTATTAATAGTTAATGGTTAGCAGTTAATAGTGGTTGAGTGTAATAGGATAAGACTATTAACTGTTAACCGCTCCCAGAGCGCCCGCAAAAAACGAAAAATCCCAGCTCATTTCATAGCCTAAATTGGTCTTACCCCTTATTCAAAAATTTTTTTGGCACAAAAACTGATCGCTCGACTATTGACTATTTTTTTAACTTTGTCATTAAACTAATCCTCCATGCAAAAACTTGGCTTAAGCCAGAACCTTCAGCAAAAGCTATCACCTCAGCAGATTCAATTTATCAAGCTGCTTCAGGTGCCTACGGCCGAGCTTGAATCGCGTATTGAGGAGGAGATGGAAGTGAACCCTGCCTTAGAGGAGGGAGAGGACCAAGAGAAACCTGAAGAAAGTAATGAAGAAGGGGAATCGCCTGAATCGGAATCGCAAGAAACAATAACAAGCGAGGCTGAAGGTGATAGTGATGTTGATATAAAGGATTACCTGGGGGATGAGGATTATAGTGGTTACAAAATGCAAGGTGATGGCGATGATGGTGAAGACCGCGAGATGCCCATCCCTATGTCATCTTCGCTGCATGAGCAGTTAATGGATCAATTGGAATTCCTTGGACTAAATGAAAAGGAATACACCATTGGAAAGCAATTAGTAGGGAGTATTGAAAGTGATGGATACATCCGAAGAGATCTTGATGCCATTACCAATGACATGGCCTTTTCTCAAGGCATCGATACAACTGTTGAAGAGGTAGAATCGGTATTAAAGAAAATACAAACTTTCGATCCTCCGGGAATTGCAGCCAGAACACTTCAGGAATGTTTGTTGCTCCAACTGGAGCGCATGGACAATGGCCATGATATTGATGTGGCGGTTGCCAAAAAAATCATAACCGATTGCTACGAAGAGTTTACAAAGAAACATTATCAGAAAATTCAAAAGAAGCTCGATACCGAAGACGAAGATTTTGTGCGCGATGCAATGGAGTTGATTGTAAAATTAAATCCGAAGCCAGGGGGAGGAAGTGTTGGAACACAGGGCGCGAAAAATCAGTACATTATTCCAGACTATATTCTCACCAACAACAATGGTAAACTGGAGCTTGCACTGAACAGTCGCAACGCACCCGAACTTCGTGTGAGCAGGTCCTACATCGATATGTTCAAAGCCTACGACAAGGGAAATAAAAAAGATAAGAAGTTAAAAGAAGCCGTTACGTTCGTTAAGCAAAAGTTAGATGCAGCAAAATGGTTCATTGATGCCATTAAGCAACGTCAGCAAACGCTTCTGAGAACGATGAGTGCGATTGTGGAATTTCAAAATGATTTTTTTCAGGAAGGAGACGAGACAAAGCTCAAGCCCATGATCCTGAAGGACATTGCGAACATGATCAGCATGGATATTTCTACGGTGTCGCGTGTGGCCAGCAGCAAAGCGGTGCAAACTGATTTTGGAATTTTTCCTTTGAAACATTTCTTCTCTGAAGGTATTGCGACTGATTCCGGTGAGGAAGTGAGTAGTCGTGAAGTAAAACAAATCATTAAAGATATTATTGAAAGCGAAGATAAAGACAAACCTTTTTCAGACGATAAGCTGGAAACTATCTTGAACGAAAAAGGATATAACATTGCGAGAAGAACAGTAGCGAAGTATCGCGAACAACTCAATATTCCAGTAGCCAGATTACGAAAAGAATTATAAAGTGAATTTACTGGCGCGTATTGTTTCTATTGTATTTCATCCGTTGTTATTGGCAACCTATTTATTTTCACTCTTCATCTTTTTATTTCCTGTTGCACTCGAACCCTTAAAGTCAGAAGGCCATTTTACTTTTCTGCTCCTTATCTTTTGTGTAACGTTTGTGTTGCCAGCATTGAATGTAGGCATGTTCAGAATGATGGGCACCATTAAAACACTGGAAATGAAAGAGAGAAAAGATCGAATCTTACCTTTTATTTTTATCACGGTGCTTTATATTGGTGTTACGTATTTATTTTATACGAAACATCGTATTGGGTTTCATGATAATCTGCTTAAGTTTTTAATCATCATTGATGCACTTGTGCTGATTGCTACACTGACTACATTCTTTTATAAAATCAGCATTCATAGTTTAGCAGCCTGGGGCATGCTCGGCATTTTGATTCCATTGAATAAAATACTGGAAGACAACACCTTGTTTTATCCAACACTAATTATCATTGTAATAGCAGGAGCAGTAATGTCGGCTAGATTGAAATTGAATGCACATACACCACGCGAAGTAATGGTTGGGGGTGTATTGGGTCTCCTTACCGCCTTTGCAGGAATGATAATTTTATTCTGAATTTCTTGATTCCAAAATCAAATCACGGTTTACTATATCTTTGTGATTCTTCGTGCCCTCGTGTCCTTGTGGCTGAAATTTAAGTGCATCCTTTTGCTACAAAGACACTAAGTCACAAAGAATAACAAAGTCGAAATTCAAAATAATAAATTCGCTATAATGATTTATACATTTCTGAAATACAATCTCGAAAATGCTGTTGCTACTATTACATTAAATCGTCCGGATGTTTATAATGCAATGAACGATGAAATTACGTATGAACTTCAGGATGCATTAAAGGCAGTAGCGAAAGATGATGCCGTGCGTGTTGTAGTGTTAACAGGAGAGGGCAAAGCATTTTGTTCAGGACAGGATTTGAAGGCTGCTTCCGGGAATGAGAAAAGATCGTTCATGGATTCACTTACTAAACGATACAATCCCATTATTCGCGCCATGCGAAATTTACCCAAACCAATTGTTTGTCGTTTGAATGGTGTAGCTGCTGGTGCAGGATGTTCGCTTGCATTGGCGTGCGATATTATTGTGGCCTCGGAAGAAGCGACATTAATAGAAGTGTTTATCAACATTGGATTAGTACCTGATTCTGGCTCTTCTTATTTTTTGCCACGCCTTATTGGAATGGCAAAAGCCTTTGAGTTGTGCAGTATGGGCTCACGCGTAAAAGCAAAAGAAGCTGAAGCATTGGGCTTGATCAATAAAGTGGTAGCCGCTGATCAATTGGAAGCAGCTATAAAAGAGTATACCGATTATTTTGCAAATGCGCCAACAAAGTCAATTGGTTTGATTAAGAAGATGTTAAGTAAAGCGGCTACATCAACCTTAGATGAAATGCTCGACTATGAAGCTTACTGCCAAGAAATAGCCGGAAGTTCTACTGATTATAAAGAAGGGGTTTCCGCTTTCCTTGAAAAGCGGAAACCTAAGTTTATAGGTAAGTAAATCAGAATAATTCCTTCGCGATTCTATAAATCGGATCAGACTTGCCCATGGAATAAAAGTGAAGGGTAGGTACACCTTTCTTAATCAATTCTTTCGATTGTTGGATACACCACTTAATACCTACTTCTTTCAAAGCTACATTGTCCTTACACTTTTCTGCTTCGTCCGACAGTTCTTCCGGGATATCGATGTGAAAGGTTTTAGGCAATATTGTTAACTGGCCTTTACCTGTCAGTGGTTTAATTCCTGGAATAATCGGAACATTAATTCCGCCCTCGCGACATTTATCCACGAAATCAAAATACTTTTTGTTATCGAAGAACATTTGGGTAACAATGTATTCTGCACCCATGTCTACTTTCAGTTTTAAATATTTGATATCCGCTTTGAGGTTCGGAGCATTGAAGTGTTTTTCTGGATATCCCGCTACGCCAATACAAAAATTAGTTGGTGATGGTGTGTGTAATTCATCATCCAGATATACACCGTTGTTCAGCTTTACGACTTGCTCCAATAACTCAGATGCGAACTTGTGTCCATCCGGTTCAGGAACAAATTTCGATTCGCTTTTAATGGCATCTCCCTGAAGTAACAATACATTATCCACACCAAGGAAATTAAGATCAATCAATGCATTTTCTGTTTCTTCCTTGCTGAAACCACCACAAATAATATGAGGTACGGTATCAACCTTATAATGATTTTGAATAGCGGCGCAAATACCTACTGTTCCAGGACGTTTGCGTGTTGTGCTCTTCTCTAATAGACCACCGTCTTTTTTACGATAGACGAATTCTTCACGGTGATAGGTAACATCAATGAACGGAGGTTTGAATTCCATTAACGGATCAATATTGTTAAAAAGTGTTTTAATATTCTCGCCTTTTAAAGGAGGAAGAATCTCAATGGTAAATAACGTTTTTCCGTTCGCATTCTTTAAGTGATCAGTAACTTTCATCTTAAGGTGTGTAAGTATTTGAGTGTTTTTGTATTTACGTTTTCAAAAATGCTAGAAAGCTTTACTGGTTTTCGATTCTTTACTTGCTCCGATTTGCAAGATATTTAATGAAAGCAAGTGTCATTGCTTTTATCTCGTCTGTTTTATTTTGTAGCCGTTTCGCCCTCTCTTCATTTATATAATTCAAATCGATCATTACATAGAGGATGCTCTTTACTTCAGATACCGAATTATGAGCAATATCCAGATAATGAATAAACTCCTTGGTGCTGAATTTACCAAAACCCTCTGCTATATTATTCATAACCGAAAGAGCAGCTCGTTTAATCTGACTTTTAGTGTCATAGTCTTTCGATAATTTTCCTTCTTCTGACAATAGGTAAATTTCTTTAACTAAAACCCTGGCCTCCTGCCAGCATTTCAAATCTTCAAATCGTTCAACTTTAGCCATACATAACGGTTATTACAAAAACACTAAAAAACCTAAGCACTAAAATACTTAAATATCGTAGCTAAGGTTTGGTGCAAGCCATCTTTCGATTTCCTCAAGGTCCATTCCTTTTCGCTCAGCATATTCAATAACTTGGTCTTTTTCAATTTTTCCTAAACCAAAATATTTCGAATCAGGATGCGAGAAGTAAAAACCACTTACTGAAGAGGCAGGGTACATCGCATACGATTCGGTCAATTTAATGCCCGCTTGTTTTTCGGCATCAAGGATTTCAAACAGTATTTTCTTTTCCGTATGATCCGGACAAGCTGGATAACCTGGCGCAGGACGAATACCTTGGTACTTCTCTTCAATCATTTCATCGTTTGATAGCGCTTCATTAGTGGTATAACCCCAGAATTCTCTTCTTACTTTTTCGTGAAGACATTCTGCAAAAGCTTCTGCTAAACGATCGGCTAGTGCTTTTACCATGATGTCGGAATAATCATCGTGATCAGCTTTGAATTTCTCTAACAATTTTTCAATTCCAAGACCTGCCGTTACAGCAAACATACCGATGTAATCTTCTTTGCCTGTCGTTGCGGGTGCAATAAAATCAGCAAGACAAAAGTTCGGTAAGTCTTTCGCCTTTTTATTTTGCTGGCGAAGAAAATGAAATTCCGAAAATTGTTCTTTAGAATCTACAGGATCGAAAAGCGTTACATCGTCTTTCTCTGTCCGTGATGCCGGATAGAATCCAAATACCCCATTGGCTTGGAGACTTTTATCTTTAATGATTTGATCAAGCATGACCTGTGCATCATCAAAAAGCTTTTGCGCTTCAACACCAACCACACTGTCTTTTAAAATACCAGGATACCTTCCGGCCAACATCCAGGTTTGAAAGAATGGAGTCCAGTCAATATATTTCCTGATTTCCTCCAATGGATAATTGGTAAGGATTTTATTTCCTAAAAACTTCGGTTTTGTTATTACTGAAGCATTCCAGTCAATCTTGCTTTTGTTTTTTCTGGCTTCTTCGAGAGTGATGTAGTTCTTGTCTTGCTTGCGACTCTCATAGTCTGATCGCATTTTTTCATACTCTTTCTTGAAGCGGACTTTAATCCCATCAAAGGTATCCTGATTGACAAACTCGCTGGCAACCGGAACACTTCGTGAAGCATCCAATACGTGCACAACAGGCCCGTCATAAACCGGATCAATTTTAACAGCGGTATGAATGCGTGAAGTTGTAGCACCTCCAATCAATAGAGGTAATTTCATCTTTTCGCGCTGCATTTCTTTTGCCACGTGCACCATCTCATCGAGTGATGGTGTAATCAACCCACTCAATCCAATAATATCTACCTTTTCGCGTTTCGCTGCTTCAATAATTTTTTCGGTAGGTACCATCACGCCGAGATCCACTACGTCATAATTATTACAGGCTAATACAACGCCAACAATGTTTTTTCCGATGTCATGCACATCACCTTTTACAGTGGCTAGCAATATCTTGGGATTTTGTTTCGCTCCGCTTTTTTCGTCTTCTGCATTTCCGGACTCCAGGAATCTGTTTTTCGCTGCTAATTTTTCTGCCTCAAGAAATGGTTCAAGATAGGCAACGGATTTTTTCATTACTCGTGCACTCTTCACTACCTGAGGTAAAAACATTTTTCCAGCACCGAATAGATCACCCACCACACTCATGCCCGCCATTAACGGACCTTCAATTACATTCAGTGGTCTTCCGTATTTTAATCTTGCTTCTTCTGTATCTACATCGATGAAATCAATAACACCTCGCACAAGAGCGTGAGTTAATCTTTCTTCGATTGTTCCTTTGCGCCATTCATCGTCTATTTCTTTTTTCTTTGCCGACCCTTTTACGGTTTCCGCAAAATCCAATAAACGTTCGGTGGCATCTTCTCTTCGGTTTAAGAGAACATCCTCAACACGCTCAAGCAAATCTTTGTCGATATTGCTATACACCTCCAACATGGTAGGGTTTACAATCCCCATGTCCATACCATTTTGAATGGCATGATAGAGAAAAGCAGAGTGCATAGCCTCGCGCACTTTTTGATTTCCGCGAAAGCTAAACGACACGTTACTTACACCACCACTCACATGTGCGTGTGGAAGATTTTCCCGAATCCATTTTGTGGCTTTGAAAAAATCAACTGCATAGTTTCGGTGTTCTTCAATACCGGTTGCCACTGGAAAAATATTCGGATCGAAGATGATATCCTGTGGAGGAAATTTCACTTCGTTCACCATGATATCGTACGCGCGTTTACAAATCGAAATTCGCTTGTCGTACGTATCAGCTTGTCCTTGTTCATCAAACGCCATTACGACAACTGCTGCACCGTAACGCTTTACTAATTTAGCCTGACGTTTAAATTCATCTACACCAGCTTTCATGCTGATGGAGTTAACAATACCTTTGCCTTGAATGCATTTTAATCCGGCTTCGATCACTTCCCATTTGGAGGAGTCAATCATAACAGGGATGCGTGAAATCTCAGGTTCAGATGCCATCAGGTTAAGGTACTTGACCATAGCCGCTTGAGAATCTAACATACCCTCGTCCATGTTTACATCAATTACCTGTGCGCCACCACGTACCTGATCTAATGCAACGGTAAGGGCTTCGTCAAAATTATCTTCTTTGATAAGCTTCAAAAATTTAGCTGACCCTGTAACGTTAGTACGTTCACCAATATTGACGAAGTTCGATTGAGGTGTAATCTCAATTGCTTCAAGGCCGCTTAATTGTAGTTGATGGTTCATAGATATTTAGTCCATTGTCCATAGACGATAGTCGATGGTTGATCGTCAAAAATTAAAAGTTTCTTCAAAGTTTATTTCGTAGTGCTTGAATCATTTTTATTATTTCAGTCAGCTGACTATAGAATGGATCAAATTCCTTTTGGTCTATTAGTGATCTACCTTTTGCAAGGTAGAAACACCCAACTACTTCTATGGACGAACGTAGTGCATATCCAAGAAACTTGTTAAACTCAGCATTTGATTGGCCAGTTGATCCTTCTGCAATATTTAATGATATAGAATCTGTTGAGCGTCTTAGTTGAGAGGATAAAACATACATTTCATCTTTTGGAAACTTCTTTGTCAAAACGGCTATATCGCCCGCAAGGGTAACTGCTTTCTGCCAAACCTTTAAATTCTCAAACTTAAATGCCATCCTATCCTATCAAACTCTTTTACTCAATCTAATTATTATGTACAAACTGCTATGGACTATAGACTATCAACCATAGACTCTTCACTGTCGACCGTGGACTGTGGTCTGTTGACCACTCTCGGCTTATATTTAGCAGCCAGCTGAGCAATTCTCTTAATGTGATCAGGTGTTGTGCCGCAGCATCCGCCCAGAATATTCACCAAGCCATCTTTTAAAAACTCTTCAACCTGAGAGCCCATTTGTTCAGCAGTTTCATCGTATTGGCCAAATTCATTTGGTAATCCTGCATTTGGATAGGCGCTAACAAAGAATGGAGCTTTTTCACTGAGAACTTGTAAGTAGGGACGAAGTAGCGCTGCACCCAATGCACAATTCAATCCAATGCTTAGCAACGGGACATGTGAAACTGAAATCAAAAAGGCTTCAGTTGTTTGACCTGATAATGTTCTTCCGCTCGCATCCGTAATTGTTCCGGATACCATAATGGGAAGTTCTCTTCCGGTTTCATCAAAGAGTTCTTGTATCGCGAATAAGGCGGCTTTTACATTTAGTGTATCGATGATGGTTTCGAGTAGCAATATGTCAACACCACCATCCATTAACGCCTGGGCTTGTTGTTTGAAAGCCACCACAAGCTGATCAAATGTAATGGCGCGGTAGCCCGGATTATTTACATCAGGAGAAAGTGATGCTGTTTTATTGGTTGGTCCCATAGCACCAGCCACAAAGCGTGGTTTGTGTGGTTCACGTTTGGTGAATTCATCGGCTACTTCTTTGGCGATTTTTGCCGATTGATAATTCAAATCATAGACAGCGTCTTCTAAATGATAATCGGCCTGCGCAATGGTGGTTCCACTGAAGGTATTCGTCTCGGCAATATCAGCACCGGCTGCAAAATATTGAGCATGGATATCCTTGATGATATCAGGTCGGGTAATCGACAAGAGATCGTTGTTACCTTTTAGCGGAGACTTGTGATTTTTAAAACGCTCTCCCCGAAAGTCTTCTTCGGTTAGAATGTGACGTTGAATCATAGTGCCCATGGCACCATCCAGAATGAGAATACGGTCCTTTAAAATGTCTTCGATTTTCATAGCGCCCTCCTTTGTTTATTATCCAGAGAGCCCTGTATTGGTGGGTCACTTATCTTTTTCTTCCGATTGATTCAGAAGAATGGGATTTAGCACAACATCCCGCAAACGCATGAAGGATAGGATGCTAAGACTTCATTGGGCCCAAACCCTCGGTCTTTCTGGATAAGTGATGCAAAGAAAATCAATAGCAATGAAACCACAAAATATTACCTGAAACGATAACCAATACGAAAGCCTAATATGGGCATTAACCCAATTCGATCTTCTTCATTTGGAATATCACTGAAAAAAAAACTTACGTCACCAAAATCATTCAGTCCTCCTGGCATTGTTGGCTCATCGTAGTCAATAAAACGCAACGACCATCCTCCATTAATATCCATAAAAATGGATTTTGAGAAGTGCTTTACAAAACCAAATTTCAAGGTAAAGCCTTGTTCGCGGTACTTTACCACATAGTTATAATATCGGATAAAGGTGTTTGTACAGCTCAGATCATAGCATTCTTGTCGAGAGGTCTCTCGATCGAAGTCAACAACATTCATGTATCCACCTACGGCAAGGTAGTATACCAGATTGTACCGTTCACTTGGCATAATGTAATACCGAATTTCAAGTTTGGCTTTATATCCTCGCTTGTTTTGATACTCCTGATTGTTGTTGTCTTTGTAGTTGAGTACATAGCCATATCCAATTTGAACTGTGAATTGTCTTATGATTTTCTGTTCGAAAGATAATTCCAACGTAGGATAAAAATTGGCCATTGTAAGGGGCGCAAACTTGAATGCATGGCGTGGAATGAGTCTTTCAAAGTGAATAGAGTCCTGTGCATAACAGGAACTGGCAACCATAAAGAGCAGAAGTGTGTAACGAATCATCTAAATCTCTGCGCGATTAACGGGAATGGTGCTAATCAAATTCACTTCGCCAGTTTCTGTATTGTAGCGATATTGAAAAATTCCATCTTCACCTGTAAGAGTTAATAAACCATCTTTAGGTATAACATCGTACGCATCGATGTCAGTCACTTCTTTTCGCAATTGCATTTGATGTTCATTCGTAATGTCATAGACTTTTAATCCGGCAGATCCTTCACAGATGAATAACAGATTTTCATCTACTCCAAGGCCATGAGGAGATGTCATTGGATAATTCGCAATGAGTGTCGGGTTATATGGATTAGTGATGTCAATGATCTCCAATGCATTTACACCGCGATTACATTGTGAACCAGACCGAAGGGTTACGTAGGCGCGATTGCCCTGAACAACAACAGGGTCACATGATGTTATATGCGAATACCGGAAAATAAAAGAAGGCGATTGGGGTGTAGAAATGTCGTAAATCAACATCGCATCTTGTGCTCCCAGATAAAGGTAATTACCCTTTACAAAAATGGTTTCTAATCCACCACCCACGTCAACACTGCCTATCTTTTCAAATGTGCTATTCTGAGTATTGAAAACCTGGATAGCATTGTGATCAACGATATAAAGGTAATTTCCATTGATGGCGAATCGGGTGAGTGAGCCACCTTGTCCGGTAGCATTCATGTCACTGCTTGAACTTGTATCGGAGCATGCGATAAACAAACCTGAATAGAGTATCGCGCGGAGTATTTTAATAATTGGCATAACAAGAAGGGTTTTTGATTTCGGTTTTTTTCCAGTTTACAACAAGTCCTTTTTCAGTGTCAACGCATTCAAAGTAAAATCCAGAAGGAGGTGGAGTGCCGTAGTTCCAGTTTTGTAATGGTAGTGAAGCTTGCTTGGTAAGGTTGTTAAAATCCTGAATGTTCAGCGCCACAATATTTCCCATGTGGTCTGCATATAGTACATCATTCTTAATGGCCATGTCTGAATTACCAACCAGTTGAATGAAACCGAGCGATGTTGGGTTTTCAGGATCAAGATTGTCATATACATGTATACCCTGATTGATTTCGTTCACCAGCAAGTATTGACCGTAGACATAAATTTTGCCTGGACTCTTTACTTCCCGCGAAGCAACAAATTTAATTTCACCGCCATCAGAAGAGGTGTAAACAGGTCGATAGCCTTCCACAATTGAATCCCGTGAGGATTGATCGGTATTGTTCAGGTAGCAGCCTTGAAGAATAATGACCAAAAGGAGAAATGTAAGTGGCCTGGTTGGGGTTGATGGTCTTTTCATATCCTGAAACATTTTTAAAATTTAACTTCAATTTATTGAAATACTAACTTTTGAAAGTATCAATTCATGATCTTTGCACTACTAATTTTTAAACTTTGAAACTAGCTGCCATCGACATAGGTTCCAACGCCATCCGCTTACAAATATCAACGGTGCTTAATAAGCAGACACCTCCAGTCTTTAAAAAGTTGGAATATGTTCGATTTCCGCTACGACTCGGGCATGATGTTTTTGGAACCAATCGAATCAGCGAAAAAAGTGTGCAAACATTTAAGAAGTTGATGCGGGCATATAAACTGTTGTTGGAACTATATGAAGTAGATGATTATATGTTTTGTGCCACATCGGCTATGCGTGAATCGGAAAATGGAACTGAATTGGTGAATCAGGTTTTTGATGAACTTGGAATTACCATTAATGTCATTGATGGCAATCGAGAAGCTGAACTGATTAACCGCGCTATAGCTTCTTATCTGGCAAACGATACTTACCTACATATTGATGTTGGTGGAGGTAGTACCGAGTTAAACTTGTATGCGCACGGAAAAAAAATAAAAACACGTTCTTTTAAAATTGGATCAGTACGGGTTTTGGAACATCATGATTCTCCTATTATGTGGGAGGATATGGAACATTGGGTGAAAGAGAATGTAAAAAAGGATTATGGAAAAGTTACGGCTGTAGGTACAGGTGGAAACATCAGTAAGATCTTCGAACTTGGAAAAATGAAACCTGGAAAAACCATGTCCCTCAAAAAGGTGAAAGGAATTCGGGAAATGATTGAAAGCTTTACCATTGATGAGAGGATTTACAAATTACAAATGAATCCTGACCGTGCCGATGTGATTATACCAGCAAGTAGTATTTATATTAAAGTAATGGAATGGGCTCACGCCAATAACATTCTTGTGCCGGATGTGGGATTGAAAGATGGTATTTTACTTTACCTGCATGAGATGAGCATCACGCAAAAGAAGATTAAGTTTTCTTGAAAGTCTTTTTGCTACACTCTTATAACAAGGTCACGGAAGGCACAAAAAAATCTCAGAGTCGGTTGGGTGAAGGTGATACTAAAACACACGAGCACTTAAGTATTAATTACCGTCTCCTATTACTCCTCTTAATTGTACTCTTACCTTTTTTGCGCTGCTCAACCTTTAAGTCGATAAGGTAAGCAAGTGAAATCCGAAAGCCTTGATTTCTGATTTGAAGAGGTTGTTCAAAATACGTTGGACCAAAACTACCTACACTTTCACGACTTAAATACGAATGACCTAACTCATAACGAAACGTGAGGATCATCTCATGATCACGCGCTGGTTCGAATAAAAGTCCTGCTGTGAAGTTCAAGCCAAGCTGAATCCTGGTTGGTTTTTCCACCACCATTTCGTTTTCAGTGGCAGCAAATGGATTCTTCTTGAAAACAACTTTGTATTTAACGATTCCGGTACTGAACTCATGGGTATCAGTGTTCTCTATAGTACCTTTGCCTCCCAGCCAATAACTTATATTCGGTCCTGCGCCTAACGAATATTTGAAACTACTTTTACCAAAGCTGCCCTTAAAATAAGCTGTATAGATAATAGGCATTTCTATGTAATTGTACTTTGCTTTAAGATAATCTAAGTCTTGTGCTGTAGTATAGTCGTCCCTTTTTCCTTTCATCGTCATACCTTTTGTGGAATAAATTACAGACGTATGAAGGAAGAATCGTTTCCTCACTCGGAAAGAAGTATGGAGACCAAAATGATAACCAAACACCGGACGAACCTTATAAAGATCTTTATTATCGCTATTGCCAAATGAAGTCCAGGAGTAGTTAGCACCGGCGATGGCTCCCACCAAAATTTGTGCACCCTTCTTTGCACCGGGAATAGGCTTGGCAGGAGTTTGAGAAAATGCAATAGAAGAACAAAGCAGAAGCAAACTAATGGCAAGTGTATGGGCTTTCACGTAATGCAATGGTTCTCTGTAAATTAGTGTATTTATATGAATGCACGAAGGTAAGCATGCAAACGATTCTATAAAAACAAAAAAACGGTGTATATTCGCAAAGAACTGTGAACATACTTTTTAAGCTGATACAGTTCACTCATAACCAACCGGATCATTTTTTACTGTTGGACATAGTTGCTGACTGTGTGTGTTTTGAGTGACTTTTTTGCTTTTGCCCATATTAATGGATGTGAATGCGGTATTTTTTTAATTTTCTTCTGGCCTCAATTTTTACAATGAGCTGTATGGGTTTACAGGCTCAAAATTATCCTGTATACAATAGTTTCTACGTTAACCCATACTTGTATAATCCAGCTGAAGCACTCACGGAGTTCTCCTATGTTTATGCCATTCATCGCCAGCAATGGATGACAGTGGAAGGTGCGCCCATGCTCACTTCGATCACTTTCAATACGTTGATGAATGAAAGCCGTGCGGGTTTTGGCGGAAAGATATCATCGTATAAGCGAGGTCTATTAAATACCACCGACTTTTCTCTTTCATATGCCTATGGAATTCCGGTAGGTCAAAAGAACTGGTTGATCCTAGGTTTATCAGGTGGAGCGATCAGTAACAGCATTGATGTTTCAAAAATGACAGCGGATGATCTCGATGATCCGGTTATTGCAAGTTACCTCGATAATAACTTTCAGCCGGTATCGAGTTTTGGAATGCTCTATCGATCAGGCTCCGGATTGAATATAGGCTTTTCATTGCCTCAACTTTTTCCACCTAAATATAATAGTGACGCAAACTTCTCCAACACTACTGTTTCTCCTCTCGATAATGTGTTTATTACCATTTACTATAAGCGAAAAGTAGAAAGTAAAATTATCAACAAGAGACAAGGTGGGATGAACAGAAAGGTGAAATCAAAAGAGTCGATTGCACCACTGGAGGCCTATTTTAATTACAAGTATTCGAAGTTCGGTACAAGTCAGTTTGAATTTCTGGCGAAGCTTAACCTCTCTGATAATTTTTGGTTGGGTGCATCATACCGGCTACCCTATGGGTTTACTGGCAACCTGGGATTTAAAGTAAACCGATTTATTGTTAGTTATTCGTATGAACCGGGTAGCCAACCTGAAGATGCATTCTCTACGGGTACACATGAGGTACTACTCGGAGTGCGGTTAGGAGAGGCTAAAAAATTCAAACGTGCCGCCCCGGTATTGCGATCAACATTAACCAAATCGCCAAATGAAAAACATACAGCTCGCTTCCAGGAAGTAGTAGATGACCCGGATAATATTAACCAGAATGATGATAGCAAAAAACGATACTTTGTAGTGATCAGCGTATTTCCTGATTTTAATAAAGCCGATGCATTTAAGCGAAAACTGGTTGGCGACAAGTTTAATGCAGATATTTTCTATAATCCTCAGGATAAAAAATATTATGTGCATGTACTTGAAACAGCAAAAGCATCGGAAGCACACGAAGAAATAAGGAATTTGAAGAATTACACGAAGTTAAAAACAGCTCGTTTGCTGGTGGTAACCGGTGAAAGTAAATAATAAACAGGGTTACGTTTTGAATTAGAAATTGCATCAATGAACTATGAATCGGATTGCAAGTAAGAACATCGTTAGTACATTGATTCTCCTCCTGTGTTTCCATTTTACCTGGGCACAGAAGCCAGAGGTCAAGACTATTGATGAAAAGGGTAGCATGGGCGAAATAGTCTCCATAAGAGGAAGTAGTTTCGGGACTGATGCTACAAAATTAGCAGTTCATTTCGGTGCTCAGCGTGGCACAATTGAAGCGGTTACAAATCAATTACTTCAGGTTCACATACCTCCAGGTGCCACCTATAATAACATAACGGTAACCAATACTACTAATGGTTTGACTGGTTATAGCGCCGAACAATTCCTTCTCAGCTTCAGTGGTAAGCATCCTTTCAATGTCAGTAATCTGAATAGTCAGATAGATTTTGTTACCGGAATAGATTTATACGATGTCTGTCTCTGCGACATGGACAATGATGGTAAGTCAGATATGGCCACCGCTAACAAAGCTGAGAACAGCATTTCAATTATGCGAAATACAAGTACGGGTGTAGGGAATATTAATTTCACTGAGATACCTTTTGCTATTGGATTTCCTACATTACATATTCGGTGTGGCGATCTGAATGGTGATGGCAAACAAGATCTTGTTCTTACACAGGGTGGGACTTCATCTGTGCGTGATCAACTTTTTATTTTACAAAACACAAGTGCGGGTGCAGGTAGCTTTACATTTACCATGCAGTCAATTAAACTAACCGGTCGAAAAAACTCAAAAGCTGATATTGCTGACTTAGACCTGGATGGCAAACCTGAAATTATTGTTACGGATGAAGGTAGCAACACCGTAGCAGTGCTCATCAATCAAAGTTCGTTGGCAGCTATCGCTTTTGCACCGACTCCATTTAATATTACGATTGCCGGAGCAGCCAGTACGGATGGACTTGCCGTTGAAGATCTTAATGGTGATTTTTTACCTGATATTGTCACGAGCCAATATCAAACCTCCACAAGTAAACTTTTTATTATTCCAAATACGAGCGTTGTTGGTACGGTAAACTTCGGATCGGTTACAACACTATCCATAGGAAATACAGTAAAACGTATTCGAATTGGCGATCTCGATGGTGATAAGAAACCAGACATCACCGTTTCTCAATTGTTAGGTTCAAGCCTTTCAATTTTTAGAAATACAGGAACAGGATCTGCAATTAGTTTTGGCGCTCCTGTTGTAATCGTAACTGAAACAAATCCATGGGGTCTGGACTTTGGTGACTTGGATGGAGATGGAAAAACAGACATTGTTGTTGCCTCAGTAACACTCGCCAAGCTCACTATTCTTAACAACGAAAGTACACCTGGCAATTTTTTATTCACAAAGCAAGCTCCTGCGATTTCATTTGCTGGTCGTCACGTTCGCATTGGCGATGTGGATGGTGATGGTAAACCCGACATTGCATATACAGGTATTGATGCCAGCAACCCGGCCAGGGTTGGTGTGCTTCGTAATAAATCTTGTGTCTCACCAGTAATAAATCCTGTAGAAACTCCACTAAGCTTGTGCGATGGATTTCTACCGTATAGGTTAACCGCTACTGCTAGCCGCGGTTCATTTTATCAATGGCTTAAAGATGGTGTTGTTATCAGTTGTGGACTAAACCAAAATACATTCGATGTTACCGCAGCATCTGGCGATGGAAATTATACTGTTAAAATTCTGGGTGAAGGGGCCAACTGTACAACCAATGTTGGCTGTGCAGAAGAATCAGCAGGTATCGATATTACTATTCTTACGGGATCAGTTGCAAACTCAAACCCGACTAATAATGGTCCTGTATGTATTGGCAGTCCATTGAACTTGTCTATTGCAAATCCTGTTGGAGGTGCAACATATAATTGGAGGGGTCCAGAAGGATATACAGCTACAGGGGCAAGCCAATCAATTGCAAACTTTCAACTTATCAATGCAGGTACGTACAACATAGATGTTGTAGTCGGTAGCTGTATAGCCAAAAGAGAATCAACGGTTGTAGAGGTTATTGATGTGCCAACTTTCACTATCGGTGTACCCGGTTCACCTGTAATTTGTCAAGGAGATCCAAGTAAAACATTAACTGTTGTTCCAGCGCCTGTAACCTTTACCTATCAATGGTTTAAAGATGGAACTCCGGTTGGAACAGGGGCAACATATTCCGTAACATCAGTTGCAGCTTCATCCGGCAGCTATACCGTGAAGGCAAGTTACTCGGGTTGTACTACTATTGAAACTGCTCCTGTAGTAATACAGATTGCTTCATTGCCAGTTGCACTCTTTACAGTCGATCCTTCCGCTTGTGCAAATCAAAATCTTCCGTTTGTAAATCAATCATCTTTTGATGCTAATTCAGCACCTGTGTATAATTGGGATTTTGCTGATGGGAATACATCAACAGATAAGGATCCGGAACATATTTTCACCACTGCGAATACCTATAATGTAATATTAACGGTGTCATATGCTGGTGGTGCTTGTCCGGATACAGAAACCCACCCGGTTGTTGTAACTCCTGCACCTGCGGTTAACATCACTAACCTTGACAATAAGTATACTCTTTGTGAAGGTACACCTCTTCAGCTTCAAGTAGTGGGAACATTTAATACCTATGCATGGAGTACCGGTGCAACTACTCCCTCGATAGAAGTTACACAAGGTGGGACATATTCAGTTGATGTAACAACCAATACCTGCACGCTTACAGCAAGTCGTGAGGTTGATGA
This sequence comes from Chryseolinea sp., assembly GCA_031388805.1. Classification (GTDB taxonomy): domain Bacteria; phylum Bacteroidota; class Bacteroidia; order Cytophagales; family Cyclobacteriaceae; genus Chryseolinea. The sequence goes on from JANMRZ010000178.1 coordinate 37,113, forward strand.
ACTTGAAGCGCCGGAGGTTGTTATTAGTGCTACACCGGAACAAATTGATGAGGGCCAAACCACTCAGCTTGAGGCTTCGGGATTAAACAATTACACATGGACACCTACAGAAACTTTATCCAGTTCCACAATATTTAATCCGGTAGCAACACCTCTTCAAACCACTACCTATACTGTAACAGGTTTAGGTGCCAATAACTGCGAAGGAAGTGCCACAATAATAGTGAAGGTAGCAGGAGAAGTGATCGTCAATAAACTCCTTCCTAACAATTTCTTTTCCCCAAATAACAGCGGTTCTAATGAAATGTGGAAAGTGGGGAGCATTCAGGATTACCCGCAGTGCGGCGTTGCTGTTTATGATGATAAAGGGGTAAAGGTGTTTGATGCCAAGCCATACCAGAACGACTGGAATGGTACTTTTAATGGCAAGGCATTGCCCGATGGGGTTTATTTCTATATCATTCGTTGCGATGGCGAAGAAAGCACACCGCGCACCGGAAGTATTACATTGATTCGCTAGGGGAACTGGTCGTTAGACGGTGATTTTTTACCGGTGGGCGAAGGGAGCAATTGATCCTGTGGCAATGTGTCCGTAAACCTTACATGGCATGGTTACAACCGATTGTAAGGTTTGAATAAAGAATTCGGATACTCATATGGAACGGTATCCTTAAATTTGTACATAATTTTTTAAACCTATGAAGAGGCTATTAATCCTGTTCACCTTGTGCCTGACCTTTTTAGCAAGTCAGTCTTTCGCCCAGGAAATCTGTAACAACAACCTTGATGATGATAATGACGGGTTAGTAGACTGTCGGGATGGAAACTGCCCCGGCAAAGTTTGCGAAATCTGTAATAACGGGTTAGATGACGATGGTGATCTCTTTATAGATTGCTATGACAAGGAATGTAATATTGACGCAGCATGTAAGGACTTCTTTTTAGGTAAGGATGCTGTTTGCCAGGTTAAGCCTGATAGCTTCCCACCGTTTGAAATGAAGTTAAAGTACAGATCTGATCCAGGTCTGGCCAACCATATAAATCGTCTCCTTGTTGGTGATGTGGATAACGATGGAATACCTGAACTTGTAACTACTTATAGAAACGCAAATATAGCAGCTACCATCGCAGCTGTAAATATCCTTCAGGCTCCAGCCACCGGCAATATTCTAACGGTTGATAGATCAATCAATACTATACCGGATGGTTTCCAACCCACATTTGAAGATATCGCTATGGCCGATATCAATAAAGATGGATGCGCAGAGCTTTTCATATTAACCTCTGTTAGTGATGGCAATACTTATCGAATAATTGCTTATGACTGTAATGGAGTAAAAATCTGGACAAACCCTATAGTTTATCCTACCTACCCGGGTACAATGGGCCTAGCCGACTTTGATGGTGATGGTGCAGTTGAATTGTATACACGAACACAAATATTTGATGCTCACTCCGGTACCCTCATGGGGCAAAATAATATCGGAGGAGGTAATGCCAATTGGGGGCGAAATAGTAATGCAACAATTGCAGTAGACATTCTTTCCGCGCATGCAGGTCTTGAACTTGTGGCGGGTTGCAGAATATATTCGGTAGCCATTAATCGGCCCGCCCTTCCTCCCGCTATTCCTCCCTCTACTTCGGTTCTAAATTTAGTAAGCCAACGACCAGAATATTTTACAAGAACAGGCAGAACCACAGGAAGTGGAACTAGTGTGGCTGACTTTAATCAAGATGGATTTCTTGACATTTTGGCCGTAGGTTCTGATGGTGGCTATGATCTCAATACCACAATCTTCTTTTGGGATGTGCAAAACAATGGATTAAAAAAATTCAGTGATCCCATGGGAGTCGGTGACTACTCCACGGGTTGGAAAAATGGAGCTGGCCGTATTAACATTGCCGATATTGATGGTGATACGTTAATGAATGCTGTGTATGTATCCGGAAGATACCTTTATGCTTTAGAAGAAGGTGCAACCAATCTGCAATTAACCTGGAGACAAAATGTAACAGAAGAAACTTCAGGATACACAGGTTGTACCATGTTTGATTTTAATGCCGATGGTAAATCAGAAATTGTGTATCGCGATGAAGATTATATTTATATCTATACTACAGAGGAAGATGGCACAGTAATTCGAAGTACCCCCGTTCGATGTTCATCGAGAACGTCAAATGAATATCCAATCGTTGCCAATATGGATGGTGATATAGCAACTGAAATTTGCGTTGTCTGTAGTACCACCAATACGATTAATGGAAAAAATCTTGGACTTTGGGATGAGGCTGAAGTTAGGGTTTACGAATCGGCAAACGAACCATGGGTACCTGCGCGTAAAGTATGGAATCAGCACGGCTATTTTGTCGCGAATGTGAATGATGATCTTACTATTCCAAAAAAACAACAGCTTCATCATCTTGTCTATTCAAAGAATGCAGAGTGTAGAAAGTTCGGTACCAGCCGTCCGCTAAATTCATTTTTAAATCAGTCACCCTACCTTAACTCATTTGGGTGTCCATCATTCCCAGCACCTAACCTCGCAGTATTACCTTTTAATGGTACCAGTACCATTGATTATAGTCCTCCAACCTGTCCTGTTGATAGCTTTGAAATCAGCTTCAAATTTATGAATAGGGGCGACATCGGTATAAGCGGAAATTTGAATATCAGTTTTTATAATGGAGACCCACGTCTTACCACACTTCCATTAGCTACCCGCCTGACCACAAAGGTATTTCCGCTTGCAGAACTAAACCCGGGTGATACGGTATCAATCACAACTATTGTAAAGGGGCCAGGGTCGCAGTTCAAATTATTTATCGTGCTCAACGATAACGGAACAACCATTCCATTGGATTTTACAAAGCAACCCGATCGAATTGCGGAATGCGAATACGACAACGTTATTGAAGCGGACATTATTCCCCTGCCAGCACCCCTAATACCTGAATTAATCCGCGACAATCTAAAATGTTTAGCGGGCATACCTGGAGCACCTAGTCCTGCAGATAATGGAGCGGTGAGAGCGTATGTTCCAATTGGAGCAATTAAAGACAGTGTGAATTTTGATTTCTATTGGTCGGACGGAGCGGTAGCAAAACCAATGGCTTCTGCTGATTATGATGATGGACCAACCTACTCTGGACTTGCGGCAGGAACGTATACCGTGTATGCCGTTCATAAAGTTGTAAGCTGCGGATCGGATACTGTAAGGATTATTGTTGGTGAGATTCCCAAAACCATTTCTGCCAAAGTAACGGTTATACATCAATATGATAATTGCAAAAATCCAAATGGAGAGCTGAAGGTTGATGTCGATACAAATGGTGATGGTATAGGCGAAACCCCAAGCGACTTCACTTACATCTGGTATGATGGACCTGATATTCTGGTGGGTGATACTCTAGGAATTAGCAATACCCTCACGGTACTTTCCCCGGGTAGCTATTCAGTTTTGGTATTTGACAAAGCAACCGGTTGTCCGGCTAATGATTCTGAAGATATTCTGGATGCAACGATAAAACCTGCCATTGATACTACACACGTTGATATTGATTGTTCAAATTTGCCTACAGGTGTGGCATCTGCCTCGATTCAAACGAACATTACCGCAGGTTATACTTTTTATTGGTCTAATGGAAGTTTCGCAAAGCCTACGGAAGATTTTAAAGGACCCAATTATACCGCAAGGCCAGCTGGATTCTATACGGTGGTAGCAGAAGACAATTCCTCAAAATGTAAATCGGATACCGTAACTGTTGAAGTCAAAAGAACTCTACCAACTCTTCCGAGCGCAACAAAAACGAGCAACCAGGTATCGTGTGACAGTTCACAACCCAGTGGTTCTGCATTTGCGTTGGTTAATGGAGACACCACAGGGTATCGATTTGATTGGTACATCGGGCAAAACACGATTGATCCTCCAGCGTATCTAAACAGCAATTCGGTAACTGGTCTACCGGCAGGTATTTACACGGTAAAAGCTACCGATCGTGCAACTAACTGTTTCGGCACCGACACGGTGAATATTCTTAGCAGAGTTGTTGTGCCTACTATTACGGCATCAGGAACTCCAATGACAAAGTGCCAGCCGCTGGACGGTTCTGTCATAGCGATACCAAACAGCGGTGCTATTGCTGATTATACTTTCACTTGGTATAATGGGAACTTTGTTAAGGCGGTGACCGACTATCCACTCATTACAGGTAACACACTATCGGGTGTTGCATTTGGAACGTACACCGTTAAGGCATTTAACAATGTTACCCATTGTGATGCTATCGCAGACACTGCATTGGTGAAGAATCTAACGCCAACAATTAATATAACTGTAATACCTAATCCTGCTAAGTACCCTAGAGATTGTACATCATTTGAAGGCGAAATATCCGCCACTATCAGTAGTACAGGAAATAGTGCAGGTTTTATAGTGGATTGGTACAAAGGTGTTCAACCTGCATTGGATTCGCTTCTTAAGTCAACAACTTTTGCAGTCAATCCGGTTGCTGATGCTCTGTTGAAACGTAATTCTGGTTTCTATACAATCAAAGTTGTAAACCAGGACGATAACTGTAAGGCATTTAAAGAATACTTCCTTCCTTCAAAGAGTTCAGATTCGCTCTCTGTTAGCGGACTAGACTTAACACAGTGTACTCCGATAAATGGTGAGATTACGGCTACATTGATTATCAAACCTTTCGACCCTACTACTAATCCGGTTGTGAGTACTAACAATGATTACATATTCCAGCTATTCAAATACAACACGGCTGTTCCGCAGGCCAGCATAAACGGAAGTACAAATGCTCCAGCCGACCACGATTTTACTTTTACATCATTGGACTCTGGCCGTTACTATGTGAAAGGTGCTGCCGCACCGGGAAGCACGGCTTGTGAAATTTTCTCTGAAGTAATCGAACTAGAATACAATCCGATCCAACCGACTCTTTCCTTGAGTGGCATTGCGGACATGAATTGTGTGGCGGCTGCCCCTGCAGGACAAGTAGTAGCACTTGTGACTGGCCCTGCTGCATTGAACTATGAATTTTTCTCAGGAATCGATAATACAATTGTGGCAGATCGCCTTCAGAATGGTTCAACGAGTACGCTCACAGGTCAGCCCAGTGGTTTTTACACAACGAGGGTAACGGCAGGGAACGGATGCTTTAATATCAAATCCGTTTTTGTTCCTGCCGATAGCGCGTTCTTGATTGCAGATATTGGCGCATTGCCTAGAACAATGTGTGATCCGAGCGATATTGATGGTCAGATTATTATCAATACGATAACAGAGGTCACCAGTACAACTTCATCAACGGGTCCATTTAATCCTGTTACCTACTCTGTAACATGGCCGATTCCTGATCCCAATCTCGCAACCCCGGCTATTCTTGAGGATCTCGACAGTGGAAACTACTTGATACAAGTAACCAATATCACAACGGGATGTAAAACACCATTGACAATTAAGCGGGTGGAGGATATGCGGGCTTATCCTACTATCAACCTGGTGTCGTTTGTTAATCCTACTCGATGCTTAAAGCCTGTCAATTTAAACGGAGAGTTGCATGTTCAGGCTGTAGGAAGCAGTACAAGTGGTTTTACTTTTAACTGGACTGGGCCGGTAGCTCAACCCAATACTCCTGACTTAATAGGATTAACCGTTTTGCCAGGTCAATCAACAATTACCTACGCAATTGAGGTAATCAATAATGATACACAATGTCCTGCTTTGGATACCTATATTCTTCAGCAAGATACCGCCCTTATTTTTATGAATGCCTCATCCAGTCCGCTTACGTTTTGCTCGTCACCGGACGGAGCCACCTATGCCATTGTAACCAGCGCAGATGAAACCTTGTACTCTTACGAATGGTATGCAGGCACTTCAGCAGTACCTCCGGTTGCTTCTCCTCCTCCAATCTTACCTACAGGACGATTGTTGCCGAATCTGTCTGATGGTGTTTACCTTATTGTGGCCACCGATTTGGCCGATGCAACCTGTTTTGCTACAGATACCGTCACAGTAGAAGACTTACGTGTTCTGCCTGTTGTGACAGCAATGGCGTTAAGCCCATTAACAAATTGCGATGACACCAATCCGAATGGTATTGCCTCTGCTTCAGTAGGGGGTAATGTAATTGACTATCGCTTCGACTGGTTTAGGGAACCTATCACAACGGATACGCTTGGAACAGGTTCACAAATAAGTGATCTGGCTGATAGTACCTATAATGTTATTGCGAGCAATATTGTAACAGGATGCTCAAACACAGCACAGGTATCATTAGACTTTGTTCCAACAGGTGTGGTTAGTCCTACGATTGATATTATCTCACACGTAACAAGTTGTATTGAAGATAATGGAGTGCTTTCGGTTTCAGTAGATGGCAATACGATGGACTATATATTCGAGTGGTATATTGGCCTGGTTGAAAAGCCGACACCCGACTTTGTTGGAGATTATTTAGATAGTCTTGCTATCGGAGTCTATTCTGTAAAAGCGACCAGCAAAATTACAGGTTGTGTTTCTCCTCTGGTTAGTGAGGAAATACTTGATCAACCAATTTATCCTGAATTTAAAATTGATGTTCTGCCTTCACCATGTGATGAGGAGGGAGGTGAGATATATCTGACCATAACGAACGGAGTTGAAATAGATTCAATCATATGGGAAGGTCCTAACGGCCAAATCATAGGTGATCCAGTATTGCAAGGAATACCGGCTGGACATTATACAGTGACGATTATTTCACAACTTGGCTGCCCGGCATCTCAGGAAGTTGATGTAAAATCAGAGATACATCCCTTCAATGGTATATCCCGAAATGGTGATGGTAAGAATGAATATTTCCACATCAACTGTATAGAAGATTTTGAGGATAACGTAGTCAGGATTTTTAACCGGGCTGGCACGATGGTGTATGAAGAGCATGGGTACGATAACATCGACATCTACTTTGATGGAAGATCAAACAAAGGTGTCAGCATGATGGGTACAAACCTTCCTGACGGTACTTACTTCTATGTTATCGACAAACGTGATGGCTCGAAGCCTCTGGCTGGTTATCTTGAAATTGTTAATTAACTTGAAATCAAATGACCCGATCGCATAAGCGCATTTTTTCAACTCTGTTAGCATCGTTTGTTTTTGCTACAATGAGCATGGCACAACAGTACCCTGTGTTTACACAGTACTATTTCAATGAACTTGTCATCAATCCTGCGTATGCAGGGGCACAGGTTCAGTTCAGTGCCACTACGATGTATCGTAACCAATGGGTAAATTTTCCAGGTGCTCCTAGGACGATCAATTTCAGTGCACATTCTTCCTTCATGAAAAATAAGGTGGGTCTTGGCTTAATGGTTAATCACGATGAAATTGGTAGCTATAAAAATCAACACATTTTTGCGAGTTACTCTTATAAAATACATTTCAACAAAGCCACATTATCCATGGGACTTCAGGCTGGCATAAACGTGTTGGGTGCGGACTTTAGTAAGCTTTCTTTACAGGAAATTGAGGATGAATCTTTTGCTAATAATGTAAACAAATTGAAACCCAACTTTGGGGCTGGTCTTTATTATAACCGAAAGAATTTCTTTTTAGGATTCTCGGTGCCATTTATCATTAATAATAAAGTAGCTACCTCTACAGAAGATTTCCTTGCTCAAATCAAAGAGGCTCGTTATTATTTTTTACGGGGAGGCACTGTGCTTCCATTAACCAGAAACAAAAATGTAAAACTGAATCCATCCTTTTTAATACGTACTCAGGAAGGTCAACCGCTCAGCTTCGATGCAAACATTGCGTTTATTTTTTATGACGTATTCAGTATTGGAGAGTCATTTCGTTTTGGAGATTCATTCATGACGTTTCTCGATCTGAAAATTACTGAGCAAATACATTTTGGTTATTCTTATGACTGGACACGATCTGAAATTCGTCAATTCTCCAATGGATCACACGAGTTTGTGCTTAACTTCAGAAGTCCTATTCGGAAGATTCATGGGAACACGGAGTGCCCTTCGTATTATCAATATAGATAATTAGGGTCTGCTGAAAGACTCAAAAGTATTTAAAACAGATTTGATTTCGCTGTTTTTTGCGAGCTTAGAGCAAACTAAGTGCAAGCAAAAATGGGCAAGGCCTTTAAAAACCGTGC
>JANMRZ010000001.1:0-83289 GCA_031388805.1 Chryseolinea sp.
GATCACATCTCCCGGCATTACGCTTAACGATCGCGCCAGTCCGTAAACTTCGTTAGTCTTTCCACTCAGTCGCTGCGCTGCACCCGTTGTAGTGGTCGGTGTAGAACCATTCGTATGATCAAACAAATAGTGGTTTACTTTACGGGCATTATCATAACGTAAAAACTTGCTTTTCTCGTTCGCAGCACTTGCAGATTCTAGTGTAGCTACATTGCTTTCTAATTCCTGCTTCGTGGTAAACGTCAGTCGCACATTGCCCAAATGATCTTTTAGATTATACTGGTATTCAGGTGCGGTTTGAGGATATGTTTGTGTCGCCTCGTCTATGGCATAGAGCTGTATATCATTAATGTACATGGTTTCATTTAACGCTGGGTAATTCCATAGTGCTCCAACTCTTATACCAGTAACCCCCGCAGGTACTGTAAATTCGGACGATATCCAACCCTCATTGGCAGCACCTGAAGGTAGCCAGGCCGAGTACCATACGATCATCACATATTGACTAGTGCAAACATATAGAGAGGCCATGTTAGCAGATCGATATCCTTTTATTTTAGCCAGGTACTTTTTGCCAGGAGTTACTGGGATTACATTCTGTGCTACAAAGCCTGGACTACTGCTCGTTTGATTACAGGTGACTTTAAGATACGTTTCCGCACCAGTGGAATAAGTAGACAGAATTACATTTTGATACGCGGTGAAATTCGTAAGACTTTCAGCAGTACCATTCGTTACCATATTGGTTGAAGCAGAAGCATCTCCCGTGAGCTTGGTGATTTCCAGTTCGTTGAGATAAAAGAGTTCGTTTAATGCTACTGCAGTTCCCCAAACCACTCCAACTTGCATCGTAGTCGCTCCTGTAGGTATTGTTACAATTTGCTCTATCCACCCTTCTGTTACTGTGCTATTTGGAAGGCTTGCATTTGTAACTTGTGTTCCCGATGTTATCTGGAGATACACGGGGTTCGTAGTCCTATATCCTTTTACTCTCACACGGTATCGATCACCGGCAACGACAGTAAAATTAGCGCCTCCCGGTTGGACGCGGATACCATTTCCGGCAGTCGTGTTGTTTGATTGTACACTCACATATTTTTGACCATTGCTTACATATGCTGCTATGGTCGTTCCAACGACAGCAAGGTCGGTGCTCACTGCATCAAAACTGTTGGTATAGATCAGCTTCGTGCTGGTCATCATCACGCGGCCTTCTTCGTGACTGATGTATTGCAAGGCATCGTTCTCGTAGGTGAACTCGCCAACATAATCGGTTTGCTTTTGTGTATTGCCCGTTGTTACTACCAGTGATAGCTTGCGGCCAGTGGCATCGTATATGTAGCGTATGGTGTTCCCTCCTTTCGTTATGGTTTCAGGAAGGTTGAGGTAGTTGTAGGTAATGACATTCGTGTTATCTGAAACAGAAGTACCGATGCCTTTATTGAGGTCGCGGGTTAAGTTGCCGTTGTTATCGTAGGTATAGTCAGTACCGCTACTGTTGCCATCAACAAATCCTTTGTAGTCATCCCCATAATCTACTACACTTAATAATTGATTGGTTTTGTTTATTCCTCCGTTGTAATCATACACCAAACTATCCATAAAACCAGTAACCTTCTTATCGAAGCGCATGAGCTTCATAATGTTTCCGTTGAGGTCATAGGTAAAACCACGTTCATCAAATCCGTTATTGGCAGGATCTGACCAGGAAGTAGTCTTTTCCCTGAAGTATGAGCCCGCAAGGCGGTTCATGGCATCATACTTAAAAGTATAACCGTTTTGTTTTGTCGTGCCCAGGCCCTGGTTGTTGCTCCAGGTCATGCCGCTGATGTTGCCATTGAACAAGCCTGTGTTACCAATACCCAAATCAGTATTATTATAGGCGAGGTTCATACCGAAGTAATCTTTTGGTTCTGCGCCATCCATCGTAAGATCAGCATCATTCATAGAAGTCAGCCATCCTCGGATGTTGTAGCGGTAGTCTACCGATTGTTTGGCATCGGCTGCTGTAGAAACTGTGCTATGAAGTTTTTTATCGATGAGTTGCCCGAGTTCGTTGTAGTTATTTTGAGAAAGAAGGATTTCTGGAAAGGATATTTCCAAATCCTGCATAGTTGCTGCATTGTATAAGAATGAAGTGTCAACTATTAAGCTCGATGTGGAAGTAACAGTAGATGTGTAAAATGGCGCCGCCCCATTTTTTGAATAATAGATAATACCATTAATTCGCTCAACTTTTAAAACGTCACCCTGGGTGAATGATCCAAAACGTCCGCGGAAAACTCCTTTCTCATAAACATTGATGAGGTACCCTGATTCCAAATAAATACCATAATCAATTGTAGTATTGCTCTGGCCAACATTGAGGGCAGAAAAACCAAACATAAAACCATAACTGCTCGGACCAGTTGGCCCCACTTTTATTTTGACCGATCCATTTTCACCTGCTCCGAGCCGTTGAACAGAGGCGGCTCCTGCATCCCACACTGCAGCCCCATCAGTTTTTGCTACTTTGTTGCCGGCAATCGATACGCCAACAATATCTGTCCATATTGGATTTTCGGTGATTGAATGCCAGGTGTTTGTTAATCTTCCTGTGTGGTCATATTCAAATGTGCGAGTAGTACTCTTGCTGATACTACTGAAGGATGTTCGTTCGTTCACTATCGTACCTCCCACAGCATTGAAAGCCACATCCACCAACAGCACGGTAGATGAAGCAACCGTAGAGGTGTAGACTAAAACATTATTCTTGTAGTATTTTATCGTAGTGCCAGTACGGTCAATCTTCAATACGTCACCTGCTTTGTGCGTTCCAAACTGCCCACGACCAATACCGCTTTCGAATATATATAACACTCCCCCTGCGGCAGGATACCACGCATAATCAATAGAAGTGTAGTTTGGGTCGGTATTCTGGTCTGAAAGTCCAAGCATTCTGTACGTATTAATTTCCGCAACGAATTCTACCCATCCATTTTGTCCCGCTCCCAGTTGTTGCACCGAGGCTGCTCCTGAATCTCCCCACGAAGCACCCGCCAATGTGCGAATCAATTTGTTTCCTTCCACCTTGGCACCCACAATATCCTTCCAGGTTACATCCGCTACAACATGTGTACTCATGGTCTTCAAAACCTTTCCACTGAAATCATACAGATTGGAAATACGATCAATCCCGCCTTTATAATTATCCGTCTGTGTTTGGATTACCCTGTACTTGTCATCATAATAACTTAATGCCTTCAGCCAGGTACAACCACCAGAAACTCCTCCATCTAACACTTTTATTTTCGAACCCGTTACCTGGCCAACCACACGTTGATTCTCTGAACCCGTGGTCACTTGCGCATAGGTTCCTGTTAAACTCGTATTGGTAAGTCCATCGCTCAGGTATGTGTATGTTCCAAGCCAATCATTGCGGAAGGTATAGTTGTCGTAATACGTTACCGTAAGATAGTTGTTAACATCCAATGCAGTTGCAGTCGTTACTTGTGGATACGCATTGTTGGTGTATCCATGAACGTTACCAATCGCTGCTGTACCTACATATTTTTCTCCGTACTTTCTCCACGGTTTTGTAGTTGCGATTAATGAATAATAAGTATCTACTACACCTTGCATTTGCGCTTGTGTCAACGATGCTGTCGTGTCTTTTATGCCGGTAAGTATTGGCCGGTTCAATTCATCATATTTTGTAAACGTCCAGTATTTAGTAGCTAGGTTTCGCTGTACACCATCCTGGGTAAGCACTAACCGATCACGATTATCATACACCATATACACCCAAAAGGCACCCGGCAAATGTTTTTCAGACATCCTCTTTCGGGCATCATATCGATATTGAAAAGCCAGGTTGTTCAGATCAGTTTGCGTGACTACATAAGTATCCACTCCGCTATGAAGTCTTTTACTCAGTTCGGGTTGAAGTACAATACGAAGATTTCCTAAGTCATCATAAATATAATAGGTAAGTGCCCAATCCGTTGTATTATTTAAATCTACAGAACCCGAAATGGCTTGCACCTTTTTTAAAATAATTTGCCCGGATTTGTTGGTATATTCTCTGATTGTATTACCCTGTTCATCTATTATGACATTGATGTATAGTTGTGCCTTATCATAATATCCACCTGTTACTACATACCCCGTTGATATAGTTTTTCTGATAGGCATACCTGATGTATTAATTGTCCAGGCAATAACTTTTTCTTGAAAGGTACTTGAGCCTGTTGCGTGGCTATTTGCAGTATACTTATGCTCAATAAATTTATTTTGCTCAGTAATACTCCAATCATAACCCGGGCCATATTCCTTTATTGGACGGTTGAGAGCTGAGGCTTCAAAAATTGTCTCTGCAAAAGGACGTGAGTCTTGAGTAATTTTTCCAGATGCATTATTACTATAGGTATTATTTGCTACTCCTATGTAATTTCCGTTTAGATCAATAACATTGTTCTTATATTCACTATCGCAATCACCTACAAAAGGAAGGTATTTACGATTCTCTCTTCCAGAGCTATTGTATACAATAGGTTGAACAATATTCAATTTCGCGGGCGAATTTTGGTTACGTATGCTTTGCACAGCACGTCCTAATCCGTCAAAGTATTGTATGGCTTTAGCTGCTGATTCAACAGGTAAAGTACTGATGATAAGTGGATCCTTAATGCCGTCAACCAGTACATTCGTGCTGGAAATATAGTTCATCGTACTACTCGGTTCATTGTTAACGCTTGCCGTTATGGGCACGCGCGTACTTTCACACATTGCCGTATAGGAGGCTATGTAATATGTTGCACTGGAAGACATGCTTGGCGTTGTGAAGCTCAATCCTGCAGTCAGCAAATTTCCTCCGATTAGTGTGGAATACCACTTTACTCCGATTCCGCCTGAACCAGGAGTCGCAGTAAGAACAACAGATCCTGAGCTACAACGAGAGGCATCAGTGCCAGCCGCTAATCCAGGCATTACATTGATGGTCGCGGTAACGGCAACACGAGGATTAGTCTCACATCCAGTAGTAACATTATATGTTGCAGCATAGTAAGTTGTACTCTCAGAAAGGCTGGGAGTATTTAAACTTATTCCTGTTGAAATAAGAGATGAACCTGTTTCAGTACTGTACCATTTGATGCCGAGGCCCGATGCTGGATTATTAGCGGTAAGCGTTACCGTGCCCTCTCCACAGCGTGAAGCACCCGTTGCGGTGGGCGCGTCAATATACTGGCACATATTAATTGCAATAGCTTTTGTTGCCACACCAAAACCACCATTTCTAAAACGAATAGAGCCGTTATATGGCGTGGTCCAACGCACGACCGCTGTATATGGTACCGTGAATGTTTGAGAGATTACAGTACCACCAACAGCATCCCATATTGGGTTGGGATATACTGTAGTGCCGCTTAAGGTATAAGTATAATCAAGGCCATTATTATAAACTGGAGAGGGTCCATTAATTGATTGACAGTAACCAATCGAACTTAATAGGATAAGAAAACTAGTCAAGTAAAAGTATTTCTGCATAATTTTTTTGGATATGAATCATTGCTGATAATGTTGCTATTTGGTTTTTAAATCATGCCATCTTTTATATTCAATAATTTGATTAAAGTCAGCAACGTTCTTTTATGCAGCATTAATGCGTGTAATTATATTGGAAACTCTTCAATATGTTTTTTCGCTCATCCCGAATAGTAATTAATCGACCTAAAGGATCATATTGATAATAAGACGTTACATTATTTGCATCCGTTATACAAGTCACTCCGATTGAAGGATCATACGTATATGTAGTCATTTGTGAATCCTGTGGAAAAAGTCGGATCTCATCAATTTGTCCACTAAGTGTAATTGATAAATAGGTATTACTACCTGTATTTAAAGTCTGCTCTTGCGGAATCCAGTTGTTGCCAGATTTTTGAAAGTATGTTAACTTATAACTTCTATTTGGTGGTAGACCATTTACAGTTTTAGAATATCCCGTAAGCCTGCTTTTTTCTCCAGTTTTGCAATCACCTAAAATGGTAGAGTTGCCTTCGCTATCCTCAAAACTTGTACAAAAAACTTCGGCAGACTTCGCGTTTAAAATAGATGCAATAAGAAGTGTGCCTTCGTATCCGTATAAATAACTTTCTCGATTGCCATTAACTTTTAGTACATCAGCAGGGTTTCCAAAAGCATCGTATTTTTCAATTGTTATTTCAGCCTGATATGCTGTGTTGCCAGAAATATTATCGCCAGATACTAGAGAGGGAGTAAAAGACGCAATAGGCAAAGAGTTTTGTAAATTCAACTTAAGAAATTTATCAGCATAGGGTTTGGAGGGATTCCAAAGACTTAATTCTCCGGAAACAACCCTTTCATTCGTGTTATCAGTACCCTTTCTTATTTGATAATGTTCAATTGGGGTGGAGATAATATTCTTATCCTGTAGAATTTTTAATCCTTTAACATTACCCGCAGATGAACTGCTGATTGTTCCATAATCAAGAGGATATTTATAAGTATCAACAATTACATCTCCACCACTGATATAGCTAGTTTTCGTAGCAACACGGTAATTTAAGTTGTTATATTGATAATCTTGTTGTTCTGTTATAATTGGAACGGTTGATTCAGGATCGGCTTCAGCGTTGAATGTAGAAATATATTTAGAGTTTAATTCTGGCTTGCCATTGTACACAGACTTTAATCGAATTAATCCAATAAAATTGCCAGAATAATTTTGGAAAGTATTTCGTTTACTATGGCTTGAAATTTCACGTGCTGAATAAGCATTTTCTTCGCGTACTAGTAAAGATCCGTAAGAATTATACTCACTTTTCTGTATTAGTAATCCGCGCATATAATCATACCTACCAACATCTTTAAAAAGTTGATGTGAGTATGTTCTATAAGCTAAAGTAAAAGGGTCTGATGTACTTGTAAAAGTCTTTTCATCTGCTGACTCTTGATAGGGATAGTCTTTCGAAGTCGTATAATTATGTATTGTATATGAACCATCGGCGTGTTCAACTTTGACCTCTGAATATCCTATTTCGATTGGCAGATATGACCTGTCAAACCATTGATCAAAACTAACACTGGCTCGATAAAAGTCACTTATATTAATTGTTGGTTGATGAAAAGAGAAAACGTACAGAGGTTCATTGTCAATTACTCCAGAAGAGAATCCAGATAAAAATTGCTTTTCATAAATAAACTTCTCAATAATGTTTTTTGAAGCATCGAGACCATCAAAGCTGACTATCTTTTTAATTCTTAAACCACCAGCAGTTTTATTCTGCCCAATGAAGTTTGTGTTGACATAGCTATAATCATTATTTTCATATTCAAATGTCGTATATCCCCCAGTTGGATATATTATTTTTTTTAAGACACCAGCTTGTGAATAGGTTGGATTAGCCGATCTATCTAAAATTCCATTGTAGGGAATTGGGCCGCCAACTTGGTCAAGAGGTATGCGTGATTTAAATTGTGGTTTTTCTCCGTTATAATAGCCCCAATGGTCAATGCCACATCGTTGTACGTTCGGAACTGGCCAGCGCCAAGGCAACCTAGTCGGATCATATTCAAATTTATGTGATTTACCTTTCAAAGCACCAGCATTTGTGCTTTCTTCTAATGAAGAAAGTTGATATCGATTCCCAGCAATTCCCTGACCTCCGCTCTCAAGTTCATAATACTCTGTATAAGCCTGATATTTAAAAGTGAGTGTCTTTATTTCTGAACCGTCTTTTCTTTGAATTCGAAAATTGGTAAGTCTTCTTCTCGATGTCGCATCTCCTGTATTTTCAGTATTCAGAACAATATTAAAATTGGGTGCTTTTACTTCTGATAAATTGACAACAGGGCTATGAACATCCGTAACAACATTCTGATAACCCGATCTTGTATCGGTGTATTCTGTTACGTATTCATTAAGATTTTCAGTTTCAATCACATACAGAAATTCAACGATTGTTTGGTCGTCTGGGGAAATTATTTTAGTTAAATACCAAGCGGTAGGTGTTGAGGTAATCGCACCTTGTGGTGATCGCCAACCATAACCTGCAGAAATACTCCAAGGGCGTTCAACTTGTTCAAATAAATATCGCACACCATTTTCAGCAATTATTTCCCAACGCTCAATTCTTTGACCAGCTGCTTGCTCTCCAGGCTGGACTATAGTGTAATTAATTTTTAATTTAGAATCTGTTATTGCCTGTCCATTTTGGTCAAAAACAAACTTGCCAGTAACACCATTGAAATTAAAAACAAACTCATCTGGTTCTGTGTCCAATCCAGTTCGCCAATCTTTATAGTCATCCCAATAGACATCTGTATTCAGACTATATTGAGAAGTCAGTTGATTCCAAACAACAGGGTTAAAGCTAAATGTTGAACTGCTCCCTTGTTTAATATATCCTGTTTGATTTCGCTCGTCAAAATTACCGCCCTGATTTCTGACAATTACACCACCCGCATTTAGAACCCACCCAAGTCCAACAAATCCCGATGATTGGTCTACCTTAATGCCAGAAGCATAATAGCTTATATTAAAATCTAAACTAATAGCTCCTTGCTTTGCCTGATAAAGTGGTATTGAAATTTGGGGTAGTCCTCTGTAATAACTCACTGGGTATTGACCGTAGACACCTAAATTGGCAGCATCGGCCGAAGGTTTGATTACCTCTTCATACTTAATTTCAATTTGTGACATTGCCAAATTTGCAATACCGACAATAGAGCAAAATAAAATAAGAGCTGATTTCATAAGATTTAAATTGTTACACTACTATTGACAATTGATAACACCTATCAACCTAACAGTTGAGGCAAATCTTAATGCAACACTAAAACTTAGCACACAAAAGCAGACTCACTCACAATAAATTCAATAGGTCGCAAAAGTAGATTTTACAAGTATTACTCCTACGTTTCTTTTATTATCGTTATGTTAAATTATTTCCTTGATTCTTGTCGGGATAGGTGATCCTAAAATGAAACTATGTGAACTATATGCCTCTAATTAAAGTCGATAATCTCTTTCTTGGCAAATCAAATTCCTGGTTTAATCAGCCACTGATGTTGAATGGTGTCATAATATGTGATCTTATCAGGCCACTCAATATAATCCGGATGCTTTAGGTAATCGTTAACATTACCTTGCTTAACCATTCGATTGAAAAGTTCTTCGCCTCGTTGCTGAAGCTCAGGGAGAGCAGCAATAGGCGTATTAAAGACTTCCTTGAACGAAACAATTTTTCCCTTTTCATTTAATCTAAACGTACCACCAACTCCCCTGATACTCCCCTCTGCACTTCTTGCCGGTCTTATCAAATAGTAGTAGTGAATTCCTTTATCATTTATGAAATATTTTTCAAACCGAAATTTTCCAATCTGACTTACGTAATACTTTCTGAACTGCGGATCAAATCTTGATTGCCAATCAGAATAGGTTGGTCTAACGTAAATGTAGGTGATGATGTCGGCTAACAATGTGTCACGCCCGGCTATTGAGACATAACTGTTTACATCATATTTGTCTTTACATGCGGAGAACAAAGAGACAGCAACTATAAATAGTATAGAAAACACTTTTTTCATAATCTTTCAAATCCTTAAAAATAAAAAAGTCGGAAGGAAGACCCTCCGACTTTTTGAAAACACTTTTTTATGGCCTATTGATAAACATTTGTTGTTGGCGTAAAGCTAGCCCATCCAGATGTCCAGTTAGTAGTACCAAATGCACCTATATGAGTGACAGTTTTGTCGAAGAAGGAACCTGCTTCAGGACAATTGTTCCAAATAGCAGTTGTCATAATCAATGGTTCAGTCCCACCTGAAGGCAAGAGTGTAGGTGTAGGACCTAAATCAAAGATCGTTTCATTGATACCAGAATCTTGCCATTTTGCAACAAGTTTGTTTCCGAAGGCTGCAGTACCAAACCATGTTGAAGGCTTAATTGTATTTCCAGCATCCATGAAAATATCAACAGGTACAGTTTGAGTATCTTTATCTCTCACAGCGAAGCCGCGAGGTGCCTGAGGATGTTGTGCACCGTTGGCAGTTGTGCCTGATCCGAAAACTGTGCCTGCTTCGCCATAACCATTTCCTCCCCAGTTGTCGACACCAGCGAGATAAACATTGCGAAACTGCAACGAACCATCTGTGCCATTCGTGCCATAAGCATTTGCTCTTGTGGTAGAGCCATCAATAAATAATCCGTTCGGAAAACCAGTGAGGAATGAGTTGTAGATTTTGATTTTATTATTTCTTCTGATATGCATCGCATTCTGGAAGTTATCCTGAATGTTCAAATCACGTGACTTCTTAGGACCGATTAAGGTAACATTAGAAAATACTGGAGAAGTGAAAGGAGTTGCCGCCGTTCCGCTAGCATCATTATCCACTTCGAAACCATTCGAACCAGACTGATCAGCCAAAGTATTATCGCGAATACCAAGAGCCCATTGCACGTTTCCTGTGTAACCAAAGTCCACATCAAAGTCGTCATCTAAGCCCCTGTATGCAACTAAGTGCTTGGCATTTACTTTACCACCAAACCACTCGAAGGAATCATCAAGACCATAAGATGCTTGTACATAATCTATTGTTGTGCCTGAGCCAACACTTCCCATCGTTAATGAATTTACCTCCTGATTAGGGTTAATTGGGTTGCCTGCAAATTCAATACGAACATATTTTAGCGAACCTGAATTATCTTCATCCGGAGATGCAATAGGAGCATCGCCAACACCATGGAATCCACCGTATGCACCTTCCAACTCAACATTAGCGCCTTGGTTATTAGTTGCGCGG
Source organism: Chryseolinea sp. (assembly GCA_031388805.1). Classification (GTDB taxonomy): domain Bacteria; phylum Bacteroidota; class Bacteroidia; order Cytophagales; family Cyclobacteriaceae; genus Chryseolinea. The sequence goes on from JANMRZ010000001.1 coordinate 10,807, forward strand.
CCAACTATAACAAGACCAGACCAATCGCCAGGTTGACGAACACCAGGAGCACGCTCTGATGTAAATATGATTGGCAATTCTGCGGTTCCCTCAGCCATTATTTTATTTCCACGCTGGATGATCAACGCACCCTTCGATTCACGATCACCCATAATGATTGTTCCAGGTTCGATAGTAAGCGTTACGCCAGTAACATTTGTGCCACCAGAACGCTTAACATCATCACCAACACGTACGAAACCTTTCAACAAATAAATTTTATCTGCAGTCCATGTTGTGTTGGCAGAAATTATTGTACTAGCACCGGCCGTTCCAATTTCAACAAGAGGTTTACTTGAAACTGTAACAGCCAAAGTTGCTAAGTTTGAATAACGATCCTGATTGTCAATTGCCTGAAACGTAAAATTAACCACTGTTCCAATTGGAAGATTTTCGATTTCGTAGACGAAATCATAGGTAGCTTCTTTCTCTCCGTCAAAAGTTTCAGAATCAAAAGTAGCTCCATTCTTCAATATAATTAATTCTGAGAGACCTTCAGGAGCATCAATTGTAACGGCTGCTGACACCTCTGTTCCTGGGAGACCTTGTGAGGTAGTAGGCGCCACGTCAAGAGAAGGTGGTGCACCCAAGTCATTATCATCGCTACAGGAAGAGATGAGGAGTACCGAAGCAAAAAGAGCTATACCCATTGTGTAATAGCTCCAGCGTAGAAAATGTTTTTTCATTGTATAGTATTTGATTTTACAAGTTTTTTCTTGGTGCCGCAAAGCTATTCGGCCTCTGTTAACTGAATGTTAACAGAGGCCGAACTTTAGGTTACCATAAAGGAGTTTACTTTAAGGAAACCTTACCAAACTTTGTAAGCGAATCCGACAGTGAATAATGAACCGTAACGATTAGATTGTAGAACCTGATCTTTTTGGTCATCGAACTTTTTATCCTGATTTCCATCCTGGATAAGTGAATACTTTTGGTTAAGTATATCTGAGATACTCACCTTCACCTGAAGTCTTTCTTTGAAAGTCTTTGAAATACTAAAATCAAGGATATTGCGAGGCATTTCATAAATATCTTCGTCCAATAAGCGTGGAGAAGCTTCATCTGAATATGATCCAACAGCGAACAATCTTCTACCTGCAACATTATACATTGCGGATACCTGAAGTCCAGTTTCTTCATCATTATAATATAGGCCGGCATTGATTACATACGGAGACTGACCCATTAACGGACGCTCAGGCAAGTTTCCGATTTTAACCGTACTCTTAATAAATGCTGCATTGAAAAGAACGTTCAGCCTGTTAATAAATTTTGAAGAGGTGAGATCGGTCAATGATTTACGAACATCAATTTCCACTCCATAATTAGTTGCCGATTCTGCATTAACAAAATTGAATGTTCTGATTGAACCACTACCTGGTGTAACATTCATTTCTATAGCGTCCGTAAAATTCTTATAAAAACCACCAACAGTAATCATCTCAGTCTTCGAAGGATACCACTCCCAGCGTACATCGTAGTTTTGGATTTTTGCAGTGCGCAACTTAGGATTTCCCGCTACAACCCAATTGTATTCGAAATCATAAAATCCAAACTCAGCAATCTCACGAAACTCTGGCCGATTTAAGGTTTGCCCATACGTTGCACGAACAAGCATTTTTTCATTGAAGTTGTAAGAGACATTTGCCGACGGTAGAAGTCTTTTTACTTGTGGATTCGCAATCTCAGATGTCGGAGATTGTGAGTCTAACATTTGAGTATTATCTTCTAGTCTTGCACCTCCAGAGATATTTATCTTTTTCGTCACAGGAAGACTAATACCTACATAGTATGCTCTCAAATTATTTTTAGCATTGTACGAATCGGTAGAATTAGTCTGTTCATCCAATCGAAGACCGTCAGTAGCGTTAATATTTTGCTTCTCAAAAAGTTCTCCGATAGACATATCTTCTAAGCTTTCATCATAACCAATTGGGACAACGTATCCTAAGTTTCTGGCGTTGAATGAGCGTTCTTTATCTTCATAGAATACTCCTGCTGAAACAACTGGCAAAAAGTTTTCATTGATTTCCAATGTATGGTCAATTGCAACTGATCCAGAATAAGCTGATTCATTCATGTCAAGAAAGAATCTTCCTAAAAAGAAAGTCTGTGCTGCACCTACAGGTAAGAAATTTTTTTCCGTTCCGGTCTGCGTATCAATGTTCCTGCGGTATCTGCGCATATCAGGAAGATCTCTATATGAATTGCTGTAGTTAAGTACCCAATTGATATTTGTACGAGCATTAAAAAGTTTATGCTTGCCCAATAACTGACTAGAGTATACTCCTCTAAAAGTCTCTTGAAATGCACCAAACATTGCAGTGTATCCATCTTGGATATTTGTGCCTCTCCGTTCTATATATTGAGAATTATTAATTTGATTGTAAAGGTTTTTAAATTCAATAGTATTGTTTTCATCTAACCTAAATGCCCAGTTGAATAAAACTCCAAGTCGTGTGTTCTGATTGTTTTGATCATCCTGATAATCATATGTTGGATTTGTTTTGTCACCAACAAAATCATATTCATTGAAATCCTGGCGCCCTACTGAGTAATGAGTTTTAGAGCTACTCCAGTTGATAGCTGTAACATTTCCTACTTGAATTTTGTGAATATTAAATTTGAAACTTCCAGTAATGGAAGCACTTTGATCCAAGAATGCTTGGGTTTTTTCCGGAGTCCAATTGTTATTCAATGAACGACCAGCTTTGTTCAATTGATTTTCACCACCAACCTGTCGAATATCTTTAGGAAAGCCTGTTGGTAAATCATTCAGTCCGCTATTGAAACCCAGCCATTGTAAATCACCTTGCTTGCCTCTAGAAAAATCTCCAAAAGTTGTTCCGGTCCGATAACCCGTTGAGTATCCAACCGTAATACTATTTTCATCTGGAATACCCTTCGTAGAAATCTTTACAACACCACCGGCAAAGTCACCAGGAAGTTCTGGTGAAGGACTTTTAAATACCAACATTTGATCAATCTGTCCGCTAGGAATAATATCAAATGCAAAAGACCTCTTATCTGCTTCCATACTTGGTGCATAGGCGCCATGTAACATCGTTACATTATAACGTTCACTAAGTCCTCTTATGACAACAAATCTTCCACCCATAATAGAAACACCGGGCACTCGTTTTATAACTTCAGCTGCATCACGGTCTGGACTTTTGGAAATCATCTCAGCTGAGATGCCACTAACAACAAGTTTGCTGTCACGAATAGACGACATCAATGCAAAATCATTATCAATCTGACGAGTTCCTGTCACCACTACCTCTTTCAATTCAGAAACATCCTCTGAAAGTTTTACATCGATAGTGGAACGTTTTCCATTCTCAACAATAACATCGGGTATTAAATGTGTTTTATAAGTAACAGAAGAAACCTGAAGATTGTAAGTCCCTGCAGTTACATTTGAAATTAGAAATTTTCCTTCTATATCTGTGCTGGCACCTATTTGTGTGCCCTGAATAACAACGTTAGTTCCAATTATGGCTTCACCAGTTGCGGCATCAGTGACAGTTCCAGCAATGGAGCCTTGAGCAATGACAAATCCTGACGAAGATGCAAGGATTAAGAGTGAGATAAACAATCTTCTCAACATAGAATTTTTATTTGCAACAAAGGTCTGGCTCTAATATTACCTGATCGGGATGGCTTTGTTACCAAATTGTTAAGGAGCGCAATACTGCTAACAGTTGTTATTGATTCTATTTGAAGGTTTTTGTGTTTGCTGGTGATTATCAATCACTTTCAATTGTTTGGTCTTAACATTGGATACATCATTTTTTAATAGCCGTAATGCGCAGATAACAAACATTATTCTTGTTTCACAACAGGAAACAGAATCTGTTTAACAAAAAATAGCCCGCGATTTAGATCGCGGGCTATTTTTTTGTCGTCTGTCCTATTTTGAGATTGGAATTTTGTTGAGGATGACTTTTATGATATCAGCCGTCTTTACATTATCTGCCTCTGCCTCATAATTGAGAATGATGCGGTGGTTCATTACGTCCAACGCTACTTCTTTAATATCTTCTGGCAAAACATAATCGCGGCCTTGCATGTAAGCAAGAGCCTTTGCTGATAAATTCAAATTGATACTGGCGCGAGGTGATGCACCAAACTGAATGTATTGTGCCTGCTCATTTAATTTATAGTCGAGTGGCTTGCGGGTAGCATATACGAGTTCGATTATGTATCGCTCCAGCGATTCTGAAATTTTTACTTTATTCACCTGATCGCGGATGCCAAAAATATCTTCTTTGCTCAGGATGGTGTTCACGGTAAAATCAAATTTCATATTTGAAATCCTACGCATGATTTCAATCTCCTGATCCTTGGTCGGGTAATCCACAAATACCTTCATCATGAATCGATCGACCTGTGCTTCGGGTAACGAATAGGTTCCTTCCTGATCCACCGGGTTTTGAGTAGCCAATACTAAAAACGGGCGATCAAGCTTAAAGGTAGTTTCACCAATCGTTACTTGTTTCTCCTGCATCGACTCTAACAAAGCCGATTGCACTTTTGCAGGAGAACGGTTTATCTCATCCGCCAAAATAATGTTGGCGAAAATAGGACCTTTCTTTACTTCAAACTTTCCTTCCTTTTGATTGTAAATCATTGTTCCGATTAAATCGGAAGGCAACAAATCGGGCGTAAACTGAATGCGCTGAAAATCCAGGTGGAGTACTTGAGCAAGTGTACTTACGGTAAGTGTTTTAGCAAGACCGGGCACACCCTCTAACAACATGTGGCCGTTAGTAAACAAACCGATCAACAACCGGTTCACCATATACTCCTGGCCCACTACCACTTTGGCCATCTCAGCGTAAACCTGTTTTATTTTTTCTTTGTGTGCTTCATGTTTATCAACTGCAACTTCTTCCATGATATTCTGAATTATTTAAAATCAGCCAAAAATAATGCAATTCCTGACATTTTGGTTTAGGAAATGTCCTGAATGGACTCTTTACGGGTTAAATGCAATTCCGGAAAAAATACTGCTTTTGCGATAACTCTAAAATACAATTCACGCAAAGGCGCAAAGCCTAAACTACCAAGTACGCAAAGGAAACCAGGTATAATCTATTTTAAAATTGAATTCTTTGCGGTCTTTGCGGAATTCCTTTGCGCCTTTGCGTGAACCTGCACATCAGAAGAGCGCAACTTAAAATGAAGAATTCGCCCATTAAAACAACACCACTTTTGTCCCTCTTGGATTGGTGATGTAGGCATTAATGAGATTCTGAACTGTACGCGTCTCAAAGCCTGTTTTTACAAACTGTCTTGCGGATTCGAAATCAGAAATGGAAGCATCGTTATCAAAAAATCCGAAGCCTACATAGGTGCCCTTGTCAACCAGTACAAGCGATTGCTCATCATTACTTCTTCCTTTACCAATAATGGCTGCTGTTTCTCCCACTTCTTTGAAGGTTCGGATGGCTTTTTCAATTCGTTTATTGTATTTCTTAACTGGCTCAACACTCATACAAGCTCCATGACATTCGCCTGCCTGATAGTCAAAACAAAGTCCTTTCGAAACTTGGAGCCCGCTTAGTTTAGGACAAAGTTCAAAGTCACGTACCTTCTCCCAAAGAAAACTCCACGCTTCACTTTTGGAACTAAAGCGCACTAAAGGTCTTGAACCACGTGTCACTACATTGACAGAAAATCGGAGATACCCGTTACGATCTTCGTAATCGAAAATACCCCACTCCTCCACTTTAAATTTCTGGGCCTGATTATACTTGGGCCAAATGCGTCTGATCTCCTGCGATTCTAAAATCAATGCGATAAGTTCATTGCCCGTAAGTTCAAACGTAATATGATGAATTTCATTTCTGATTTTCGATCGGCTCCATTCGCGTGCATCGCCAGTAAAATGTCCGGCAATTCTTTTTTTAATGTTGATGGCCTTACCTACATAGATAACCTGGCCGTATGCATTAAGAAAATAATACACTCCAGGCTTTGCTGGCAGGCGATCAAATTCTTCTTTAGGCAAATTCGGTGGAAGAATGGTTTCCCCTGAATTTCGTTTGAGCGCTTTGATAATGTAACTATCATTATCGCGTCTCAACAATAGATCAAATATTTTTACGGTTGCTGCAGCATCACCGCTCGCACGATGACGATCTGGAATTTGAATGCCCAGACTTTCCGAAAGACTTCCTAAACTATATGAACGAAGACCAGGGATAATTTTCCGGCTCAACCGAACGGTGCATAATTTCTTCGATTGAAAATTGATGCCGATCTGTTCAAATTCTTTTTTCAGGAAAGAATAATCAAAGTGCGCATTGTGCGCTACAAAAACTTTCCCGTCAAGGCGTTTAAAAATATCTTCCGCCACTTCTTCGAACGAAGGTGCATCCAACACCATTTCAGTTGTTATGCCCGTGAGGCCAGTAATGTAATACGGAATTTCTCTTCCGGGATTGATGAGCGTTTGGTATGTGTCGGTTAATTGCATTCCATCGTGATGATAGATGGCAATTTCCGTAATGCGATGATTCGCTGCATATCCCCCGGTCGTCTCTATATCTACAATCGCATACATGTATCACCCGTCTTTGCCGCAAGTTATAGCACAGACAAAATTATTATGCCTTGTTGAAGTTTTTTCTTTTGGAAACTTCTTTAACCCTCTGTTTGAAATCCATTCAATGACAGACAATCTGGCCGCAGAAATTAAATTTCCTTGGAATGGTCATCAAAAAAATAAAATTCATCACTAAATACGGCCTCAATCATCAAACTTTAGTACTTTTAAATATCAGTTAGCCATTATATTATGAAAAGCCTCACCACGAAATTGGGCGTTGTGGGCATCATGTTAACCAGTTGTGCAACATTAAACGCCCAGACCTTCACTGTTCAATCCGGAAAATGGAGTTCACCCTCCACATGGTCAAGCGGAATTGTTCCCGATTCAACTGCGGGATCGATCACTGTCAACCATAGGATCACGTTACCCGCTGATACCCTATTGAAGGTTGATGAACTTACTCTAAACGATACCTTAATTATTGAAGCGGGTTCAACACTACTACTAAGTAATGCATTAACCCAATTTCCTGATCTGCAAATTATAACGGGTGGACTTAAAGTATATGGCCGATTGGTTTGCCTTGATAGTACTACCACTTCAGGAACAACGACACAAAATACTTTTTTCTATGATGGCTCAACCTATGAGCATCGCTTCTTTAGCGTGGCCGGAACACCTCCTGTTGCCACGTGGAGCGTTAACTCCAATCTTGAAATTACAGGTTACAGAAGTACAAAAACATTGAACAATATATTGTGGAGTCAGTCTTTTGGAAATGTGATTTATAATTGTCCAAGTCAAACTTCCAACATTGAATTAGCGGGCAGATTAAAAGATATTAAGGGAAATTTTCTAATACAAAATACCAATACCAGTTACCTTCGTTTTTCGCTTGATGCCAGCAATTCCACCACAATTAATGTTGGAGGCAATTTAATTATTGAAGGAAGGTCCCGTGTATGGTTCAGTCGCGCAGCTACTACATCTGTTTTTATTGGTGGTAATTTTAAAATCCTCTCTACTGCTACAGCCAACTCTTATGTTACCACTACTGGAAACTGTGATATCAATGTGGAAGGTAATTTTGAAATGAATACAACTTCTGTTTTACGTTTTGCATCAGCAACCGCAAGTGGCCGAGGAGTTCTCCGTGTAAAGCAAAATTTTATGTTCGATGCTGGCACCATTGATATTAGCGGTGGAGATGGATTAGGCACAGTAGAACTTAATGGATCAACATCACAAATATTTTCAAGCTTAGGTGAATGGAAAACTGGTGTGACTTTTTTCATAAACAACACTTCAGATATAAACGTGCAACCCAATTCAAAAGTGGAAGGCAATGTAATTGTTGCTCCAGGTGGAAAATTAATATTACCCGAAACCAATTTCATACTTCATGGAAATCTCACTCTACAAAGCGGTGGTTCAATTCAGACAAACCAGGGAACATTAACTTTAGCTGGATCGCTCAATCAATCACTTGCACTTGCCGGTGATACATTGCATCATATAAACATTAATAAACTATCAGGAGCATCCGTCACTTTTTCTAACGCATCGATGCTGAGTGGAGTGCTCTCCCTTCTTTCAACAAACACAACTGTTTTTTCAAATGGAAATTTAACGTTGCTCTCTTCTTCTGACGATGGGAATGCAGATGCCTCCATCAATATATTACCTACTGGCTCTTCGATATCTGGGAATGTAACCGTACAGCGGTTTATGAGTGGTGAAGGAAGGATGTATCGGTACATATCAAGTCCGGTAAGCAATGCTTCTATTGATGCATTGATGGATGATTTCCCAATCACCGGCACATTTGATAATCCGAGTACAGGTCCTGGTATCAACTCACGTAGTCTTTCGTTTTTTTATTATAATGAAGCACTGCCTGATCCACTTGGATGGATCGCCTATCCATCAATAGGATTAGCATCAGAAAATATTCTAGAGGTTGGAAGAGGTTATAGCGGGTTCATCCGAGAAGCATTAAACGCAACAACATGGGATGTAACCGGAATTGCAAATCAAGGTGATATTAGTCTGCCCGTAACTTTTACTGACACCAGTACTCCTGCAAATGATGGATGGAATTTAGTAGGTAATCCCTATCCCTCATCAATTGATTGGAATGCTGCCGGATGGGATAAAACCAATATTGACAATGGAATTGCAGTGCGCGATAATAGCATTGGCGGTTTTTTGTATTGGGATGGAGAAGTGGGGAGCTTAGGCAGCGGCCGCATTGCAAAAGGTCAATCGTTTTGGATTAAAACAAATGCTCTCAATCCGCAACTAATAATAAAAGAGACAGCCAAAGCACCTGCACCAACAGCCTTTTATAGAGAAAAACTTTCCGAACCCGATTATCTGGAAGTAATTATTAATAATAATGAACAACATGATCGAACTTACTTAAGGCTTCGCGATCATGCCAGGAATGAATATGATTCATTTGATGTAGTGAAGTTTCCAAATGATTTTATCAACTTCTCATTTGAAGCTCGCAAAACACCGCTGGCCATCTCGGCAATTCATGAACTGGATTGTTCTCAATCGTATCCAATAAATCTATCCTTTGCAAAAAAGAATAATGGGTCTTTTGTTCGCTCACCAATCGGAGATTATAAAATATCAGTGAGTACATTCGGTCTCTTTGCCATCAATCAAATTATACTTCATGATCGGTTTACAAATCACGATTTTAATCTTGCCTCATCTCCTTATTCTTTTTCGATAACAGAAGATTCTGCCTCCTTTAAAAGTGATCGATTTAGTTTATACTTCAATGCGCCAACATTGAATGATTCCGCATTCGCTCTTTTCGATTCTGTTTTCTGTGATACATCTCTTCCTTATAAAATGGAATTAAAAAATGTTCAACAGAATACACGATATAAAATCTTCTCTGACGATACCCTGATCGATTCGTACATACCGCGACAAAAGGATAGCTTATCTGTTGAAATGGATTCAAAAGAATTGAACGATGGATTTACAACCATAAAAGTAAAAGCAAACAATTTATGCTTTACAAAAGAGATTGAAGAGTTTAAAGTCTGGAAACAGGACACCTCTTCTCCAGACCTGGTTGCGGAAACTGCCTGCAATACTGACACTACAACACTCCACATTCAAAATGCAAAAGATGCTATCGCTTTTAATTGGTATGATCATACCCACAACTTAATTGCGCAAACTCAAGATTCAAGTTTTGTTCTTAACATTCAAAAGTCAACTACCTTTTATGCTTGCTCAGTTTTTGATCATGGATGTGTAAGCGGTCAATCCTATGTTCATGTAAATGTGGTTCGATATGATGCTCCCGTGATTACAGAGAATGAAAAAGTGCTCTACTCCAATCATTCAACTAACAATCAATGGAGTCTAGATGGAAAAGAAATAGTAGAAGCAGACCAATCGACTTTCGAGCCAACAACAACAGGAAATTATTCTCTAACTATTTTATACAATGGTTGTACTGATTCAGCATTTTACTATTTTGTTTACCAGGATGATGCATCTCATGTTTTTCCAAACCCTGTTGAAAATGAAGTTCACGTTGTTGCACCAAGAGGTGAACAAATTCTGCAAATAGCGATAATCAATGTTTCAGGTCAATCTGTAAGAACCTTTTTTTGCGAGCCAAATACCACAGCCGAGATTGTAAGGGTGGATGATCTCACCTCTGGAATGTATTCGTTGAATTTATTCACCACAAAAAATCAATACAGAACAAGGATCTTAAAAAAGTAAAATCAAACACTCTCTGTTACAAACACACGCTTTACTCGCTCACTCGTACTTGTCAGAATTTCATACGAAATGGTATTAATCTTTTTAGCAACTTCGCGGATCGGCAATGATTTTCCAAACACAATTGCTTCGTCACCCTCTTGTGCATCTAAACCCGTAATGTCAACCATCGTCATATCCATGCATACATTACCCATAACGGATGCACGTTGACCGTTAATCAACACTTCACCTTTGCCGTTACTAAAAGCACGACTGAAACCATCTGCGTATCCGATAGCAAGCGTAGCAATTGTTAAATCTTTTTCCGCCAGTCCTTTTCGACTATAGCCAATGCTTTCACCTGTCTTTATTTTTTTGATCTGGGATATGATTGTTTTCAGCGTTGCTACAGGTTTGAGTTGATCAAAATCAACGAGTGTTGGATTAACACCATACAGACCAATACCCAACCGAACCATATCAAACTGAAGTTCCGGAAGACGCAAAATGCCAGGAGAGTTTAGGAGATGATAATCTGGTTTGTATCCGATTGCTTCTGAAATATTGTCGCCCCATTGTTTAAAACGATTTGCTTGTTCGTTTGAAAATGTATCATGATCAGATTCATCTGCTCCAGCCAGGTGACTAAAAATAGAAGCAACATGAAGGTGTGGATTTATCTTTAGCAGTTCGATCAATTGCTCCACATCACCTTCTTCAAAACCAAGGCGGTGCATACCGGTATCCAATTTCAAATGAATAACGCATTTCTCCCCTTGAAGATAATGTAGCAACGAACGTAAAATACTGAAACTATAAATTTCAGGTTCAAGGTTATACGTAAGCAATTGCTCGAAGCTTTCTTCCGATGGATTCATCACCATAATCGGAAGTGTAATATTGTTCTTCCTTAACTCAACACCCTCATCTGCATACGCCACTCCAAGATAATCTGCCTTGTGATATTGAAGTAAATTTCCAATCTCAATACTACCACTACCATAAGCAAACGCTTTTACCATCACCATCAATTTAGTAGCCGGTTTTAATCGCGATTTAAAAAAATTCAGATTATGAATTAATGCATCCAGATCAATCTCCATTACCGTACCATGTACTTTGCGCTGAAGCTTATGTATAATTTTTTCAAATTGGAATGAACGAGCACCCTTTACCAGGATTACTTCTTGTTGAAATTCATCAAATGGAAATTGCTCGAGAAAATCCTGAGTTGATAAATAAAACGATCCAGACACAAATAGATGTTCATGCCGGCTAAGCATTGGTCCGATACCAACAAAGTGAGTTAGGCTATTTCTGCTTACTAACGCCTTGATCTTTTCAATAAACTCTTTTTCATCGAGGCCCGATTCCAACACATCTGAAAGAATAAGGCTCTTCCTTTTCTTTTGTTGATTACCTAAAAAATGTAACCCAATTTCTAATCCACCAAGATCATTGTTGTACGTATCATCAATAAGCTGGCATTGGTTAATTCCTTCCTTCAACTCCAATCGCATGTTCACCGATCTTAGATTTGTAATGCGTTGCTGAATCTGTTCAGTTGAATATCCAAGCTTGAGCATTAAAGCAATGCAGTGAAAACAATTTTCAATTGATGCTTTATCAGAAAATGGCAGGTTGATAGAAGTACGTTCACCTTGATAGGTAATCGAATACAACAATCCTTTTTGTTGAATGTAAACATCATCTGTTGGTTGTTGTCCCCACGAAAAAGCAGGTAAAGATGATTTTTTGATTTCCTCTCCTATCATAACATGGTCGCTGCAAAACAGTACAAAATCAGTTTGTGTGAAGAGCTTTAACTTCTCCTGAATTTTTTCTTGCTGTGATAGAAAGCCTTCATCGTGAGCGGAACCAATGTTGGTGAATATTCCAATGGTGGGTTGGATAACCTTGTTTAGTTTTTCCATTTCATCCGGACGCGAAATGCCTGCTTCAAAAATTCCAAGTTGATGTTGTGACTGAAGTTGCCAAACCGACAAGGGCACACCAACCTGTGAATTGTAACTACCGGGATTTTTTGAAATTATTTTATCTATTGAAAGGAGTTGGTAGAGCCATTCTTTGACAATGGTCTTTCCATTGCTTCCTGTAATACCAATAACGGGTATCGAAAATTGTGAACGATGAAACGCTGCCACCTTTTGTAATGCATCAACAGATGACTCCACCTGCAGGACACTTGCTCCTTTAAATTCATTGATCTTTTCAAAAGTGTGCTCAACAACAAAAAGCCTTAGTCCCTTTTCATAGAGTTCATTTAGATAGGTATGTCCGTCATGGCGCTCCCCTTTTATCGCAAAAAAAAGAGTTCCTTCATCAGCACTTGCTTTTCTGCTGTCGATGGAAAGTTTTTTGATTAAACTGTTTCCTGCAGCAGAAATAATTTTGCCGTTCGTAATCTTTTCAAGTTGTTCGAAATACATCATCAGTAGAGGCGTGAACCGTTGGGCACTTTTTTATCAACACTACACAAAACAACATGACCTTGTTCGTCCGGGAAACCAGTAACTAAAACTTCCGAAATAAAGTTGGCAATCTGTCGTGGAGCAAAATTAACAACACAGATTACTTGTTTCCCTATCAATTCTTCGGGTTGATAATGTTGCGTTATTTGGGCACTTGATTTTTTTACACCCAATTCACCCAGTTCAATCCAGAGCTTAATAGCTGGCTTTTTTGCTTCTGGAAAAGGTTCGGCTTTTACTATAGTTCCGGCGCGTAAATCAACTTTTAGAAAGGTATCAAAGGTTAAATTCATATCTAAGAAGCCTATTCTGATTTATATAGAGAGGCATTAAATGTAAAATAGCGTACATCTAACGAATTTCGATTAAGGATTTTGTTAAAAAAATGGCAATACTCCTTTAATTCTGTACTTTTCAGAAACAAATACTATTTCTTTGCCGTTTAGAATATTTCGAGATTACGTATGAAGCCTAAACTTATTCGAATCTTATTTACCTTTTCTTTAACCGCATTTGTACTTGTTGGTTTTGAGCAGCTTCACGCGCAAGATTCGAGCACCTCAGAAACATATGAAGGGAATGATGAAAAAGAAAAGGAACCTCTCTATTCACCTGGAGAGCAGGCCGATCGACACCTTAAAATCCAATCCTCAACACCATTAAGAGATTCAGTAGCTTTTGTTCCCAAAACTACATCAGCTTCACAAGCTCGCACTACCACCAAACCTTCAGCAGAAGGCACAAAGCCAGAGACCAAGCAATCAACTTCTGACGACTCCATACTTTCATTCAACTTCCTTTACTACATTATCCAGAAGTATAAACTTCAGGACATTGTAGATTAATCCCTCGATAATTTTACAATTGCTATATTGCAACCTTGTTGCAATATTTTGAAGTCAATCTATCTTTCCATTTCCATCCTTTTTGCCGCCTTTCAACCTTTGAAGGCCCAGGAATCTTGCCTATTTACTGTTTCCGGGAAAATCAGTTCGACAAATGGTGAGCCTCTTTTAGGTGCTTCGATATCATTGGCTGAACTAAAAACAGTGGCTATCACAGATTGGGATGGAAATTTTAAAATCAAAAATCTATGTGAAGGGAGTTACAAAATTGAGGTAAAGTATCTCGGGTACGAGGATAAGGTAGTTGTTTTAAAAGTTAAAAAATCGATTATCCTAAACTTCGTATTGACCGAAAGTAATGAGGTTCTTAAAGAAGTTGTTGTTGCAGATCGATATGAACATACTGAGCAAACTCAAACCCTTAGTGCACTCTCTGGCACTGCATTGGAAGAAACAAAAGGAATGTCGTTGGGTGAATCGCTGAAAGAACTTTCAGGAGTCGCCACCATACAAACAGGACCTTCCATTTTCAAACCTGTAATTCATGGTGTTCATAGTCAACGAATATTAATATTAAACAATGGCATTCGTCAGGAAGGACAACAATGGGGTGCAGAACATGCTCCCGAAATTGATCCATTCATCGCATCAAACATTGTTGTGATAAAAGATGCAGGTGCAATTAAATATGGGACAGATGCATTGGGTGGTGTTGTCATTGTCAATCCTCCAGACCTACCCACAACAAATATTTTGGGTGGTGAGTTAAATCTAATCGGCCAATCCAACGGACGATCGGGTACAGTATCCGGAACACTAGAAGGTGGTCTAAAAAAATTCAAAGGTTTTGGATGGCGTGTTCAAGGGACAGGGAAAAAGTCTGGCGATTTCCATGCACCTGATTATACTTTATCGAACACTGGTTATAATGAATTGAACTATTCTTTAACAGCAGGTTATCACAAGGAAGACGTTGGCATTGAATTGTTTTATAGCCACTTTAAAACAGAGATTGGAATTTTACGAGGTTCTTCAGTTGAGACCGTTGCCGATCTTAGCAATGCGTTAGAAAGAGAACCGCCATCCTATACTAAAGATTTTACTTATGATATCATCAACCCGCGTCAGGATGTTAAACACGATTTGTTAAAACTTAACGCACACAGACACGTGGGCAATAACGAATACACTATTCAGTATGGATTGCAAATAAACAGACGCAAAGAGTTTGACGTTCGCAAAGGTAATTTGGAGCCCATTCCATCCATAGATTTACAATTGATAACCCATACTCTTGATCTGGAGTGGGAGAATAGTAAAGAGAAAGCAGTTCGCTGTATTGGCATAAATGGAATGCTTCAGGATAACAATAACATTGATGGTACATTTCGCATTCCCTTCATTCCAAATTTTAACAGTACAACACTTGGCGTTTATGCCATTCAAAAAGTCAATTTGAAAAAATGGATTTTAGATGGAGGCATTCGTTATGATTATCGGTATTCAAATGTTGCTGGATATGATCCCTTAAACGTGTTATACAGAAGCACATTAACATTTCATAACACAAGCCTGACAATTGGTGCAAATCGAAAGATTTTGAAGAATGGATTGTACATCACGACTCTTGCCAGTGCATGGCGTCCTCCACATGTAGCCGAACTCTATAGCTTTGGGCAACACCAAAGTGCAGGGTCAATAGAAAATGGTTTACTACTTGATAGCAGTAAGGTTATCGATTTCAACAAAGCAGAATATAAAAATGAGAAAGCACTAAAATGGGTAAATACCTATCAATACAATACGGACAAACTTCAAATAGAGACCACTGCTTATTATAATTTCATTTTTAATTACATCTACCTTAAACCAACGGGTGTATCAACATCCATTGGCGGATCTAAGCCTACTTTTCATTATAAACAAACCGATGCCTCCTTTTTAGGATTTGATTTGTCAATACATTATGAAGTAGTTAAAAAATTAAAACTTGGTGCAAAAACTTCATTGCTTCGTGCGACCGATGAAAAGAACAATTCGTACTTGTATTTTATTCCTTCAAATCGATTCGAAGTGAATGCGCGATTCGAGCAACCACAACTTAAAAAATGGAAATCGTTTTATGTTGAATCAAAAGTGAAGTATACAGCAAAGCAAAACCGCGCACCAGTTAAGAAAAGTATCGAAGAAATTATTTCCGCTGAAGAAGCTGGAGAAACATTACCTCCATTCGATTTTGCAGCCGCACCGAATGGTTATTTTCTCTGGAATATAAACATGGGGATTTCCTATCCTGTCAAGAACTCAAAACTGGACTTTAAAGTTAGCGTGACGAACTTACTCAATACCAGTTACCGTGAATACACCAATCGCATGCGATATTATGCTGATGATGTAGGTCGCAACATTTCTTTAGGAATAAAATATAGTTTCTAAGCTTCCTTTTACAAAGGAGTTGGAGTTTCAATTAAACTTCTATATTTGCAACTATGTTGCATTAATAAACAAACTATGAATAACCTCTTCTTCAGAAAATCAAAACAAATTGGTGGCACCTTAGCGATGATTTCGCTGGGCCTCATGACTAGCTGTAACAATGACGATCCGGTAAAACAAGATGTGCCGGAGTTCATTTCAAGTGTCGAACTCATCTTTACTCCTGTCGCTGGTGGTACAACTGTAACTGTCACAGCAACCGATCCTGATGGTTTAGGTTCTGGAAACATCACAGTAGACGGTTCAATTGATTTAACCAAGAATGTTACCTACACTTTAACATTTGAGATTCTGAACAACCTCGCTGCTCCTACTGATGCTGAATATAATATTGGCGCTGAGATAGAAGAAGAAGGAGACGAACATCAGTTTTTCTTTTCCTGGACAAATAATGTTTTCTCCAATCCAACAGGTAATGGGAATATTGACAATCGAAATGATGTGGTGAATTATAATGACGAAGATGTTAATGGATTACCTATCGGCTTATTAACTTCATGGACTACAACAGATGTGGCCTCTTCGGGAACGTTCAAAGTATTACTAAAACATCAACCTGAACTTAAATCCAGCACAACTACATCCAGCGATGGAGAAACAGATATTGATTTGACGTTCGATCTCACAGTAGAATAAATTTTTAAAAAATCACATAATAAAAAACCCCGATGATGTTCGGGGTTTTTTATTATGCTTCTTTCTTCACGAGAAATTGTTCCAGATCTTTCAGTTTTAATATTCCTTCATAATACGCTTTGCCAAAAATCACGGCAAAAATTCCCATATCATTTAAGCGTTTAATGTCATCTACACCGCGCACACCACCACTGGCGAGGACACAAATCTCAGGGAAGGCGTCAATAATTTCCTGATAGAAACCAAAGGCGGGTCCTTCCAATACACCATCGCGTGAAACATCAGTAGACTTTACATATTTCAAACCACGTGAATAAAAATATTCGACATGTTCAAATAGAGTGACATTAGCTTTTTTCTGCCATCCTCTGAAAAGAAGTTCTTTTGATTTGATATCTACTACATCGGCACCAAGCGTCATCTTTTCACGACCGTAAGACACAATCCATGATGCGAAAAGTTCGGGATTAGTAACGGCAAGACTGGCAGCGGTAATGTAATCAGCACCATATTCATACGCTTTACTGATGTCGCCATCGGTAGAGATGCCTCCCGTAAAATCGATTTTAAGATCGGTGTGTCCTGCAAGGGTTTCCAATACATGCCAGTTCACCGGACTTCCTTTTTCAGCACCATCCAAATCAACCAGGTGAAGCACTTCTATTCCATGATCCGCAAATCGCCTGGCAAGGTCTAGCGGATTTTCATCATATGCTTTTTCACTGGACTGATCGCCCTTTCGCATCTTTACAACCTTGCCTTTTCGGATCGCGATTGAAGGAATTACCTGGATCATAGATGAATTTTAGATCATTAAATTGTCAAGCTAAGGTACACTGCAAACCCGAAAAACCTGATGTGCAAACTAAAAATCTGAAAATATTTCCCTTCCAATTTGCGAACTAACAGGTTTGACGAACAATTTGAATGATGGAATTAAAATTGTAGATCGTAAATTGTGCTGCGTAGATTCTTCAAATTTCAGATACATATGAAAAAAGTCGTTTTGCTTTCTTTTCTTTTGGTCATCACCGTTATCGCATCCTTTTCTCAAGCCAAAACCAGAAGGCTCCCCAGTTCAATCAACCATCCTTCACTCAATTTATACGCTCCTTATATTAGTCATGATGGAAACGCATTGCTCTTTATTTCCGACAGTGGTGAAGATGGTGCGCTTACCTTGAATTACACATCTCGCGAAAGCGATTGGTCGCCCCCCATTGTAATTCCTAAAAACATCAATCATCGTCTTACTTTTCTCCGTGGTTATGCCTTAAGTGCGGATGGCAAAAGAATGTATTATTCGTCTGTTAAATCACCAACCATTGGAGGTTACGATATTTTTACAAGTGAATTGAAGGGAACTGTCTGGACCGATCCTCAAAACATTTTGTTGCCACTCAATTCAAAATTAAATGAAGCTTGTCCTTCTTTTTCAACCGATGGAAGTACACTCTATTTTATGCGCTGCGGAAAAATGGACCAGAATAGCGCGAGTGATTGTAGAATTTTTCGATCGAAGAAAAAATCAAATGGTCAATGGGAAGAACCAGAAGAACTTCCCGCATCAATCAACACGGGTAACTCACAAACTCCGCGCATTATGGCCGATGGAGAAACCTTAATTTTCTCTTCCAACAAAATGGCAAGTACCAAAGGCGGAATGGATTTGTATCAAACGAAATACAGCGATGGAGCCTGGTCTACGCCTGTTGCCTTGGATTACATCAACACTGACAAAGACGATCAATATATTAGCGTTTCAGCATTGGGCAGATATGTATTGAGAGACACGCCAAACGCACGAAAAATAAATGAGTTGGTTGAATTTCTTATTCCGAATGAACTTCGTCCACGAGGCATGATGAAAGTAGAAGGTCGTATTACTGACACGAACAACGCAGCCGCCCCTGCTTACATATCGGTTGTTGATTTGAACTCAAACAAAAGAATCTACTCAGGAAGACCTTCTGCCGATGGTACTTATCTTCTGTATTTAATGGAAGGTTCTAAGTATGAAATGTCAGTTGACCCTGAACAAAGCAACATGACGTATTATGCGCGACAATTTGATCTGCGAAGCGATAAAATCCAGCAACGCGAAAAAGTAAATGTTACATTAAAAACACCAGCACCAGGAGACGAAATGCCGCTGGACTTAATAAAGTTTGAGCCGAACTCAAGCAAGTTAGAAGCATCGTCTGATACGGAGCTTAAAAGATTAGTACGAGTCGCAAAAGCAAACCCTGCACTCAAATTTGAGATTCAGGTATTGCTTAGTGGTTATGAAGAAGATTCGACACAGGTAAGTCCGGATCTTACCGAAATGGTAATTGATTCTATTCTGACTCAATTTGATGACATTGATACCCTCGGGCAATTATTCAAGCGCGATACAATAATGGTGCGAACCAGGTACCATAACGACCGGACTCTTCAGCAAGCCCAATCCATCATTACCTATCTGACATCACAAGGCATTGAACCATCGCGACTTAATTATTTTGGAAATGCAATAGAAGCCGTGTTACCAGAAAATAAAAAATTAACAATTAAGGCTGTTGCACGATAGGTATAGAGTATTCTTAAAATCCAATTGGCACAGCAACCAATGTTTTATCCCAAATCAAAACCATTTCAGCCTCCTCACCAGTCTTTTCAAAAGAAATGGTGAACTGCTCAAATTGACGTTTTTGTTTTACTGAACGAACAACAACCTGTAAAGCATCCTTGTCAGGATTTCGGTTTGCTTCACCATCGAAGTTAACACCCCACTGTCCTGTTTCTGTATTAAAAATAATGGTCCAGGTATCTTCCTCGGGTATAGTCCAAAGTGTGTATTTTCCAGCGCGTAAACTCTTTCCTTCAATCTGGATATCCTTATTTGTTTCAAATACAGTAGCCTCATTAGCACCCGTGCGCCAAACCTTTCCATAGGGAACGAGTCCTCCGAAAATTTCTCTGCCTTTCTTATACGGCCTGTTGTACTGCACTTTGATGGCCACATCATCCTGTGCAAATGATACTCCCTCCTCCGGGCTAAAGGACTTTGTATGCTTCCCTATAAAAAACATAGTAAGGAAAGCCAGAATAACAATCAGCACTAATGCTATCCCTGAAATAATAAGAAACTTCTTCATGTATGACTTTAGTAATATGGGCTCGCGACAAGTTAATTATCCTAAAACAAATTTCAGTTCTTTCTGCAAAAATTATGGAATAGAGCCTATTTTTACCGCCACTAAATAAAATGAATATGGATTTATCCTGGTGGCCATTCTGGGTCGTTATCGCACTTTTCGTTCTTGCCATTATTTCTCCTTGGGTTATTCCAAACAAAATGGTGAGCAAAAACAAACACGACAATAAGTATTGAGTTCTCAGAACTTAACAGCCAATGACCATTTGTGTTTTCTGTGGTTCAGCTACTGGTCATGATGCCGTCTTTGCAGATGCGGCACGAGAACTAGGAATTACATTAGCCCAAAGAAACATTACCCTTGTTTATGGTGGTGGCAATGTAGGCCTGATGGGTCTTTTGGCTGACAGCGCACTGAAACATAACGGAAGTGTAATTGGTGTGATACCTGAGTTTTTAATGAGTCGTGAAGTTGGGCATAAATACCTTACCAGATTGGAAGTTGTTTCTTCCATGCACGAAAGAAAAAAAAGGATGGCGGATCTTTCAGATGCGTTCATCGCTATACCTGGCGGGTGGGGAACATTGGATGAGTTAGCTGAAATTTTAACCTGGAAACAACTTGGATTGATTAATCAACCCGTTGGAATTTTAAATGTCAATCATTTTTTTGATCCACTATTAAAGCAAATGATCTTGATGGAAGAAAGCGGTTTTTTGCGCTCTGCCTATCTGGATTTTCTAAACGTCAGCACTTCAACTGATGAACTTGTTGATCTGCTAATCCCGCAAGCGGGGTGATGGTACACTCTCTGAAAATTGTCTTATCTTGACAGTTATCAGTAGTCTTAGTATGTATCGGAAATTTCTGGTTTTTGTTTATTTCTTTCTCGTTTGTAAAAGCCTTATCGGGCAGCCTTTAGGATTTTCATTACCGAATGGAAAAAAGAAAGTCCAAATACCAATAGAGATCTACAGCAACCTGATAGTAGTGCCTGTTGTGTTGAACAACGCGCTGCCTCTCAAATTCATTTTAGATACTGGCGTTCGCACTACCATTCTCACCCAAAAGGCGTTTACCGATATTCTCAACCTCCAGTATTCACGCAAGTACACCATATCTGGTGCAGGTGGAGTGAACTTGATTGATGCTTACATCACAAACAACGTTTCGCTTGCCTTGCCTGGTGTAGAAAGTCATGGCCACGCTATGCTGGTGTTAGAGAAAGATTACCTTGAATTACGCAACTACCTTGGCACCGATGTGCATGGAATTTTGGGCTATGAATTATTTAGCCGCTTCATAGTTGATGTTAATTATGAAAAGAAGTTGCTCACCCTGGTTCTTCCACATAAGGCTCGTAAATACAAGAAATTTCAATCTATTCCCATAAAAATAGAAGACACAAAACCCTACCTCATCACGACAGTAATATTAGAAGACGGCACAACACTCACAGCAAAATTATTGGTCGACACAGGTGCAAGCCATGCCCTTATGCTTGATCCTTTTTCGGATAAACGAATTCATGTACCTGAGCAAACTCTTAGCTCCCTTATTGGCAGAGGATTAGGAGGTGAGATTTTTGGAAAGATCGGACGCATTGAAAGCATGCAGCTTGGCACCTATAAAATAAATAATGTAGTGGCCAATTTCCCAGATCCAAATAGCTATTTCGATAGCTTAAAAGTGGGTAAGATTTTCAGAAATGGATCAATCGGTGGAGAATTAATGAGTCGTTTCCATATTGTGTATAACTTTCCTGAAGAAAAAATCTTTTTCAAAAAAAATACCTCATTCAAAAAAGGTTATCATCACAACCTCAGCGGGCTTACTATAAAAGCCAAAGGGGCAAAACTCAATATTTTTGAAATAACTGAAGTGCGTGAACAATCCTCGGCAAAAAAAGCTGGTTTGCAGGCGGGTGATATTATTGAAAGTGTTAATGGCGTAACACTTCAATATTTAAGTTTAAGTCTCGTTAATGGGTTATTAAATACTAAACCAGGAAAAAAAGTAAAAGTTGAAGTAAATCGAAACGGCAGTCGGGTAAAAGCGATATTAACCCTTGCTGATCAGATCTAATTTAAAATAAGTGTTTTTTTACCGCGGTACTAACTTAGAGAGTTGTTCCTTTCTCTTTTGATATGCTGTATATAAATACAACTGTGTTCTCCGAAATTTAAGTGAATTGCGAAGCATGGTATAAATTCCTTCTGACGACAAATTTTGTTTCAATAAATAGTCTAATATGCTGGAGGCACCCAAAGCCTCTTCATAGTTTGAAGATTTTAATAATGTAATCGGAACATTTCGTGTCTTGTCGTTTGCCTCCAATGCCTGAATTGTCAACGTCATTTCTGTTTTTCCGATATTATCGTCAATCAGAATAAAATGGGGCTGAAAGTGCATCAGTCTTTGCAAAATACTTTGCAGGTCGAATGCAATTTCGGTTATAATTTTTTGTCCTCTTACTTTATTGAGTTTCTCCAGTATGCCACTCAACTCAATAGGATTATTACCAACCAATAGAATATTCATTGGATTAATTGAGTTTTGCTTTTGAATAATTGATTCCATTGCCAACAGGGTTATTAGTAGACGATATATTAACGTAAAAGGTTGGGTTGCAAGATTTGTTCCAGTGCAAAATATTTTGTTTTTAAACGAATCCTTGTTCTAACTTTCTCAAATCAAGAGATTCAATACCGATATGAAGCAAATTGTCATTGTAGGTGGTGGCTTAGGAGGACTCATTGCATCCATAAGACTCGCAAAGGCTGGAATACTTTCAACTGTAGTTGAGAAGAAATCATATCCATTTCATCGCGTTTGTGGAGAGTACATTTCGAATGAAACAATCCCCTATCTAAAATCGCTTGATTTATTTCCATATGAACTCAACCCGACTTCTATCAACCGATTTTTACTTTCATCTATTCATGGGAAAAGTGAAACGATGGATCTTGATCTTGGTGGATTTGGAATCAGTCGATATGTATTCGATCATTTTCTCTATAAAAAAGCTAAAGCGCTTGGCGTAACTTTTTTGTTAAACTCCGAAGTGGATAATGTTACTTTTTCCAACAATACCTTTCTAATCAAAACACAATCTCAAAATTTAGAAGCGGATATTGTGCTAGGGAGTTTTGGTAAGCGCTCAAAACTTGATATTCAGTTAAACCGAAGTTTCATTCAGAAGCGCTCACCTTATATAGGTGTAAAATATCATCTCAAAACTTCTCATCCAGAAGATCTTATTGCTCTTCATAATTTTGATGGTGGCTATTGCGGCATGAGCAATATTGAGGATGGCAAAACAACATTATGTTATCTAACCCACCGAGATAACCTTCGTCAATTCAAAAACATTCGTGAGATGGAGGAGAATGTTCTCTTTAAAAACCCATTACTTAAATTCGTTTTCATTCATTCCGACTTCCTCTTTGACAAACCTGAAACGATCAACGAAATATCATTTGAAACAAAATCTCCTATTGAAAACCACATGTTGATGGTTGGAGATGCAGCCGGAATGATTACACCTCTTTGCGGAAATGGAATGGCTATGGCCATTCATGCATCTAAACTGGCAAGCGAATTAATAATTGAACATATCAAAAATTCGCTTTCGCGTGAAGAAATGGAACGAAGATATTCCATCCTCTGGCAGAAAAACTTTGGCGCACGACTTTGGAGAGGAAGACAGATACAGAAGTTATTTGGAAGCCCGACCGCATCGAACATCGCAATCAATTTAGCCATTCATGTAAAGCCAATTGCCAATGGCATAATGCGAAGTACACATGGGAATGGCTTCTGAGTACTTGCAGTTTTGAAAGTCAAGGTGAATGCCTATCTTAACTTTTCAACAACCTAAACACCATGAAATAACCAGGCAATTTGTTCACCCGAAGGGATGATAATTCAACCTGGCCATTCCATGTGGCCTTAAAAAATAAATATTAATACATGAAAAACGAGAGTAGCAGACGAGAATTTTTACGCTCATTAGGACTCATCAGTATGAGTGCCGCAGCGGGTACCACATTTCTTTCCGCTTGTGGCGGTAAATCATCTTCCGACAACAAAGTTGATTCTACTGCAATCACCTCCGCCATTCCTAAAGAATTATTTTTCAAAATTTCATTGGCCGAATGGTCGCTACATAAATCCCTCTTCGATAAAAAACTCGATCACCTTGATTTCCCAGCCAAGGCGAAAAATGACTTTGGCATTTCAGCTGTAGAATATGTCAATCAGTTTTTCATGGACAAAGCAAAGGACCAAACCTATCTAGCTGAATTAAAAAAACGATGTGATGATCTTGGAGTAACCAGCGTGCTCATTATGTGTGATGGTGAAGGCGAGCTTGGAGATTTAGATGCAAAGAAGCGAGCTAAGGCTGTAGAGAATCATTACAAATGGGCTGAAGCTGCGAAGTTCTTAGGTTGTCATTCCATTCGTGTTAATTCATTTGGTATTGGAACCAGAGAAGAAGTAGCAAAAGCGGCAACCGATGGACTCCGATCCCTTTCGGAGTTCGCCAAAGGGTTGGGTATAAATGTAATTGTTGAAAACCATGGCGGATATTCTTCTGACGGTCTATGGCTAAGCGGTGTTATCAGTGGAACAGGCATGAGCAACTGTGGCATCTTACCTGACTTTGGTAATTTCTGCGTGAGGCGCGAAAAGAATGATATGTGGGATTCTCCTTGTGTAGAAATGTATGATCGCTATAAAGGTACAACCGAGATGATGCCTCACGCAAAAGGTGTAAGTGCAAAAGCATATGACTTTGATGAACAAGGCAACTGTATTGAAACAGATTATGCAAAGATGTTACCTATCGTAAAAGCAGCAGGCTATACGGGTCATATTGGAATTGAGTATGAAGGAAGCAAACTTAGCGAAGATGAAGGTATACGTGCCACAAAAGCACTATTGGAAAAAGTGGGGATGGCAATTTCATAGTATCTTAATAATCCCAAAAAGATCTTAACCAAGAGCCTCTAGAATATGTGATGAATCCAAAAACAGGTAAATAAAAAAAGCATTCAAACAAGTAGCCGAAATAAAATTGAGCCACATCGTATAGGTGTGGTTCGCTTTTGTTTCGTCTTTCAATACTTTAATGAACCAAAAGAAAAAGAACACTACTACTGGAGACATTGCAGCGAGAAAGACCAATGCGTAATGAAGTGAAAATGTTGTGTAGAAATAATACACGAAGGCCAAGCTCACAAATACAAAAATCCCTCCCACAAAATAGAACGTTCCGCGAATACCCAGCATCCTGCTAAAGGTTTGATCGCCGCGTTTCCCATCCTCCTCATGTTGATAAATCTGTGTCATTGGGTAAGTGCCAAGCAATAAAAAAGTAGCAAGCATACCGGGTATCAAAACTGAAGATTTTACTGATAACTCGATTGGCAAGCCGCTGACGCCTACGTAACACATCATAAACGTGAAGAGCCCTTGAAACAAACTCACGATGATCCATCCGTCAATTGGATATTTCTTCAGTCTGATGCTTGGATGGCTATAGGCTTTTGAAACCAATCCGTAGACCAACAACATAATAGAAAATGCAAGGCTAAGTTTTACGAACCCCAATACAATAGCAATGCCATCGAAGGCAAGTGATAGAAAAAACAATCCACGATTTACAGGTGGCGGGTTTTTTAATCCCCCAATACTTTTTTCATCTTTATCAAAATAACTATTGTAACCATTGCTGGCCGGGTACAGAAAAAAATGAACAATCAGGAAAGTCCATAACAGGGTCTTCTCGGTTATGTTAGGGGAAACAGAAAGTGAAAACAAAAATACAGGCAACAAAAAATAGGAAAAGGGTATACGGAGGTGAAGCCAGGACGAAGATGAAAACATGTTTTACTTTTTTTTATGAAACTAATGTAGGCTTTTTTGGATTAGGTATCGGTAAGCTGTTTATTGTTATCCGTTAATGGGTCTACAAAAGACAACAACCTAAACCTTCAACCATTGACAGATAACGGAAGACAATGAGTTTCATTACTGCATTCGGAACAGCCAATCCTTCAAACCAATTTAGTCAATTGGCTTTAGCCGATTTTATGGTGCGAAGCATGCAATTAACTCATGACGATGAACGCAAGCTGCGCACCATCTTTAGAGCAACCGGGATTGACAATCGCTATTCTGTTTTAGCCGATTATGGAAAATCAAAAGACTTCGACTTTTATCCCAACACACCAGACTTCGAACCGTTTCCTTCAACTCAAAAAAGATTGGAAGCTTTTCGAGATCACGCTTTGCCATTGAGTCTGGCTGCGATTGAAAAGATGAAGACCACGTCTTCATTTAATCTTCAACAAATTACCCATCTTATTGTTGTCAGTTGCACAGGAATGTATGCACCAGGCCTCGACATTGATTTAATAAAGGCACTCAACTTACCAACAACCACACAGCGCACATGCATCACCTTTATGGGTTGTTATGCTGCGTTCAATGCACTGAAGGTGGCCGATGCCTATTGTAAAGCCGATTCAAATTCGAAAGTGCTCATTGTTTGTACTGAACTTTGTAGTTTACATTTCCAAAAAGAACCAAGCGAAAATAATCTGCTGGCGAATGCTTTGTTCGCTGATGGCTCTGCTGCAGTTTTAGTAGAATCCCGAAGTGAGCAGTCGATAAAGTTATCACTCGAACATTTTCACAACGACCTTGCGCCCGAAGGTGAACACGACATGGCGTGGAGTGTTGGCGATCTCGGTTTTGAAATGAAATTATCCGCCTATGTTCCTGGTATAATTCAATCCGGTATTCAACAGTTAACCAACTCCTTACTGAAAAAGATTACGAAAGGAATACAAGATATTAAATATGTTGCGATCCATCCGGGAGGTAAAAAAATTGTAGAGGTAATTGAACATAAACTCAATTTAAGCAAAGAACAAAATAGACATGCGCTTGAAGTGTTAAGACAATATGGTAACATGTCATCGCCAACAGTTTTGTTTGTATTGAATGAGATCTTTAAAAAATTATCAAGCGCGGACGATGGAGAAAGAATTCTTAGTCTGGCGTTTGGCCCGGGGCTTACATTAGAAAGTATGGTACTTAAAATTCATTCGGCCAATGCCTGATTTTTCGAAACGATCAGAAGCTATTGAAATCATGGATGATCTTCAATGCTCCGGCGAAGTGGTTGATCAAACTTTACGTGAGCTTGAAGTAATCAATACATGGCTTGGTGGAAATCAGGTAACAATCAACGGGATTGCAAAACTTTTTGAACAGACCAATATCCCTGAAGAAATCACCATCATCGATGTTGGATGTGGCGGTGGTGATATGCTTCGATTAATTGATCGCTGGGCAAAAACAAAAAACAAAAAAGTAAAACTCATGGGCATTGATGCAAATCCTAACATCATTGCTTTTGCACAGAATAATTTGAAGGATGTGGCTCACATTGAATTCAAAGCGATTGATATTTTTTCTCCAGAATTTCAATCCATCAGATGTGACATTGTTATCGGTACTCTTTTTTTTCATCACTTCAC
Source organism: Chryseolinea sp. (assembly GCA_031388805.1). Lineage (GTDB taxonomy): Bacteria > Bacteroidota > Bacteroidia > Cytophagales > Cyclobacteriaceae > Chryseolinea. The sequence continues at coordinate 38,311 of JANMRZ010000001.1, forward strand.
CCAACAACAGCTCAGTTCATTCTTTAACGAATTAAAAAAGCAAGTTCGAATTGGTATTGTCATCAATGATATTCATCGTCATACATTAGCGTACCACTCCATTAAGATGTTAACGCATTTGTTTTCAAAATCAGCCATGGTGAAGTTTGATGCACCACTCTCCGTACTTCGTGCATTTACAAAAAGTGAATTGCAGGAAATTCTTTCTGGTGCTGGAATAAAAGACTACACCATCCACTGGAAATGGGCTTTTCGTTGGCAAGTAGTGATTCAGGTGCAGCGATAATCAATCGCAATCTGTCTTTTCCTCATCATACTTCATTCTGGCACAATTTTTACTAATTTTATCCCACAACATCTTCACACAGTATGAAAATCCTCAACACATTTGTTTTTCTATCATGCCTGATACTCGCTGCTTGTTCATCGGGTGTACTCGGTAAGAAGGTGAAAGAACCTTTTCAAGGTAGTGCTTATGAATCAACAAATCGATTTTGGAGAGCAACAGGTAAGGGCACAAGCTCACAAGACAATATTGCAAGAGCGAAAGCAGATATTGATGCGAAAGCTCAGTTGGGAGGACAAGTAAACACGACTATGAAGCAAGTTGCTGATCAGTATTTAGGACAAACAGAAAACGAAAAAGCTGGTGATGTTGCTGATAAATTTCAAAGTCTTGTTCGTCAAACCATGAACACCAACATTTCTGATCTAAGAAAGATGGACGAGAAGAAGTTTTTTAACGAGAAGACGAATGAATACACGGTGTTCATTGCCTACGAAATAAAAAAGAACGCGATGTTGCGCTTCATGAAAAAGCAAGCCAAAACAGATAAGACCATTGATGAGCGTCAACGCGAAGTGATTGAGAAAATCATCGATGAAGAAATCGAAAAAGCTGACGAAGCCGACAAAGAGAATTAAGATTTTACTTTTCAGGTTAAATTCGCAAAAGCCTTACTCACCACTGAGTAGGGCTTTTTGTTTTTTCAATTATCTTCAACTCATCAGGAATCAGGCTTAGAAAATTTATATTTGAGCCTCTACCTGTAACCTATGAAACTTCCCTCCCTTACCTACCTTGCTCAACATGCAAAGCAATCTCTTTTGCGCTTTCCTCTCTCGATGCTTTCAGCACTCATTGCTGTGTGCGCGGGAATATATTTAACAGAAGTCGAGAAAGAAATAACAAATGTTTTCCCCTTTGTTAACATTATGCTTTGTGCTGGTTTAGGAATCCCTTTCTACTTCTGTGCAACTGTTTTTGCCAACAATAAAGATTTTGGGTTTAAAGCGAAAACCGCACTTAACATCCTTGCCACTATTATTATCGTTCTTCTCTATTTTACATTGCCCAATATTGATTCTACACAGAACACGTCACTTCCTTATATTCGATACGCACTGTACAATATTACTATTCATCTTTTAGTTTCATTCATTCCGTTTATAGGTAGTGATGATTTAAACGGTTTCTGGCATTATAATAAAATTTTATTCCTTCGGATACTCACGTCATTGTTGTACTCTGGATTTCTTTATGCCGGATTATCGCTGGCCCTGGTTGCCTTACACCTCTTGTTTGATATTGATATTCACGAAGAATTATATCTTGACCTGTTTATTTTCATTATTGGTTTCTTTAATACCTGGTTTTTTATTTCAGGTATACCAAAAACATTTAGCGACCTGGAAGGAATAAAAGAATACCCCAAAGGGTTAAAAGTATTTTCTCAATTTGTATTGTTGCCGCTGTTGATTTTATACCTGGTTATTCTATACGGGTATGCTGGTAAGATCACCTTCTTATGGAATTGGCCCAAAGGAATTGTTTCGTATCTGATCGTATGCGTATCCGTTCTTGGAATCCTTACACTCTTATTAATTCATCCATATGGAAATCTTCAAGGCAATGCGTGGATAAAGAAGTTTTCGAGAATCTATTATTTTATTTTGTTTCCCCTTGTTGTCATTCTCTTCGTTGCTATTGGTATGCGATTGTCTGATTACGGCATAACTATTAATCGGTATATAATTTTAGTGTTGGGTGTCTGGCTGACATTGGTGTGTGCTTATTTTATGATGGGCAAAACCAATATTAAGTTTATCCCTATTTCACTAGCCATTCTCTCAACGCTCATTTCATTTGGATATTGGGGCGTGTTTTCCGTTAGTGAGCGAAGCCAGGTAAATCGTTTAAAGCAAGTACTTGAAAACGGGAAAATATTACAATCAGGAAAAATTCAGAATGAAGTAATCTGGTTAAAGGATAGTCTGCCTACTTTGTTTACAAAAAAAGAAGATACAAATGAAGGACTCTTGTCAGACTCTCTTCACAACGAGGTAAAGTCGATAATGGATTACCTCGATAGTCATCACGGATTTACACCGATCCGCGGATGGTATGGACAGGATATAGATTCGATTGCTAAACTAAAAAGTCTTTTGCATCCCAAGTGGTCCCGGGTTTCTGAAGATGAAATCTATATGAGAAGCATGGGCCTCAAATACCAATATCTGTATAGTAATAACTCAACTCATTATTATTTCAACTATTCTGTGTTACCCAACAACGTGACCTTTGTCCATGGTTATGATTATATGTTTTCTTTCAATGAGAATCCTAACTATGAAGAAATGTATGTAGACTCATTTTCAGTTGATAGTATTTTGTTTACGCTTCATTATCCAAATAAATCGGACAATCAATTAATGCTCGTCAATCGTAACGATAGCATTCGATTAAATTTGGGCGACCTAATGAATGCTCTGATTTCAAAACATGGCAAAGAATACAAATATGATTTGCCAGTTTCAGATATGAGCCTGATTGAATCAACCAATAAACTAGCAGTAAAGATGGAATTGAATTCAATGGGGCTTTCAGGCAATTATGATTCTCTAAGCATGCATCATTTATCAGGGAAGATTTTCTTAAGGATTAAGAATTAAATGTTTAAGAGGTTGACCCTTTTGACACTATGATGCTGCGCTAAACTGCTATCTTTCGAGCAATATGTCTTTGTCCATCTCCTCCATCAATTCCGGAAGCAATGCCAATTGCTATTATGTTGGTAACATGAAGGAAGCTGTACTTATCGATGCAGGCGTTTCGTGCCGAGAAACTGAAACGCGAATGCACCGGCTTGGCTTATCGATGAAGCGAGTGAAGGCCATTTTCATTTCGCATGAACATGGCGATCACATTGCAGGTTTGCGGTCCCTCACCAAAAAATACCCGGTACCCGTCTACATTACTCCCGAAACAATGCGGGAAGGAAAGGTAAGTTTGAGAGAAAGTCTTGTTCATACTTTTCTTCCCCATGAACCTGTTTCAATAGGTAATATTACTGTAACGCCTTTTCCAAAATTTCATGATGCACGTGATCCGCACAGCTTTATTATCGAACATGAGCAAGTAAAAGTTGGCGTCATCACAGATATTGGAATTGCCTGTGAAAATGTAATGCGTTATTTCAAACAATGTCATGCTGCTTTTTTAGAATCGAACTACGATGAGCATATGCTGGAAACAGGCAGGTATCCATTAGCACTCAAGAATCGCATTCGCGGAGGTAACGGACATATTTCAAACAAACAAGCATGGGAACTTTTTAACAATCATGCTCCCTCTTTTATGAGTCATTTAATTTTATCTCACCTGTCCTTTCACAATAACACACCTTCCATCGTTCAGAATTTATTCAAACAACACGCTGGACAAACTGAAATTATCATCGCTTCGAGAAAAGAGGCTTCAGCAGTTTATCATATTGGAAATACATCGCTAAACGTCAATAATAAAACACAGAAAGCGTTAGCATCTCAGCTATCGTTGTTTTCGTAATCGCAAAATGCACACAAGCTAAACTTTACTGTTTTACATCTCTTGATTTTAAAGGTTGAAAAGTTACCTTTAAAGAACTAAGCATCCAATAATGAAAAGATTCCTTTTAGCAATCATCACAATCTGTTTCATAACTACAGCTATTGCTCAACCCGGAACAGAGATTTATATGTTCGATTTAAAATTAAAAAAAGATAAGATTACAATTTCCAATCCGGCTCGTGTTACGAATCATCCCGGCTATGATAGTCAACCCTTCTTTCATCCAGACAAACCAATATTGTATTACGCCTCCGCGGATACTTCCGGCAAAACAGACATTCTTACTTATAATTATCAAACAAAAAAAACGAATAAATTTACCTCTACGTCCGAACGTGAATACTCTCCTACTGTAACACCTGATGAAAATTTTGTATCGTGTATCATTCAACGTGATGATGGTAAACAGGATTTAGGAAAATATCCAATTGATGGAGGAGATGCGATTCCGATCGTCAATAATTTAACAGTCGGATATCATGCGTGGCTGGATAATGACAATGTAATGGTATTTGTCCTCGGCGAACCACAAACAATGAGATTGTATAATGTAACCACTGGTAAAGATCTTTGGCTTGCAGACAGCATAGGACGTTCTCTTCATCTCATTCCAAAAACAAAAACCATGAGTTATGTTGATAAATCTTCTACATCTAAATGGTTAATTAAGAGAATTAAAAGCATCGATGCGATTGATGTAATAGCAGAGGCTCTTCCTAACCGCGAAGATCTTGCCTGGACAAACGATGGACGAATTGTAATGAGCGACGGTGAGAAACTTTTTTATTTCGATACTGAAAAAGACAACGTGTGGAAGTCAATTGAGGTGACTAGTGGAACTCTTCCATTAAGAGGTATTACGAGACTGGCCATCAATGCAACAGGTAACAAAATGGCAATCGTGATGAACGAATAATTAACCGTTGATGGAATAACAAAGTACATGTGGGTTTTTTAGTTCTCCATTTTTTATCTTAGAATTCAATACCAAAGAAATTCTTACTTGTCTCGAACCTAAACTTGCAATAGATGGAAAATAAAATTTTAATACTTGCCTTACTTGTCGCAACATGCCCCGTCTTTGCGCAATCTGCAAAAACGAAAGTCAATCCGAATAAAACAGCAACCATTCAATCTGTAGAAAAGCATCAGCAAGAGTTGATCAAACTGAGTGATGAAATTTGGGCGTATGCTGAAACAGCATTGAAGGAACATAGATCCGCGAAAGCATTATCCGATTATGCTGAAGCGCAAGGCTTCACAGTGAAGCGAGGGGTTGCAGGTATGCCCACTGCCTTTACAGCAGAGTATGGATCAGGCAAACCTGTGGTTGGTATTATGGGTGAGTTCGATGCCTTACCTGGCATTTCGCAAAAAGCAATGCCAACAAAAGAGACCCTCATTCCAGGTGCTGGTGGTCATGGTTGTGGTCATAATTTATTTGGTGCAGGAAGTCTTGGCGCAGCAGTCGCTATCAAAGAATTAATGCAGCAAGGAAAATTAAAAGGTACCATTCGTTTTTATGGAACACCTGCAGAAGAATCGGTTGGTGGAAAAATTTACATGGCACGCGAAGGGCTTTTCAGTGATGTAGAGGTTTGCCTCGATTGGCATCCTGATGTTGAGATAAACGCGAATATGCAAAGCTCACAAGCGATGGTTGATTTTGTTGTTGAGTTTAAAGGTAAGGCTTCGCACGCAGCAGCCGATCCATGGAATGGTCGAAGTGCTGTTGATGGATTAGAAGCATTCACACACGGTGTGAATATGTTGCGTGAACACGTGAGGCCAAGTGTACGCATGCATTATGCTATTATGAAAGGTGGTGATGTTCCGAACGTTGTTCCAGAGTATGCCAAAGTTTGGATGTGGGTTCGCGATTCGAAGCGAACTGGAGTAGAAGATGTTTTTGCTCGGGTGAAAGAAATTGCAAAAGGTGCTGGAGAAATTGCAGGAGTAGAATCGAAGGTAACAATACAAACTGGAGATTATGAATTGCTTGTAAACAAGAAAGGCGCAGAAGCTTTACAGAAAAACTTAGAAATACTCGGTCCCATTGTTTACACGCCGGAAGAAACTGCATTCGCAAAAAAAATACAAGAAGTACAAGGTGGCACACAAATTGGGTTGAATGGAAAAATTAATCCACTAAAAATAACGGCTGAACATCCGGCTGGCGGATCAACTGATGTGGGTGATATCAGCTGGATCGTTCCAGAAATTACAGTGTTAGTTACTACTGCTCCTGACAACACCGCGTGGCATGGTTGGTCAGTTGTAGCCTGTGGAGGAATGTCGATCGGACATAAAGGTATGGTCTTCGCAGCCAAATCACTTGCCATGACGATAGTCGATTTATTTGAGAATCCTCAACTAAGAATAGACATCCGAAAGGAATTTGATGAACGCAGAGCCGGGCATGTTTATAAATCGTATTTGCCCGATGGGCCTCCACCTATTCCTGCGGAGAAATAAAAATTAAAGTTTAGAGAGAAAATTTATCCCAATTGGTTTCAATCCTTTATGAAATCAATTGGGATTTCTATTTGGATAACTATTCCACAAAAAGCACCAACCCCTTTAAATATTCTCCTTCCGGATGAAAGATCGAAACCGGATGATCGGCTGGTTGAGTGAGAAGATGCAATACTTTTATTTGTCGCTTGGCCTGGATCGCGGCTGATACAATGGTATCATAAAAAAGTTGTCGGTCTACAACTTGTGAGCAAGAGAACGTAAAAATAATCCCGCCGGGTCTGATCACACGCATGGCTTCTGCATTCAATCGCTGGTAACCACGCACGGCTTGATGACGCGCATCGCGATGCTTCGCAAAAGCTGGAGGATCTAAGATGATCACATCATATTCATCTTGCTTGTCTTTCAAAAAATCAAAGGTGTCTTCTGCATAACATGCATGTGTGTTAACATCAAAACCATTTAGCTCAATGTTCCTTCGTGTTAGTGCAATCGCTTTTTCAGAAGCATCAACAGAATGAACTAATGTAGCGTTGGCTTGTAGGGCATACACTGAAAATCCCCCGGTATAGCAAAATGTATTTAGTACCTTTTTTTCAAACGAAAAATTACCTAACAGTTTTCTATTTTCGCGCTGATCTAAAAAGAATCCGGTCTTTTGTCCTTCTTCCCAATCAATAAAAAATTTATTGCCATGCTCTATCACCACGTGGGGAACAACACCCATACCAAAAAGGTATTCGTCTTGCTGAGCATCTCGAACTTTGCCGGGTAATGTTGATTGGCTTTTGTAGTAAACTGATTTCAGTTTTTCACCAAACAAATCTTGCAACGCTTGTGTAATATTCTTTCGATCTTCATGCATGCCGATCGAATGGGCTTGCACTACTGCAATACCATCATACCAATCGATAATCAATCCTGGAAGTCCATCACCTTCCCCATGAATAAGTCGGAAGGCATTTGTTTGTGAAGAAGGTAGGTTTGTACTATTGCGCAGTTGTAAAGCCTGCTGCAATTTCATTTTCCAAAAATTTTCGTCAGGCTGTCCGTCTCCAAACGACAACAAGCGCACAGCAATGCTTCCGTTTTGATAATGTCCAAACCCCAATACTTTATTTTTAGCGCTCTTTACTTCTACCCAACAACCATCGATCACTTGTCCGTCTAATGCTTGAATCGCACCTGAGAAAATCCAGGGATGAAAACGTTCAATTGAAAACTCTTTGCCTGACTTGAGTGTAACCTTCCCCTGAATTGCCATTTCAATATTTTACTTTCCGCAAAAGTATCTAAAATAAAGGGAAGGAGGAGGTATTTAAAGCGAGGGAGATGCCTGGACTAAAAATATCAAACCACAGGAGGATGCGGAGAAACGCAGAGTTACCCCATACCAATTGGCAAATTGAATATTTCAAAAAGTCCTCTGCGTTTCTCCGCGTCCTGCGGTTTCTTGCATTCATTGCACTTTCGAAAAAGTATAAGGTATAACCTTTCCATCGCCTTCAATAGCAGCTTCAATAAAATCCTGATTGTCTTTACGAATCAGTTTGTAGCGAATGGCTTTTGGAAAATCGTGTTCAGGATTCTCTGCCAGAAATTTATCAGCATTGTACTGTGTGATTTTAAACTTAACGGGTGTGGGATTTTCTGCTACATCCGAAATGTAAAAAAAGAAAGGTTGTTCAAACTTTATGAGAAGTCGCTCCGTCACAGTCGTATCACCTTCTTTGATTCGGTATGAAAGGCCCTTTAGTGTTTTTTTATCCTCTGAAACTTTCCATTCTTCATAGACATTTTTTTCAGTGAGTTTCCATTTGCCTACAAGCCAGCCAAATTCCTTTTGCTGAGCCGAACTTAGCTGCCAGCCAATCGAAAACCAAAGGACCGTCAGGATTTGAAATCGGGTATATGATTTAACCATTCATAAAAATAATGCTTTTAAAGTAACACTAACTTAACTCTTGTGGACGTATATGAGAACCAAATCAGAGTAGAACGCGTATTAATGTGTACTCAAAACAGAATGACAGTGGGCGTTGAAAAAATGACAGAATCTATTCTTCTAAAAATGACAAATTTTCTTTCATAACAGACATTGTCTGGTTTTTGCTAAAACATAAAAAATTTTAATATTTGAAAACTATGAAAAATTTTGGATCGATTTTCTTGGCGGCAGTATTGGGTAGCTTATGCACCGTTGCCAGCTTTCAATGGTTAGGTAAAGAACATAAAGATGGTGTAAAGTTGGAGTACCTCGCAGGGACACCCGCTACTAAAGTGGCATACTCCGTAAATGAAAAAGGTGAGGCCATGCCACTTGATTTTACAGATGCCGCAGAAAAAGTAATGCCTGCTGTCGTCTACATTCAATCCACTCAGGACGGAGGTAGCAGCGGCGAAGAGCAATCACAATCAAATGATTTATTCAGAGATTTTTTCGGGCCGCAGGCTCCTCATGGCCCACGTCAAAGTTCTGGTTCAGGAGTAATTATTAATGAAGGCGGATACATCGTTACGAACAACCACGTAGTACAAGACGCCGATGTTGTTGAAGTTACATTGTATGATAACAGAACGTTTAAAGCCGAAGTAATTGGTACGGATCCGGACACCGATCTTGCCGTAGTAAAAATCAGCGAGAAGGGTTTGCCTTATTTACCATTTGTTGATTCCGACCAATCGAAGGTAGGTGAATGGGTATTGGCGGTTGGTAATCCCTTTAATTTAACTTCTACTGTTACTGCAGGTATCATCAGCGCGAAGGGAAGAAGCATCAACATTTTAAATCGCAATACGAAAGAGGGTAACTCAGCTATTGAGTCATTTATTCAAACCGATGCTGCGATCAATCCGGGTAACAGTGGTGGTGCATTGGTGAATCTAAATGGTGGATTGCTTGGGATTAACACAGCGATTGCAAGCCCTACAGGTTCATATTCTGGTTATGGCTTCGCGGTGCCTTCGAACATTGTCAATAAGATTGTAGAAGACCTTATTAAGTTTGGAACGGTTCAACGCGGTTGGTTAGGAGTAAGTATTTCAAATGTTAATAGTACGCTGGTAAAGGAACAAGACTTGGCCGTTAACGAAGGTGCTTACATTGGTGGCTTTGCTGAAAAGAGTTCTGCAAAGGATGCTGGACTTAAGGAAGGCGATGTGATTGTAAAAATTGATGAAGCTTTCATCAAATCAAATACCGCTTTAACAGAAGCCATTGGCCGTCATCGCCCAGGTGACAAAGTAAATGTGGTAGTGAATCGCAAAGGAAAAGAACTGACCATTCCAGTGACATTAAAAAGTCGCGATGGAAAGACGGGAGTAGTTAAAGCTGAAGAAAGAGATGCCTTTGCTGCCCTTGGACTGGAATTAGAAGAGATAGATGGAAAATTGCTGAAAAAATTAGATATTGACAACGGTGTTCGGGTGAAAGACCTTGGCAATGGAAAACCTGCAAAATATACTGATATGCGCGAAGGGTTTATCATTACTAAAGTGAACGATACACCCGTTAAGAACGTTAACGAACTTACCGAGCTATTAAAGAAAAAGAAACAAGGTGATTTAATTATTCTCTCCGGTACCTATGAAGATTTCCCAAGAGAATTCAACTATGCTTTCAGGATGTAATAAATTCATAAATTCAACTATGAGGAGATTGTTTAGAAAGGGCGAGCGAGTACGCAGCAAGATTGATGGAAAAGTGATGGAGGTTTTAAAGTACATCAAAAACAATTTTGTAGAAGTAAAATCATTTGATCTCGAAAAGAAAGAGATCAGGGTTAACAAGATAAAAGAAGACAAGCTCTCAAGAGCTGCTTAAAAAAAGTTAATCATCATCCGTTAAGGGTTAATTGATCTTGCGTAGATTCAAGGCTGAACAACGATTTTAGTTCAGCCTTGAATCTATTTTGCTTTTAAAAAGCTCCGTTCTCTGATGACATTGTATCATTCAAATTGAACACACTGCAATCAATTCTTTTAATCCTGCAAATTCGATAAATTCTGTTTTACCTTTGACGTTAATTAAATTTCCTTGTTATCAAAAAATTTGAAATTCCTGCGTACTACCGGTCCGCTATCACCGGAAAAATAAAAGAGTCTCGAAGAGTTAAAGATCTGCGCAAGCAAGACTTTACGCCAACGTTGTTAGATTTTGGTCCTGTTCAATTTTTCATTGCACGACATTTCGGTTTTTGTTATGGCGTAGAAAACGCCATTGAAATAAGTTATAAAGCCATTGAAGAAAATCCGGATAAACGTGTGTTTCTATTAAGTCAGATGATTCACAATCAGGAGGTGAATCAGGATCTTCAGAGTCGTGGCATTCAATTTATTATGGATACAGATGGTACACAGTTTATTCCCTGGAGTGAATTAACAAAAGATGATGTAGTAATTATTCCTGCATTCGGAACAACACTAGAGACTGAGCATATTTTATTAGACAAGGGAATTGAAGTTCAAAAATATAATACAACATGTCCCTTCGTTGAGAAGGTATGGAATCGATCTGAAAAATTAGGATCAGATGATTTTACCGTGATCATTCATGGCAAACCAAAGCACGAAGAGACGCGTGCGACCTTCTCACACAGTTCAAAAGGAGCACCTTCTATAATCGTTCGTGACATGAATGATGCGCATCGTCTCGGTGAATACATTGTGGGAAAGAAATCAAGCGATGATTTTTTTAAAGAATTTGAAGGACAATATTCTGAAAACTTTAATCCATCAAAAGATCTCAAATGTGTTGGTGTAGTGAATCAAACCACCATGTTGGCTACCGAGACACAAGCCATCGCAGATTATTTTAAGCAAGTGATGTCAATGCAGTTTGGATCAGAGGACATCAAAAAACATTTTGCTGACACGCGTGATACATTGTGTTATGCAACGAATGATAATCAGGATGCAACCTATAAACTTCTGGAGACAGATGCTGATCTAGCGATTGTTGTTGGAGGATATAATAGTTCGAATACATCTCACCTGGTAGAATTGTGTGAGCGAAAATTCCCTACATATTTTATTAATTCAGAAAACGAGATTGTTTCGGATAAAGAGATTCGGCACTTTAACTATCACCGAAAAGAGAAAATTGTAACAAAGAGTTATCTGCCTGAGAAAAGGCCGGTAAAGATTATTCTAACAAGCGGAGCATCATGCCCGGATACGTTAGTTGACCGGGTGTTGCTCCGTTTGTTGGATTTCTTTGATGGCTCTAAAAATGTTGAAGAGCTATTGAAGGCCTTCTGATTCTTAAAGAGACAGGTTCAGATTAGGCCTTTGCCTTTTTCTTACCGTCATCTACCTTTTTGCCGCTTTTATGCTCGCCTAGAATGATCACATCTTTTGTGTTCTCGTACTGCTTGGCAGCCTGCATCATGGCTTCGTGGGTGTCGCGGATAACGATTATGCCTGCTTTAGCGCCTTTATTACGCAATTCGAGATAAAAACCATCTTTCTTTTTCTTCGGTAATATTGGGGGTCTTCCCATGATTGTGTGTTTTTAAGTTAAAATCGCCTCTTTTCACTTGTCGACAGCAATACAACAGCTAAAGGCCTGAAATCGTTTCGGGGCGCAAGATCGCTAAATCTTTTGACTTTGCTGACTGTTTTTTTTGAAAGGTGCGAATAACTGCTTAAATGGGGGCTTTTAAAAAGTTAATGCGATTTCTTCAGAATAACCTGTGGTGTTTTTGTGAGATAACCATTGAAGATTTTCAGGCATCTATTTTTAATATTTTCAGGCCGTCCACCTTATGAAGAGCATCTGCTTGATCTACGTTCAGTGAAGATGCACGTAGTATGAACAGTATTTCATAGCTAAATAGTAGGCGTGCATTTAGAATCAACGAAGGCTAGCCCGCCACAAGCGGGCTAGCCTTCGTTGATTTGCTAAACTCATCATTACAATCCTGCTAGTAGCAGGATTGCAATGATGAGTTTTTTTATGCGCGGCCTACGCCTTAGATGAATGCACAAATTTCAATCCCCGCGCAAGCGCACGGCTGAACTTCCTTTGGATGCTCTATCCCGTTTGTCGAATACTCATGAAATCAAACATCAATTGTTTTTACGCATTCTTTATGCGCTAGATAGAACCACCTTCCACTAATATGGATTCAACGATAAGTTCCTGATCAGCTGTATTACCTTCGATGTAATCCGTCATTCTCTTGTAGGCCAACTTGCCTAGTTTATAACCACTCGTTTCAACATACGTAATTTCTGGCCAGTATAGTTTGGGGAAAAAGCCATTACTTAATGTGATAACCGAAACATCATCTGGTACTTTCACCCTCAATTGTTCAAGTGCCTTCATTGCACCAATTAGAATCTCATCACTCATACAGAAGATCGCATCTGGTTTTACTTCGGATGAAAAAACTTCGTAGGTCTTGGATCGTGATTCTTCAGTGTCACCAACATGAGCAATCATTATTTCTGATGATGTACTTGCAAAAGCTTTTTGATATTCAGCCAATCTTCTTTGGGTTATGGATAGATGTGTATCTCCAAAGAGTGATAGTATTCTTTTCTTCTTTTTTTCTTTCAATACAGTGGCAGCCATGCTGGCTGCGTGTGCATCGGCCAGACAAACTTTATTGCAATCATCCTGAGTCGGAACTTTGTCGAAGAAAATAACGGGGACATCTTTTTCTTTTAGTTTCTGAAAATCAGAAATGTCCTCAGTAAACGTAGAGAGACAGGCGAAGACACCAGCCACGCGGTTTTGCTTACACAATTTAATATTCTCTATTTCCTGATCGGGATCATCGCTGGATTGTAAAATGAAAAGAGCATATCCCGTTTTTCGAGCTTCCTCCTCGATGGATGCTATGAACGAATCATAAAAGAAACCTGAAATGGTTGGAACAATGACACCAAAAATATGGGTGTTGTTTGTGCGCAAGCCAACTGCAAAGGTATTTGGTTCATAATCCAATTTCTTTGCCAGTTCAAGCACACGTTGTTTTGTTACCTCTGAAATATCCTGATGGTTTTTAAGTGCACGTGAAACCGTAGAAGGACTCAACTTCAGTATTTTCGAAATTTCAAATATGGTGGTGCTGGGTTTCATTCGTCTTTTTAAATTCCTTAAATGTAAAATTTTTTAATGTCAATACATCATCACAATTTGGCTAAGATAAAGCACTGTTACCTATCTTGCACACCTGACTAATATCGATGAAAAATCCATTTCTCATTTTTCTTGCCTATCTGTTCTTTACAATTCAAACAATTGCACAAGAACTACCAGTTGATTCTGTTAAACAACTTGATGAAGTTGTCATTAACGCTTATCAATATAATCGTCCTTTATCCGAAGTGCCTTTGGCAATTGGTTTAGTGGGAGAGAAAGAACTTAATCGTTTTGGCGCCTCTTCTCTTGTGCCTGTTATTAATTCTATTCCAGGCGTTCGCATGGAAGAGCGTTCTCCCGGAAGTTATCGTCTTTCAATTCGCGGTAGTACGCTGCGCTCTCCGTTTGGTGTGCGCAATGTAAAAGTATACTGGAATGATTTGCCCTTCACCGATCCGGGCGGCAATACCTATCTCAATCTTTTAGATTTCAGCTCTCTTCAACAAATTGAAATTGCGAAAGGACCCGGTGCAAGTTTATATGGTGCAGGAACGGGTGGTGTGGTCTTAATGAAGAATTCTTCCTCGAAGAAAAATAGTGCTGAAGCTTCAGCACTTGCCGGAAGTTTTGGATTGCTTCGTTATAATCTGCAAGGTAGTGCTCATACCGATGGAGCTGACGTTCGGTTATTGTACTCCCATCAACAAGCGGATGGATATCGTGCACAAACTAAAATGACACGAGATGTATTGCAAGGGGAAATTAATTTCAATGGAAATGAAAGAAGTTCCGTTGCTGTCAATTTTCTGTACGCTGATTTGTTTTATGAAACACCTGGCGGTTTAACGATGGCACAATATGATACTCTTCCAACACAGGCACGACCAGCAGGTGGCCCAAGCCCAAGTGCAGAAGTACAACAAGCTGCGGTCTATAACAAAACATTTTACACGGGCTTCAATCATACCTACGACTGGAATGAGAAGTGGTCAACCAAAACTGGTTTATATGGTTCCTTCTCTCAGTTTGAAAATCCCACGATCCGAAACTACGAGCGAAAAACAGAGCAAAGCATTGGTGGGCGCAGCAATACAAGTTATCAGTTTGGTAAGGGAAAATTAAATTTTGGAGCAGAATATCAATATGGTTTTTCACCTGTAAAAGTCTATGCAAATAGTCAAGGTCAATCAGGTGCTTTACAAAATGATGATCAGCTAATAACTACTACCTATTTTATTTTTGTGCAAAGTGAATTCCATTTACCCTATCAATTCTTTCTTACACTTGGTGCGAGTGTTAACAAATCCGATATTCAGTTTACGCGCCTCTCTGCTGTCCCAAACATAAAAGACGAACGGAACTTTGATGCCGTGTTTTCTCCGCGTATTGCACTGCTCAAAAAATTGAATGGAAATCTCTCCGTCTACGGAACATTCTCACAAGGATATTCTCCCCCAACATTAGAAGAGCTGTATCCATCCAATTCAGTTTTTAATCAGCAGCTAAACCCTGAACGAGGGAATAATATTGAGTTTGGTTTTCGCGGAGCAGTATTAAATAATCAAATCACCTTTGATGTTGCAGCTTACAACTTCAATCTTAAAGAAACCATTGTGATTCGGAGAGAAGATGATGGTGCCGAGTATTTTGTAAATGCAGGAAACACAGATCAAAAAGGGTTAGAAATTCAACTGGCGTGGATGCCTCAACTCGCAGAACATGCACTTCTTTCTAATATTAAAGTATGGACCAGTGTTACCTTAAACGATTATCAGTTTAAGGATTACGCTAAGGATACAATTAGTTATGCAGGAAATAAACTAACAGGAGTTGCTCCTCAAATTTATGTCGCTGGCCTTGATCTATCGTTTCGCTTTGGAGTCTATGCAAACATTACCTTCAACCACACTGATGACATTCCTTTGAACGATGCTAATTCTGATTATGCAAATGCCTACAATCTTTTAGGAGGACGATTAGGTTATCGCAAATCGTGGGGTAATTTTTCTCTAGATCTGTTTGCTGGTGTTGATAATGCATTGGATGAAAAGTATAGCTTAGGTAACGACTTGAATGCAATAGGTAAACGCTATTATAATGCTGCACCAACGATTAATTTTTATAGTGGTGTGAAGATTGGGTTTGCGAATTGATCGTAGCGGTAGTCTAGAGTTTTGTAGTTGATTTCCACTGCAAAGTATTAATCAAATGCATTATGTCTTTTTTCATGTAAGCAATTGCTGGAGCAAGCGAATCGTTGGCCACCTTCGTATCGAAGTACAATGCACCACGCAGAAAGTTTTTGGACGAGTCAGTCATTGTAAACTGAAATTGACTAGGCACTTCGCCTTCTAACTCAGCAATTACAGCAGTTTTTCCATCGGGTGTTTTGGTGATCACTTCATTAATGGCGTAGGCTTTAATTTGGTGTTTGGCAGTTAATGTGTAAGAGTCGTCCGTATATTCTTGCAATAACTTTTTGCTGCCGTTCAGATCGTGATAGGTAACGTGTATGTTGGCTTTCAAATCCGGGTAATACAACTCAATCCAAAACCGTTCATTGATGCGGGATGTGTCGCGCAAAAGTTTTGCGTATTTGGAGTATTCGAAAAAGTAAGGAAGAGAATCAGGCAATGATTGATACGCTGGCTCCGGTAAAACCAGTCGGTTATAACCAAGCGGCTTAGGTAGATAATCGCGCGAACAAGATGCAACGATCACAAATGTAATAATGAAAATTGTTCGCAGGCGATTATCCATAAGCAATAGACCATGAGCAACACTCAGTAGTCGCGCAGTAAATTCGTAAATAAAAAACTAGAAAGGTAAATCGTCTGTAGAAGAATGCATTGGAGGAGTCGAGCCACTAGAAGACTCTGCCATCGGTCTCTCTTGAGAGTACTCCGAGTTCGAAGGTCCACCACTTCCGCCTTTCGTTGACAGCATCGTCATATTATCTCCAATCACTTCTGTAGTGTAACGAGTAATGCCATCTTTCTCCCATGAACGTGTACGCATTTTCCCTTCTATGTAAAGCATGTCGCCTTTGTGAACATACTTTTGTGTGATCTCGGCAAGTCCACGCCACAGCACAATATTGTGCCAATCCGTAATTTCTTTTTTCTCACCAGTGGTTTTGTCCTTATACGTTTCAGAGGTAGCGATGCTAAAGTTTGCAACGACTGCTCCATTTTCTAAATTTCTCACTTCCGGTTCTTTTCCGACACGGCCAACGAGTATTACTTTGTTTACACCTGACATAACTTTTAGGTTTTAGATTGAAAATTTATTTTCGATTGACATTTCAAAATTACCATTCTTAGCCCAACTATCAATGTTGTTTCACTAAGGTTTTCCTTACAACGTTACTTTCCATTTTATAAATTATGACCTGTCCAAATTCGTGTTCTTGCTCCAGAAGAGCAACCTATTTTGTAGCACAATTAGTCGATTTATCTGGCTCCAGAAGAGCCACCTGTTTTTAGCAAGTAAAAACGACATGGCATAGAATCGTTTTGATTAGCATTTCGTTCCTAACGATTTGAAACCCCTAAATACAATAGTGGCTCCTCCGGAGCCAGATCTTTATTTCTTTGTTATAATCTACAAACAGGTTGCTCCTCTGGAGCAAAGGTTATAGAAAAATGCATTTTAGCAGTAGAAAAAAGATTGGATGCCATCGATGTTTAACCTCTTTTTGCATCGTAATGGAACAACCATAAGAAGACGTGTTTTGCTCCAGAGGAGCAACCTATTTGTAGCAACGTCATCAATCTATTTCACTTGGCTCCAGCGGAGCCACCTGTTTTTTCAGCAAATACAAATGACGCGAACGAGATTTGGTTTGATCACCATCTAAATTACCTATCCATTTGGAGAAGCCTAATTGATAGAACAGGTTGCTCTGCTTGAGCCAGATCCTCAACCCTATTCTTTTTTCTATAAACAGGTTGCTCCTCCGGAGCATAGTTTGCAAAGAATGGTATTGGTAATACTATTTTAAAAAAAACGATGCATTTGATACTTATCTAAACACCATTTATAAAAGTTGATGATCATGCAAAAAGCGACTAATCAAAACCGGTTTAGGTAATTCTGCCATTTGCTTTGGTGAATAGAACTTTAATTTCTTTTTCAACGCGACAGAAATCTCTGAGAATGGCAGAATAATGAATTTAGCTGTGATGATCTGATGACTCAGAATGTGTTTATAGCTGTTTGAGATTTCGGGCTTTGATTTCTTGGACTTCCACTTCAGATCCTCACTCAAAATCTTTTCAATCTTAACGGCTCGCTTTTTTTCAATTAGTGGAAAATCATACAATCCATACCAAATGCCTTTTTGGTCGCGGAGCGTCATCGCTAGTGATTTGCCTTTGCGAACTACGAGGTAATGGAAGAATCTTTTTTGAGACGCTTTCGATTTCACCTTGACCGGAAGATCGTTGACCATATTCTTCTGAAAAGCAAAGCAGGATACTTTAAAAATGCATTCCTCGCATCTTGGGCTCTTTGGTGTACAGTGTGTTGCCCCAAACTCCATCATCGCTTGATTGTGTAAATCAGGGTTTTGATGACTGATGATATCATTAGCGACTTGAGTAAAGTGTTTTTTTCCTTCCGGCCGGTTGATTTCCAGATCAATTCCGAATACGCGCGACAATACCCGGAATACATTTCCATCAACAACTGCCACAGGCTCTTTATAAGAAAAAGAAGCAATCGCTGCAGCCGTGTACTCGCCAATTCCAGGAAGCTTAAGCAGCTCAGAATAATTTTCAGGAAATGATCCATTATATAGACGAACCACTTGTTTCGCACACTTATGTAAATTCCTTGCACGCGTATAATAACCCAAGCCTTGCCACAACCGAAGTACTTCTTGCTCTGACGCAGATGCTAATGCAGCTACAGAGGGAAATTTTTCAACGAACTTTAAGTAATAAGGAAGTCCCTGGACAACACGCGTTTGCTGAAGGATAATTTCCGACAACCAAACCCGATATGGATCTTTTGTCTCTCGCCAGGGAAGTTCGCGCTTGTTCAGTTGGTACCACTCAACGACTTTATCAGAGAAATATCGTTTATCCATCTACTTGATTATCAGATTTTTTCAATATTCATTTTTAATTCTGGATGTGGCACATAAATTTGCCATCCCAATTTTTTACTACCAAAGATTCGACTAAAAAAATAGTACAGTGACGAAAGCCGACATTATTAACGAAATCGCAGAAAAGACCGGAGTTGACAAAGCTGATGTTACCGCATCGGTAGAAGCCTTCTTTAGCGTAGTGAAAAACTCCATGGCCAGTGGCAATAACCTCTACATTCGAGGCTTTGGAAGTTTTATCAACAAAAAAAGAAAGAAAAAGATCGCGCGGAACATTTCCAGAAACACCGCGTTGGTTATTGATGAACATTATGTTCCGAGCTTTAAGCCTGCCAAGATTTTTGTGAATAAGATCAAGAATAGCGAAAAAGTAAAGCAAACTGCTGATAAATAATCTTGGGTCTTAACCATCAGATGAATCGAAATGTTCAACTGACGGAACCTGCACATCTTCCTTCATGCTCAAAACGAGATTTGTACTTATCATCGCAAGCGCCATTGTTATCTGGCTGATCTTCCTGTTACCAAAAGTGGTGGTGGAAAATGACAGCGAAATGGCGACTCAAGGGAAAGACTCTGTCCGGAAGCAAACGGCCATGCACAATGATGTTCCGGTAGAACTCTCCAAGTCCATTCAAAATATTCGGGCTCAGTACCTTGGGAGTTCGGAAAAAGAAAAAAATGCTATCTTTGCCGACTCTTTAGCAAACCTGTACCAATTGGCTGGCAAATTTGACAGCGCAGCATGGTTTGAGGAAGAGGCATCGAAGTTCTTTAACACTACTGAAAGTTGGATCAACACGGGCGACCGCTACTATGAAGCTTTTACTTTTGCTATCGATCAAGACAAGCAAAAGCAATTGGCTGAAAAAGCGCAGCAGTTTTACAAAAAGGTATTAGGGGCAAATCCTAAAAATCTTGATGTAAAAACGAAGATGGCCATGACGTATGTAAGCTCGGCTAACCCGATGCAAGGCATATTAATGCTACGCGAAGTTATTGCGACTGATCCAAAGAATGAATTGGCGCTCTTTAACCTGGGCATGCTCTCGATACAGTCTGGTCAATATGACAAGGCTGTTGAGCGATTGGAGGAATTGATTGAACTCTATCCCAACAATACCCAAGGTCAGCTTCTGCTCGGAATTGCCTACATGAACACAGGCGAGAAAGCAAAAGCAAAGGCGCAATTTGAAAAAGTGAAACAGATGGAGAAGGATCCTGCGGTGCAAGCCACAGTTGATTCGTATCTGAAGGATTTAAAATAATTGTTCAACAAACTGAAAACTGGAGAGACGCTCTCAACCAAGAGCGAATTAACAGACTAAGAAAAACCAAAGCATTTTATGCCAAGCGGAAAGAAGAGAAAGAAACACAAAATGGCAACTCACAAGCGCAAGAAGCGTCTTCGTAAGAACAGACATAAGAAGAAGTAATCCTTCCTGGATTAGGTCTGTTCATTCAGACTGTACACATCATTTTACTATTTAATTTTTAGCGTTTTGAGTAACGAACTTATCATTAGTGCAACTCAAGATGGATGTCGTATAGCTCTTCTAAAAGACAAGACGCTCGTAGAATTCCACAACGATGAGGATGGGAGCAAATTCAGCGTAGGCGAAATTTATCTGGGCACTGTTAAAAAGGTGGTTCAGGGACTCAATGCAGCATTCATTGATGTCGGCTACGAAAAAGATGCGTTCCTACATTACCTTGATCTTGGTCCGCAGTTCGGTTCACTTCAAAAGTTTACCAAACTGGTTCGCGGCAAAAAGATCATGGGTGGAAAACTAGACAAATTTCACTCCGAACCGGAAATAGACAAGCACGGGAAAATCACCCAGCAAGTGTCTAAAGGTCAACTGATCCCGGTTCAGATTGTTAAAGAGCCAATTTCAACAAAAGGGCCTCGATTATCCTGCGAGTTATCCTTAGCCGGGAGATACCTGGTTTTGGTACCATTTTCGAACGTAGTCAGCGTTTCAAGAAAGATCACGAGCGGTGACGAACGCAAGCGACTTCTTCGCCTTATCCAATCCATCAAACCCGAAAACTTTGGTGTCATTATTCGTACCGTTGCCGAAGGCAAAGAGGTAGCCGAATTAGATCGTGACCTGCGCACGATGGTGACTACTTGGGAAGAAGGAATGACGCGAATGGTTACGGCCAATCCGCGTGACAAAGTCATCGGAGAACTCAGCAAAACTTCATCGTTATTACGCGATATGTTGAACGAATCGTTCGACAACATTCACGTAGACGACAAAAAGATATTTGAAGAGGTGAGAGCCTACATCCATACCAATGCTCCCGACAAGGAGAAGATTGTAAAGATGTATTCTGGCAAAGCCAAGATATTCGAACATTATGGCATCGAACGTCAAATCAAATCTGCTTTTGGACAAACGGTTAGTTTAAAGGCTGGTGGCTACCTGATCATTGAGCATACTGAAGCACTTCACGTTATCGATGTTAACAGTGGCAACAAATCGAACCGAGAAGAAAATCAGGAAACGACAGCGCTTTCTGTAAACATCGAAGCAGCAAAAGAAATTGCTCGCCAGTTGCGCCTTCGCGATATGGGTGGAATCATTGTGGTGGATTTCATCGACATGAAAAACCCCGAGAACAAAAAGCTCATCCATAAGATTATGAAGGATGAGATGGAGGAAGACAAAGCAAAGTCTACTGTGCTTCCGCTCTCGAAGTTTGGATTGATGCAAATTACCCGTGAGCGTGTTCGTCCACAGATGAACATTGTTACGAAGGAAGTTTGCCCGGCATGTAATGGAACCGGAAAAATCCTGGCTTCAATTTTAGTGACCGATCAGATTGAGAAAAACATAGAACATCTTTTTGATAAGCAGAATGAAAAGAGTTTAGTGCTGGCACTACACCCTTATGTTCAGGCCTTCTTCACAAAAGGCCTTATTTCGCAACGCGTAAAATGGTTCTTCAAATACAAACGTTGGGTCAACCTCATTGTTGACTCATCGATGGCCATTACTGAATTCAAATTCTTGAATAAAGAAGGCGAAGAGATTCAATTGAATGCATAACAGCTTTCAGTTAACCGTTAATGGTTAATAGCGAAAGACATTAAATAAAAAGAAGGCTGACGCAATAACGTCAGTCTTCTTTTTTTTATGAACTCTTCATCATGAAATTAGTTTACGAATTGAATCGTTAAGGATTATCAAACATCATTTCGGTGTCTCAGCCCTGCGAAAGTCTGACGAACAATTCTGCTATTCTGAACGATGAACGAATCGGTGCAGTATCCAAATTTAAGTTTTGGAGTATCGGCTTCCCAAACCACGTAAGCAACATCCTTCACTACCACTCTTGTTCATTTTCATAATGGTAGAATCTTTTGGCAAGACCGAGAAAGCGAAAACAAAATTGTCGCGAATTTCAGCGAGGCCTTCACGCTGAAACTACTTTTTACTAATTCGATCATCTTTCTTCAACGTAATTAAATACTCCACCAAATCAATAAGTTCCTGCTCACTCATGGACGATTGAAGATTGGAAGGCATAAGAGAACTTTCAACTTTCGTACGCGTGTCGATGTTTTCTTTTGCTACGGTTTGATGGTTGCTCATGTATTGCAACTCAACCTTATCTTCTGTTTCCGAAACAATTCTGCCAAAGGCAGATGAACCATCTTTTAGTTTTAAGCGATATCCTTCAAAACCAAAACTAATTCCCTGATCAGGAAATAAGATGGAAGTATAAAGGGCTTCTTTCGGAAGTTTGTCCCCAATCTCCGTTAGCTCCGGACCAAAGTTTACGCCTTCACCTTTTGCTTTGTGGCAATTGCTACAAACGGTTTTGAAAACCTCTTTCCCTTTATTGGCATCTCCGCTTTTCTCAACCAACACAGCGATTGAAGAAAGAGTTGAACCTTCTTTGTTTCCAGGCAACTTCAAATACGGAGCAACTTCATCGCGCAATGTAGAGCGCCAGGCAGTTTGAAAAACTCCTGCTGCAGCCGTATGTAAATCAGCTGGTATTTTATTTTCCTTTGTCAGCACAACTAATCTGTCTTCGGATTCCCAAGGTCCCCCAAATGTTTTCACGGCAAGTTTACGTAGCTCAAGATCCTTTGTCGTGTCGAGCATAAGATTCTCCATCATGGAAATTGCTTTTACATTATACATCTGTGGCCACAAGGCTTTTATCATGGCTTGCGCTTCTTCCTTGTTGGTGCCAAATAATTTACTTTCGATCAATTCTGTTTTGTTCCAGCGCAATAAGGTAAACATCGATTCTTTTCCGGTTGCACTGTCTGGATAATGAAGGGACAGCTGAAGTAAATCGTTGGCGCGCGCCTGTAAGTTGAACGAAGAAATCAGCTCGACAAATTCAATCTTGTCTTTGTATTGATTGAGTACATTATTGAGTGCTACTTTAAGTTGAGGGGTCATCTTTAACTTCGATGCATCCATGTGCTTCAATGCGAAGAGCACCTTACTTCCTTTTGTCTGTTGAACTAATTGAGCCAGGATGGCTTGCTTAGAAGGATCCGTTTGAAAATCGAATGAGCGATAATAACGAAGCATCTCCTGCTCGCTAGATGATTTAATTAACTCGGCCATCAGTTGCATCGAAGCTTTACTTCTGCTCCTCCACACAATATCACGATTCGCTAGTGTGTTCCAATCCTTTCCTACTTTGGTTTTCCATGCTGCGAAATATAAATCCCAATTTCCTTCAGCGCAAATACCCAATGCCTCTAAATACCAACGGTCTTTGCCATCGTATTGCAAAGCAAGTTGAGTCCACAATGCTGCGGCCTTGTCAGAATTGTTTCCACGCAGGGCAAGTGCAACTTCTCTTCTTACTTGTGGTGATGGATCCATCACTAATTTTTCAGCTATAGGTAATGCATCTTTTTTTAATTCACGAGCCACACGAATGCCGGTGATGCGAATGTTGGCATCCTTATCTTCAATGGCCTGTTGAATGTACCCATCACTTTTATTTTCTAGCCGTGCTAACAGCCACAATGCTTGCGCGCGATTTCTGGCATTCGATGAAGTCCATAGTTTTTGAAGAGCTGCTTCTGCTTTCTCTCCCATTGCGGCCAATGCATTCCATCCGCGGAAACGCGAAGCGGTGTTGGGATTAAGTAATGCTGCGATAGCACCGTCAACAGTTGATAGATCACTTGGTGAAATTTTATATCCTGATTTTGGTGGAGCTACTCTGTAAATTCTTCCGCGATCAAGATCTCCAACCTGATGTCCTCCGACACCCGGATCATACCAATCCGCAACAAAGAGTGAACCATCAGGAGCCACCGCTACATCAATCGGGCGAAACCATTGATCTTTTTGTCCTTCTAAAATATTAACGATGGTTGCCTTATAACCAGCACCATCATTTTCAACCGGATAAGAACGCACAACGTTATGCCCGGGCTCTGCGTGAATCATTTGTCCTTTAAATATTTCTGGTAAGAGTGAACCTTCATACACGGTTATTCCGGCAGGCGAACCAGAACCAGTTTGTAAAATATTGGGTACAACTCCCGGATCATTCAAATGCCAATGACGAAACGGAATTTCTTTTTCCATATTCGTTCTGCGCTTGCTCCAACTAGCCCCGGTCATCTCATCGCGATAGCCATAATTACCAAACTCCATTACATAGTTGATGCGCGTGCCTTTGTTTCCGTCATCATCGTTATCGGATTGCCAGAGTGTTCCGAAAGGATCAACCGCTACTTCAAAATTATTTCTGAAATTATTACCAAGCACTTCTACATTTGAACCATCTACATTCGATCGCATCACCATGCCCTCCCGGAAGGGTTTTCCGTTCGTTACTACTTTATGTCCGTGCACATCAACAACGGTATCACCCGCAGCAGTAAGAAGTGATTTACCTTCGTTACCAAAATTAAAATACAATCGTCCATCAGGACCGAATACAAAAGTGTGCATGCCATGATCGTGTTGTTCGCCATGAAGACCTTTAAAGAAAATTTCTTTTGAATCGGGAACGTCATCACCGTTTGCATCGGTAAACACAAATACGTTCGGACTGCAGGATACAATTACCTTGTCGCCAAGAAGGGAAATACCTAATGCTGAATTAACATCTGTTCCCTGATAAAATACTGTGCTTTTGTCTGCCTTGCCATCACCATCCGTATCTTCCAGAATCATGATGCGATCGCCTTCTTTCTTCTCGGGATTTTTTGCGTTGATTTGATTGCGATAGTTGTAGGCTTCACATACCCAAACACGACCTCTCTCATCAATGGCAATGTTGGTGGGATTGGTGAACATCGGCTCTGAAGCAAATAATGTTACTTCAAGACCTTCATAGACTTTTAGATCGGCAAGTGAATGTTCTGGTGAATGCTCATCGGTAGATGTCTTTTCAGAACACGAAATGAATGCGCTAAGTAGAACAACAGCAAGTGTTGCCTGGCGAAAATAGGTTGACATAATCTGGTTGTAAGAAGGAAAGGTACATAAGCCTTACCTTATTGTCAATCCTACTATATCCTATTGATTCTTTTTCTCTTTTGTTAAGTCAGAAATCAAGCTATTGAAGAGTGACATAATAAGACTAAATGCTAATGCCCACCAGAATCCATCAACTGAAAAACCATCAACAAAATAATCTACCATCAAAATGATAATGGCATTGATGGCGAGAAGAAATAATCCTAATGTAAAGATGGTGATGGGGATTGTGAGGATAACGAGAATAGGTTTCACAACCACATTGGAAATTGAAATGAGCGCGGCCACTAATAATGCATAACCATAATGCTCAACATGCACGCCTCCGGAAAGAAGGTAGGACGTTGCAAACACTGCCAAACCAGACAAAAAAAATCGAACAAGACCATTCATGTTTTTATACTTATTAAAATTGAAATTCTTTTTCGCCACAAAGACTCAAAGGCACTAAGGAGACGCAAAGCTTAAAGCATCAACCACAACCTAAATTCTTTTTCAGACTACGTTCAGGTAAGCCTCCAAAATTAAAGGAGTCGTCTGAAGGATCGGAAGCAGGAGGTTGTTGTTGAGACTGCTTTACTTTTTTGTCTTCGTTTGTATCCTTCTTTTTTGGTTTTTGCTTTTTGGCCATAGTTCAAACTTCAGCAAAAAAGTAAACATGTTCTAAACCATTTGAAATCTGATGTAAATCATTGTTTGGGTGATGAACCGACTCTATATTTGCCTTGTTTAAAATTAATCTAAATAGTTGAAATGAGCGGAGGCGCAAAAAGTGTAGCTCAAATGCTGCCAGGAGAAGTAGCCATCGTATCGGGATTTACAGATGATTACCTATCGGTAAAACTCATGGAAATGGGATGTCTTCCTGGTTCTGCCGTTCGATTCAATTTTACTGCTCCTTTTGGTGATCCCGTTTGCATAAGTGTTTCAGGGTACGAATTATCGTTGCGCTTAGAAGAAGCGGCCACCATTTCAATTCTTAATTAATGGCAGTTTCTCACCGGCCCAAAATTGCCCTTCTCGGAAACCCTAATTCGGGCAAATCATCTTTGTTCAATCACCTTACGGGATTAAATCAGAAGATTGGAAATTTCCCCGGAGTAACGGTCGAAAAGAAATCGGGATTTTGTTCCCTACCCGATGGCTCTACTGCAGAGATCATCGACTTGCCCGGTATTTATAGTATCTATCCACGAAGTCTGGATGAGCAAATTGTAGCAGAGGTATTGCTTGATCACCATTCGCCATCGACACCTGAAAAGATTGTAGTAATTGCTGATGCCACCAATTTGAAGCGAGGCTTCTTATTGCTCACACAGATTATTGATCTCGGGTTTCCGACAATACTCGCGCTTAACATGATGGACCTGGTTGCAAAGGCTGGCATCAGTTATGATTTCATTTCATTATCCAAAAAATTAGGCGTTCCTGTTGTGCCCATAAATGCACGTAATGGTATTGGTTTGGACGCGTTGAAAGAACTCCTTGCTAAGCCTTTACCTGCTCCCACCAAACCTGTATTCACAATTTGGAAAGAAGCAGAAGCTCCCATAAAAGATCTTCGTACAAGTCTGGGACTCGATAATGATTACGAGGCCTACCAATTTTTAGAACAACCCGGGTCACTTAAGTTCTTGCCGGCTGACAAAAAGAAATTGGTAGACGAAGTTCGATCGATCTATCAATTTTTTCCAGGGAAATTTCAAGGTGCCGAAACCATATTGCGTTATAGTTTCATTCAGGATTTACTCAATAGCGTAACACTAAAAAACACTGACAACTCCTGGAAAAAATATTCCAGTCAGCTCGATAAAGTATTAACGCACAAAATAGGAGGCTACCTTATTTTCTTTGGAATTCTTTTTCTGATTTTCCAATCCATTTTTGCCTGGGCTACAGTGCCTATGGATTTTATTGATAGCCTGTTTGCACAGATCAGTTCATCCCTTTCATCTGCCTTACCGGATGGACCACTTACCAGATTAGTCACTGAAGGTTTGATCCCTGGCATTGGAGGAATTCTAATCTTCGTTCCGCAAATCGCTATTCTGTTTGCGTTCATATCCATTCTCGAAGAATCCGGCTACATGGCGCGCGTTGTCTTTCTTATGGATAAGGTGATGCGTAAATTTGGATTGAACGGCAAAAGCGTAGTGCCACTTATGTCGGGCGTTGCTTGTGCGATACCGGCTATCATGGCTACGCGAACGATTGACAATTGGAAGGAGCGCATCATTACCATTATGGTAACTCCATTGATGAGTTGCTCTGCACGATTACCTGTATTCACTATTCTCATCGCACTCATTGTGCCCGATCAAAAAGCGCTGGGGTTTTTCAACTTGCAAGGTCTTGCCTTAATGGGATTGTACCTTCTTGGTTTTGTTGCAGCGCTGGGTTCAGCGTGGGTTATGAACCTCCTCATTCGGGTAAAAGAAAGAAGTTTCCTAATAATGGAGCTTCCTACCTATCGCGTTCCGAAATGGTCGAATGTGGGGTTCACGATTTTAGAAAAAACAAAAGCTTTCGTGTGGGAGGCTGGTAAAGTCATTCTTGCTATCTCCGTCATTCTTTGGGTTCTCGCAAGTTATGGCCCGGGTGATTCCGTAAATAAAGCGAGAGAAGCTGTACAGGAAGAGTCAAAGAATCTCCGCCTAACTGAACAAGGTTTTGAAGATCGTGTCGCTGCGTATAAGCTTGAACATTCTTATGCAGGTATTATCGGGAAAGGTATAGAGCCTGTGATTAAGCCACTCGGTTTTGATTGGAAGATTGGCATCGCTTTAATTACATCATTTGCAGCCCGCGAGGTTTTTGTAGGAACAATGGCTACCATTTATAGTATTGGAAGTGTAAACGAAGACGATGCTGCTACTATTAAAGATCGAATGAAAGAAGAAGTAAATCCTGAAACAGGAGGCCCTCGCTTTACACCAGCTGTAGGATTTTCTTTACTCGTTTTCTATACATTCGCCATGCAATGCATGAGTACAATTGCCGTTGTGTATCGTGAAACAAAAGGTTGGAAATGGCCAATGATTCAACTCGTTTACATGACTGCCCTCGCCTACTTATCTGCCTTTGCTGTCTTTCAGATTCTCTCTTAAAGAGAAATCGCCCTTGAATGAAGAATACCTATCTTTAAGTTCTTCTCATTACCTCGACATGAATAAAAACTATCAATTAGGCCTGCTGTACTTAATCCATTTGTTAATGAGCGCTGATCGTTTGATAGATGAAAAGGAAATGGCTGCCCTTCAAAAAATCAGGCATTATTCAAAAGTAGATGATGAGACCTTTCGTGAATTTGAATGCACTGTTAACGAAAGTAAGGAACACGACATTTATCAAATCGGGATTGATCTAATCAATCAATGCAGCGACAAAGAAAAAACAGAAGCCTTTGTTATCCTTTATAAAATGTCGGAAGTGGATGGACGGGTTCATGTTAAAGAAATACGACTCTTGTTATACTCTATCAAAATGGCAGGCATTGAATTCGATGACGTTGTAAATCTGGCCAAAGCTACCCCATCATTCTTCTGAGTATTTCTAACAATCCTAAGCCAATTACTGAATAAGAATTGCTACTGACAGATTTATAGCAATCCACCTTCATACTTGTAGCCTTCAATAAAAAACCGAACTTGCGGACTGAAAATCCTTCACTTTGAATTCATCCTTTCATCATCCTTTTAAACTCGGCATATTAGGCGGAGGTCAGCTTGGCCGGATGCTGATTCAATCGGGTATTGATTTTAATATTCCTTTTCGTGTCCTGGATCCGGATGCACATGCTCCTTGTTCTAACCTATGTGAATTTCATCACGGCAAGCTTACCGATTTTGATACGGTAATGAAGTTTGGCGCTGGCTGCGATATCATTACTATTGAAATTGAAAATGTAAATACTACAGCACTGAAGGAGTTGGTAAAACAAGGAAAGAAAGTTTTCCCTCAGCCCGAAGTCATTGAGCTCATTCAGGATAAGCGCACTCAAAAAAATTTCTTCCGCGACTGCGGAATACCTACTGCTGATTTCATTCTGGTTAACAACGCAGCCGATGTAAAAAGAAATACTGATTTCTTCCCCGCTGTGAACAAACTCGGTCGTGAAGGATATGATGGCCGTGGTGTACAAATACTGCAAGCAGCAGCTGATGCTGATAAAGCTTTTGATGCTCCCGGGATTCTTGAAAAACGAATTGATTTCGAGAAAGAGATAGCGGTGATTGTATCCCGAAATTCAAATGGAGAAGTGAAGACTTTTCCATCTGTTGAAATGGTTTTTCATCCTGTGCAAAATCTGGTTGAATACCTCTTTGCTCCTGCTGAACTTCCTCAAAATATTTTAGAAGAAGCTGATGTTATTGCCCGCAAGATCATCCATGAATTAGACATGGTGGGGATATTAGCTGTTGAGATGTTTGTTACGAAAGATGGTAAGGTATTGGTAAATGAAATTGCGCCCAGGCCTCATAACAGCGGTCACCAAACCATCGAAGCGAATATTACCTCTCAGTACGAGCAGCATTTACGATCGATTCTGAACCTTCCACTCGGTGATACCAGTCTTTTACTTCCCAGTGCCATGGTAAACTTATTAGGCGAGCCTGGATATGAAGGAGAAGCGAAGTACATTGGCCTTGAAGAAGTGATGAAGGTACGCGGAGTACACGTGCATCTGTATGGAAAACGTATTACAAAACCGTTTCGAAAAATGGGTCACGTCACAATTGTTGATGCTGATGTAGAGAGTTTGAAAAAGAAAGCCAACTTTGTAAAGCAAACTTTAAACATAATCGCCTGATATGAGTAAATCTGAAGTTGGTATTATCATGGGGAGTGACTCTGATCTTAAGATCATGAAAGAAGCTGCTTTGATTCTAGAGGAGCTACAAGTACAATATGAGCTTACCGTTGTGTCGGCTCACCGCACACCTCTTCGTATGGTTGAGTATGCCCAATCAGCCAGAGGCAGAGGCATTAAGGTAATTATTGCAGGAGCTGGAGGTGCAGCACATTTACCAGGTATGGTCGCTTCATTAACATCATTACCAGTCATTGGTGTTCCGGTAAAATCATCCAACTCGATTGACGGTTGGGATTCTGTTCTTTCCATTTTACAAATGCCCGGTGGAGTGCCTGTGGCAACAGTTGCGTTAGATGGAGCACGTAATGCTGGAATATTGGCCGCCCAAATTTTAGGTACAACCGACACCTCTCTGGCCCAGCGACTGGATGCATTCAAGGATTCGCTCAAAAAAAAGGTGGAATCTGTCGCCAAAAACATCGAATCGAAAGGCTGGAAAGACATTTGAAATAATAGACTTTCCCGATATTCTAAAAATCACTAATTTCATCGGATATTATACCCCATGAACACAAACGTAAAAGGTTGGCTAAAAGAGTATCTTGAATTCCGTAAAGATCTCTTGAAAAATGTTGTCATCGGTCAGACAAAAAAAACATCGCATCCAGAGCATGCCCTTTATCGCATTATTCAACCAACAGGGTTGATGTATGGACAATCCGTGGGGGATCTTGATGTTCCGGGCCAGGAATCTTGGACAGAGAAAGACAGGATGAAGGTTTTGCTTGCGGAAAGCCTTATTAGTAGCTCCCTTCTATTTTATGATAAGCCTGTAAACTCACCTGAAGAATTTTCGAAGGTGGTTGATCAAACTTTAGAGAGCATTGGAAATTTCTATAACAATATCTTCCCAGAATTAGCTACGCCTACTAAAACGTTATTTGGAGGCAGGAAATCACCTATTGAATTAGCTGAAAAAATTCTGGACAAGCGAATCGACTACACCGATTCGTATGCTGGAAATTTCTGGACTTACTTTTTTCATAATAGCCTATTGTTCCTGGATATTTTCATCTATGGTCAGTGGATACACACCAATGCAGATCGCATAGTCGCTGATTTCTTCCGCTATGAGCGCGATGAATTACGGTTCTCAGTAGTGAAAGTTATATCCGCCGCCTCACATGCCAACAGGGTAATTGCCCATGAAGAAAGAAAGTTATTTGAGTTCTTTATACAAAGCACAGACCTCTCTCCAGATCGTAAAAGAGAAGCGCTGAGAATTTTTGAAGAAGGAATCTCTGTTGAAGACATTAATCTCCCTTCTGAAAATTCGTGGATTCTTAAGAAGTTCTTCCTTGAAATGGCCGTCCTTACCATTTGGTCAGATAAGATTATAGACCAGACTGAGCTTGATTTCTTAAGACGCTTCTGCCATTACCTAAGCTTCTCTGATGAAGATCTTGATCACAGCCTGGTGGCCATTGAGGGTTTTGTCCTAGAGCATTGGTCTCAGCTCGAATACCTGCAAAACAAAAAGAATTACAATGAAGTTAGTGACATGTTTATCAGACGTATTTCCCGTATTGCAGAGAAAAATAAGGCTCGCTTAGCGAGAGATATTCAGGAAAATGAAAAAGTCCTTAATCTTTTAAAGAAGGCTAGGTTTAATGAGTTAACACTAGACGAGAAAGAACTCGTTCGTTTAGAACTTATTCAACTTTTAAAATCCATACCAACGTTGGTCATCGTTGCAATGCCTCAGCATTTCTTAACGTTGCCCATTTTGTTGAAGATCCTTCCGAAGAATATTTTTGCTGACGGGATAGATGCAACAAACTAAATCATAATTATTAGCGGATTGATCCCTCCAACTACACCGTGTAAATAAAACCTATTTACTCTTTTGCTGCTGATTCCTTGCGGGGAACTATGACTGAGAAGATAATGGAGGCCGTTAATATCGTTATGATAATTGCAAATGATAAGTACGGATTCTGAACATACTTTTCAACAAATACCGGGTATTCACCTTCTAGTATTTCTGCCAGCATTTTAGCTCCAATAAAAAACAAGATGATCGACAATCCTTTCTGCAACAAGTAGAACTTATCTATTATTCCTGCCAGCAAAAAGAACATGGCGCGAAGTCCCATCACAGCAAAAATATTAGATGTATAAATCAAAAACTCGTTTTGCGTAATAGCAAAGGCTGCTGGTATTGAATCAACGGCAAAAAGTAAATCTGTTGTTTCGATTAGAATGATGACGAGGAACAATGGTGTGAATAGCCATTTGCCATTCTCCTTAATAAGGAAGTTATCACCATGCTCTTTATCCGTCATGGGCAAATACTTTTTGCAAAGCTTTAATATGGGGTTCTTCTCAGGTTCAATCTGCTCGCCTCCGTCTTCAAAATAAATGCGGACACCTGAATAGAGCAGTAACACACCAAAACCATATAGTATCCAATGAAATTTGTGAATGAGTAATGCCCCCACAAAAATGAAAATCCCCCTAAAAACAATGGCGCCTAAAATTCCCCAGAAAAGAGTTTTATGATAATACTCCTCTTTAACTTGAAAATATTTCAGTAGCAATAGAATAACAAATATGTTGTCTACAGATAATGCATATTCTGTGAGGTAAGCTGAGAAGTACTCCACCGCGCCTTCAGCACCTGAATCGTCATACATGTAAATAAAAAATCCAAACAGGGTTGAGATAAAAACCCAAAACATAGATTGGTAAAGAGCAGACTTAGTAGTGATTTTATGAGCTTTCTTATGGAATAACCCAAGATCAAGAACAAGGAAAACGATAATAATCAAACCAAAAACTCCAAATAGGATGGTTTCCCTTTCGCTCTGATTACTGAAAAGTTTAAAGAGAAGTATGTTAGAAGAGGATTGCAATGAGGGTCTTATTTCCGGTTAAAAAGTGCCTAAATGTAGAAATCGTCAATGAATTTAAAATGCGCAATCTCAAAACTACGAATATATTTCAATCTCAAAAATCTGTAACCGGACTTTATAGGGGTTGGGCAATAAAAAGAAACCAAGGTCATCAAAATTAAGAACAATGCTCGCAGATGCCCTGAATTAGAAGGTTGACTTCATTTGCCTTATATCCTTTGGGAAGTTTAACTAATGGCACTTCAATGTTCAGACAATTGGTTTGTCCGCAAGTGATGCATTTAAAGTGAACGTGGTCGTGATGATGCCCTGTTAATGTACACGCCTCGTTGCAAAGGGCATATTTTAAGCTCCCTTCGTCATCCAGCACTTTATGAATAAGTCCCTTGTCAAGAAAAGTTTTAAGTGTTCGGTAAACAGTTACCCTGTCCAATTCATCTGCTATCTCCTTTTCGATATCCCCATGGGAAAGGGCATAGTTTTTTTTCAAAAAAAGATGAATGATCTGTTGGCGTGTCGGGGTCGATCTAAGACTAAAATTCTTGAGTAAAATTTCGGATGACGCATTCATAATCTATTGCAATTGCAGCTTGAGCAAGTTACTATAAATACCATTATCGAGCTGAGTAAGTTCAGCATGTGAACCTGTTTCAGCCAAACGTCCCTCCTTGATAACGAAAATCCGATCCACCTTTTTGATAGTACTCAACCGATGCGCAATGATGATGGTCGTTCTATTTTCCATGAGTGTTTCCAATGCTTCCTGTACGAACACTTCCGACTGGGCATCCAAAGAACTGGTTGCCTCATCAAGGATAAGAATGGCCGGGTCTTTCAGAATAGCGCGCGCAATAGCAATACGCTGACGCTGGCCACCCGAAAGTTTTACTCCCCGATCGCCCACCATCGTTTCAAACTTTTCAGGAAAGCGTTCGATAAATTCCAAAGCGTTTGCCTTATGAGCTGCCTGGTTAATCTCTTCGTGAGTAGCTCCAGGTTTTCCGTAAGCAATATTTTCTTTAATGGTACCTCCAAAGAGCATTACCTCCTGCGGCACGATACCTATGTTTTTACGATATGCATTCAGGTTGTATTGTGAAATGGATTGTCCATCAACCTGAATGGTTCCCTGGTTAATTGGATAAAAGCGCATCAACAAATTAATGATGGTCGACTTTCCCGAACCACTTTGTCCTATCAATGCTACCTTTTCGCCAGCCTCTACTCTAAAATTCAAATTATCTAAAACTGTAAACTCGGGACGTGTTGGATAAGAGAACGAAACATTTTCGAAATGAATATCTCCTTTTAAATGTGTCTTTACGGTTGTTACTGGTTCTGCTTCATCCGTTTCCCGAAGGATTTCAAGTAAGCGCTCAGATGCACCGATAGATCGCTGAAGTTGAGTATAAATATCTCCAAGGCCTGCTATTGATGCACCGATAAACGAAGTATAAAGAACAAACGAAAATAATTCTCCAGTGGTAATGGTTCCGTTCTGAACAAGCAAAGCGCCGTACCATCCTACGGAAACAATTCCACCAAACACTGCGAAAATGATAAACGAAATAAACAATCCGCGGAAACGAGCTGTACGAATAGCAACCTTTACTACTTCACTTAATGTATTTGTATATCGCTTTGTTTCGAAGTTTTCATTGGTAAATGCTTTTACTACTGCAATAGATTGAAGCGATTCCTCGGCGACTACATTTGCCTCCGCTAATTTGTCTTGCGTTTTCCTAGAGAGCTTGCGTATGTACTTTCCAAAAACCAAAGCCAACACAATCAACACTGGAAACGTAAGCAACATAAACGTTGAAAGCTTCGGCACAAAGTAAAAAATTACCACCGTGCCCAACACGAACGTGATAAGTTGTCTCAAAAATTCTGCAAGGGTAAAAGCAAACATATCCGACAGTGTGCCAACATCCGATGTAATGCGACTCATCAATTCTCCTACTCTGCGACTATCAAAATAGCTTAGGGGAAGCCAGACTATTTTTTGATAAAGCGCCTTGCGTACATCTGCCAGTGATCGTTCACTCACAATTGAAAAAGTATAGACACGTATGAAAGAAAATATCCCTTGCACAAACAAAATTGCCAACAACGCCAATGCCACTCCAGTGATTGAAGTAAAGTAAGGAACGGGTTTTCCTGAAGCTACATCCAATAATTTACCTGCCAGGTATGGAAATGCAAGCAGCATTACACTGGATAAAATCAAACATATTAATCCAGTAACAAACCACACCTTGTAAGGCATAGCAAATTTGAAAATTCCTAAAAGTTCTTTGAGGCTGTTTTTATTGATCGGTCTTTTGTCTTCCTCGCGCAGCGCTTCCCCTCCATTTCGTTTCGCCATGTATTCTTTACTTTGATAAGGTGACGGATGTATTGATTTTATATTGAACAGAATCACTCATAAACATTTTCTGTCCACCCGTAATGGAGTATGATGTCAGTATCATTGTATCATTTACAGGTTGAAACTCCATGTTCAAAATCTGTATGGTCTTATACATCATGCTTGATTCTCTGTATTGTCCTTCTATTTTTCGAATCTTCTCAAATGAATCCTGGTAATAGATTTTGAGGTATTCGATTGGTAAATCTTTTTCATCTTCAGACAAACTAGTTTTGATAGCAAAGGTTCTTACCGACAAATTGCTTTTTGTGTCCGGCTCATTTCGGATGATGTACGAATTTCGATTGATCGGCTTGTTGATTAAATTCAACACATTAAAAATTTCCAACTCACTTTTCCAGGCAGTGGTATCCTTTGGTGTGGCGGACACAGAATTACTTGAATCTCCTAAGAAGGAAGTTTTGTTAAGCCCTGCATGTTGATTGGAAAGGTATTGTACTTGTGCGTATATCAAACTGTCAACATCAAATAAACTGGTTGCTGCTTTCTGTTTATTCGAACACGAAAATGATACGATGGCAAGTAAAAAGACTGCGCTAAATGTATTTCTCATTTATTCACTTCGAAAAATATGGTGGTTTGTATTATGCTTGATTTTATTTCTCAAGCAAAACTGTTCCGGTCATTTGAGAAGGTATAGCAACTCCCATCAAAGTAAGAATAGTAGGTGCAAGATCTCCCAACTTTCCATTCTTCAATTTCCCAGTATACGAGTCATCCACAAGAATGCAAGGAACCAGGTTTGTTGTATGCGCTGTGTTTGGTGATCCATCTTCATTAATCATCATGTCGGCATTGCCATGATCAGCAATGATGATCGTGGCATAACCATTTTTTAACGCAGCCTCCGCTACTTTTTGCGCGCACATATCAACCGTTTCACAAGCTTTCACCACTGCTTCAAAAACTCCGGTGTGCCCTACCATGTCCGGGTTTGCGAAGTTGAGGCAAATGAAGTCAGCTTCTTTCTTATCTAATTCCGGAATGATTTTGTCTTTAATATCATTGGCACTCATCTCGGGTGCGAGATCGTATGTAGCCACTTTTGGTGACGGACAAAGTATCCGCGACTCACCTTTGAAAACTTCTTCTCGTCCACCAGAAAAGAAAAACGTAACGTGCGGGTATTTTTCTGACTCCGCAATACGAATCTGTTTCTTGCCTACGCTCGAAACTACTTCGCCTAATGTTTTTTCAAGATTATCTTTATCAAAGATGAGCTTCACATCTTTGAATGTATCATCGTAGTTCGTCAAGGTAATGTAATAGAGTGGCATTTTTTTCATGCCCTGCTCTGGGAAATCCTGTTGTGTTAGTACTTCTGTTATTTCGCGGCCACGATCGGTACGGAAATTAAAACACAACACAACATCACCTTCCTTAATAGTAGCGACAGGTTGATTATTTTCTGTAACCACAATCGGTTTAATAAACTCATCCGTTACATTATTATCGTATGATTGCTGAATTGACTTTAACGGATCTGTTGTTTTTTCGCCAACACCATTTACCATTACATCATACGCCAACTTCACGCGCTCCCATCGCTTGTCGCGATCCATGGCATAGTATCTTCCTATAACGCTCGCTAATTTTCCACTTGTCTTCTTTAGGTGATCAAGTATTTCTTTTACATAAGCATATCCACCCTTTGGATCAGTGTCGCGTCCATCAGTAAAAGCATGGATGAATAAGTTTTTTATTCCATTATTATGAGCAATCGTAATCAAACCTTTAAGATGTTCGGTATGCGCATGCACACCACCATCGGAAACAAGACCCATGTAGTGAACACTTTTGTTATTCTTTTTCGCGTAATCGAAAGCATCTAATAAAACTGCATTCGAGTCGAGTTCTTTATCTTCAATCGCTTTGTTTACTCGAACCAAATCCTGATATACCACACGTCCAGCACCAATATTCATGTGACCCACTTCCGAGTTCCCCATTTGCCCGACTGGCAAGCCAACAGCCAAACCGGATGCTTCTAATTTGCTGTGCGGATACTTCGTATATAGTGAATTGACAAATGGAGTTTTCGCTTTATCGATTGCTGAAGCTGCTTTGTTGGTAGCGATGCCCCAGCCATCTAAGATCATGAGTAACACTTTCTTGTTCATGGAGGATGATTTAGTGGAATTCTGGTTAATTACAGGGCGCAAATATAGTCAGGTTTGAAGGATTAGCGGATTGTATGTGCATTCTGTCTAGTAATCGATTGCACCTAATCCAATAGCAATTTTATTTCTTTACCTTTATACAATGGCATAATTTTGGCCGACTACTAAGTTGTTATGAAAGGAACCAAATACATTTTTTTAGCCGTTTTTGCAGTAGGCGTGTTGTTTAGCACAAAATTAATTGCGCAAGCGGATGTCATCAATCAGGTAAAAGAGACGATTAAGGCTGGGAGTGCAAAAGAACTATCAAATTACCTTAACCAGACCATCGATGTAACCATCGATAATACAGTTCAGAGCTATAGTAAGGCACAGGCTGAATTTGTTTTCCGCGATTTCTTCAAACAACATCCGGCCACTGAATTTAATATCATTCACCAAGGATCATCAAAAGGCGGACAACCCTTTGCAATCGGGCAATACAAGAGTGGGAGCGATACCTACCGTGTTTTTATGAAAATAAAGACGGTAAATAATAAGCAGCTCGTGCATGAAATTTCTTTCGTGAAGGAATAATCATTTTCTGAAATTTAATTTCCTTCATCCGTCCATCGTGATGGAGCGGCTTCTATTTTTGCACGGTGATCCCAAGCTACATAACAGACGAATTTCTAGCTCATTTCATTTCTTCTGCTCTGACAGAAGACGTGGGTGATGGTGACCATTCTTCGCTCGCATCAATCCCTAAAGAGACAAAAAGCCGCGCCCGTTTACTTGTAAAGGATAATGGCATATTGGCAGGTGTAGCCCTGGCTGAAAAAATCTTTTATCATGTTGATAAAAATTTAATAGTGAAGGTTCTGCTTCCCGATGGAACAACTGTAAAAAAAGGAGATATCGCTTTAATTGTTGAAGGATCGGCTCAATCAATCCTTACTTCCGAGCGACTCGTTCTCAACTGTATGCAGCGCATGAGTGCCATTGCTACGAAAACGAGTTACCTCACTTCTTTAGTTGAGGGCACACGTGCAAAGCTTCTTGATACCCGGAAAACCACACCAAACTTTAGGCTCTTGGAAAAATGGGCTGTGTTGATTGGTGGCGGTAAAAACCATCGCATTGGGCTTTTTGATATGATAATGCTCAAAGACAACCATATTGATATGGCGGGAGGCATTGAACAGGCAATCATTCGAACAAAAGATTATCTTCGCGCCACGAATCGAAAATTGAAAATTGAAATCGAAACACGCAACCTTCAGGAAGTGAAGGAGGTTTTGAGAATAGGTGGGATTGATATCATCATGCTGGATAATATGAACCTTGCCGACATGAAGGAAGCCGTGAAATTGATCGGAGGAAAGTTTACAACAGAAGCCAGTGGAGGTATTACAGAAGAAACAATTCTAGGTGTGGCCGAATGTGGTGTTGATTTCATTTCAGTTGGCGCGCTTACCCATTCTGTATTGAGTCTGGATCTAAGTCTGAAAGTGTATTAGCCTGTTAGTATTACAAAAGTGAAAGAGTAAAAATTGATTTAAGAATTGATATGATTGTACGGACGAAAAATTACAAACTAGATAAGAAGACCTACATTAGTCTGGCTTTAAAAAGCATATTAAAAAAGCAAGGATGGATTGCTGCATTAGTTGCTCTTGCATTATGTCTCTGTTATGCTATTCCAGGATTGGCAAGTATCTGGTGGTTCATTGGAGCATTTGTAGGTCTTGGTCTTTATCTTCTTTTTTGGTGGATCCAATTTTACGGAGTTACTCAACTCGATCAGGGCAAAATGCTTTTCGAGAAATTCTCTTATGAAATCAGCAGTCAGCAAATTTTGATGAAGATCAATCCACGCGAAGGCATGCCTATGAAGTGGGACCAGATTCAGCGCGCAGCAATAGGCAAAGACTTTTTTGTTTTGTATGTGAACAAAGCGCAGATGATTTACTGGCCATTCAAGATTTTCAATTCTGAAAATGAACGCAAGTTTGTGACGTCAATTTTGAAAACGAAAGGCTTTATTAAATAACCAATTCAATTTTAGATTTAAGATTTTAGAATTGTGATTTTGGACAGCGGATTAAACCAGTTTAGTGTCTCAAAATCTAAAATCACAAATCCTAAATCTTAAATAACATCAGGCTGTTTTCATTTCATTCTCTTTTGACGTATGGAGTTAGGAGAAGCCAAACAAAAAATATTTCGATACTGTGCTTACCAGGAGCGGTGCCATTCGGAGGTTCGTAATCGACTCTATACCTATGGCCTTTATCGCCATGATATTGATACGATCATTTCTGGTTTAATCACCGAAGGATTTCTCAACGAAGAGCGATTTGCGAAAGCCTTTGCCGGAGGAAAGTTTCGGATAAAGCAATGGGGGAAACTAAAAATTCAGATCGAACTTGAGCTAAGAGGGTTAACTAAAAACTGCATTGCCATCGGTATGAAGGAGATTGATGATGCCAATTATGTTAAAACGTTAGAAGAACTGATCATCAAAAAACAATCGCAACTGGACGGTGAAAATACCTTTGTGCTTCGTGATAAAATAGCTCAGTATGTAATATACAAAGGCTATGAACCCGAATTGGTTTGGAGCACAATCAAATTGATTATTCCGAAATAAGTTTTGTTTAAGACTGCCAACTGTCTCTCTTCTTTAATCACCCCTACGAGACTATAGAGTGAAGCGCGTTTTTTCTACAGGTTACGCTTACTAGCACGTTCATTTGCCGATTATCAAACACCAAAACATAGTCATCAAAAGGCCTCTAATAAATTAGAATAATCCCCTATACTTGTAAATTCTACTGAATTGTATTTGTAAACGATGACTGAATTTCAGCTCTATTTCGACTTAGGAAAAGACCATATTCTGGATTATAAGAATGGCTATGATCACATCCTGTTTGTAATCGCTTTGTGCGCCCTATACCTTTCGCGCGATTGGAAACAAGTTTTGATTCTCATCACTGCTTTTACCATTGGCCATTCGATCACATTGGCCTTGTCAACTTTACGCATTGTAAATGTTCAGGCAGAGCTTATTGAGTTTTTAATTCCGCTCACCATTTTTATAACAGCCGTTTCAAATTTGTTTAAGAACGAAAACAATTTGTCAGGCAAGAACATACACATCAACTACTATTACGCTGCTTTCTTTGGCCTGATCCATGGACTAGGATTTTCCAACTACCTCCGCAGCATTTTGGGTAAGGACAAAACCATTTTCGTTCAGCTACTATCTTTCAACCTGGGTCTTGAACTCGGGCAATTAATTATTGTTGGTATTTTTATGATTGCGAGTTTTATTCTCGTTGATCTGTGCAATCTGAACCGAAGAGATTGGAAGATGGTTATTTCGTCTGCAGTTGCTGGTATTGCTTTGATTTTAATGAAGGATAAAATGTATTGGATAGATTAAACTGTAACCATTTTTTATGAGATCATTCTATATTTTGGTTTTGTCGATCGTTTCGATCGCTGCAACCGCACAACAAGTACCAGCACCAAAATGGCAAGGCAAGTTTGAACAACTTGGTCAAACCCTGCCAACTCCAAACGAATATCGAACTGGCTCTGGTGCTCCGGGCTCAAAGTATTGGCAACAAAAAGCAGATTATGTGATCAGTGTTGAGTTGAATGATCAAGATCAAACTGTAACAGGTTCTGAAACGATAACATACACTAACAACTCACCTGAAACCTTAAAATACCTTTGGCTTCAGCTCGATCAAAATAATCAGACGAAAGACAACAACACAGCAAAGACCAAAACCAATGCTCTTGTTGATTCTTCATCTGCAAAAACCATTGCGGGTTCTCTCAACTTGTATGACTTTGATGGTGGCTTTAAAATCAAATCGATAAAAGATGCGAGTGGCAAAGCGTTGTCCCACACCATTAACTACACGATGATGCGTGTTGATTTACCACAAGCTTTAGCTCCGGGTCAAAAATATTCTTTTAGCATTGAGTGGAGTTACAATATCAACAATGGTATGACCGCGCGTGAGCGCACCATGTTTGAATACTTTCCGGAAGATGGAAACTATTCATATGTAATCGCACAGTGGTTTCCACGTATGTGTGTATATGATGATGTGAACGGCTGGCAGAACAAACAATTTTTAGGACAAGGCGAGTTTGCTCTTCCTTTCGGAGATTATAAAGTAAAGATTACAGTTCCTGCTGATCACATTGTGGGTGCAACGGGCTCGCTTCAAAATCCGAAAGACGTTTTATCGGCAACCGAAATACAACGCTTCGAACAAGCCAAAACCAGTTTCGATAAGCCTGTGATTATTGTTACACAAGCTGAAGCTATTCAAAAAGAAAAAACAAAATCAACGGCAAAGAAGACGTGGGAGTTTCATGCAAACAACGTGCGCGACTTTGCTTTTGCTACATCACGTAAATTTATCTGGGATGCACAGGCAGTGAAGATTGGAAACAAAACTCCACTGGCGATGTCATACTATCCAAAGGAAGGGAATCCTCTTTGGGAAAAAGAATCCACACTTGCTGTGAAGAATGCACTTGAAGTGTACTCACGCATGACGATTGATTATCCTTACCCTGTTGCCATCTCTGTTCACGCTGCTGATCAAGGTATGGAGTATCCAATGATTTGCTTTAACAGAGGCCGGCCAAATAAAGACGGAACATTCAGTGTTCAAAAACGCCTGAGCATGGTAGGTGTAATCGTACACGAAGTAGGCCACAACTTTTTTCCGATGATCGTAAACAACGATGAACGTCAGTGGACCTGGATGGATGAAGGTATTAACACCTTTGTGCAACTTGTTACTGAATTAGAGCGCTATCCAAAAGACGAATTCACACGCGGATTACCTACAACGTTGGTTGACTATATGAAAGGTGATAAGAGTATGCAACGTCCTCTCATGGTGAACTCAGAACAAGTAATCCAGTTTGGTGCAGAGCAGTATCAAAAAGCAGCCACTGGTTTCTTTATGCTTCGCGAAACCATTATGGGCAGAGAACTTTTTGACAAGTCATTTAAAGAATACGCACAGCGTTGGGCCTTCAAACATCCAATGCCTGCTGACTTTTTCCGTACTATGGAAGATGCTTCAGCCGTTGATCTCGATTGGTTTTGGAAAGGTTGGTTCTACACAACTGACAATGTCGATCAATCCATTGATCAGGTAAAATGGTTTACGTTGCGCAAAGAAAATACTAATCCCGAAAAGAAGGAGATAGCTGCATCGAAAGGCGACCTCTCTGCAAAAACAAGCGATAAGAAATTTGATAATTTCAACAATGGACCAGAACCATTCAGCGTAGTGCCAACTGATTCACGATTTAAAGGAGAATTTTTAAGCAGCGTTGATGATAAAGGAATCATCAATAATCTGGCAGGTAAAAATGTTTACGAAGTTACCTTATCTAACAAAGGCGGTTTAGTAATGCCCGTTATTATTGAATGGACCTTTAAAGATGGATCAAAAGAAACGGATCGTATTCCTGCCGAAATCTGGCGCATCAATGAAAGTAAAATCACGAAAGTGTTTGTGAAGACAAAGGAGGTAACAAACATCGTACTTGATCCGAATCACGAACTAACAGACATCAACACACAAGACAACGTTTTCCCCAAACCGGCAGAACCCGCAACCAAGTTTGATGAATTCAAAAAGAAGAATTAAATCAAACGCATAACTACTAATCATTAACCTAAAAGATAGATCAACTCAAATTATGAAACGCACGAACATTTTACTCTGCGCAATTTTCCTGGCAATAAATGCCATCGCGCAGACGCAGCCAACTCCAAGTCCAGCTTGGAAAGGAAAGTTTGAACAACTTGGAGAAACATTACCAACACCCAATACCTATCGCAGTGGATCAGGCGCACCTGGACCA
This sequence comes from Chryseolinea sp., assembly GCA_031388805.1. Lineage (GTDB taxonomy): Bacteria > Bacteroidota > Bacteroidia > Cytophagales > Cyclobacteriaceae > Chryseolinea. The sequence goes on from JANMRZ010000001.1 coordinate 81,537, forward strand.
AACTATTGGCAACAGCGTGCAGACTATGTTATTAATGTTGAGGTAGACGACAACAATCAATTATTAAAAGGATCAGAAACGATTACTTATTTTAACAACGCACCGGAGCCGCTTACTTTTGTATGGCTTCAACTTGATCAGAACATATTTGGTGAAAACAATATGACCGATCAAAGCAAGACAGGTTTAATACGTGACTCTATTCCTGCAGCATTTTTGAATCAAGTGTCGGGTATTGGTGGTTCGGATTATAAAGGAGGATACACCATTGCATCAGTAAAGGACGCAACCGGGAAAAAGCTTCCTTATGTTATCAATCATACTATGATGCGAATTGATCTTCCTGCTCCTCTAAAGACAGGTGAAAAATTTACTTTCGGTATAGACTGGAGTTACACTGAATACAACCGCCAATTGTTCAATGGCCGTGGTGGTTATGAGTTTTTTCCTGAAGATGGAAACTACGTTTACACGTTCGCTCAATGGTTTCCACGTATGTGCGTGTTTGATGACTATGAAGGTTGGCAGAACAAACAGTTTCTTGGACTGGGTGAGTTTGCTTTAACATTCGGAAACTATCGTGTTCGCATTACTGTACCAGCTGATCATATTGTTGGCGCAACTGGAACAATCCAAAATCCAAAAGACGTATTAAGCAAAGAGCAATTGGAACGCTATGAAAAAGCAAAGAAAACATTTGATACTCCTGTCTTGATTGTTACACAAGAAGAAGCAACGCAAAAAGAAAAAACAAAATCAACGACAAAGAAGACCTGGGAGTTTTATGCAGAGAACGTTCGTGATTTTGCTTTTACACATTCTCGCAAATTTATCTGGGATGCAATGGCTGTGAAAGTTGGTGATAAGACTCCAATAGCAATGTCATTATATCCTAAAGAAGGAAATCCACTTTGGGGTAAGGTATCAACAAATGCAATCAAGAATACGTTAGAAGTTTACTCTGCACGTACGATTGATTATCCATACCCTGTTGCGTATTCTGTTCACACAGCGAACCAAGGGATGGAGTATCCGATGATCTGTTTCAATGGTGGTCGTCCCAATAAAGACGGAACATATTCTCAACAAACATTGCTTGGAACAGTCCACGTTATTGTTCATGAGGTTGGGCACAACTTTTTCCCGATGATCATCAATAGCGATGAGCGTCAATGGTCATGGATGGATGAAGGTCTAAATTCATTCCTTGATAAAGAAACTATACAGGAGCGTTATCCTGAATTAAACTACATGCGCGGAACACCGAAAACCATTACCCCTTATATGAAAGGCGACAAGGCTCAGATGCGTCCGATCATGTCGATGTCGGATAATATTCGCGGAATGGAATTTGGGAATAATGCCTATTCAAAACCTTCTGCAGCCTTAACGTTACTACGCGAAACGGTAATGGGTAAAGAATTATTTGACAAAGCCTTTAAAGAGTACGCGCAACGCTGGGCATTCAAACAACCGAAGCCTGCAGACTTTTTCCGCACAATGGAAAATGCATCTGCTGTTGATTTGGATTGGTTCTGGAGAGGATGGTTCTACACAACTGACAATGTAGACGTTGAAGTAGAAGATGTAAAGTGGTTCACTATGCGTTCTGAAACCTTAGATCCTGAAAAGAAAAATGTAAAAGTAAAAGCAGGCGATCTATCTGCAGCAAAAGATTCGAAGGCGAATGATTTTAGCAATGGTTCTCAGGAATTTTCAGTGATGAATACAGACGATCAGTTCTATGGTGAAT
>JANMRZ010000009.1:0-21374 GCA_031388805.1 Chryseolinea sp.
GATGAACCAACCGGGAATTTGCATTCCGATCAGGGCAAGCAGATCATGGAGATTTTCAAGAAGTTAAACGATGAAGGCATTACCATCATTCAGGTAACGCACTCGGAAGAAAATGCTAGGTATGGTAAGCGCATCGTGCGCGTGGCAGATGGTGCAATTGCAGCAGATGAATTAGTAAAATAAATTGATAGAGAATATGAAGAGGATATTAATTGGAGCGTTGGTGATAACCGGTTTGATGACATCGGAAATCTTTGCGCAAAGCACTCCAAAAATTTTAACGTTCGAAGAGGCTGTAAAAATTGCCATGGAGAATAGTGTGCTGCTGAACCAGCAGAAAAATAATCTGGAGTTAAGCCAGATGCAGAAAAATTCGAGCATTGCAAGCATTGGCCCAAACGTTCAGCTTAACGGACAAGCGTTTCAGGTAAACGGTAATTCGTTTAACAACCAAACCGGTAGACTGGTAAATGGTGTGCGGGATGCCGTAACCGGATCCATCAGTGCCAACATGAATGTGTTTAGTGGTTTCTACAGAATTAATACCATCAGACAATTTTCAAATCAGCTCGATGCGCAGGCCTACTTTGTGAATCGTACTTCGCAAGATGTTATCAACTTGGTGTCGACACAATATTTGAATGTGATGCTGGATGTTGAGTTGCTGAAGATTGCAAAGGAAAATTTTGAAGCCTTACACAAACAGCTCGAACAGGTAAAGGAACAAGTAGAACTCGGAGCACTTTCGCAGGTTGATGAATATAACCAGGAAGCACTGACAAAAGGTGGCGAACTCAGAATGATTCAAGCGGAGATCAATTTAGACAATGATAAAGCCTTGTTATCTCAAACACTTTTGATTGATCCATTTGAATTGTTTGAAGTTGAGAAGCCCAATTGGGATGTAAACCTGATTGGCGCTGAGAAGTTAGACATCATGGAACTAACATCCAGAGCAAAACAATTTCGTGGAGATTATTTACGCGCAGTAAAAACAGAAGATGCTTCAAAATATGCAACGAAAGCTGCCGGAGCACTAATGATGCCGTCATTAACTGCGTTTGCAAACTATGGTTCTGCCTATAACTTTCAGCATGGTGTTCCAGATTCGGTTCAATTTTCAAGAACGATCATTAAAGTTGATCCCGATGCTGTTTCTGGTTATTCTCTTGATGATGAACAAATACCGGGCATGTTCAGCAATCCTGAAACACCACGTGCTTTCTCCGATCAGTTCAGAAAAGACAACGTCTATAAAAGCTATGGGCTGCAATTGACATTACCACTCTTCAATGGTTTACAGAATCGGACGACTTATGTTCAACAGAAAGTGCAGTATCGCAATAATCAATTGATGAGAAAGAACCTTGAATATCAAATCAACAACGATGTATTGCGGGCGATCCGAAATTATGAAGGTTCGAAGAGAGCATTCGCGATAACGGTAGATCAGTTAAAGGCTGCCGATGCTGCTTATGAATTTGAAACAGAACGCTATAATCTGGGCATCACCAGCTTTACAGATTACGCCAACGCCAATCGGGTTTTAGTTCAAGCCCAGACCGACAAGGCTCAGGCCGAGTTCCGCTTGGTATTCCAGAAAATCTTGTTGGAATATGCAGTGGGTACCCTTAAACCTGAAGACATCTCAGCGTCTCAGACTTCCCGGTAAAGTGCACTAAATTTTAAGAAATCTGATTATCTTTGCGGCCCATTCATTTAGAATGGGCCTTTTTGATTGTTTCAAAGGGGTAGTCAAACCTAATTTGTAGCAGCAAGCCCGGCTGTTACATGTAAACAGGGCGATTTTAGTTTATGGCAAAAGCACAAAAACCTGCAGAAAAGACCAAACGTTCTGACGATGCTGAAGATGCTTCGGCACCTGTAAAAAAGGTGAAAGCAACAGTTGAGATTGATATCGATGAGGAAGATCCTTTAGCCGAGATCAAGTCTGCACAAAAAGAAGAAATCGGAACGGAAGCGATTCCAGTTTCTGAATTGAAGAAAGCAAAGTATGCTCAGCAAATTGCTGGCGAATTTGATTTTGAAGCATTCGCAAGCAAAGGCTTTGGCGAAGGATATTCAAAAGAAAAGAAAGCGGAATTGAACCAATTGTATTCTGGTACAGTAGCGACTGTTAACACAGGCGAAGTAGTATCGGGAACAGTAGTAGGTATCAACGACCGTGATGTTATTTTGAACATCGGATTTAAGTCTGACGGACTTGTGCCGTTGGCTGAATTTAAAGACATGTCTAATCTGAAGATTGGAGATATCGTTGATTTGTTCATTGAAGAGCGTGAAGACGCAATGGGTCAGCTTTCATTAAGTCGCAGAAAAGCGAAGTTGGTGAAGGGCTGGGAATATGTTCAAACTGCGTTGGATAAAGATACGATCATCGAAGGTTTTGTGAAACGCAGAACAAAAGGTGGACTTATCGTGGATGTATTCGGTATCGAAGCATTCTTACCAGGTTCACAAATTGATGTGAAGCCAATCCGCGATTTCGATATTTATGTTAATAAGTCGATTGAAGTGAAAGTTGTGAAAATCAACTATACTAACGACAACGTAGTAGTATCGCATAAAGTGTTGATCGAGAAAGATCTTGAGCAGCAAAAAACTGCCATCCTATCGAACCTTGAGAAAGGTCAGGTATTGGAAGGTGTGATCAAGAACATGACCAACTTCGGTGTATTCATCGACTTGGGTGGTGTAGACGGATTATTGCATATCACCGATATTAGCTGGGGTCGTATCAACCATCCGGAAGAAGTTCTCAAACTTGACCAAACGGTTAAGGTTGTTGTTCTTGATTTCGATGGTGAGAAGAAGAGAATATCATTGGGTATGAAGCAACTTACTCCTCATCCTTGGGATGCACTTGCTTCTGAATTGGCAATCGGTTCGAAAGTGAAAGGTAAGATTGTTAACGTAGCCGACTACGGAGCATTCCTTGAACTTCAATCCGGTGTTGAAGGATTGATCCACGTAAGTGAAATGAGCTGGTCTCAACATTTACGCAATCCACAAGACTTCATGAAAGTGGGTGATGAAGTAGAGGCAGTTGTATTGACATTGGATCGTGACGAACGCAAAATGTCTCTTGGCATTAAGCAACTCACGGAAGATCCTTGGACAAGGCAAGATGTTCTTTCTAAATATGCTGTAGGTACGAAACATAAAGGCATCGTTCGTAACCTTACTAACTTCGGTTTATTCATCGAATTAGAAGAAGGTATCGATGGTTTGGTTCACGTATCCGATTTAAGCTGGACGAAGAAAATCAAACATCCATCTGAGTTTGTGAAAGTAGGTGATTCAATGGACGTTCAAGTTCTTGAATTAGATGCTGCAAACCGCAGATTGGCGTTGAGCCATAAGCACACTGAAGAAAATCCTTGGGATACTTTTGAAACCATCTTCACGATTGGTTCTGTACATAAGTGTACCGTTATCAACAAGAATGATAAAGGTGCTGTGTTAGAACTTCCATATGGTATTGAAGGCTTCTGTGCTGCTAAGAACTTAGCACGTGAAGACAATGCTAAAATCGAAGTTGGTGAATCATTGGATTTCAAAGTTCTTGAGTTCTCGAAAGAAGACAGACGCGTAGTGTTATCACACAAAGCAATCTGGTCTGCTGACGAAGAAAAATCAGCGGCTCCTGCAGCTGGTGCGGCTAAGAAGAAAGCGCCTGTAAAAGGGAATGCTATTCAAAGCAACAATCAACAGAACGAGCGCTCTACCTTAGGTGATCTTGAAGCGCTTAGTGCGTTGAAAGATAGAATGACTGGTGGAGAACCAAAGGCTGAATAAGCTTTTATAAAATTGAAAGAAAGGTGATGCCGACATGCGCGCATCACCTTTTCTTTTTTTAATCGCGTTGCAATACACGCTGTTTTTTATAGTTTTGCTCTGATTAAATAAAAGGGTCTCGTGGCCGAGTGGCTAGGCAGAGCTCTGCAAAAGCTTCTACAGCGGTTCGAATCCGCTCGAGACCTCTTAAAACCGCGAATACACTTTGTATTCGCGGTTTTTTTGTTAATCAGTGTCACAAGTAGAGACACAAAAATTTCTGAAAAATATTTTCACTGAAGACAAAAAAAAGAGCATTTCATCCGAAGCGCTCTTTATTTTGATGATAAATTTGATTTTACTGCCGCAATGAGGCGATGAATGCTTCAAGAATTTCTTTTGTATAAAGTACTCTTTTACCAGCTCTCTTCGGAATTAATCTACCCTGAACCTCGTATACTCTTAGAGTTGGTAATGTAATCCTAAGTGCAGCCGCTGCCTCTTTACGTGTGTACATCTTTGGCTCAGTTTTGATATCCGTGACATGTTGATACAGCGTGTTCCTAACAGTCTCGATGATCACGGTTTGAAGCTTTGATATAATTTCTTGTGGTAATTCAATTTTTAATATGATATTATTTTCCATGACATTATTTTTTTACTGTTCAAGTTCACTTTTTCTTTTTCACATTGAAGAGCACAGGTCCCAAATTCTCACTGATCTTTTCAAGAGAGCGCCCTGCCACATAACCACCGACACCTAAGTCCATCATCGTCCAGATATGTTCGTCAAGAGTTGTAACAGGAAGATTGAAATAGGGGACAAGTACATAGTTGTTAAAGACTATGAACATGCAGATGCACATAAGTACGGGTCGCCAGTTTCTTTGCAACCAGCTTTCACCCTTTGCCTCGGATTCAATAATTTTTGATTTGTGTTCCAGGAGCTTGCCTTCATAATCAATGCAAGCACCCTCCATGTTCATAAGAAGTTCTTTGTACTTCAATTGAAGTTCAAGCTTCTCATCCGACTTGTCAATTTTGTCGATTGCGTTTCCGATGGAATCGACTGTTTCTTTTACTCCAGCTCCTAGAATTTTTGACAAAAATCCTCCCAGAGCTGGCATTTTACCAACTTCACTTGCCCACATATTTGTATGTTTAATTGTTAGATGATTTAATATTATTGACTAGCGACTTTTAACTTTTGTTTATTTATTGGCTCTTGCCACTCGATGCCGAACTGTGCGAAGAAGTCGAGCGAACTCTTAGGAGCGTATCTGTTTTTAGTTACGTTCACTACACCTTTATGTACTTCACCTGCTATCTCAGCGATATGCTCCCAATCCTTTCCTCCTTTGAAATTCCCCGCCTTGGTGTGTTGAAGAATAAAGATGAATGCAGTATCCGGATGTTCTTTCCGTAGTTCTTTGTACTCATTAATCTTTAACCCCAAGTCATTCACTGAATCAAGAATGATGAACTGATAGTCGGAAAGTTTAGGGTCTTTCAAATTTTCAGCAAAGTGTAATCGGGTAGGTAAAGGATTTAAAAACTCATTTACCTTTTGCGTCATGGTAGGGGAGGCAAACTCTTCCGATGATACATAGAGTACATCACCGAAATTCTCTGCTAGGTATTGCGCGAGCTTCAAAAGAAAAATAGTCTTTCCATTATGAGGCTCTCCATGAAACATCATAGTAAAGTTCTTTGCCGGGTTTCCGAAGAGCGAATGCCAGAATGAAAAGAAATTAAGCAAATCAAGTTTTCGATTAGCCATTTCTTCGGCTGTTAATACTCCGCTTAATCCCTGATTGTGAGAGCAAGCCCCGCGACTTGCATCAGAATATGTTTTGCTCTTGCATGGCCTTAACTTTCTTCCACCCGTCTTATAAATTCTACCCATACCATCTTTGCACCCACAGACTTTTGCTATTCCTTCAAGCCCGTTTAGCTCTGCCTTCGATATAGAAATTTTACTGCCTGTTCTTTGTCGCAGACTTTTGTAGATAGTATTGACCTTATCAGCATAAGGATCATCCTTGGTTATCTTCTTTTTCTCCACTAGACTCTCCAGGTATTTTAGGAAGCTGTTAATCTTCTTGTCATCATCTTTTCCTTGCATGCTGATATACCGCTTGATTACTGTAATAGATGGATACACTTCTTCTCCTCCAGCGATTGCAACTAACCGATTCAAATCCTTTTCATTGATGGCGAATGATTCTTCACCCTTCATTTTGTTATATACCTGGACAAGTTTGTTCTGGATCATTTCAATTTCATCTGCTAGCGGTGACGTTTTGCGAATGAGTTTTTGAACAATCGAACGCTGGAGTGCCTTAATGAAAGCCAGAATTGCATTCGGTGACTTCATCTTATTGTGAAGACCTACATATCGTTTAATGAATTTTACTTCTTCAAGAATAAGTTCGACTTGCTTTGCATTCTTAGGCTTTTTATTCTCTTTGACTTTTTCAGAAGAAGCTTTCCGCTCGTTACTCTTTTCAGTGAGAGTTTTTTTCTTTGGTTCTGGTGAAGACTTAATTTGGGACGGACTCGACTTTAAAGTCGAAGCGTAGTCGTTCAACTTTTGAAAGTATAAATCAATTACCTTTTTAATACCTTCACTGCTTTGATAGTTTGCCCAATTTGCTCCGTTGGACGTACTCTTCATTACGAGGTCATGACCTTTCTTTAGCGTTTCCGGCAAAGTATCTACACCGATCCGCTCCACTTCAATAAAATAATTACTAGCCGTTATCATTACGCTGAAAAGTTTAATAGTTCTAATTCTAATTCCAGGGCAAGAGCTTCAAGTTCCAGTTGCTCCATTTGAGATTGAGATTGTTTGGGAAGCATCACTACGATTGGCTTCGATCTTGATTCCTTTTTCGGAATGTCACCTTTTATCAACTCGTATTGAAGAGGATTAAGCGAGACACTATCATTGAACTTCTCCTGTAGTATCTGGATAAACTGATCAATTCTCCCTTCATCCAATGAGGCAGTCATTTTATCCGAAATCTTTTCAAAGTTATTTCGATCAACAAGTTTTAAGAGGTCAGGATCAAGATAGGTGTCACCACCCTTCGATCTGGAAGAGGAAACCACGATCTTGAATTTTCCAGGCTGCTTGAAAATGGAAACGCTATTCTTTGTTGTGATGCTGGCTCCAATTGTAAGTGAGCGAATAATCTTCATCGCCCTGGAAATTGGTACTATAGTCTTTTGTTGGCCATCAGTCTTTGGTTCCCAGTATTCAGGCATGAGAATACCTTTCTTGATTCCTCCATCAATCGTAGTATAACTAACCAGCTTTCCTTTGTAAGTGCTAAAAGCCTGTAGAACATTTCCGGTAATGATGTGCCGTATCTTTCGATCAACAGTGCTTTCCGAAATGGAAGCTTCCCATTTGGCTAACAATGCGTCCTTTTCTAAGTGCGACAATTCAACACTTGCTCCAATGATTGCCCTTACATCTCGCGCATAGCTGGCAGGTATGGTGATGTACTTATTGCTGCTTGCCAACGCAAAACGCAATCTCATCGAGCTTGGAGCATAGGGATTTTTCTTTTTCTTATCAATGATGAATCCCAGGAATACAGCAGGCACAAGTTCTTGACCTCCATCATAACTATTTACCGGATAGTTCAGATTCCGTCCAACATAGAAGGATTCAAAAATAGACTCCAGGTATTGTCTTCGATTACTAAAAGACCGTTTGATCTTTTCTTCCGAATCTGCCATCGCCTTGTGCAGATCATTTGTTCTGGTTTTGATGGCTTCTTGCGCTTCAGTTTCTGCACCCTTTTCAGTTATCTTTTGAATCTTTTTCTCCTGCGGAATATTCTGAATTAACTCTTCATAATGGAGCACATTATCTGCTATCTCCTTTTTTCGTTGCTCTTCTATATAACCATCGAATTCAAGCTTTACCTCTTTCTGCAATTCTCTGCCACTCCTGCCTTGGAGAGATTCCGTCAAGAGATTATTTAGTTCCTGGCTGGAGAATGGTTTCTTTAGGACATTAGCCATGACAGATTCAAGAATGCTATCATCTCCGAATTCGCTCGCTCCACCTTTTCCAACAATCACTGTATTAGATGCTTTTGTTTCTGCCTGGAGATCCATTGCCTCTACTTCAAGATCATATTCGCCAATCTGTTTGAGATACTCTACATACTCAATGTATCGGTTTGCTATTTCGTTATAGAAGTCTTGTTGCATTGCAGTCGAGAGCACAGCTACTCTTCCAGAGACTTTGTGAGCTGCGTCTTCAAGTTCTGCTCCGTCTACTTCGCGTGTTGATAAACCCAGAGGATCATCCAATAACTTATTTACCTCCAAATTTTCTTTGAGATACTCAGCCACAATTCGATCGCCATACTTGTTCAAGAAGTCAGGTACATCCAGAATCTTTGTAGATGATTTTTGATTTGAGGTAGTATTGGCATCCAGGGATTTCAATTTCTTCTGGAGCATCATCATCAATCGCTTTTCAGCAGGAATGACAGAGTTTACATAATCATAAATTGGTTTCATGATCTGTCCGGTGCGATTTATTCGCCCACGTTTCTGAACTTCCGTGTTAATGTCAAGCTCGGCTTGCAACACAATCATTACCCGTTGTTTTACCTGTTCCTTTGAAACCTTTGGTGTTATGATAGCATGTGCTGAAGCTCCAGTACTTCCAGACTGATTGATGAGAAGAACATCTACCTCGTTATTGTTGAACTGACGAAAGGCGTCATTGGTATTTACTCGCTTGCGAGTCATAATCAATGCCTTGTTTGTTTTCAAGTTAATTTGAAGTTCGTACTTGCGGCCAGTAACCTCTGCCGCTTTGTATCCAGCTTCCGTTATCTTTTGAACAATGACGTCAATAGGAGAGATGGTAATTCCAGTAGATGCTTCTTTAATCCGTTCGCTTATTTTAAAATACTCCGTCTGAGCCTCCAGTGAGAAATCAGAGATCTCAAACTTTTTGAAAATCTTCTGACCATCGGTATCGGTTTCGGTATAGCGTAAGATTCCATCAAGTCCTTTCTGAAGCACTAAAGAGAAGTCCGAATTAATAGTATCACCGTCTGTGACAGCAAGGCCTGCGTCATTTTCCATTTGCTCGATGAAGCTGCCCATCGTGCTAGCAAATGCGATAACAGGTTTCTTGCCTTCCTTTAATCGAGCAATAGCTCGTTCGGCAACTGCTTCAGCTTTGATGCTGAAGAGCATCTGATTGATCACATTGAAAACTTTGGAGAAGTATGGAAGGTTGTCGACTCCTGCTTGCGAAGTCCCTTCCCGAACCTCAACTTGTTTTCCTTCGGCTACTGCGATGTTGTCTAACTCATCGACAACCTCATCAACATAGGTTGTCTGAAATTTGATAATGTCTCGAATGATCGAAGTGATATTGTCTGCAATGGCTTTGTGTTCCTGTTCTTTTTGTTCGAGTGTGATATAATTAACCTCCACACCTTCAAAAGAACGTTCCCTTCGAACCATCTGGCCTTCCGCCACTAGTTGACTTGCTAGTATTTCCTGCAAGGCTACTCCACCTTTTGTTATGGCTTCAATTAAGTCTTCTCTGCTCATGCTCGCATCACGTATCGAAGTCTTCATCGCGTAGATGGGCATGTTGTCTGGACGTTTGGCAAATGTTGCAGAGAGAAACACAACGCCTCGCGTTCTGGATAAAGCTGACTGCATAAAGTTTCCAGTATTGCCAGAGCCGGATGAATTGTGAGCTTCATCCATAATGACAATACTATCGTCTGCTATCACATTCAAGAATGCGGGTTTTGTTGGCTTCTTTTCCGGAGAGTTGAACTGTGAATAGGTAGCTACTACAAAATGGAAGTTTTTCGGTATCCTTTGACTCTCAAAAATTCTGTTTTGGTCTGCGGTAGGAAGTGCCTGGTAAACCACAGCTCCATCCTCGTCCTTAATGTCTGTTTTACTCTCACGAGAATTGACAATAAATGGAACAAGATGAGAAGAGCCAATAGCTACCAAGTCGCGATAAATATCAGAGAACAGGTTTGCCTTTTCAGTAATGAAGATTGGTTTTGCTCCTTGTTCAACTGCGTAGCGAATAATAGAGGCTGCAATTCGACCTTTGCCAATTCCGGTTTGATCTCCGATAATCATTCCTACACCTCTCTCTTCGATGTTGTAGATAGACATGGCTACTGCATCAATCTGTTCGGCTGACAAAGCTTTACACAGTTCTACATTGCTCCGGTAATTAAGCTTGACTCGTACATACTCGTCTATATCACCTCCAACAGCTTCCTTAATTCTTTGTAAGGCGCTATGCGTTTCAAAGCCCATCGAATCAGGTACTACCGTATTGAGAACAAAGCAACTGCGCGATGCAGGAGTGTATGGCATACCTAATTCATCGAAGGTCATTAATTCAAGCTCCAAGGCAAGAGCCTGGGCTTCTAGTTCAAGTGGTGTCATTTTAAATTCTTGTCTTGGTGTTATTACCCTCATCACACGTTCGTACAATTCTTCAAAAGAATCGACAACTTCATCGCGTTCTGCATCTCTCAGAGGTGCTGCACCAAATGGTTTTGATTTGCGACCATCAATCAGTATCAATCGAGTATCGAAAGAAGTTCCTTGCCGAGAATAGAGTTTGTGACCGTCAATAGGAATTATGTCAATTACATTATACCTACTAAAGAGATAATTGAAGAAGAAGCGATTCTTTCCTTTTTGAATTCTTCCTTTCTTATCATAGCGTGTATGCCCTCCAATAATGATCGCGGCTTTACCATTATCTTTCATGCAGTCCAACGCACGCAAGGCCATCAAATGATCAAGTACTTCAATTCTAAATGTTTCGTATTTGATTTCGTTGTCTAAAAGACCAAATGGAGGATTAGTCATGACAGCATCAAACTTCTTTTCAAACCCTTTAAAGGGTTGTGTGGCGTCTTGATTTAATACTTGTCTGTATCCCTGGTCAATTAAGTTCGATCTTCTTAAATTATCAATTTCATTGACAATGACTCTGGATGGATTCGCAGCGATGGTGAGGAGACCATTTCCGGCAGATGGTTCAAGTACAGAAATGTTCTGTTCTGCGTTGGTAAAGATTCCAGCAAGAAATGAGACTGGCGCAGGGGTGCTGTATTGTTGTAATAAGATACTCTGACTTGTGCGATGAGAAATGTTTATTTGATTTTGATATAGCTCAACGATTTGCCAATACTTCTCTTCGTTCGATAATCCGGAACGTGAAATGCTTCTTGCATTCAGAACGATAGCAAGTTCAGTGTACTCCTTTACTTCAGACTTTTCAGTAATGCCATAGGATGATGCAACTCGCTCAATAGATTTCCTATTGTGTTTATTCTTTGCATCTAGTTCGTTACGAACGTGCTTAAGAAATTGATACTTTGTAATCGTGTTGTCCTTCATCCTCTTATATCCTACTCAAATGTAATGTCGAGGATGAGCGAAGGTTAATGATTGTTAAGTCCTATTAATGATTATGAAAGATTTTTAATGATTATGTCTGATCCAGTTTGATTAATTTTAAAGAATCCTGGCAACTTCATGTTTTGTTAAGTTTATTTACGCTGAGGGAGCAAAACCTTAACGTTTATTTAATTATGTTAATTAGATATTGTTAGCCAGAAGGTATTTTCTTTGGGAAGTCGGTCTAGTTGGGGAAATGAAATATGTTGATGGTTATCCGGCTTTGAAGTCTTTACAACTATGAAATCGATCTTGACCCTACTGGCTATTACTATCTGCACTGGAGTAATGGCTCAAGTTGTTCCGCAACTATCTTCCTTTAACATAGCACCTGCATCACCGGCTGCGTCAACATTCCAGAAGTTTGGTGATTATCCAGTAGATCTTTCTTCTGGCATCCCGAACATCTCTGTTCCGTTGTATGAGATAAAGACTCCACGGTTTACAATCCCTATTTCGATAAGTTACCACGCGCGCGGCTTTAAGCCGAGCCAGGAAGTAGGCGTGGTTGGACTCGGCTGGTCACTCTCGCCAGACCTCAGAATTTCCAGAATGGTTCAAAGTGCGCCTGATGAATTTTCAAGGTTTCCTTATCCAATTCAAACCAGCTCACAAATAGATCTTTTTGATGCTGGAGATCGTGAATACCTTCGAAGCCTAGATTTAGACCAGCGTTTTGGTGGATTGAAAGACTCAGAGTACGATATTTTCTACTACGATTTGTTATCAGGTGGTGGAAAGTTCTTTATCTATCCCACAGGAAGCGTTGGGGAAAATGGCGTTCAACCGAAACGACCTGCGACCTCGCCTTACAGGCCATTGAAGATCACATCCGATTCAGATTATAATAACTCACCAATTAATTATTTTGACATTATTGATGAGAAGGGGGACATATATCGTTTTGCTGCAACTGAAACAGCCGTACCGAACATCCACGATCCCGACATCGATTATCGCTCAGGCTGGTTAATCACACAGATAATCTCCAACGATAAATCCGACACCATAACATTCAAATACGAAAACTGGAACAGGAGCACAAGTACGAAAGCCGATCTCTTTATAGTTACCGATAACATTGTTGCTGTACAAACGCGTGAATGCGGTAGCTCATTGCAGGGGTGCACACCGATTGGCTCTAACGGTGCGGTGTCATCCGTCACTACTACTAGTACTACCACCTCAAATTATTTTGGCAAACGCCTAAGTGAAATTTATTTTCGAGGGGGATCGTTGAAACTCGAGTACGGTCCAGGCGGAATTGGCGAAATACAGTTCCTCACGAAGATTCGCATTCGCAACCGTTCAGGTCAGACGGAGCGATCTGTTGAATTCAACCAAGCAAGGTTTGGAACCAACACGCAATACTATAAACTTTCTGACTTGAGGATCGTAGACGCAGCTTCGTCGGTCGACCAGATATATTCATTCACTTATGAGGAGGATAATGCGTCATCAGTACCAACCAGTCCTATCACAAACTCTGGAATTGATAGATGGGGTTTCTACAATGGCAAGCAGGCACAGAACCTTAACCTTTTACCGAACTGGACGATACAGCCTAGCACGGGTTTACCGTTAACAGCGGGGTCAGCTAACAGGGAATCAGATGAACAAGCCATGAAGACTTTCTCCCTGAAGAGCATCAAGTATCCAACCGGTGGTGAGACGCAATTTGTTTTTGAAGGCAACCGGATGTATTACGGCACCGGCACGTACCGTATAGTGGGGGGACTGCGTATAAAGCAATTCATAAATGTTGACCCACTTTCCAATGTAACAACTAAGAAAACGTACAAGTATGGCTCTTCGGAAAGCGGGAACGGAAATCTTACTGTAAATCCCTACGACATTAACCGCTTTACTCAGCAATACTTCGACATAAAACTCTGTACATGGTGTTCAAGTGGCTTGCTCGACAATCAGAATCTGGCTTCGACTGCTCGGATTACAGTTATCAGTTCTGATTTTAGTGACGGTTCAGGCTTGTTTGAAATGAATCCGGTCTTCTATACACACGTCAGTGAATACATCGGCGATGAGATAACCAATACAGGAAAGACACAATACGTCTTTGACGAACCGGTTAATGGTTATACGGGAAACGATCCGGGCAACACACACCTTCAGGTTGTATCCGACTGGCGCGGAAGAAATCTCATTGAAAGAACTGTCTTTGAGAACACAGGCGGAACATACTCTGAAGTGGAGAAAGAAGTTAACGTTTATAACAAAAAGCAGGTTTATTCATTGCAAGGGATGAAGGTAGTTTCAAACCTCTTTGGAAAAAGTACGGCAAATGATCCCAGCCAGGATCTTTTTTTCTACACCCTTTACCAGGGGGTTTCGGCTTTTCCGGCCTACCGATATTATGACTACACTATTACAACCGGAATTTCTGAATTAAGCAGTCAGACAGTTACTCGTGATGGGGTGCAGACAGTAGGGACTTTCACATACGGAACTGTCTATCCAACCGAGCCATATCACAACGAGCCGCTCAATGTTACTCAAGCGGCAAGCAATGGTACAACAGTTCAGAACGTGTTTAAATATCCTCACGAGATGACGGGCCTCACGGGAGTTGCACTGGAAGTAAACAACATTATGAAAGCACAGAACTTGATCCTTCCAATCGAGGAGACGTACTCCAGTAATGGTAGTTCTATGAAGAAAATAAATAATTTCTCACACCTTGGCAACGGACTAATAAAACTCAATAATGAACAGACCAGCGCGAATACACAACCACCGGAAACACGCATCGAGTTTGTAGGTTACGATGGGTTTGGAAACTTGCAGGTTTTTCGCAAAACAGGCGATGTTACGACTAGTGTTCTTTGGGGATATAGGAACGCCTATCCGATTGCCGAGGCTAGGAATGCGACATTTAATTCTGTCAAGGAGATAGTTCCTAGCCAGAATGCACTCGTGTTTAATGGGCTCATTCCAAACAATGACGCCGTTGAACAATTGCTTGGCGCATTCACTATAAACTCCCAGCAGGGGATAAGTTGGACTGGCACTATTGCAAGATCGAATTCGAAGTACACAGTTTTTAAAATCATTTTTAAGAACAGCCTCGGTAGCATAGTGTACGAGGCCGACTATTCGGGCATTATCGGTTCAATTGCGTTTACACCTCCGGTATATAATTACGATCCCAATACGCCACTACCTTCTTATGTTTTTACACCAGGACGCTATTCGGTTTATTACACTTACGATAGGGATGAGCCTGAAACACCAAATTTACAATTGCAGAATTTCACCATTACTAACATTCTGCAAAAACCAAAATATCATGATAATGTATTTCACACTTCGTTTGAGGAAGACGGTAGCATTGATGCAAGCGCCCGAACCGGAACAAAGGTTAAATTAGGAACCTTCTCATTACCAATGCCTGCTGTCACTGGCAAATACAACCTTACCTACTGGACGCGTACCGGAACTACTGGCCAATGGGTTTATACATCTGAGATAGTTGATGTTACTTCATCATCTCTGCCCGATCGCGTAGTTGGAAATGCATCCACGTATATTGATGAAATCCGATTCTATCCTGAAAAATCGATGATGACCACCTATACATACAATCTCTTGTGGGGAGTCTCCTGTATAACCGATGAGAATAGTATTTCAACTTATTTTGAATACGACACCAACGGGAGGTTCAGTACTATAAAGGACAACGATAGGAACATTGTTAAATACATTGAGTATCATCAAAAGAACTGAGTATGAACCGGACAATTCTAATTGTTTTTTGCCTGATAGCCTTCAGCTACGTTGCGAGCGCCCAGGACTTTACTCCAGACGATTCGTTGCGGTTTACCAGTTCATCGCTCCTCGACAACCAGAGTGACTCGATCATTTCGGTCAACTCGGTATTCAAGATTTTTGGTGAATCAAGAATAGACTGGATTCAACCAGCAACGAATAAGGTGTATTCTTTTGATATCAATTCAACTCAGATCATTGAAGGAGGTATTGGATACCAGTTTATGCTGAATGGCCAAAGCGGAGAGGTGAGGGTTTATAAACAGAACGATCTTGTCAGGATCCGGATTGTTATTCCTTCGGTAGATACGGAACTCATCCCATTGACATTCTTGATCGATAATTATCAACCGATGTGAACCCAACAAAAATGAAGTACTTATTCATTATCCTTTTTGCATTTTGTACTGGTGTAGTAAATGCTCAAATACAAGGAAGCGCGAATGTTATGGTTGGCAGTAGCGTCACATATTACTATGATGATGGAACGGTTTACGTTGGTGTGACCTGGAGTATAACGAACGGAACATCAACAGCGACCTGGCAAACGGGTACGCGCTATTTTGTCACTGTATCATGGACTACCGCTGGCACTGGACAGGTGCGGATACGCGAGAATGGTGGTACAATCGATATACTCTACGCCACCGTGACAAATCCTTCCCTCCCCGCACCAGTGGCGACAGCTGCCAGTAATCCGGACTCCGAATCATTTACAGCAAACTGGCAACCTGTTACTGGCGCCACAGGTTACCGCCTGGATGTCGCAACAGACAATTCCTTCTCGACATTTGTTCCCAACTACAATAATAAGCCTGTAACCGGTACAAGTGCCGTTGTATCTGGCCTTACAGACCATGCAACTTATTACTATCGCGTTCGGGCCACCACGTCAACTATAACTTCACCGAATTCAAACGTCATTTTTGCAGGGGATTTTGATCAGAATTATATCCGAACAACGATCACGCAGAAAAGTGGCATTACTACTGTCGCACAATTAGCGCCACTAACCAACCTCGATAAATCGGTCACTACAGAAATATTTGATGGATTGGGTCGGCTGTCACAATATGTTTCCTGGCAGAGTACCCCAGCTGGAAAAGACATCATCGTGCCACACGTATATGACGTATTGAACCGTGAGATCATAAACTACCTTCCGTATGTGAGCAGCGAAACAAATGGATGGTATAAGTTAAAACCGCTGGGAACTTCGGGCTACACGTCCTCGCCACACTACCTATACCATAATAACGGAAGCAGTGACAGGGTCACTGATGATATAAGGCCGTTTTCAGAGCTTCGGCCCGAGGCAAGCCCCTTGAGTCGCATAGTCGAGCAAAGCGGTGTGGGTGATGTATGGAAGCATGACGCTGTTGACGGATTCTCATCAACCGACTATACCATGAAAAAAGCATACGAAACCAATGTCGCGACAGAGGTGCTGATGTGGTCGTTTACATCGCCAATCAGCCTTGACGTTACTTATCCCTTTGGTTTTGTAAATGCAGGCTCAAGTAATACCAACAGGAATTACTATCCGGCTGGCACTCTTTATAAAGAGAGGTCGAAAGATGAGCAGGGCTTTGAGTCAATCGAGTTTCTCGACAAGGGCGGCTGCGTGGTTCTGAAAAAAGTTCAGGTTAGCTCTACTTTGTGGGCGGAGACTTACTACGTTTATGACAATTTTGGGTCACTAATCTGTGTAATTCCACCCGAAGGCACCAAGCTAATTACAAAATCGACATCGAATTATTTTGGAATGGCCGATAATATAAAGAACACATTCATGTCCACATGGGGATTTCAGTATGCGTATGACGCACGAAGAAGGCTTGTCATGAAGCGTGTTCCGGGGGGAAAGGTCGAACGAATGGTGTATGATAACCTGGACCGCCTTGCGATGACACAGGATGCTGTTCAAAAACCCCTTAATCAATGGACATTCACCAAGTACGATGTTTACGACAGACCTATCCTAACGGGTATCTATACACACGCAACTAATGAGGAACAGTGGAACATGAAGACACTTGTAAGCGATGGATTTGAAACATACAACGGTACAACCACCTACAATGGCTATACCAACACTATATTCCCTACTTCAGGAACAATATTGAACGTCAATTATTTCGATGACTATCAATTCCTGGCATTGCTTGGGGGAGGGACGTCATGGAATTACAAGACGGGAGATCTCACAGGCCAGGAACCAACGAATTTCGATAGAGTCAAAGGAAAGCAAACTGGTTCGAAAGTAAACGTTCTTGGATCAGCGACATACCTTTGGTCGGTCACCTATTTCGACACCAAGTACCGACCCATACAGGTAATCTTCCATAATAACAAGGGAGGTGTGGATGTGGATCGAACGACAAATCTGTATGACTTTGTGAAGCTCGTTCAAACAAAGACCATTCATGTAAAAGGTACTAACACCTACACAGTAAAACGCAGGTTCTTATATGATCACGCCATAAGGCTTAAGCAAACGTTCCATACATTTAACACTGAGCCAGAAGTACTCATCAGCGAAAACATGTTTAATGAGATAGGTCAGTTAATCACAAAAAAGATTCATTCCCGTAGCGCTTCTGCGTTCCTTCAGACGACAGACTATGCCTATAACATTCGCGGTTGGCTGACCAACATCAACGATCCAGCTACACCTGAAATAACTGACCTTTTCTCGATGCAACTTAAGTATCAGAGCCCTGGGACCAATGGTGGCACCGCCCAGTATAACGGTAATATAAGCGAGATCATCTGGAAAGCGCCTGGATTTAATCAGCAGTCCTACGGTTACTACTACGACACGCTCAATCGTCTTAAGGAAGCAAGGTATTTTAACAGCACAATCTCCGCTAACAATAGACGTTACGATGAAATCATCGGTGGCGTCAATTTGAAAGGTTATGACCTCAATGGTAACATCATTAAGCTTAAGCGCAATGGAAGAGTGTCCAGCACTGGATATGGATTAATGGATAATCTTACCTATACCTACAGTGGCAATCAGGTAACGAAAATCGATGATGCGGTTACCTTTAATTCCTACGAAACTGGTTTTCTTGAAACTGCGAAACAAGCCGGTGAATACAGCTATGATCCGAACGGTAACATGAGCCTTGACAAAAACAAAAGGATTACAGCGATCACCTACAACTACCTAAATCTGCCTGTGCAGGTTAACAAAGGCCCGACCGACTACATGATTTACACCTATGACGCAACAGGCCGGAAACTTGCCCAACAGGTTTATGGTTCGAGACCAAAGACTACCGAATACATTGGAGAGTATGTGTATGAGAATAACGTCCTAAAGTTTGTCAACCACGAAGAGGGAAGGATTGTAGCCGACAACAGTGTGGGCGCGCCACGGCCGTGGGAATACCAGTATTTTCTAAAAGACCACTTGGGGAATGTTCGAGTTACTTTTAGCGAAAAGAAAGTTAGCACCGAATACAAAGCAACACTCGAAAACAGCACCCAATCGTCTGAGCAAAATACGTTCAAGAACTATAGCCGTAGTGGATTTTCGTTGTTTAATCGCACAGTTGGTGGTACTTATTCACAACTACTCACTGCCGGTGCAAGCAGCAAGATTGGTTTAGCGAAAAGCATGGCTGTTAACCCAGGTGATGTAGTTGAAATGGAGGCGTATGCCAAATATGAGGGCGCTGGAACCTTACCCGCGGATGCAACTACTTTGTTCAATGCTTTAGTCACTACATTCGGTTTGAGCTCAACTGGAGGGACAGGTATAGATGGTAAAGGAGCATATGACGCATTTAACACCAATAGTCTTTTTGGAGGGGGTGCATATGTTGGCCGGACGGTGCCATACGAAGACGGAACGGCTCCAGGGGCCTACTTAAATTATATTTTGTTTGATGAAGCTTTCACGCTTATCGATTTTGGTTTTGATCAAATCAGTGTAAGCGCCAAGCAAGTTGGGGCAACACCTATTGTAGGCCACGATTACTTGAGTCTAAATGTTAAAGTGCAAAAGAAAGGCTACCTGTACATTTACCTCAGCAATGAACAACCGGTTCAGACCAACGTATATTTTGATGATTTAAAGATCACCTACAATACGGGTGTCGAGCAAGTGGCAGACTACTATCCCTTCGGCCTCACTTACAACACTTATACCAGAGAAAACTCGGTACCTAATAAAATCAAATTTCAAGGACAAGAACACATTGATGATCTTGGTTTGAATTGGGATTCATTCAAATGGAGAAATCATCAGCCGGAAATAGGTAGGTTCTTCAACATCGATCCTTTATCTGAGAAATATTATTACAACTCTCCATATGCTTTTAGTGAAAATCAGGTTGTAGGGCATAGGGAACTGGAAGGTCTGGAGAAAGTACCTATAATTATTCCTGAGGAGCCGGCAGCCCGTGTAAGACGAGAGTACAAAAATATGGATGATAAAATAGTGATTTCACCAGTTGCTAATCCGGTAATCTCCTCTGAGTTTGGGCCTCGAGTCGTACCGATCGCTGGCGCTTCGAATCCTCATCCTGGTATTGATATTGTTAAGACTAATCAGAGCGAAACGGATGGATCTGAAGTTGTTGCTCCTGTTAATGGAAAAATAACACAAATTACAAGTATCGATGGAAATGGAGCAGGGAATAGAATTTCTATAACAGCAAATAAAGATGGGGTAGTGCATAAGTTTTTTCATTTGCAAACGGAAGGGTTTGCAGATGGACTTAAAGTGAACACTGACATAGCAAGAGGAACTAAAATAGGTAACATTGGTAGTACCGGAAACTCAAGTGCTCCTCACTTGCATTATGAAACTCGCCAGAATGGAACTGCTTTAAACCCTAGGACTGAAAACACAGAACTCACGAACGCTCCTACTACTACTGCAGCGAGAAGTACACCAGAACCAACGCATTATGTAACGATGCCAGTACCTACACAAACGGCCCCATTATTAGGAGGTTTCCAATCAGTTCTAAACTTTTAAACTATGTTTATTCTAATAATTTTTCTATCATTTTTAATTAATCAATTCGAAACAGTGGAATTGATTAATCAAGATCAGTATGAGTTAGTAAGTGACGAGTTTGCCAACAAACCTTTTGGAATAATTATCTCTCCTGAAAATATTCAGTCTTTCACAAAAAAGTCGTTTTCCATTGAGAAGAAAGGATTCGTCAATCCTCATTCTGGAAAAGTAGACACAATCTTAGTGTACCGAAATGAAAAGTCGGAGTTTCATTTTTATAAATCTTTAAATAATACTTTTCTACAGAAGGCCTATATTACCGACCCTAGTATCAGTTTGTCTAAGGGTATTAAAATCGGACAGTCCTTAAAGAATTTTAAATCAGTTTTTAAAATCAGTAACTCAGTAGAAGTAAATTGTATAGTAATTAGAGACAGTGAGGACTTTTCTAAACACACCTTTTTTTTTAGAAAAGGCGTGTTGGAAAATATAGAAATAAACTCGGGAGTTGATTAAATTAAAAGCGTCCAGTTCAAGTTTTGTGAGTGAGAAAATGTATTAGGTAACTTGGACTTAAAATGAATTTACAAAGAAGAACCAGCCTTGTGCTGGTTTTTTTTATGACACTAGAATTTTATTAACGTTAAGATAGATGTTACCTGTTTCAGAAGCATGCCTTCTTTTTCTATAGAGCAAATCATCCAGAGTAATGCGATCAGTGAATATTGCGTTCAAGTCCATACCATCCATTAAGATAAGGCATCGGAGATCGGAGCTAGTAGTTTGTAAACACTCCGTTGAGAAACCATCCATTGATACGAATAGTCCGAGTGTGTTTTTTCTTTTGCCGTTTATCTTGCCAGCGAAGCTGTAAAGATCTGCTGCGTTAATGGGTTGCTTTACCCATCTTGCTTCAAGTAGAAAGTCGTCATCCTTGAAAGTGAATGCACCGTCAATCTGTTCGCCAGTAATTTTGAAAGAAGCCTTCGGGTCGAGATCAAAGAGGGTGAACAGTTCGTTCAAAAGTTTTTCCAGACCATAACCGCGCTTTTGCAACCCTCTGGTCCAAGTCTTCCAACTAAAAAACAATGGTTGCTGTCGCAAGTCTTAGGAAAGTGAGGTGGCATTGCGCGTGACTTGTGCCTGTCACGTCCTAAAATAAAGACAATGCAACCGCAGTCTTTAGACCATAGCCGTCAACTTAACATATTACAATTTGACAATCGGTTATGTGCATAGAGAAAGAAACTGAAACCAATTTCTGAGCAAATTGACAATCTGGCTCAAAAATTTACTAGTGTTCTTTCTGAAAAAACGA
>JANMRZ010000061.1:0-38005 GCA_031388805.1 Chryseolinea sp.
CGGGCTATAATGCGCCAGTTTTTAAATCGGCCTGACAAAGGACAATTCCAATTTACTAAATCTTGATCTGATGCGGATGTCGCCCGGATGGTCCCCGTTAGCGTAGGAAATCAATCTTGTTTCCGAGATAGGATGAATTACAGCTAACGTTTTAAACACACACTTAAACACTTATTTGCTTTTTTTTGATTTTGCTTCTCGTATCAACGTAAGTTCAGCATTCGTTTTATTAATGTACGTGTAATTACCCTTGCCCAGATCGGAGAGCTTCTTCAGGTTTTGAGAAGCATTGTTTTGTTTTCCAAAATTAAAGATGGTTAGAAAAATGTCTTCTTTTGAAAACTTCTCAATTGACTCTCGTATTTCTTCACTTACAGGAAACTCACCATCCGTTGCCAGAATGATTCTGTTATTACCTCCACGAAGGTAATTTTCGTCCGCCACCTTGTATGCCAACTTCAAGCCTGCATTGCCATCTGTTTTGCCTGATGATGTTAATCCATTGATTACTTTTTTTATTTTCTCTTCATCTTTAAAAGATGTTGGCGACAGTAGCACTTTTGCTTTTCCGGAATACACGACAATCGAAACTTTATCTTCTTGTCGCATCATTGAAAGCATGTTCAACACCGATTGTTTTAAGAGTGGAAGTTTCTCCGGCACATTCATGGAACCGGATACATCGAGCAACAATACCATGTTATTGATTGCATATCCTTCCATGCTGCGAAGATTTTCTCCAGGTTCACCTACATATATTGTGTCACGCTTTTCAATGTACACTGTGTCATGAACAATGCTGGTTGTTGAAGTTGCTTTACTTGTTACCGGTGCTGCTGGTTGGTTTTCCTGAACTACTGGTTTTATTGTTGCGGGTATTGGAACAACAACATTGCTTGATTCTGTCTTAATCTCTTTCTTCTTCGGATATTGTACATCAAAAAATTCAGGCTGCTTCACTGTCATTAACACAAAAACGCCTTTCGATAACGAACTGAATTTATTTAAGTCGTCTACAATATCATTGTAATGATAAACCAATTCATGATACGGATGACTATAAACCGACTGACTTGAAGTTGAACTTATTGGTTTTAGTTTAACTAGTTTTTCACTAAACGATTTAGAGGTTTCGGGAAGATCTTCATACGGAGTGTAAGGACAAAGACCATTATTACGTCCGATCTTTTCAATGCCCTTCATGTTTGAATACTCATTGGCAATGACTTCACGAAGCAATTGGTCTATTGTAGACGTAGAAATGCTCTCTGCACCATTACCTTTGTAAAATGCCTTTGCCTGGAAAAGTGCAGTATGATCTGCATCGACAAGTTTCTGTAATGCTTTACTGGATAGGTACCATGAACTTGTCGGACTGATTGGAGGATACGCTTCAAACACTTTTCTCACATCATCATAGAGTTGTTCCTTTCGTTCATCCCAAATATCAAACAAAAGTTTTTGACGCTCCATGATTTCATAAACACGTTTGAGATTGTCCTTCTCATACGCCTTTGTAGTTGTTTCCTTTTCAAGTGAGGCACTCAATTGATCTAACTCTTTTAGAATATTCAGAATTACTTCCGTTTGTTCATTCAATGATTTCGATACTACAGGTGGTAAAACACTGCTCGCTGAAATGGTTTGTTGGAAGGTCGATAAAGGAACCTGGTAATCTTTAAAATCGTAATGAAGTCCTCCCCTGCCTGCAAACGAAGTCAGGTCTTTATAATAGGATGCACTTGAATTAAAACTGCTCAAGCTTGCAGCAAGATTACGTGTTTGTCGCCAACTCTCATTTACAAAATCGATGTATTGGTTAAGGGATTGAAAAGCGTTTTTGCTGATGCCGGTTTTTTGACTCGCCATCACCATTGCTGTGTGAGGAATATCAGTAAAGGGTTTTACTTCAACTTCTATTACTTTCTCCTGAGTTCGGATTTCAAATCGGGAAATGTATTGAATGGCTTTTAATCCTAGATAATTATCAGGTTGCGCAAAATCGATAAAGGCATTGTAGTCTGATACCAACGCTCCATTAAAATAATTAATCAACGAAAGGTAGACGTCATTACTATGCTTGTCTGATTTCTTTGCTTCAACATTGTATCCATCCAGTCCACTGCGTTTAATCTCAAGTATAGAACCCAAGGCTTCTTTAAGCGAAGGATACATACTCGATGCCGGATATTTTAATGGAGGATTGTAGGCACTTAATGTTTTTAGTTGCGCATCTGAAGCAGAAATACTTTTCTCCAATTTGTCAACAGGCCAACCACTGTGAACCTCCTCTTTCAAATTGAAGGTCCATGCATTAATAAAATCGCGTTCATCTGAAATGGCGTTGCGCATTACCTTATCTACTTTGTGATAGGCGCTACTCTCTACATAAACATTCAACTTTCGGTAGGAAGATTCCAGTTGCGTAGATAGTGCAATTTGCTTTTGTTGATACTCATTCAACAAAAGCTGAAGCTCGGTTATAATCAATTCTGCTTTTGCAAAATTATCTTGCTTGTAATCTTCAAGCTTATGATAGGTATCCAATGCTCTGCATTTTTCTTCAATCTTCGATGCCGCATCTCGCAAAGCTTTTAGTTTTTCATTCAATGGTGATGAATGAGTAACGACTAACGATTTGCTTTCCTGAAGAGCATTGTTAAAATAATAATCCTCCATCTGCACCGGACAAACATATCGGGGATTGGTATACTTTCTCTGGAAGAGCCTCGGATAGTAATCCATAATGCTTCGTGCAAGAGAGTTTACCTCTAAAACGGATTGATTGGCATAGGCCACATAACTATTGAGCGCCTTTTGCTGGGCAGAAGTAATGGTTTGAGAAGTGCCAAAAGCCGGTATCAGAATAAGAAGTAGAGAAAGGTATCGCATGGACTAAACTTAGGGAAAATCATCCAGATGACGATAATATGAGCTCTTAAGCAGTCTTTCTTACAAAACGTAACTATCTCAAAAACAGGCGCTTTTAAAATAAATGAGAGGTAAATGAAAATACTTGTTGTGACATGAACTTTGAAGGTCTAATATTGTTGTTGTAACAAGTATTATTAAAACAATTAAACACGAATCACCATGGCAACTTGGAAAATCGACCCCGCACACTCTGAAGTAAAATTCAAAGTAAAACACCTTGTAATCTCTACGGTTTCAGGTCATTTCAATCAATTCGATGCAACAGCAGAGAGCAACAAAGACGATTTCAGCGATGCTAAAATCTCTTTTGAAGCAGACATCAACAGTCTCGACACTAAAAATGAACATCGCGATGGACATTTGAAATCACCTGATTTTTTTGACGCAGTGAATCATCCCAAGCTTACGTTTGCTTCAACTGCTTTCACAAAGAAATCAGACGAGAAATATGCATTGACTGGCGATTTGACTCTTCGTGGTGTTACCAAACCAGTAACATTAGACGTTGTCTACAATGGAACTGTAAAAGGTTTTGGTGGAAGCTTTGATGTTGCAGCTTTTGAAATCAATGGAAAAGTTAACCGTCAGGATTTTGAATTGAAATGGAATGCACTTACTGAGACTGGCGGTGTTGTAGTAAGCGATGATGTTAAGTTTGAGATCATTGCTGAGTTTAAAAAAGCTTAACTCTTCAGTTAATTGTTAATAGTTAATTGGAAAGTGCTTAACACAATGGTATTCCTATTAACTGTTAACGATTAACTTATAACTTTATCAAAAAGAATTCTTCGCTATTAATTTGAATGGAATGAATCGGGAGGAATTTATCAAGAACACTTTAACAGGTTTGCTTGCTATGAATTCATTAAAAGATTTACGCTCATTTGGTGATACACTAAAGGAGCAGGAAAAAAAATCACCTCTTCTTTTTGTCGGGCATGGTTCTCCTATGAATGGTATTGAGGATAATGAGTTCAGTCAGCGATGGGCTGCCATGGGAAAAGAAATTCCTACACCAACAGCCGTACTTTGTATTTCAGCTCATTGGTACACTTCAGGCACATTCATCACCGCGATGAACAATCCGAAAACCATTCATGACTTTGGTGGTTTTCCGAAAGCACTTTTTGATGTGCAATATCCAGCACCGGGAAATCCCGAGTTGGCAAAAGAAGCAGCCTCATTAATTCATTCTACTTCCGTTGGCTTAGATCACGATTGGGGATTGGATCATGGAACATGGTCAGTAGTAAAAAACATGTATCCACATGCTGACATACCCGTTTTGCAATTGAGTATTGACTACACCAAGCCACCTGAATTTCATTATGCATTAGCAAAGGAACTTGAGTCGCTTAGAAAAAAAGGCGTATTGATTATTGGCAGTGGCAACATGGTGCATAATCTACGAATAATGAACTGGCAGCAACCTGACTCTGGTTTTGATTGGGCTGATGAAATGAACGATACATTCAAGAAGCTGATCGAAACGGAAAATCATCAGCCCTTAATTCAGTATCAAAATTTAGGTGAAGCCGCCAAGCTTTCCATTCCAACACCAGAACATTACTTACCTCTACTTTATATATTGGGAATGAAAGAGAAGAATGAATCTGTATCTTTCTTCAACGACAAAACTATGATGGGGTCAATTTCGATGACTTCAGTTAAAATAGTATAAGGTTCAAGGTTTCGAGTTTAAAGTTTCGAGTTGTTTAGAAAATCTCCGAGACTCATCCAACGAACAACGATCGACCAACAACGAAATTTCCTACAGGAACTTATCCCCTATCTCCTTCCAGTTATTTAATCGATCAAAATGATTGAAGTGTGTATTATGTGGCGCGGTGTAAATAAACTTATCGCCACCAAATGATTCGAGGTTATAGTGCATGTCATCAATCATGTAATCACCATGAACAACAGCCTTGCTTCCGCAGAACACAACTTGCTTCCAGGTAAGAAAAGGGAAGTGCTCTGCAAGCCAATCGAGCTTTTCATTTAAGGATAAGGGGAACGGAATCGCTGCTGAAACAATGAACACTTCATACTTTCTGTTCAACTCCCGCATTACTTCCTGACAATTTTCATTTACATCAAGGCTACGAAAGAAGTTCGGTCGATGTGGGTATTGCTGAATGATGTCATGGTTTTCTGGGAAGCCATGCCCCTCGTCTTTTCCATTGAGAGAATCACGCGTAACACGAAGTCCGAAATCCTTTTCATAAAGTTTAATAAACTGTCCGGTGGCATCTGCCATTACATCATCCATGTCTACAATTAATCTTTTCATCCTTGCTTTTGCTTATCTTTATCAACAAAGATGTGACTTAATGAATTTGAAATCAATCCTTCTTGCGTTTCATGGCTTCGTTTCTAAACTTATAATGTTCTGCGATGGAAGACCATGATCAAATCATAGTCTTCGCCCAATACCATACAGCTATTGAGGCCAACATCGTAAAGGGGAAGCTCGATGCGTATGATGTAGCGTGCTTTCTGAGTGAAGAAAACATGGCCAACCTCTATCCTGGCAATCCGATTTTAGCGTTCAGCGTAAAGCTTCATCTCTTTGCGAAAGACAAAGAACGCGCGCAGCAAATCCTGGATGACCAAACCTATCTTACCGTAGACACGGAGGCTACCCTAAAGTGCCTGCGTTGTCATTCACCCCGAATTGAACGTGATTTTCCCCGTGAATTCGATCAGAAGTTTTCCTGGTCGTTAAGTGTTCTCTTCTTTGGTGTGTTCTTTCCAGAGAAAAAAATCTATCGTTGTCAGGATTGTGAATTTGAATTCAAAAAAACTTGATCGAACTACAATTTATTTGAATCTTGAGCTTTGATTCATTAACCGATTACTATGCCAGGAAAAATTATTGTTGGAGTTATGGGCCCGGGTGAAGGAGCTACCCCGGACGAAAATGAAATGGCCTTTGAACTAGGGCAAGCCATTGGGCGCGAAGGATGGATTACCTTAACCGGTGGCCGAAGCTTTGGTATTATGGATGCCGCCTTAAAAGGTGCCATTGAAGCTGGCGGATTAACCATTGGCGTGTTACCTGGAGATTCGGACAAGAATGCTTCTGAAAATGCACAGATCAAAATCATTACCAGCATGGGAAGTGGTCGTAATTACATCAGTGTTTTATCCAGCCATGTATTAGTAGTGTTAGGTATGGCAGCAGGTACGGCTTCAGAGGTTGCCCTTGCTATTAAGTCAAACAAGAAAGTTATTCTGCTTAACCAGGATGAAGACACCATTCGGTTCTTCAAAAAAATAGGATCGTATAAAGTCATGGTATCGTCAACTGTTGCTGAAGCCATGCGGCAGATTAAGGATTATTTAATGGTCAATCCTGTTCGGTAATGATGTTTGATGCTCCTCACAAACTTTCACCTGAGCAGCTTCACCGTCTTTTACTTCTCCGAACCAAACGATCCCGTACTCTTTGTAGATACCAACTCCAATCGCTTGCCATTTTACTTTGCTCCAAGTATCAAGATTAATGAGTAGAGGATTGTGACCGGGGCTTATCTTCCAACCATCAAGTCCTTCTTTTGCATTTGCTCCTGAAGAACTGTAATAGGCAATTTCATATCCGTTACCTGCATACCCCGTAATCTCCTTAGGCTTGGCCCACATGCAGGAAGCTTGTTTATGGTCACTTGTGTAACAGCAGGAAGTCCACTTACCTTTCTTTGACCAACTGTGCGGATTGCATTTATTATCAAAATCAAATACATAGTTGTCGGCCAGGTCGTGTGCGTGTGTTTGGGCTACCTCTGTTAGTTTTAATGATATCGGAATCTGCTCCAGTCCCTTGCTTTCGCGATATTCCATGATCATATCATAGAGTTTCTTCTCCTCCGGATTCAGGCAAATACCTCCGGGTTCAGACTGAGGAGCGGAGGGCGAACCAATCAAAAACAGAATTGGGACTACAATGACAAATGACTTCATGGCTCAAGGGTTTGGAATCTCAAGATAAATATCCCTCAGATAACGGATTCAGGGACAAAAATATCTCGATTTCTGCCTTGAATTTTCTAATTTTCGCCCTCGAAAAAAATGACCTCGGTTTAACCGGAAAAAAGCACTTAAATACCAAAGCACTTAAACACTTTACAGCATGAGCGATCAGAAAATCACCATTAGCAACGGAAAACTAACAGTACCCGAAAACCCTACCATTCCTTTTATTGAAGGAGACGGAACTGGCGTAGACATTTGGCCAGCATCCAAATTGGTATTCGATAAAGCAGTTGAGAAAGCCTATAACGGCAAACGTAAAATAAATTGGAAGGAAGTATTGGCAGGTGAAAAGGCCTTCAATAAAACAGGTAACTGGATGCCAGAAGAAACGCTGGCAGCTTTTCGTGAATATTTGGTGGGTATTAAAGGTCCGCTTACAACTCCTGTTGGTGGTGGTATCCGTTCATTAAACGTAGCGCTTCGTCAGGATCTTGATCTTTACGCTTGCGTTCGTCCGGTAAGATGGTTCAAAGGTGTGCCCTCACCCGTGAAAGAACCACACAAGACTGACATGACCATCTTCCGCGAAAACACAGAAGATATTTATGCTGGTATTGAGTTCCAGGAAGGGACTGCCGACAACAAAAAATTCCTTCAATTATTGAAAGAGAATTTCCCAAAACCATTCTCTAAAATCCGTTTCCCTGAAACTTCGGGTATTGGTATCAAGCCTGTATCAAAAGACGGAACAGAACGTTTGGTTCGTGCGGCAATTAAATTTGCGATCGAACAAAAGAAACCAAGCGTAACGTTGGTTCACAAAGGGAACATCATGAAATACACGGAAGGTGGTTTCCGCGATTGGGGATATGCCTTGGCTAAATCTGAATTTGGTGCAGTCGAAATTGATGGCGGTCCATGGATGGAAATCAATAACAACGGTCATAAAATCGTTATCAAAGATTCTATTGCTGATGCATTCCTTCAGCAGATCTTATTGCGTCCGGATGAGTATTCAGTAGTGGCAACACTTAACTTGAATGGTGATTATATCTCTGATGCATTGGCTGCCATTGTTGGTGGTATTGGTATCGCACCAGGAGGTAACATCAACTACATTACAGGTTATGCTATCTTCGAAGCAACACACGGAACAGCACCGAAGTACGCTGGTCAGGATAAAGTAAATCCAGGCTCGGTAATTCTTTCTGGTATTATGATGTTAGAGTATATGGGCTGGCAAGAAGCCGCTGACTTAATCTACAAAGGATTAGAAGCAGCTATTACATCGAAACGTGTTACCTACGATTTCCATCGCCAGATGGAAGGAGCGACGCTTTTGAAGTGCTCTGAATTCGGACAAGAAATAGTAAAGAACATGTAGAATCCAGATTAACCGTTAATGGTTAATCAAGAGTTGTGAGGCTTGAGTAATGGGTATCATAAAATTTAACATACAATGAATAAGGGGTCTTGGCCCCTTATTTTTTTTCTATCTTCGCTTCCGTATGAAACACAAATCTTCTCTGCGTCCTCAGCGCTCTCTGCGGTTAACAACATTGTAATCCATGAAAATTCTGAGAGGGCTTTACACAGCCTACGTCATCCTTGGCTTCATCATCTTTTTTTTCATCGCGTTTATCTTTTTCCTTATCCCTATTTTCTTTCCGAAACAATTTCGTCTTACTGGTATCATTAATCGTTGGTGGGCGCGTTGTCTTTTAACGTGTGTGGCGCTTCCTTTCAAACTAGACTATCGTTCAACTCTTGATCCCAAAAAACAATACATCTTTTGTCCCAATCACTTTTCATACGTGGATATTGCTACCATGGCGTTGAATCATCACAACACGATTTTTGTGGGCAAGAATGATATGGAGCGGGTCCCCTTGTTCGGCTTTATGTATCGCAAGCTTCACATTACTGTGGATCGTTCAAAGCTCAAGAGTCGCTACTCTACCCTATTGCGATCGCTAAAGGCCATTGATGAGGGTAAGAGCTTAGTTATTTTCCCCGAAGGTGGAATCATTACCATGCATGACCCCATTATGTCGAGGTTTAAAGATGGTCCATTCCGGATTTCTATTGAGAAACAAATCCCCATTGTGCCCGTCACCATTCCATATAATTGGATAATTTTGCCCTCGCTTGGCAACTTGTTCCGGTGGCATAAAATGAAAGCTGTCTTTCATGAACCCATTGATCCATCAACCTACACTTTACAGGATGTTGATCAATACAAGCAAAAGGTATTTGATACGATTAACGAAGAGTTGAACCGACATTTGAAAAATGAAAATTGATCGCCCCTTACTGGATAAAATCGCTCACCTTGCTCGCCTGGAGTTTGATGAAAAAGACGCAGCCAAAATGATGAGCGATATGACCGCCATTGTGGATTGGGTTGAGAAACTAAAAGAAGTAAACACCGATGGTGTTGAACCTTTAACCACGATGAGTCACGAAGTAAATGTATTACGCGAAGATGTAGTGGGAGAACATTTAAGTCACGAACGCGCCTTGAGAAATGCGCCGAAAAAAGATACTGACTATTTTCGGGTACCGAAAGTGTTGGAGTAATTCCTAAAGTATTATTTCCTCTAAGCTGAAGATATTCCCTCTTCTCATGTTCGAACGTCTTGAAGGTTGTGTTATTACAATATTAAGAACATCAAACTTTGAACTTTTAACTTTGAACTTCTTACTTTAAAATATGCAATCCTTTTTTTTCTGGAAGAACTGGCACAAAGAATATCGCACCATCTGGTATGTTGTGGCTTCTGTGTTTTTTCTTTCGCTCATCTTTCTTTGGTTCTCTTATTTTCAAGGTGCATCGGGTGTTATCCATTGGGAGAAATTACAAGAGCAAAAAGTTGTTGAAACCACCATACACGAATTTAATCTCGGCCCCTTTCAACTCAGCGTGCCAGGCGAAAGCTTTGTTATCTTTGAATATTTTAATGGTAGTGATCTTACACCCAACACTTCTGCTTCTTACATCTTCTTAATTGTATTTGCTATCAGTGCAGTTGTACTGCTCACGCTCATCACTGTACTGGAAGGACTATGGTACTATATCGCCATGGGTCTCTTCATTCTTCTTGTGGTGAACCTGCGCTTCGAAGTCTTGGGTATTTTCGGCTTGAACAATAAATTACCTGTTATCGGTATTTTAGCCCTCTATGTTGTTCCAAGTTTTTATTTCAACAGGTTTAAAAGTTCGACTCCGTTCATTGTCAGACTTCTTGTTTTTTCTTCGGTCACCCTTCTTGTTGGTATCAGCATCTTCTTCTTTTCAAGTGTTGGCTACCCAATGTATCATCTTACCATAACAGGTTATACTCCTGCACTCATTCTCAGTATCCTCTTCATCATTACCGTTGCTCACGAAATGTTTGGTTCCTTCATCTACATTGTGAGCCAGGGATCAACCAAGAGTTTACGTCATCTTTCCATTATCAGTGCCATTTACTTTGTGAATCTGGTGATTACCTGTTTTCATGAGTTGGGAGCTTTCCAGTTTAGTTTTATCTATATCAATTTATACCTGTTGCTTTCGCTTTCAGGTGTATTGGGTATTTGGGGATTCCGTAATCGTGAAGCGATCTATGGTAACATACTTCCATTCAATCCTTTCGGAGGATATTTCTTTTTGGCGATGGGTGCCATTTGTTTTGCTACTACAGCACAACTCCTTGGCAATGCAAATGATCCGGCACTCAAGATTATTCGCGATGCCATCATCTTTAGTCATACAGCTTACGGATTGATTTTCCTGGTTTATATCTTCTCTAACTTTGTGTTGATGCTGGCGCGGGATCTTAACATCTACAAAGTACTTTACAATCCTACACGGATGCCTTACTTCACCTATCGCTTCGCAGGTTTGATCGCTATGCTGGCCTTTATATTCTATTCAAACTGGAGAGATTATGTATACAATGGATTGGCCGGTGTTTACAACACTACCGGAGATTTATATACACTGTTGGAAAATGAAGAATACGCAGAATCCTTCTACAATCAGGGAAAAAATCAGGGCTTTCAAAACAATCGATCAAACTATGCATTGGCCAATTTAAAAGCCACACGATTTAATTTTGATGATGCACATGAAAGTTATGCTGATGCAAATGCGAAACGTCCTACAGAATATTCTTTAGCCAATGCAGGTAATTTATTTATCTGGGAAGACGAAGTGTTCAATGCCATCGATGCGTATAAGTTTGCAAACCAAAAATTGCCAGGCAATGGTCCTATCGAAAACAACCTGGCATTCGCTTTTGCGAAAGTTCACAAACTCGATTCATCAGTATTGTATTTAAGCAAGGCACAGGAACACTCAATTTCGAAGGCCTCGGCTGAAATCAATTTTATGGGACTCGCGGCAATGGAGTTTCTACCTATCAAAATCGATTCTGTGCTTAATCTGTTTAACACGGAAGCACCCGCAGTACTGAGCAACGCAATTGTACTTTCAACCGTAAATAACCAGGAACTTAAAACGAAGATTGATCCGCTAAAGGCGAAGGCATTAAATTTATACACCGCCACATTACTCAACAACTACATCTTAAAATACGCCAAGTCACTCGACTCAACGTTTACAAATACGGCTTATGCCATTGCATCTGATTCCTTGAATAGTGATTTCAATGAAGCCATAAAATATTCATTGGCATTCGCCTATTATCATCAAGGTAATGTTGCAAAGGCGTTATCCATTTTAGCAGAGCTCACTTATATAAGCCAGTCGTACCAGGGTAAATACAATTATACCATGGGCCTTTGGGCCTTAGAGCAAAGCAATCCGGAATTGGCCGCAGCCTATTTTTCATACGCTGATACACATGATTACAAGCAGGCAAAGTTCTACCGCGCCATTGCACTTTCTGAACAGGGCAATATAAATGAAGCATTAATTGCGTGGGACACGGTTGCCAGGAGCAAAGATGAAAATGAACAATACATCGCTGCTAAAATGAAACATATGCTGTCCATTCCGCTGACAGATGCCTTTGCGTTGAACGATCCTGATAAATATCAATTTCTCCGTTACCGGATTGGCTTACGTGACTCGTTGGTATTCAATCGAGTGGCCGAAACTTTTACCAACACGAATTATAAAGCACAAGCCATCCTCGATCTCAGCAAAAAATATTTCGAAGCCGACCAGCTCCGTCCTGCCATCCATTACTTTAATCGACTTGCGGGATTGCAGCTAACGGATAAAAAATTATATGAAGATGTCCGCCATACCGAACTGCGTATGCTGGCGTATCGGAAAGAAATACGGACGCTTGTCACTCAAATCAATAATGACATTGTGTTTGATAATTCTCGCGCGTTAGAAAAAATGTTATACGCTGCTTTAGTAGCAGAATCCAGTGGCGATACGTTGCTCGCACAAAAAAATTACGCAATACTAGGTAGGTACAATCCCTATTTCGAGGAAGGTGTAATAGCCGCTGCCAACTTCGAACGAAGCCGAAATGAAAAAGGTCTTGGGGCCTATACTGTATTGGCGGAGGCGATACAAATTAATAACAACTCCATCCGATTGTTAAAGGCATACATCATGGAGGCTGCCCGGCAAGGCTTTGATGAATATGTTCAAAGTGCTATGATGCAGTTAGAAAAGGTTCAGGGTTTCAGGTTCCAGGCTCAACCTTGAACCTGGAGCCCAAAACTTTGAACTATTTTTTCTTCTTTGCTACTTTCTTTTTCTTCACAACTTTCTTCTTCGCGGCTGCTTTCTCTTTTTGTTCTTCTTTCTCTTCCTTCGCCCAAAGCTTTATGTTCTCGCGGATCACTTTCCAGTAGTCCGTTCCATAATCAACAAAAATTTCAGCTTTTGCCGGAATGTCCTTCTTGGCCTCAATGTAGGCCTTCTTTCCTTCGGTGGTATACTCGCAGTTATTCAAGATACCTTTGATGCGGCCAATGCCACGAGCATCATTTGCATATCGGGCCAATGCCTTTGGAGTTGGCCAGGCATTGATAACATGGTTTCGGTTTACGTAAAAGATATAGCCGTTGCGACCGTCATCATGCTTTACGTCTTTCCAGATTGAAACTTTGCCTTTGTATTCTACGATCTTGGTTCCCTTGGGGATGAATACTTTGGTGAATAAACCTTTTCCTGAATTCGGAATGGTAGAAGTCTTAACGACTAAGTGTTTTTCTAATAATGCCATAAAAAAATTGTGCGCGAATATAACGGTATGAGGGAGATTTTAAAAATAGGGGGATTACTAATAAGGATGATTTGTGATGAGTGATTTTTGATTGTTGATGATTGACTTTTCGTTTACACCCATCAAATCGTTAATCAACCATCAATAATCCCAAATCACAAATTGAAACCCTTTCCCAATCCATTCGTGATAGCGACGATGAGTTTTTATGAAAGAAAACCCTCTTTTTAGGCCAGCAAAACACATCCAACTATTTTCTTTGGCCCATGCAACCCCTCCTCATACAATTGCATCTTACCTTTGAAATCAATAAATGGAATTCAAAATTTACCGGGCAACAGAAGATGAGTTGATTAAAGGATGTTTGTCGCACGACAGAAGTGCGCAGAAACGTCTTTATGATACCTATTCGTCGAAAATGTATAGCATTTGCTACCGGTATGTTCGCGATCCCGCGGAAGCGGAAGACATTCTGATTGTCGCCTTTACGCGCATCTTCGAGAAAATAAGCCAGTTTAAAAGTGAGGGGAGTTTTGAAGGGTGGATCAAACGGATTATGGTAAACGAAGCACTCACCCACCTGCGCAGAAACCGTTCGATGTACCTCGAAACCGATTTGGATCAAGTTGATCGTGAACCCGATTATGATAAACTGCAAGACCATCTCGAAGAAGAAGATTTACTGAAGATGATTCAGGAATTACCTACGGGGTACCGAATCGTTTTTAACCTCTATGCCATCGAAGGCTATTCACATAAGGAAATAGCAAATCAATTGGGCATTAGCGAAAATACATCCAAGTCACAGTTGAGCCGTGCACGGACGTATTTACAAAAGATGCTCGCAGAAAATGATTGGATTACAGATCAAAAAATCAGCAACGATGAATCAGCAACCTGATAAACTCTTTCGCGAAAAGCTGGAAGGCCATCAAAGGCCGGCACCAGCAGGCGCCTGGGATAAAATTGAAACCAAACTCGACAAAAAAAGTCCGAAGGGATTGTGGTGGAAAATAGCGGCTTCACTCCTCTTATTTGTCGTGGCTACTTATATGCTTTGGCCAAAAACTCAGGGAACTGAAAAAACGCTTGCTAAGAAAGTTGAGGAAGTTAAACCGCTGCCTGCAGTAAAAGAAGATCAGGTAAGTAAGGAACCATCAACCACAAATGAAACTTCTGTTGTTACACCTGATCCTGTTCAAGAAAATAATGTAGCGAAGGTTAATAAAGAGAATCAACCAAAACAAAAAATTGAAGAACCAACCATTGCGTTAGAAGAATCAATTGTTCCTGTTGAAAACAAATTGAATGAAGTTACTCCGATAACTGAAAATATAATTGTGCCCGAAGTTGTTGTTGCTAACACAGAAGTGATAACTGAAAAATCGGAAGAATACATATTGCTTATTGTTACTGCAGAAGAAGCCAATAAATATTTAACAAAAAAACCAAACACAGAAGCAACCTCTGATGACAAGAAAACATCTTCGTTGAGAAAGCTGTTGAAGAAAGCCAGTGATCTGACGAATGATCAACGTCCACTAGCAGACCTGAGGCAGAAGAAAGATGAAATTCTAGCATTGAATTTCGATTCTAAAAAACAACGTGGACAAAACAAGTAAAAAAAATGAAGAAGACTATTTTATTCGCCATCCTTGCTAGCCTTGCTACATTCTCTATGGCACAAAAACAAGACACGGTTATAGTGCCGCTTGCAAATACGAGCAAAATTATTTTTACCATGAAGGATCGTAAAGATCTTGAAACATTGAAGCACTACAATTTTCAGGCACTCTTTGAGGATATTCTTGCTAAAATTGAGAAATCAGATACTTCAAAATTACCCGGTACTGATACGACAAAAGCTGTCGCTAAAGATGAAGATTGGAGTAATCATCATGACAACGATGATGATTACTCCAATGATGATTGGACAGATGATGATGGAAAAAAACATCATCGCAGAACACACCAATCTTTTAATATTGATCTGGGTACAAATAATTTTCTGACCGATGGAAAATTTCCAGAGAGCAACGATGAACAATATGCTGTTCGTCCATGGGGATCATGGTATGTAGGACTTAATTCTATTCAACGTACCAAGCTGGCAAAGAAATTCTTTTTAGAGTGGGGCGGTGGCGTAAGCTGGTACAATTTCAAATTCCAGGATGATGCAACCTTAATCACAAAAGATGGAACAAGTACTACCTTCAGTGTTGATCCGCGTGCTGCTGATCCTGATTATGATTTTAAGAAAAGTAAACTAACTGTAGTCTATATCAATGCATCACTGATACCTGTACTCGATTTTGGCAAAAGGTATCACGAGCACAATCGTAAGAACAAGCCACGGGTATGGGATGGGCACAGTAACGGCTTCAGAATCGGAGCAGGTCCTTACATTGGCTATCGCATCGATAGTTATTCAAAACAAGTATTTGAACTGAATGGCGACAAAAAGAAAGAGCGCAATCACGACAGCTTCTATCTTGAAAATATTCGCTATGGCGTTCGATTGCAGGTAGGGTATCGCGGAACCGACTTGTTTCTGAACTATGATTTAAACGAAATGTTTACAGCCAACAAAGGTCCGAAAGTTGATACGAATGTAAATGCCTTTAGTTTTGGAATAATTCTGTAAGAGATTCAAACTAACCCAAAGAAAAATCCCCCGCTACAAAAGTAGATCGGGGGACTTCTTTTTATGAATGATTGTGAATTTAAAGTACCACGTTTACAATCCTACCCTGTACTACAATTACCTTCTTCGGTGGTTTACCTTCACTCCACTTTTGAACTACCTCTGAAGCCAACACTAACTTCTCAACATCTTCCTTCGGCATGTCTAAAGCAAAATTCATTTTCGCTCTTACCTTACCGTTGATGGAGATTGGATATTCAAATGAGCTTTCGGTTAAATATTCTTCGCTCCACTTCGGATAGGTAGAATTCAAGATAGAATCTTTATGACCTAACAATTGCCAAAGCTCTTCTGTGATGTGAGGAGCAAAGGATGAGAGTGCAATGGTTAAGGGTTCAAGAACAGCCCGCTTGTTACATTTCATCGAACTCAACTCATTGCAGCAAATCATAAATTCGCTTACAGAAGTATTGAAAGAGAAATGTTCGATATCGTATTCAATCTTCTTCAATGTTTTGTGCAATACCTTTAACTCTTCACGTGAAGGTTCGGCATCCGTTACAGCAACATTACCTTGCTGATCATGAAACAGATTCCAGAATCTTCGCAAGAATTTAAACACTCCATCAATACCACTGGTATTCCAAGGCTTTGACATTTCCAACGGACCAAGGAACATTTCATAAACCCGCAAAGTATCTGCGCCATAATTATCTACAATCTCATCAGGGTTGACAACATTGTACTTTGATTTGGACATTTTTTCTACCTCAGAACCGCAGATATATTTACCATCTTCGTCAGTAATAAAAATTGAGTTCGCAAAATCCGGTTTACGCTTCTTTAACAATTCAAAATTCAGACCCTGCGTTTCATCATACAAATCGATATCAACATTAAATTGAGAATATGTAATCAAAGTACCATCAAAACTACTATCGTCTAAAACGTTTTGATTTGTTATTAACTTTCCATCAAGTTCTAAGTCAGGATACTGTTCTTTAATTACTTTTTTATCATATAAAGATAATTCTCCTTTACTCAGTCTCTTGGCTATATTAAATGATATGAATACATCTTTTTTAAGCTTGGAATTTGTTCTAAGACGATAAATAAATTTAGACACACCCTGAATATGCCCCTGATTAATCAATTTCTTAAACGGTTCTTCAGAATTTACATAACCAAGATCTTTTAAGGCCTTGCACCAGAAACGAGAATACAACAAGTGACCCGTTGCATGTTCTGATCCACCAATGTACAAGTCAACATCTTTCCAGTAGTTAACTGCTTCTTTACTGGCAAACTCTTTTTCATTTTCTGGATCCATGTAGCGGAACCAATACCAACTAGAACCTGCCCAACCTGGCATTGTAGTTTGCTCAAACTGATTTCCTTTGTAGTCCCAACCTTTTGCTCGCGCTAATGGTGGCTCTCCACTTTCAGTTGGTTTGTACGCATCAACTTCCGGGAGAGTAACGGGTAAATCTTTTATATCAACCAACTTCGGAATTCCATTTTCATAATACACTGGGAAAGGTTCACCCCAATAGCGCTGTCTTCCAAAGATGGCATCGCGCATGCGGAAATTTACTTTGCGTATTCCGATACCTAATGATTCTACTTTTTGCAATGCTACTTCAATCGCCTCTTTCCAATCCAATCCATTTAAAGAATCGGAGTTGATCATCTTCCCTGATTTCGGATCGAAGTTATCTTTTGTTATATCACTCGTTGGTCCTTCAAGTACATCAATGATGGGCAAGCTGAAATGTTTCGCGAAAGCATAATCACGCGTATCGCTCGATGGTACCGCCATTACAGCTCCTGTTCCATAACCCGCCAATACATAATCAGCAATCCACACCGGTATCTTTGCACCGTTAAATGGATTCGTTACATATGCTCCTGTGAACGCTCCTGAAATTCTTTTCACCTCACTCATCCGCTCGCGCTCACTTCTGTTCTTCGCGATCGTTACATAGCTTTCAACTTCTGCTTTTTGTTCAGCCGTTGTAATTTTTGAAACCAGTTCATGCTCGGGTGCAAGTACCATGAAGGTAACACCATAAATGGTATCGATTCTCGTTGTGAAGACGCGAATGGTTCCCTCCTGCTTTTCAACTTTAAAATCCAATTCGCAACCCACACTCTTACCAATCCAGTTGCGCTGCATTTCTTTTACAGGTTCTGGCCAGTCGATCGTATCAAGTCCTTTCAATAACCGTTCAGCATAAGCAGTGATGCGCATGCTCCACTGCCACATTTTTTTTCGCTCTACAGGATATCCCCCGCGCTCACTTACGCCATCTTTCACTTCATCATTCGAAAGTACAGTACCCAAAGCCGGGCACCAGTTCACCATCGTATCCGAACGATATGCAATGCGATATTTTTGTAGAAATTCTTCTTTCGCTTTTTCGTTAAAACTTTTCCAATCTGCCGCTGTGATGGTTGGTGTATCATCATCACAAACAGCGTCAATATTTTTATTGCCGTTCTTTTCGAGTTCAGCAATCAATGTTATTATCGGTTCGGTCTTACCTACTGGTTTCTTTGTGTACCATGAATTAAACAACTGCATGAAAATCCATTGAGTCCATTTGTAATACGATGGATCGCTAGTCTCTACCTTCCGGTCCCAATCAAAAGAAAATCCGATTTTGTTAAGCTGCTCGATGTAGGTAGCAATGTTTTTCTCAGTTGTAACAGCAGGATGCTGACCGGTTTGGATGGCATATTGCTCCGCTGGCAAACCAAAGGCATCAAAGCCCATGGGATGCAAAACATGAAATCCTTTCAGGCGCTTGTAGCGCGAAACAATATCAGAAGCAATGTATCCCAGCGGGTGACCCACATGTAGTCCGGCTCCTGAGGGATACGGAAACATATCCAACACATAATATTTTGGCTTATCCGAATGGTTTTCAACCTTATAAACACCGCGTGTTTTCCACTCCTTGCGCCACTTGTCTTCAATACGCTTAATCTCGTCTTTGCTGTAATCGGCCATTTTATGCTGTTTCTATCGAAATGAAACGCAAAAATAAACTAATCCCTGAAATTCGGATGTATGCTTTTGGATTAGCGAACCAGGTGTACCATACCTTTTCGTAATTGTCTGCTTCCTTCACAATCTCTGAAAACGATAGACCAGAAGTAGACCGCAGACGGATGATCTCCTCCATCCCATCCTATAACGCCATCGCCTTCGTAAATCTTTTGGCCATAACGATTCATTACTTTCAGATCGATATAATCATTCAGTGTTGACACTTTAAAGACATCATTTTTACCATCATCATTGGGGGAGAATACATTGGGAATGTAAAGGGAGTCACCAGGTAGTATTGTAATCTGTTTGATGTCGCTTTCAAAACTGCAAACACCCCTTTGAACCTGAAGTTTATAGAATCCACTCTTCATAATTTCAAGTTGTGGATTGTTATTAGAAGTCAGAACGTCAAGTCCGTCATTTTCATTTTCAGCATAAAACCAACTAAAGGTATCCGATGTTTTTCCATCAGATGTAAAGAAGAAAGGAACAAGTGAACACGCCTCTGTTTCGGTCGCTTCCGGTAAAACATGAACTGAGAATTTATCATTGAAGGTATACGGAGGCAATGTTTTGGAACAATAATCATTGCTCACTTTGGCCTGGTAGGTTCCATTCTCAGTTATCATTACCACTTGACCATCCTCATCCATTATCTCCGATCCTGACGGTAAATTCTGTTGCCATTCAAAATTAAGGTTTGGCCTGTTTGGGGTAAGTGCAAGTTCTACTTCGCCTTTATCACAGAGATTATTCGAACTGCGCTGATAATTTAATTCAGGGATTCTATCAACAACAACAGCCGTGCTTAAAAAATGCGGGCAATTATAAACGGAAGTATAATGATAGGTAGCCACAAAAGTTCCTGAAGCAATAAACGATGCATCGAATTTACCATTCAAAATATGATCACCCTTCCATGTTCCGCCAGCGGGTGTTGCCTTTAAGGTTATTGATTTAACAGCATCATCACAAATAACAGATGTTGGATCAATAGTGATGGGATTACCATCGAAAGCGACAAGAAAGGTTGAGGAGAAATTCTCGCATGCTCCATCAAAAACTCTCGCCCTATATTCTCCGGTCTTGGTAACCGTTAATGCATTTGTCGTTCCCGCAATTAGTGTAAATAAATCAGTTGATACTTTTCGATAGTACCATTGATATGAAACATCAGGATGCTCTTCAATTGAAATAATGGTGGATGATGAGCCATCATCACAAATATATTTTACAGGATCACCAACAACAATTGCATTAGGAGGTGCCTTCACTTCAATGCGCAGTCGACCCAGAAAATGACAGCTTGGTGTTTGATAGGTAAACTCATGAATACCAATGCCTGCAATCTTGGGATCAAATGTTCCTTCGGCAGCATCCAAAATTCCT
This sequence comes from Chryseolinea sp., assembly GCA_031388805.1. Classification (GTDB taxonomy): domain Bacteria; phylum Bacteroidota; class Bacteroidia; order Cytophagales; family Cyclobacteriaceae; genus Chryseolinea. The sequence goes on from JANMRZ010000061.1 coordinate 20,195, forward strand.
GGCCCTGCCCATATACCACCAAATGGAAATCCAAAAAGATCGATTACGTCTTCTGAGCTACATACCGGAGGCACCAATTTAATAATGGGGGGAGTTGGCGTTATATAAACAGATCCGGATAACTGATCTCCGGCATTATCTTCAATAGAAGCTGAAATAAAAAAATCAGTTTCATCCAGATTAACATTAATTCCAAAATAATCTTTCTCAGCGGAATCTCCAGCGAAATCAAGTAACGGAATAACATCCTGCCAATAAAAATCCTTTGATTGATAAACATAGGAACGACCCGGTTTATTTCGACCGCTTACACCATCTTTGTTGTAATCGGCACCAGGAGCACCAACAATGAGTGTATTGTTCATTGCTTTTAAAGAATATCCAAAAAGTTCTCGCTCATCTCGTATTCGAGGAAGAATCTTTGCTGTCTCTGTGCCCGATTCCCAATTTTTTCCCGGCTTCTTTGTGTAAACGTAAACAGCGCCAACATCCCACGTTGCTCCGTCATCCTTTGTCGGTGCACCTATAAAAATATTATCACCATCTATATCTACAGAAGTTCCGAAACGATCTCCGTTCGTAATCCAATGAGAAAAATCGGGAGCGATTTGCATGGGTTCTGAGTCTGAAGGATATAACGTAAACCTTATCTCCCATTGTCCTGATGTATTTCGCTGAAGAATAATGCCTCCGGCAACAATGGTTTCATCTTGAATGTCTATGGCAACAGTCGATTCTCTGGCAAAAAAATTGGCCATACCAATTTCTATGTTTTGAAAATGATCCCAGTCTGTTCCATTAAACTCATAGATGGAAAGGTTGATGCGTGCACCATCACTCATTGTAACAGCTGGAACGATTAACCAATGATCATCCATTGCAATGTTATCGCCACTGGCATACGGATCCAATTCATCAGGTGTAGAAATTTCCTGTACCAATTCAACGGTTGACCAATCGGCTGTTGTTTTTTTATAAATTAAAATTTTTCCATGAGGCTCAAAACCGGCAGCACCTACGGCCAAGTATTGACCATTACTTGCAAGTGCTGTTCCAAAAACATCATCATAGACACTTGTAAATGGTGGTATAATTTTGTTTGTTTTTTGCCAGTCTGATCCAACTTTTTTATACGCATAAACAGCACCTCCTGACGATTTAATAGTCCCATCATACGGTGCAGTCACAAATAAATAATCTTCAAACCCAAGAACATTGCGACCGTAGAAATGACCTGAAGTGCTTTTTATTGAATTAAAAATCAATGCTGAGTTCCAACTATTATCCGGCATCTTTGAAAGTGCAGTTAATGATAGTTGCGCTGTTGCATTATCGGGAAGAGGTGTAGGGCCAACAACTACATTATCATTTTGATCGCACGCTAAATTGGAGCCGAAGAAATTATTTATGCCTGTCGGCAGTGCTGGGTGACTAAAGATAACTTCAGAAACGACATTACACCAATCTGTAGTCCTGGTTAACTGAACAACTTTTCCAACACCATCCACCTGTCGAAATGAAGTAAACACTTTATCTGGATTCTCAAGACTGGCAGCCAGGCGAGGAGCAACCGTTATTCCCACAACTTCGGGTGAAGGATGAATCTTACAGGGTGCATTATTATCCACCCAACTACCCAATGGTTTTTCAAAAAAAAGTATCTGGAATTGTGACTCCAAAGCATCTTTCACCACAGCAGAGATATAAATCCCTGCTTCAGTAACGATAAGGCTCGAATACGAAAAGAAAAATGTTTCATTAGGATTACTTGCTGGATTTAAAACAGCCTCAAGTTGTAAATTACCAAAGCTTCCGGATGCGTCATTAAAAACATATATGGATCCGCCACCAAAAGGCGTATAGGGTGAACCCGCAATAACCCTGGTTCCCAGAACAGAAACTCCGCTTACTCCAAAATCTGTGACACTACTTTCAGGAGCAAATAATACAGATGGGGCAATAAGGCTATTCCATTCTTGTAGAGGACTCTTATGATAAATAAACACCGCACCTGAATGTCCTCCGAACCAATACGAAGGGTCATTAATGACCAATGTTTGTTGATCAATGGAAATGTCTATTGAATTGTTGGCGTAATGGTTCGCTCCAAACATGTAAGTATTAGGCTGAGAAAGAACTGCTATTTCATTCAGTGATGTCCATCCGCTTGCGGGTTTCTTGAAAATATAAACTCGACCACCATAGCCATAGGCACCCACTATGATGTAATCTTTGGTCATTTTAATGTTGTAACCGAAAAGCAATCCTTCCTGTGGAGTTGACGGTTCAAGCATTCCAATCTGGACCCAGTCGTTTCCAGCTTTCTGATATAAGTAAACAACACCGCCTAATCGAACTGAGTTATCGCTATTGGGTGCAGTGACTGCCATTACTCCATCATACAAAGCGGTTGCACGACCAAAATCAAGGGAATAATCAGTGGAAGGTTCTGGTAAAAGCTTTTCAAAATCGGTAAGACATTGAGAATAACCACCAATTGAGGCCAGCGTAACACCTAGCATTAGCCAAAAACGAGCAATCATAAACGAAATTCCTGGGTTAAGCGAAAGGGGTTACAAAGATAAAAATACAAATCCTTAAAACAATTCAGTTACCATCCTGCCCAGTTGGTCAGTCCAGTTGCACAGTTGGGTGAGTCTCTTTTTAATACCCTCTCCTTCTGTTGAATCTTTATCGTGTAATCGCCAGAAAGATCAATATGAAAACACTTTTTACTCTTCTCTTCTCTGGGTTTATTTCATTTAGTATTGCTCAAACAAAAATATCAGGAAAGGTCACTGACATTCATGGCGAGTCCATTCCCGGTGCCAATATTTCCCTGGAGCAAACCTATGATGGTGCGAGCTCAAATGCGGAGGGTAGCTTTCAATTCACAACCACCGAGACAGGAAATAAAATCCTGGTCGTGACATTCATTGGTCACAAAGGATTTAAACAAAATGTTGAACTCACTGGAAAACCAATTTCAATCGCTGTGAAATTGGAAGAAGAAGTGAATCAACTTGAGGCAGTTGAGATTACTGCCGGATCGTTTACGGCAAGTAATGCTTCGAGAAGAACAGTTTTCAAAGCTATCGATATTGCAACAACTGCAGGAGCAACAGCTGACATTGCTGGCGCACTCAATACATTACCCGGCACGCAAAAAAATGGCGAGAGCGGAAGACTCTTTGTGCGTGGTGGTGATGGAAACGAAACGCGCACCTTTATCGATGGCAATGTAGTGTTGGACGCATACAGTCCATCCGCGCCCAATACACCATCACGAGGAAGATTTCTTCCCTTCATGTTTAAAGGCACGAGCTTTAGTACCGGTGGTTATTCAGCTGAATACGGACAAGCTCTTTCATCTGCGCTAGTATTGGATTCAAAAGATGATGGAGGAAGTTCACGAACCGATATAGGCATTCTTTCAATAGGGGGAGATATTGCACATACACAATCCTGGGAACGAGGCTCGGCTTCTGCAAAAGTTCAATACACCAATTTACAGCCTTACATGAATCTGATCTCGCAAGAAGTGGATTGGAAATCTGCACCTGTATCGATTGAAGCGAGTGGTGCCTTTCGGCAACATGTTGGTAAGGATGGAATGTTTAAAGTTTACGGCAATTTCAACAACTCTAACTTCGCTTTATATGAACACAGCATCTCAGATTACAATCAGAAATTTTTATACGATCTACAAAATGATTACCGATACATTAACGGTGTATACCAAAGCTCATTGAATGAGAAATGGTCCATGCGCAGTGGTTTGTCTTATACCTATTTGTTAAACGATGCTATGGTGGAGCAAGACAACATCGTTGAAACTCAACAAGGTATTCACGCAAAAACTGTATTTGATGGATCAATCACGGACAAGTTTGAAATAAAGTCGGGAGCTGAAATTATTCAACGAAACTATTCCCAGGATTTTAATCTGAACGATGGCACATCGCATTCAATTGCTTTCGATGAATTGATTGCTGCCAGCTTTGTTGAAGCGGATTTCTACACCAGCAACAACTTTGTAATGCGTGGTGGTGCCCGTATGGAATACAATGATTTGACGAATCAATTCAGTGTTGATCCACGCGTTTCACTCGCCTACAAAATGAACAAGAAAGGTCAGTTTTCATTTGCGTACGGAAAATTTCGTCAAACCGCGAAAAACGAATTGGTTCGTGTAAATAACCAACTCGCTCCTGAAAAGGCGGAGCATTTTATTTTGAGTTACCAGTTAGTGAACAACAAAAGAACTTTTCGTGCTGAAACGTATTACAAAAAATATTCAAGTCTGGTGAAGTTCGTTCAAGGTGACGCTAATGTATTAGATAATTCAGGCGATGGTTTTGCAAAAGGTTTTGAATTGTTCTGGCGTGACAATGGAACGTTGAATAATATCGACTACTGGATTTCATATTCTTACTTAGATACAAAGCGTAATTATCTGAACTATCCTTATGAAGCTATTCCAACGTTTGCTTCCAAACACAACTTGTCAGTAGTAGCGAAGTATTTTATTCAACCGATTCAAAGTCAGTTGGGTGCTACCTATTCGATAGCCAGTGGCAGACCTTACAATGATCTTAACAGCGACAAATTTAATGGAGGCAAAACGCCACTATATTCTGACTTAAGTTTCAATTGGAGTTACTTGCCAAAGCCTTCTTTGATTATTTATTTCTCTTGCACAAATGTATTAGGCCGCTACAACATCTTTGGCTACAACTATAGTGCAACGCCTGATAACAATGGAATTTATGCAAGTCGTGCCATCACGCAAGCCGCACCTCGATTTTTATTTGTAGGAATTTTTATAACTCTCTCGAAGGACAAGTCCATGAATCAACTACCAAACTTGTAAGCTCTTGAGACTTTAGATACTAGACATTAGACGAAAGACATAAAACACATAACTATTCAAAAATCACAAATCAATAATCACTCATCACAAATCAACAATCTTAACTCTCAAATACTATTAACAAATAACTTTTAACCATTAACTATTCACATCATGAAACAACTTACCCTCATCCCCGTGCTCATCGTAGCCTTTTTACTGGCTATTTTAAAATTTGGTTTTGCTAATGATAACAAGTATGCTGAAACCATGCAGAAAAATATCCATACAATTTACACAGCACAAACGATTGAAGAATTGCAGGCAGTTGCCAATACATTCGAACGGATCGGATCTACAGAAAAAACAAAATGGGAGCCTTACTACTATGCCTCATTCGGTTATATTATGATGGCTAATCGTGAAAAAGATGGAGTAAAGAAAGATGCCTACCTCGATCTCGCTGCTACTGCACTAAATAAAGCAAAAGAAATAGTGCCCAACGAATCGGAAGTAATTGCATTAGAGGGATTCAATTATATGATCCGGCTGACAGTTGATCCGGCTTCACGCGGTCAACAATATTCAGGTCTTTCGATGGCATCCTTTGGAAAAGCGATGGCATTGAATCCAGAAAATCCAAGAGCGCTTGCGTTCATGGCGCAAATGCAATATGGTACTGCACAGTTTTTTGGCTCATCAACCGATGAAGCTTGTGCAACTCTTGCTAAATCTTTAGAAAAATTTTCCACCTTTAAGTCCGACAATCCGCTTGCTCCTGTGTGGGGGAAAGAAATGGCTGAAGGAATGAAGAAGGATTGTAAGTAAGAATGTTAGTTGGTCGTTGTTGGTTGGTCGTTGATCGTGAGATTTTAGAAGCGATTAGATCGATTAACTACAATCAACACCTTACCAATAACAAGCCACCATCAACTAACAACGATTCATAAATGGATAAAATTCTAAATCTCCTTACCTACTCACATGTTGTCGCAGGTGCCATCTCATTAATCGCAGCTCCCATTGCACTCGTTGTAGTGAAGGGAGGAAAAGCGCATCGACTCTGGGGTAAAATTTTCTTTTGGATGATGACATGGATTTTTATTTCAGCGATTATCATTTCTATTTACAAGTCGATACCGTTTTTATTAATGCTGGCGGTCTTCAGTTATTTTTTAGTGGTGTCAGCGTATCGCTCATTATACCTAAAAAAGTTTCCTGTTACAGCAAGGTGGTATGATTGGCTCAACGTTATCATCAGTGGTGGATTCATGTTGTATTTTGTGGGATGGGGAGTTTACTACTCCATGCTCGACAAAGGATCCATCGCCTACCTATCCATTATGTTTGGCATCGGTGGCCTTATCTTGGTAATACGAAATGCCATGGACTTTATTCGACCTCCTAAAACTAAATATGATTGGTTGTTCCGACACATCGGCAATATGACTGGCGGGTTCATTGCATCCGTAACTGCTTTCTCTGCCAACGTATTATATTTCATGCCTGGACTTTTTCAGTGGGCATGGCCTAGTCTGATTGGCGTACCGCTCATTATCCATTGGATTCGTACCTATCGAAGAAAATTAGATGAAGGTGTTCCGCTAACTAAGTTGGTGGAGTTAAAACGATAAAGCATTTATTCGAATACTATATTGCAGGATGAGAAAGAGCATCGTAATAGGATTATCACTAGGCAGTTTAATACTCGTTACACTGTTGTTTGGATATCTGCTTTTTATTGGGCAAATACGCTTCAACTATCCGGACAAAAACGAGTTTCCGATTTTAGGTATAGACATCTCTCATCATCAGGGGAAAATCAAATGGTCAGAATTAAAAAATGAAAATATTTCTTTCGTGATCATTAAAGCAACGGAAGGTGGCGATTACAAGGATCCTCTTTTCATAGACAACTGGACCAATAGTAAGAAGGAAGGATATAAAACCGGGGCGTATCATTTCTACCGACTTTGTAAAGATGGCAAGGAACAAGCAAAGAACTTCATAGAAACCGCTCCAAACAGTCCGGATAATTTACCTCCAACAATCGATCTTGAATTTGGAGGAAATTGCAAAACAGATAAATCGAAAGAACAAATACTGAAGGAAGTCAATGATTTTTTAGAAGCGGTTGAGGCACATTATACTAAAAAACCCATTCTATATGTGACTCATGAGTTCTATGATGAATATCTGGTGAATACTTTTCCCGATCATCCAGTTTGGATAAGAGACATATTCAAAAAACCAAAACTTGCTGACGATAGAGCTTGGCTCATTTGGCAATTTGCGAATAGAGGGCATCTTGATGGAATAGACATGTATGTAGATCTTAATGTATTGAATGGAGAATCTGCAGAGTTGTTGAACTAGAAACGACTCATTAACCGATGAATTAAAGATGAAAAAATTCTTTCAGGAAAATTACAAGTCAATTTTTTGGATGATCGTTGCAGGTTTCATCATGCCTGCCTTCGTCTGTACAAGCTGTCTACATTCGCTCACAAAATATTTAACCGTTGGATTATTAAATGCTGTAATGTGGGTTACACTTTGGATGGGTAATGACTATCTAGGTTGTATAATTGATAAAAAGATTTCCTGGATTGAACGTCCGGTAATGCGATTCATCGTGGGCATGGTGGCCATGGTAGTCTATACTATTGGAATTATTTATATAATTCTTTTGGCGTTTGAATTCGTATTTAACCTTCAATTATTGCGTAATGACCTCAGTGGAACTTTTCAAATTGCCCTTGTCATCACCATTATCATTAGCTTCTTCATGCATAGTCGTACGTTTCTATTAAACTGGAAACAAGCCATCATCAATTCGGAAATTCTGAAAAAAGAAAGTATAGCTGCGAAATATGAAAGTTTAAAGAACCAGGTCAATCCACATTTCTTATTCAACAGTTTCAATGCGCTTTCGAATTTGGTATACGAAGATCAGGACAAGGCTGTGTTGTTTATCAAACAACTATCAGAAGTGTATCGATATGTATTGGACACACGGGATAAAGAAGTTGTGACACTGGAAGAAGAGAATAAGTTTCTGGACTCTTATCTCTATCTCCAACAGATTCGCTTTGGAGATAAATTAAAACTTCAGGTTGAATTGGATGGCGTTAAAAGTATGGTCGCTCCTTTGGTTTTGCAAATGTTGGTAGAGAATGCCATTAAGCACAATATAATCTCTGAAGAAAATCCGTTGACCATTCGCATTTATAGTCGTGATAATTTCATTGTGATTGAAAACAATCTGCAAAAGAAAACTATTATGCAGGAAGATTCGCCAGGCATTGGTCTCGACAACATTCAAAAACGATACGAATTTTTAAGTGACAAAAAAGTAGAAGTAATTCAAAATGAAATGTTCATGGTGAAGCTTCCCATTATATCAGAATCGAAATGAAAGTTCTTATTATAGAAGACGAACCTCAGGCCGCTAAACGATTGGAGTCGTTGATCACTTCACTGGAGCCTCAGGCCGTAATACAAAACAAGATTGATACGGTGAAGAATGCAGTACAATGGATACAATCCAATCCTGCACCTGATTTGATTTTTATGGACATTCAATTGGCAGATGGCATCAGCTTTCAGATTTTCGAACAATGCGAAGTGAAATCTCCTGTGATCTTTACAACTGCGTACGATGCATATGCATTGAAAGCATTTAAGGTTAATAGTATTGATTACATCTTAAAGCCAATCGACAAAGATGAGATGGGTGCCGCACTGAAAAAATTTCATTCGGTCAATCGAACAAGTCAAGATTCAAAAAAGGTATTGGATAATATTGGTCAGGCCATTCAAATGCTGACGAAAAAATACAAAACTCGGTTTGTGATTAAGGTAGGCGAACATTTAAAATCGGTTGAGGTAAGTGAAATTCTATTTTTCTTCAGTTTGGAAAAGGCTACGTTTTGCCAGACCAAAGATGGAAGAAAAAACATTCTTGATTTTACATTAGATCAGTTAGAAGAAATTCTTGACCCGACACGTTTCTTTCGCATTAACAGAAAACATATTGTAGCGGCAGATTCCATTCAAGATATGATCAGCTATACCAACAGTCGTTTAAGACTTGTGCTTAAAACATCAGATGACAATGATGTGATTGTTGCACGTGAAAGAGTGCAGGAGTTTAAGGATTGGCTGGATCGTTAACGTATTCTATACTTAATCAAAAATCAAATTCCTTTCACGCAAAGTCGCAAAGTGAATTCGCAAAGAACGCAAAGTTATTGCTTCTTCATCTATTGCAGTATCTCTTTGCGCACTTTGTAGTTAAATCTTTGTGCCTTTGCGTGAACTGCATTACTTTTGCAATAGAACAAACAGCTACATTATGAGCAATAAAACACGATCCATCATTAAAGGCATTGCCGTTATTCTTGTACTGCTTGCTGTGTTGATGCATCTCAACTGGATCATCATTCCTGCCATCAGCGTTTACAGATTTTGGATTGTAGTGGTTGCTTTTGGGATGCTGCTGATTGGCTCAAAGTAAGTCCTTTACTTTTTCCACCATTCTGTTAATGGACGAATTATTATCCGTTAGCGATGGCAGTTCATCAAAATTAATCCAGGCTACATTAAAGGATTCATCCGAAAGAATAAGCTCATCAACGGTGTTGGCTTGAACCAGGTATCGGATATCATAATGTAAATGTTCCGGGAAATCTTTCCGATTGGGTATCGGATGAATATCCAAATCAAAAATACCTTCTGATAAAATTTTATATTCTTTCACCCCTGTTTCTTCTTCCGCTTCACGCAGAGCAACACGCAAAACATTTTCATCGCCATCTGCATGCCCTCCTGGCTGGAGCCAACGGTTTAATTTGGCATGATGAATAAGAAGTGCTTTGCTTTTTGATGCGTCAACAATCCATGCAGAGCCCGTAATGTGTCCCGGCAAATGCGTTCGTTGAAAAGCATCAGGATGCTGAAGAAGTTCAATGAATTGTTTTTTGAAAACGTTCTCCTCACTATGGGTAGAAGTATAGTTCTCTAATTGCTGAAGTAATGTCGTTCGATTCAATGAAAGATGTATGTTTTTTTAGCAATAAACAGCGCGTCATTGCGAGGAGGCTTTCAGCGTCAAGCTGAAAATGATGACGAAGCAATCCCCAAGCTATGAAATGCGCACGCTGTAATAAGGGTATCGCTGACGAAGCAATGACAGAACCTCAGATTATTGTATAACGATCGTAACTTTATTAATGCGTTTCTCTTCCAGCTTACCCGTTTGTTCACCTCCTCCACTATTATCCTTATCACCTTTTCGGGCAATAACAAAATAGGTTGTTGGCTTAAGCTCTTTGAATTTCACTACACCTTTTTCATCGGTCTCGCCCTCAGCAACCACATTCACTTCTTTGGTGTAATCATCTTCCGTTTCAAACAACATTACCTTTACACCTTCTTCCGTATTCCCCACTTCATTGCGAATGGTGATGGCAATTTGAGTTTTGATAATTTGAAAGGCAGTTAAGGCCACGAATAAACAAATGGTGATGGATATTTTAATTGAATTTTTCATACTATTTTAATTTAGAATTTTCCACTAAGCCTCAAAGGCACTAAAGAATCACAAAGTTAAATTGAATTACTATTCTGAAGAATATCTAATCATTTAGATTTATTACATAAAGAATCTAAAACCTTGCTGCTAGCAACAATTCAATGTTCTTATGCTTCAGGCCAAACTTACGAGCAACGTGCTCATTCGTTAATCCACCTTTGTAGGTGTACACTCCTCGTAAAAACCATTTGTGCGCAAAGATCATGGCTTCAACTCCGCCCTCTTCGGCTGCACGTAAAATAGTGGGTGTGAAAATATTACTCAATGCACTAGTGGCTGTATGTGCCACGCGTGATGCTACGTTTGGAACACAGTAATGTATTACTCCATGCTTGTGGAAAATCGGTTTACTTAATGTAGTAATCTCTGATGTTTCTATGCATCCACCCTGATCAATACTCAAGTCAATAATAAGCGAGTCGGGTTTCATCTTACTTACCATTTCGTCCGAAATAACATGACGTGGCCTTCCCTTCTCTGCACGTAAAGCTCCGATCACGACATCTGCCGATTTCAATGTTTCGTTCAGTGTAAACGTATCAATCGTAGAAGTGTAAATCTGCTGACCCAGTAAATGTTTTATGCGTCTGAGTTTGTACAAATGATTATCGAATACCTGCACATTCGCACCCAATCCAAGTGCTGCACGCCCGGCATACTCTGCTACAGTACCAGCGCCAATAATTACAACATTGGTCGGAGGTACTCCGGTAATCCCACCAAGAATAACTCCTTTGCCATTATTGGCAGTACTTAAATATTCAGACGCGATCAACAAAACAGAACTGCCTGCAATTTCACTCATCGCTCGCACGATCGGCATGCCGCCTACTTTGTCTTCAATAAATTCATAGGCCAGTGCAATGATTTTCTTTTTCATCAATGCTTGCAGCACATCAATTTTCAAATGTCCGATTTGCAAAGCAGAGATCAGCGTTTGTCCGGCATGCATCAATTCGGTCTCTTCTAACGTGGGCGGCTCTATCTTTAAAATAACATCGGCCTGATATACCTCTTGTGGCGAATAAACAATCTTCGCTCCTGCGTCACTATATTGTTTGTCACTGAACTTCGATCCGACTCCTGCTTTCGTTTCTACCCATACATCATGGCCGTTGTTTACAAGTAATGCCACTGCGTCAGGTGTAAGACTGATTCGATTTTCCTGAAGCGAAACTTCACGAGGCAAGCCAATAAAAAAAGCATGCCTGCGCTTGCGCACTTCCAGTGATTGTTCCTGCGTTAATAGGCTCGTCTTGGCTAAGGCTTCAAAGCCTGTTTTCTTTTTCTCCGTCATTGACTGAAAGGACTATGGTTCGATGTATATCGTCTTCAACTTGAATGGAAACTTCAGCATGGGTTAACGGAATTAGCGAAGGTATCTTTTCAGCCCACTCGATAAAACACGGGTGGTTCGAATAGAAATATTCTTCTGTTCCAATATCAACTGCCTCTGCTTCATTTTTTATTCTATAAAAATCAAAATGAAAAACTTTCTGATGATCCTTTGTCTCGTATTCGTTCACAATCGAAAACGTAGGACTGCTCATATTATCCACCACACCAATCGCTTTACAAACTTCCTTGATCAGTGTGGTCTTCCCTGCTCCCATTTCTCCGTGAAACAGCCATACTTTGTATTGCTTTACATGTTCGGCCAGGGTTGTTGCCACTCGCGTTAAATCATGGAGCGCTACGTTGTGAAACGTTTTTACTTCCCGGATCATCAGGCATTTTTCGAAGTTAAGGAAATTAAAGGAATGATCATCTCTTCCAGACTTACCCCGCCATGCTGAAAGGTATCTTTATAGAAATTTACATAATAATTGTAGTTATTCGGATACGCAAAAAATTGATCTTCCGTGGCAAACACATACGATGTAGATACATTCAATTTAGGCAAAAAGAACCGCTCTGGTTTGGTGGTTTGCAATACTTTTTCCCCTTCAAAGTTCAAATTCTTACCCTGCTTGTAACGCAGGTTTGAGTTTACACTTTTATCGCCAATGATTTTAAAGGGTCGCTTTACACGGATGGTGCCATGATCAGTAGTGATAATTACCTTCACATCTTTCTCCGAAATTTTTTTCAAAATTTCGATTAATGGAGAATGCAGAAACCAGGATTTCGTTATCGATCGGTAAGCGGATTCATCTGGGGCAAGCTCACGCACCATGGCCATGTCGGTTCGGGCGTGTGACAGCATATCGACAAAATTATAAACGATTACATTCAGATCATTTTGGAAAAGATTGTTCACCGTATCAACCAAGTCGCGACCAGCCTGGAGGTTTTTAATTTTATGATATGAAGATTTAATAGAGATATTATTCCGCCTTAGTTGATTCGTTAGAAATTCGTGTTCAAAATTATTTTTTCCTTCATCGTCATCTTCCCCTACCCAAATATCCGGATTGGTTTTCGCCATTTCAGATGGAAGCTGACCTGAGAAAATTGCATTCCGTGCGTAGGCTGTTGTCGTGGGCAGAATCGAATAGTATGTTTCTTCTCGTTCAATGTTAAAATATTCTGAAAGTTCAGGTTCAATTACTTTCCATTGGTCGAATCGAAGGTTATCGATCAGCAGTACAAACACCGACTTCTTACCCAACTCAGGAAAGACTTTTTTCTTCATGATCTGATGGGACATCAATGGCTTATCCGATTTCGGATCATTGAGCCACGATTCATAGTTACGAATCACAAAACGCGCAAAGTTGGAGTTTGCTTCTGTCTTCTGCATGTCAAGCACTTCCGACATATCGCCATTGTCGGTTTGATCGATCTGCAATTCCCAATGCACTAATTTTTTATAGATATCGGCCCACTCTTCGTGGTTCATGTTATACTGAAATGCCATGCTGATTTTGCGGAATTCCTGCTGATAACTCAGGTTGGTCTTTTCAATAATCAATCGCTTGTTGTCGAGAATCTTTTTGATCGACAATAGAATCTGGCTGGGGTTCAACGGCTTGATCAAATAATCGGCAATCTTCGAGCCGATGGCTTCCTCCATAATATGTTCCTCCTCGTTCTTCGTAATCATCACGACAGGAAGATTGGGTTTGTTGGCTTTGATCTGACTCAACGCCTCCAACCCTGACATGCCAGGCATATTTTCATCTAAAAAGATAACATCATAGTTTTTGTCGGCACTCATCTCAACGGCATCCGATCCATTGTTTACGGGAGTGATATCATACCCCCGTGTTTCTAAAAAAAGAATATGTGGCTTCAACAAATCGATCTCATCATCCGCCCACAAAATGCTATATCTTTGCATAGGTAAATTTTTTACGAAGTTACTCCTTATAAATGAATAGTTGAGGGTTGATGGTTATTCGTTGATCGTCATAAATCACAGAATATTGCCGATCATTCACACCCTAAGCCCACGAACCGACAACGACCAACCAACAACTATACCACCTTGAATAAAAAGAAGATCATCAACGACCCTGTTTACGGATTTATAACCATCCCGGGTGAGCTCATCTTCGATATTATTTCTCATCCTTATTTTCAGCGTCTTCGACACATTAAGCAACTTGGCTTAACCGATTACATCTACCCCGGTGCGCTCCATACCCGCTTTCAACATGCTCTTGGTGCCATGCATTTGATGGGGCAAGTTTTGGATAATTTAAGACTGAAAGGGATTGAAATATCAGATGATGAATATGAAGCTTCACAACTGGCCGTGCTCCTTCATGATATTGGTCATGGCCCATTCTCGCACGCGTTGGAAGATTCTTTATTGCACGGCATTTCTCACGAAAGTATGTCGTATCGATTTATGGAGCATCTCAATGCGATGTTCAATGGCGCTCTTGATCTCTCCATTAAAATTTTCAGGAATGTTTATAAACGAAAGTTTTTTCATTCTCTTGTTTCCAGTCAGCTGGATATTGACCGACTTGATTATTTAAAACGCGATTGTTTTTTTACGGGTGTACAGGAAGGTACAGTAGGTGTCGACCGAATCATCGCCATGTTGAATGTACATAACGATGAACTGGTGGTGGAGGAAAAAGGAATTTACAGCATCGAGAATTTTCTCCACGCGCGAAGGCTAATGTACTGGCAAGTATACCTTCACAAAACTACAGTGAGTGCAGAACGCATGTTGGTGAATACCATCCGAAGAGCACAAGCATTGGTTCGCGCGGGCGAATCGTTACCTGCCACTGATTCGCTGATGCTTTTTTTGAAAGAAGAAATTACGCCAACTCACTTCAATGAAAACAAAGGCCTCCTCAATGCCTTTGGACATTTAGACGACAATGATGTTTGGGGAGCGCTCAAATATTGGCAACATCATAACGATCGCATTCTGTCTTTACTTTCCGGGATGTTACTCGAACGCAATCTTTTTAAAATCATGCTCAGCACTGAGCCCATCAAAAAAAGCGTTGCCGAAAAAATACATCGTGAGGTAATTAAAACCTATGGAACCCTTCGCTCCGAAACTCCCTACCTATTCTCGCACGGAATGGTAAGCAACGAGGCCTATGCTGAAGGACATCAAATAAATATTTTGATGCGAAGCGGTGAACTATTAGACATCGCTCAGGTGTCCGACTTGCCAACAATAAAGGCCATCAGCAAAATCGTGAAAAAAAACTACCTCTGCTGGCCTAAAAATGTATCTTTGCTTTAGGCAGTTAATGGTTATACGTTAATGGTTAATCGTGGGTGGGATTCCATGTGTAAGCGATGATTAGAGCTATTAACAAAAAGGTGAAAATTTAGAATGCTTAGTACCATTAACGATTAACTGATAACTATTAACGGACAAAAAATGGAATTTACGGTCAGTCAGATTGCGCTCATGCTGGGCGGTGAAGTGAAGGGAAATGGGGAGGAGAAAATAAACATGCTGGCCAAAATCCAGGATGCAAAAAAAGGACAGATTGCATTTCTATCGAACCCAAAATACGAGCAATACATTTATACTACGCAGGCCACTACCGTTATTGTTAGTAAAGACTTTGTCGCGAAAAAAGAGATTGAATCGTCCCTCATTCTGGTCGAAGATCCCTATATCAGTTTCACACGATTGCTGGAAGAGTATCACAAGATGATCTCATTTCAGAAGAGTGGTGTAGAGCAACCATCCTACATTGGAGAGAAATCAACAGAAGGAAAAAATATTTATCGCGGAGCATTCTCTTATATTGGGAGTAATGTAAAGATTGGTGATAATGTAAAAATTTATCCACATGCCTACATTGGCGATGATGTGATTATTGGCAGCGATTCCATAATACATCCCGGTGTAAAAATTTATGCTGGCACACGTATCGGAGAGAATTGTGTGATTCATTCCGGAACAGTAATCGGTAGTGACGGTTTTGGTTTTGCACCACAAGCTGACGGTTCCTATAAGACCATTCCTCAACTTGGCCACGTTATCATTGAAGATAATGTAACGATTGGAGGTAATACGGTTATTGATTGCGCTACAATGTTTGGTGATGCTACCACCATTCGCAAAGGCGTGAAGCTTGATAATCTGATTCAAGTTGCCCATAATGTGGAGATTGGAAAGAACACGGTCATTGCTGCACAGACCGGTATTTCAGGATCTACAAAGATTGGTGAAAACTGCATAATCGGTGGTCAAGTTGGACTTTCCGGGCATTTAGTAATTGCCAACAAAACCAGCATTGGCGCACAAGCCGGAATTTTAAAATCAACAAAAGAAGGCGAGCGACTTCTTGGTGCTCCCGCTTTTGATGTGAAAGAATTCTTCAAAACCTATGGCGTCTTCAAAATGTTGCCGGATATAAACAAGAGATTGCAAGAGCTTGAAAGGAAGATAAAGTGATTGGATAAACCAATTCTTAAAGTTTAGTTGTTTGCATGAAATAGTTGTTTGCACAAAACAAATGCATATCGCACCGAGATGGAGTCTATTCAATAACCTTTGTTAGTTGATTTCCTTAAGAGGATATATGTTCTATCCTTAGGATAAAGAATTAACCTCTCCGGATAATGCAGTCATCCAGCGGGATGATGTAGTTATCCTGTGAGTTGGCGGCTTAACCCACAGGATAAGTAAGGCATTAGGCGGGATAACTCCTCAATCCAAGAGGTTGAGTTCGGTATCCAACAGGATAGAATAGCTATCCCACAGGATAAGGACTTATCTCACAGGATTGGTTCATTATTCATCTGAATAAGTTGAATATCCAGCAGGATAAGTCCTCTATCTAAGAGGTTGAGTTCGATATCCAATAGGATAGAAGAGTTATTCCACGGGATAAGAGAGTTATCATAAAGGATAGGTTCATTATCCATTTGGATAAGTTTGTTATCCTGTAGGATATGTTTTGACGTCAATGAAATATAAAGTGTGCATGCAGAACAATTAATACCCCTATTCAACATATTTCTACCAAAAACCCCTTTTTTGGATAATCCCGATTATTCGGGTTAAATTTGCCCACTTTCCTAAAACATGCTCAATATTAAACAGCAAACTATTCAGAAGTCCGTGACACTTTCAGGTGTAGGCCTTCACACGGGCGTTCAAACCAATATGACCTTTGTTCCGGCCAAACCGAACCATGGCATCAAATTCCAACGCACTGACCTTCCTGGCTCTCCTATTATAGATGCCGATTGTGATAATGTGGTCGATGTATCGCGTGGAACCACTATTGAACAAAGTGGTGCACGTGTAAGCACCATCGAACATACTCTGGCAGCCCTTACGGGATTGGAAATTGATAACGTTCTCATCCAACTTGATGGTCCTGAATGTGCCATTATGGATGGAAGTTCTATTCAGTTTGTTGAAATCCTGAAACAGGCTGAATCAGAAGAGCAAAATGCTATTCGCGATTTCTTTGAGGTTCAAGAACCATTATTCTATCGCGAAGCTGCCCGTAATGTAGAAATCGCTGCCTTGCCTTTGGATGATTACCGCGTTACGGTAATGGTAGATTATAACTCACCGGTATTAGGTAGTCAGCACGCTTCGATCACTGACATCCGTCAGTTTGAAAAAGAAATTGCTTCGTGTCGTACATTCTGCTTCCTCCATGAATTGGAGATGCTTTATAAAAACAACTTGATCCGCGGAGGCGATTTGAATAATGCCATCGTGATCGTTGACCGTGTTGTACAAGAAGATGAATTAGACAACATCGCCAAAATGCTGGGCAAACCAAAAGTTGCTGTAAAGCAGGAAGGCATTTTGAACAACATCGAACTGCGCTACAAAAATGAGCCAGCACGTCATAAGCTATTGGATATTGTAGGCGATCTTACTTTGGCTGGTCGCCCGTTGAAAGCACAAATATTAGCGGCTCGTCCTGGTCACGCAGCCAATGTCGCTTTCGCGAAAAAATTGAAG
>JANMRZ010000097.1:0-4288 GCA_031388805.1 Chryseolinea sp.
TGGTCTGATGACTTGCTCTACTACAACACCTTCTGATCTTCGAAGCTCATACTCTGCTGGGGTAGCACTTACATATACAACCTGATTCATCAACGTTTCAAATTCGTTGAAGGTAAGTGGCCTATTATCTAAAGCAGACGGAAGACGGAAGCCATAATCTACCAAGTTTGCCTTGCGTGATCGATCACCACCCCACATGGCACGTACTTGCGGCACAGTTACGTGGCTCTCGTCAATTACCAATAAATAATCATCAGGGAAATAATCCATCAAGCAGAATGGTCGGGCACCTGGAGCTCTTCTGTCGAAATAGCGCGAATAGTTTTCAATGCCCGAACAATAACCAAGCTCACGCATCATCTCCAAATCAAATTCAGTTCTGTCTTTCAATCGCTTTGCTTCTAAATGACGGAGTTCAGATTCAAACATGCCGACTTGCACCACCATATCATCCTGAATTTCTTTCATTGCCTGATACAAAGAATCTTTTGCTGTTACAAAAAGATTGGCTGGAAAAATAGTAACAACTGTTTCATCTGAAATTTTCTTGCCACTAATCGGATCGATGCGTTGCATGGATTCAATCTCATCGCCCCAAAAATAGATGCGCACGGCATAGTCGGCATACGAAAGGTAAACATCAACAGTATCACCCTTCACACGAAAGGTGCTACGCTTAAATTCAACTTCAGTACGGTTGTATAAAATATCTACCAACCCAAAAAGCAATTTATTTCGCGCGATGGTCTCTCCTACTTTCAGCTTGATTACGTTCTTGCCAAACTCATCCGGATTACCGATGCCATAAATGCAAGAGACAGAAGCAACCACGATAATATCTCTCCTCCCCGTTAATAGAGAGGATGTTGCACTCAACCGAAGCTTTTCGATCTCTTCGTTTATGGAAAGATCTTTTTCGATATAAACATTCGAAGATGGAATAAACGCTTCGGGCTGATAATAATCGTAGTATGAAATAAAATATTCAACCGCATTCTCTGGAAAGAATTGCTTGAATTCGCCATATAATTGAGCTGCCAGTGTTTTGTTGTGACTGAGAATTAAGGTCGGCTTCCCAGTATGTGCAATGACGTTGGCCATGGTAAATGTTTTACCTGAACCGGTAACACCTAGCAATGTTTGATGCGGCTCATTTGCATTAATGCCATTGATAAGTTGTTCAATGGCTTTGGGTTGATCGCCTGTTGGAACGTATTCGCTTGTGAGTTTGTAATCCATAGAGGGAAGTTAATAGTTATCCGTTAATTGTTAAAAGTTAATCGTTTTGTACGTCGAAATAGTTCAAGCACGCTAAAAACAAAATCGCCCCTAAAGGAAGGGGCGATTTTGTAAAGCGATTAATGATTAACTCTTAACCCTTAACTTTCAATTATTCCATATCATCCATGACTTCTCAGCCTGGATATGAAGCATTTCTAATCCGTTCTTAATCTTTGCACCACTCATTTCCGCCTTTTGCAAGAACATGGTACGTGCTGGGTTATAGATCAAATCATATACATAATGATCAGCGCCTATATTCTCAAAATCAATGGGAGGCATCGTTTCTGTATTTGGGCTCATGCCTAACGGTGTTGTATTGATGATAAGGAGATTATCTTTTATGTGCGCTGCATCTTTCTCTAAATCAGTATAGGTCAAATTACCTTTACCTGCTTCACGTGATACAATCTTAAAGCTCACACCTAATTTCTTGAGCGCTTCTTGAACAGCTTTCGAAGAACCGCCTGTTCCTAAAATCAATGCACTTAATTTCTTTTCTTCAGGCAACCACTTTTCGATTGTCTCAAAGAAAGCATCTGAATCAGTATTGAAACCCTGAAGCTTACCGTCTTTAATTTTAATTACGTTAACAGCTCCAATTCTTTTTGCAAAGCCATCTACTTCATCCAAATACTTAAATACTTGCTCTTTGTATGGAATGGTAACATTAAGTCCTGTAAGTCCTTTTGTATCTTTCAGCAAGGTCTCAATGTCGTTGATGCTATTCAAGGGGAACAATTCATAGTGATAATCACGAAGACCCTCACGAAAGAATTTTTCATCGAAATATGCTTTAGAGAATGAATGACTAACGGTAGCACCAATTAGTCCGAATACTTTTTCCATGTTCAGATTTTTGTTTTAAGTCTTGTCGCAATCTTTTCCAATAATACTACTATAAAAACACCAAGCGCCATCCATAAAATTGCCTGGAAAACCTGAGGGTCCTTGCCAGTGATTGCCATATAATGCCAAGGTAAAATACTTTTATCAAATACTGGAACCTGGTCGCCTTTGCTATTGGCTACATATTCCAGAATTTCCCTCCAAGGCCATACCTTGTTTAACGAGCCTAACATAAAACCGGCCAGCAAAGCTACGGCAGCACTGTGATAATTATCTAATATCCAGCCTAAAAATCTAGAAAAGCTAATAATACCCACAAAACAACCTGCCATAAAGGCAAAAATAACAGGGACATTAAATGTTGCTAGCGCATTGCTAACAGATTTATACTGTCCTAGCATCACCAATATAAACGCCCATGAGATGCCCGGTAGAATCATCGAGCAAAAGACGAAAGCACCTGCAATGAAAACAAATAACAATGTTTCGGATGATTGTGCCGGCAATAGCATGGTAATGCTGTACGCAACAGCGACACCAATTATGAGCGATAAAAAAACAAGCACACTCCATTTTCTAATTTCGCGCAATACGATAGGTGTTGAAATTAAAATTAGCCCAAAGAAAAACGATCGGGTTGAAATAGGATGATGTTGCAACAAGTACATCATCAACTTTGATAGTGACAATAAACTCGTTGCAATGCCTGCCACCAAGACGGCTAAAAAATTTCCATTGATCTTTTTCCAGAAGGAAGCAAAATCCAACTTGATCAAGAGCCTAATGGCTTCATTATCAATTGCTCTTACAGAACCTAACAGTTCTTCATAAATTCCCGTAATGAACGCAACGGTACCTCCGGAAACGCCAGGCACTACATCTGCCGCGCCCATTGTAATACCCTTAATGTACAGGAGCATGTAGTCTCTTAAATTTCTCAAAATGCCTTTGACTTAATCAATCTCAAATGGCGGGGCAGTATTGGTCTTCTTTTTCTCGATACCCAAAAAATGCAGGAAGGTGTCACCACGTAAACCTAAGCGAATGGTCTCTAAAGGAATTACTTCTTCCGGAGCTATGTTGCCCAGATTTACATTTGCTCCAAGTAATTTAACAAACCAAACTTGTTGCGCTTTTTGAGGAGCTTCCCAAATAATTTTCTCGAAAGGAATCTTCGTTAGAATTTCCTGAACAAGTCCTGAACGAACTTCACCGGTTGATCGGAACAGCCCAACATTCCCACTTTCACGAGCTTCGCCAATTACTTTCCATGCGCCAGCATCAAGTTCTTTTTGCATCAAATCAATCCACATGTAGGGAGGAATAATCTTATCTGCATCTTTAGATCCTACTTCTGATAACACGGTTACTTGCTCTGATAATTTTGTGATGTAATCACATTTCTTATCATGATCAATATCCATTGATCCATCCGATACTTCAGCAAAAGACAGATCGTATTTATCTAATACTCTACGGTATTCATCAAACTGATCGCGAATCACGAATGCTTCAAATAAGGTACCTCCAAAATAAACAGGTAGTCCGGCATTTTTATAAACAGCAAGTTTATCCTTTAGGTTTGGGGTTACGTAGGATGTAGCCCATCCGAGTTTTACTATATCCGTATGCTCCGCACAATTGCTTACAAAGTCTTCTGCTTCACGCACACTTAGACCTTTGTCCATCATCATAGTAAAACCATATTGTCTGGGCTTTTGTGTTCGCTCAGGCAGATTCTTAATTTCGTAATTCATTAGTTGTTATCTTTTCTAAATTGTTCGATGATCTTGAATAAGGCCTTCTGGGTCTCAATTTTAGGAAAAAAATCGAACAATGCCGCATGGCCATCAAAATCCAAAATTAATGCATTTTCCAAATAATTAAATGCTTCCTTAAAACGGCCGCCCTCGATCAGGTAAACGGTCATGCGGTAAAAGAACTCCGCATCATCTGGAACATCTTTGAAACCATTTAACAAGGTCTCTATCGCTTTATCATAATCGCCTTGTTCAAAATAAATGAACGACCAATTAAGCCAAATTTCTTTATCGGTTGGATCAAGTTTACACGCCTCTTCATATGCATCGATACTGGATACCGTATTGCCTACCTTAAACTCAGCATGCGCAACGGACTTCCAATACTCTGCATTTTC
>JANMRZ010000124.1:0-4449 GCA_031388805.1 Chryseolinea sp.
CATGAAAAACTCATCTCGCGACTCGCGGGATGAGTTAATAATACAAGAAGCACCAAGCCGCTCCGGGCGGCTTGGTGCTTCTTGTATTTAAACGCGCGACTGCTATTTAGCTATGAAAAGCATTTGATCTTGCGCGCGGTTGAGCTGAGAGTAGTTCGATGCGGACACTCTTTGATAGGTATGCAAAGTCATCCAAGTCCTTCACATCCTTCCGAATTCAAAAGATGGAGAACTCTAATAATAAAAGAGTATATAACTACAACTGTCGAAGCGCGTAAATTTTCTCCGACACTTCTGTTTCCGACATCGTGGACATCAACACCCAGTTCACATCTTTAATTTGCAGTGGAGTGTAAGCACAAAGAAAAGCCCCTTGATTGTTTTGATCTACTTGTGTTCCTGACAAACCGCGCAAGGCCTTGTTGGTGGAGTCGTTTTTAACTTCTTCCAATAGAATACTTGTATTCGTTTTTCGAATCTGGTTGATTGCAGTTGATGAATAGCCATTCGCTGATAAATCAGAAAGGTATCGATCAGGATTTTGAATGAGTCCACGGGAAACGGAACGCAATTTGTGATCAGAACCAATCATAAATGTTTCTCCACTGGCGCCAAGCCCATCTTCTTCCCACTTATTATTTCCGGTAAGAATCTGATTGATTCTATTGATCGGCATTTGAAATACAAGTATTCCAATCTTTTCATCATGATCATATACCGGGCAAGCAATAAAGGATGCTGGAGCCCGATACGAAGGATCATAGGGTTCAAAGTCTACCAACTTCACAAAACCATGATCACTACTTTCAACCGCTTCTTTAACCACGCGGCCAAAGTTTGTAGTGTGGTAAACTCCCGTAAGAAGACTTGTTGCAAAATCCACTTCCTTGAAAACGGAGTATAACATATCACCCGTCTTATGATCGATCAGAAAAATATCGTAGTAACCAAATTTCTCCAGGAAGTTTTTTATCACCGGATGATATTCAGCGTGCACGCTGCTGTAGGTGCTGCCATCTTTTGCATCATTTAGTAAATGCTTTTCTCCGGTAGGGTTTGGATTGGATGAGATGTATAAGTACTGAAGTGTTAGTGATCTCACTGCCTGGGGTAAATAGTCTTCAGCTGTTTTAATTTCAATGGCATTATCATTTAACTTGAGAAGAAAGTCATTTTCATAATATTTTCTGAGACTGTCTTTCATCTTTGTTACCTTATCAGATGACGTTTCTTCTATCGTGTAGAAAGAAGCGCGAAATGCTTTCATTGCATCAATAACAGTTTTGTTTTCAGAGAATGTGACGATCTGATTGCGTATGATATCAAAATAATACTCTATGCTTCGTTTCTTGGTAAAGGTGATTGACTTCAACTGATCAAATTTAGAGTCGTATGTTAATTCAGTCAATTGCTTGAACAGTGCATTGTACTTCCGGTTTATTTCTTCTTGTGTAGCCTGCAGCTCTTCCTGGTTCTGCCGCAGTTCTTCTTCCTGCGCTTTCATCTGTTCTGCCTGATACTGACTTTCTGTTAAAAGCTTTGACGTGTTTTCATTGATGCGAAAGGATGTAATGGAACGCGCGATATTTTCTCCGAGCCTTTCAATGAAATCAATATGATGTTTCTCGAACTCTTTAAATGAAGCAATCTCGATCAGACCCACCGCTGTTTCATTCACCTTCAATGGAACAATAATGACACATCGGGGTGCAGCATCGCCCAGCCCTGATGTAATCTGAACGTAATCTTTCGGAACCTTTTTCATGTAAAGCGTTCTCTTCTCCAGAAAGACTTGTCCTAAAACGCCACACCCTATCTCAACACGCTTGGTAAGAAACTTTGCGCGGTTATAGGCATAACATGCCTTCATTTCCAGAAAGGCATTTTGTGACTGATCATCGTTTAATATAAAAACCGCGCCCTGATTGGCATTCAATACGCTGATCAGATTTTTAATGATCTCATCCGAAAGTGTTTTTAGATTTCGGCTCGATTGTAACACATCTGAAAAACGCGCCAGACTTTCAGTTGCCCAGATTCGCTTCTGATCTTCAGCTTTTAGTGCGACAAGATCATCTTTCATCTTTAAAAGAGAATGACCCAACAAATCCGAATCGCTTGCAGGTTGAAAAGAGGCAGCGAGATTGCCTTCACCAATCTGACGGGTGAACTCTGCCGTTTGCTTTAATCCGGTGGTTAAATGGTTCAGCGAAACGGCAATGGCCGCCACTTCATCGTTACCTTCTATAGGCACAGTATTTTGTCTTCCTTCTGCCAGATCTGCCACGCTGTTCTTAATATTCACAATCCGAAGCGATAATTTATGGACATAAGACAGTGCCAGCATTATTGTGGTGATCAGTACAACACTTGAAACAATGGTGAGTGACAACGGAGAGACAGGCACCTGCAGTTCGCTATTGAAATACAGGATGAGGGAGAAGATTATCAGTGCAGGAATGGAAATAATAGCGGCGAACAACTGACGCGAAAACTTCAGTTGCTGTAACATAGTAAACACGTTCATCTTAGATTGGTAAAGGCTTATATAACAATAATACCTTTTGATCAGTAAAAAAAATAGTGATGGGGGATAAGAAATTTCGTAAACGTGTGCGGAGGTAGTTGTTGGTTCACACGTGGAAGACAACCGCAGGAGAACGTTGAGGTTCGCAGAGGCTTTTGTAGATGAATCCAATGGCAAGGACTAACGCTGCGTTTCTCCGCGCCATCCGCGGTTCACCTGTATTCTCGCGACTGGGATAAACGAGATGAAATTACTACATTCATTACTTTAAAACCCTCTTTATGAACCGCAGAGATTTTATTTCCAAAGTAGGTATCGGCTCAACGCTGCTCACCTTACCTTCTATTATTACGCACAAGACGTTTGCAGCAACGCAACAAAAGAAACTCGGTGTTGCTCTTGTTGGCTTAGGTTACTACAGCGAACATAAGCTGGCAACGGCATTACAAGAGACGACAAACTGCTATCTCGCTGGCATTGTAACCGGAACTCCGGAAAAGAAAGAAAAGTGGAAACAACAGTTTAACATTCCCGAAGCGAACTGTTACACGTACGAAACGTTCGATCGCATTATCGACAATAAATCCATTGACATTGTGTATGTGGTGTTGCCCAACTCCATGCACCATGAGTATGTAATTCGGGCAGCGAAAGCCGGCAAGCATGTAATCACAGAAAAGCCTATGGCGGTTTCGGTAAAGGAATGCCAGGAAATGATTGCAGCTTGTAAGAAAGCAAACGTAAAATTTTCCGTGGGATATCGACTTCATTTTGAACCTTACAACTTAGAGGCGGCCCGTGTAGGACAGAAGAAAGAATTTGGAAAAGTGAAAATTGTAGAGACTTCCATGGGCTTCAAAATTGGAGACCCCAATCAATGGCGATTAAAGAAAGCATTGGCCGGGGGCGGAGCGATGATGGACGTAGGTATCTACGCTATTCAAGGTGCGCGTTATGCCACGGGTGAAGAACCGATTTCGGTTACGGCACAAGAATTTAAAACGGATCCCGTCAAGTTTAAAGAAGTAGACGAAACCATCTTATGGCAAATGGAATTTCCGAGCGGTATTGTTTCCAACTCCATGACATCTTACGCTACCGGTCTTGAGCGCCTTTTTATTTCAGCCGAAAACGGATGGCTTGAACTTCGTCCTGCATTTGGTTATGGACCATTAGCGGGCAAGACGAGCAAGGGTGAATTAAATTTCCCACAGGTAAATCACCAGGCATTGCAAATGGAGGACTTCGCGAAGTGTGTAGCTGAAAACAGAGAATCAAGTGTGAGTGGTGAAGAAGGTTTAAAAGATGCGAAAGTAATTGAGGCAATTTATAAAGCGATTAAGACGAAGGGGAAGGTGATGGTTTAGATTATTAAACCAGTTTTGGATCAAGAGAGTTGAGAGTATGGGCTTTACTTCGCAGAGGACTCTTACTTTTGACTTAACTTTTAAATTGAAATAAAATAAGAAGATGAAAAGTATTCCGACCTTATACGAATGGGCTGGCGATATGCAAACTTTTGAAACGTTGTTTACTTCTTTTTACGACAAGGTTTTGAAAGATGATATATTGGGTGAAGTATTTAATAATATGTCGCCAGAACATGTTACACATGTTTCACATTTTGTAGCTGAAGTTTTTGGTGGAGAAAAATTGTATACCACCCAAGATGGCGGTACTCATGCTAAAATGATAGGCCACCATATTGGTAAGATGCTGACAGAAGAAAAACGTCAGCGTTGGGTTCAGCTCTTATTACAAACTGCTGATGAAGTTGGACTAAAGAGTGATCCTGAATTTCGTTCTGCATTTGTTGGATATTTGGAATGGGGAACTCGTCTTGCTGTTATCAATTCTCAATTAACTGAAAACCCTATGATCAAAAATGAGCCAATGCCGAAATGGGGTTGGGGTGAAACAGG
>JANMRZ010000159.1:0-17202 GCA_031388805.1 Chryseolinea sp.
CAGGGCACCACGCGATGGTCGCTTTATTGAAAAGATCGGGACTTACAATCCTATCACAAACCCAGCAACAATCGAATTGAATGACGAAAAGGCATTCACTTGGTTGATGAACGGAGCACAACCTTCAGACACGGTTAAAGCGATGCTTTCCTACCGCGGTGTGATGATGAGAAAGCACCTTCAGATTGGTGTTATCAAAGGTGCAGTCACTCAGGAACAAGCGGATAGCAAGTTAGCAGAGTGGTTAAACGCTAAGAATGCTAAGATAGAAGCAAAACGTTCTACGCTGAGCCAGTCCAAGCAAGCTGATCTTAAAGCTCGTAAAGACGCTGAAACGAAAATTAAGGAAGCTCGCGCAGAAGCTATTCGCAAGAAGAATATCGTAGCTCCTACTCCTGTTGCTACTGAAGCTCCAGCGGAAGCTGCTGCTGAGGCAACTGAAGAACAAGCTTAATTTGAATTGTAAATATTTAAATGCCATCCTGCTGAAGCGGGATGGCATTTTTGTTTCTTGTCACTATGGAAATTAAATCCGCACTAAAAATCGGTTTCATCTTAAAACCTCATGGCCTGAAGGGTGAGGTTACGGTTTCGTTGGATGCAGGCATCCCGGAGGATATTGAATCACTACAATCTGTTTTCCTGGAAAAGGATAATCGTCTCGTGCCCTACTTTATCGAAGCGATCTCCGTTCGGGGACAAAAAGCTTTTGTGAAATTTGAAGATGTTAATTCATTGGAAATGGCTGGTGAAATATCCCGTCACGGCATTTATATACCCAAACCTGAAAGAACAAAGTTAAAACAGGGTGAGTTCTATCCTGATGAAGTTGTCGGTTTTAAAGTTTATGACGAATCGGGTGAATTGATCGGTACAATCAAGGAGGTAATGGACGAAGGACCCAACCCGATGTTGGTACTCGATCACGATAGCAAAGAAATTCTTATTCCGCTTAATAGTCCCTTTATTCAAAACGTGGACAAGCGCAAAAAGCAGTTTACCGTTAATCTTCCTGATGGATTTTTGGATATTTGATTATGCATATTGATATCATTACCTGCCTTCCTAAACTTATTGAAAGTCCATTTTCAGATTCAATATTGAAACGTGCCCAAGCGAAGGGATTGGTTACAGTAAATATTATTGATTTGCGCCCTTATTCCACTAACAAACATCACAGCACCGATGATTACGCTTTCGGAGGTGGAGCAGGCATGGTGATGATGATTGAACCCATTGACAATTGTATTTCCGATTTAAAATCGAAGCGTCAATATGATGATATCATCTATATGAGCCCCGATGGTGAATTGTTTAATCAATCCATCGCCAATGAACTAAGTCTGAAAACCAATCTCATTTTATTGTGTGGTCATTATAAAGGTGTTGACGAAAGGGTTAGAGAACATCTAATTACAAGGGAAATTAGTATTGGAGATTATGTCCTATCAGGTGGTGAATTGGCTGCAGCCGTAGTAGCAGATGCAACAATCCGATTAATTCCTGGGGTTTTATCGGATGAGACGTCCGCCCTAAGCGACTCTTTTCAAGACAATTTGTTAGCCCCTCCAGTTTATACTCGTCCGGCAGAATACAAGAATTGGCAAGTTCCTGAAGTGCTTTTATCAGGGCACGAGGCCAAAATAGATCAATGGAGGATGGAAAAATCGTTAGAAAGAACTCAAAAACGCAGACCTGATTTGCTGAAAGGCCATTAAAATCGAAGGTTGTTTGCGCAGTCCGGGTAATTTCCAGAGTATTTTACAATGTGCCTATTGTCTACTGTCTTCTCTTTCCTATCTTTGCAATCCAATTTTTAAAATACCATCGAGTCATGGCAGATTTAATTAAACTAGTAGAGCAAGAACTTGCAGCATCCCGTGAAAAGCTTCCTAGCTTTCATCCTGGAGATACTATAAATGTACACGTTAAGATTAAGGAAGGTGCTAAGGAAAGAATCCAGCAGTTCCAGGGCACTGTTATTCAGCGCAGAGGGAGTAATACAAACGGAGAGACTTTCACAGTAAGAAAGGTTTCAAACGGAGTAGGTGTTGAGCGTATTTTCCCTATCGTTTCACCTTCTATTGATAAAATTGAAGTGTTGAAGAGAGGTGATGTTCGCAGAGCGAAATTGAATTACCTGAAAGGCAAGCATGGTAAGGCTGCCCGTATCAAAGAAAAATTATAAGATCCGAACTATATAAAAATGCCATCTTGCTCTAAGTAGGATGGCATTTTTGTTTATTACAATCTTTGCTAAAACGTGGCAAAGGTGACCAATTTCGCACTTTAGCATCCTATTAAATAATTAATAACTTTGTCAGCCTGCTAAAGAGCGTATTCAGAATAGAATTCAATCCTCAAAGGACGATTTTCAAAAACAGGTTCAAACTATGTCTTGGTTTAAGAGAAGCGATAAAGGAATACTCACCCCCACCGAATCAAAAAGAGAAGTGCCAGACGGCCTCTGGTTCAAATCACCAGCAGGCAAAATTGTTCATACACGCGAGCTGAAGAATAATGCTTATGTAGTTCCAGATGAGGAATACCACGTTCGCATTGGATCAGAGGAGTATTTCGAAATACTTTTTGATGACAATCAGTTTACGGAGCTGGATGCAAATATGGAATCTGCTGATCCGCTAAAATTCAAAGACACAAAGCCTTACCCTAAACGCATAAAAGAAACCCAGGAGAAAGTGCAGCTTAAAGATGCTGTGCGCACAGGGTATGGTAAAATGAATGGTATTGACATTACGATTGCCTGTATGGATTTTAGTTTCATTGGCGGCTCAATGGGTTCTGTTGTTGGAGAGAAGATTGCCCGTGCAATGGATCACAGTCTTAAAAACAAAATACCTTTCCTGATGATTTCCAGATCAGGTGGTGCTCGAATGATGGAGGCTGGCCTTTCGCTTATGCAAATGGCGAAGACCTCTGCAAAGATTGCATTGTTAGATGAAGCAAAAGTTCCCTACATATCGTTATTGACCGACCCTACCACGGGAGGCGTGACTGCTTCTTATGCAATGTTAGGTGATTTTAATATTGCAGAACCGACTGCGCTCATTGGCTTCGCAGGACCACGTGTTATTCGTGAAACCATTGGTAAGGATCTTCCAAAAGGATTTCAAAGTTCTGAATTTGTTTTGGATCATGGCTTTCTGGACTTCATCATAGATAGAAGAATTCTGAAAGCAAGACTTAGCACACTGCTAAAAATGCTTGCCAACTAATAGCAAATCATTTTGGAAATTCCTCCAACGGAAACATCTCTAAAATACTTCTCAGTTCACCACGCTCCAAGTTTTCGCCAGTCATGGTGAGAAAAAAGCGATCGCAAATACCCAGGAACAATTGAGAGGTTTGATTCTGTTTGTTGAATGACTCCCAACCTGAGCTGTTTCGTGTAATCACAGAACGCTCAACTAATGAGTCAGATTCTATAGTGAGTTGGTTATCCCATTTTCTGGTTGCTTGATTATACATAACCGTAGCTTCCTTAAAATCAAAAAGAAGAATTTTTACTGTTCGCTTACCATCATTAAAATTCTTTTCACAAAGAGTATAGGTAAGAGTACCGATTTTCATTTGCATCGCTTTCGGATCAACAACTTGCCGAAACCCCTTGATGCGTTCAGGAACCAATGTTAGCATTTTATCAGGCGACAATACTACATCCTGAGCTTCCACAAGTTGAATAAAACTCGTGAAAATCAGAGTGCAAAAAATAACCTCCTTGTTAGACATTATTTAGGCATTGTAGCGCTGTATTCCTTCACCGTATCAATAAAACATCTCACCTTGTCTACTTCGATATCTGGATAAAGCCCATGACCTAAATTTGCTATGTGCTTAGTTGGTCCAAAGTCATCCAACATTTTTCTTGTCTCTTTTTTTATACTGTCGAAAGAACCATACAACGCACATGGATCAAGATTGCCCTGCAGTACCTTATCCGGCATAAGTTTTCTTGATTCTCTTATATCCATATTCCAATCAAGGCCAACCACATCACATTTAATATTGTTCATTACTGCTCTTGCAAAGAATGCTCCTTTTGCAAATACGATTTTTGGCGCCTCATCAATCGCATCACATATTTTTGAAATATATTTCAATGAGAATTCATCATACTGATCAGGACTTAAGATACCTGCCCATGAATCGAAAATCTGAACGATGTCTGCACCTGCCTTAATCTGTGCCTTCAAATAATTGATCGTACTCGTTGTTATCATTTCTAATAATCGATGCGATAGCTCAGGCTGTGTGTAAAGCATTTGCTTCGCTCTGCTAAATGTTTTGCTTCCACTTCCTTCCACCATATATGCAAAAATGGTCCATGGTGCGCCAGCGAATCCAATTAACGGAACACGGCCATTAAGTTCTTTTTTTACAAGCTTAATGGCATCTAATACATAACTAAGCTCATTGGCTTCCGCAATATGAATTTCAGATAAGTCTGACAACGAAGAGATACGCTTTGGAAAAATTGGTCCTTTGCTTTCCTCCATCTCATAATTCAATCCCATGGCTTCAGGAATAACCAGAATATCAGAAAAAATAATAGCAGCATCTACACCTAAAATATCAACAGGTTGTATCGTTACTTCCGCTGCAAGCTCCGGGGTTTTAACAAGGGTTTTAAAATCTTTGGCCAGTGTCCTGACTCTTCGGTATTCAGGGAGAATTCTTCCGGCTTGACGCATGAGCCAGATGGGGGTTCTGTCCAAGACGCTATTAAATACAAATGAATGAGCAACTTTAAATTCCATAGGCAAAGATCAACACATCACTACAATCTTCAAAAGTCAAATCAACTATAAGAGAAAATTCTTTGGGAATCCGAGACGAGCCAAAAGGTTCAAAAATTTTAGGATAAAAAAAGAGGCCGCCTTTATGAAGCAGCCTCTTAACAAATTTTATCAAAGAGATTAGTTCTTAATATCTATCGATCCATCAAGAGGTTGATTAAAATCAATCTCGTCAGCAGGAAGATCCCAATAATCAACAAAATTGTAATCTACTGTACAAGGATAGACTTCAGGTACTCCATCTCCCTCAGGATCATAAATGTTTGAAGGAACAAGTATCATAGCATCCGATCTGCCTCCACCAGAGGCTACCGGAGCGATGACACCCCATCTGCGGGCATCGTAAAATGAAACTCCTCGCAATGCTAGTGCTACCCTACGCTCTCTTCTAAATTCCTCCAATGATTGTGGAAGCGTTAAACCTGTACCATTAACAGCTGCAATATTTGCTCCTTGAAAATCTCTCACGTTATCAACATGCGTCAAACCGGTTAAATCACCTTTTCTCAGTTTTGCTTCCGCTAACATTAGTTGATTCTCTTCATAGGTTGTTCCAATTGGCCATTGACCTTCACCATTTGCAGTTGCAAATAAACCACCATCTTCTATATTTACGTATTCATATCTGGTCCCAAATGTCCAGCCCCTGTTACGTTTATTAACTTCAGGAGTTCCTAGTAATGAAAATGCCTTAGTAAATCGCTCATCTCCAGTTTTATACTCTTGAATTAATCGTTCACTTACAAACCACCATCCATTTGAGGTATTAGCCCAATAGTAAGGATGGTAAAAAGCGCCTGCTAAGTCATTATTTCCATCAGCAGCAAGACCTAATGTGAATCCATTATCAGCTGCCTGAACACCTGTATTTGTCAATGCAATAATTGCATCCCAATCTGCGGCTGTCATATCTGCTACCTTTTTATTTACAAGGATGTTCCTTGCCTTATATGTATTAATCTGTCTGATCCACATATCAGGCTGCACCACTTCATTTTTATTATTAAATGAACTTACAATGGCTTTCATAATCTCTTCATAATCTGTATTGCCCGAAGCTATTCCACTCAATTCAGCAGCCGCCAAATCAAAATTTCTATTCCCTTCAATAATAATTTCAGTTCTGTCTACATAATTTCCATTAGTAAATCCAAATTCATCAACAATAAGACCCCCTAAATAAATTGATCCTACTCTTGAGTACATAAATCCTTTCCACCAATATGCCCATGCTCGAAGCGCTGCTTTCTTAACATTTCCATCACCACTGAATACAATATCTCTTTCTAGGGCTGCAAGCATTAAATTACATTGACCTATTGTCTGGTAAGCAGCATACCATTCATATTTGAATGGATTTACATCACCCGCGGCCCTACTATTATTGGCTTGAATAAATTCTAATTGCGAAACATCTGGATAAAGTGTGTGTTTATAACTAGTTCCTGTAGCATTGATTGTTATGGTATTGTAAATGGCAGACCATCTCCATCCCCAATTTCCCCAAGGAACGTACATATCATCTCCCATGATTGAATGATGAGTGACAGCAATCTGAAAGGCACTGTTTCCACCCTCCAGACTGTTACGATAACCAAATCCCTTTTCTAAAAGACCAAGGCCGTAGGCCTTCAGACCATCCTCCGAATAAAGAGATCCAGCGGAAGGATCATTAGGGTTAATGAGCACAAGGCTCTCTTTCTGACATGATGTGGCAATCAAAAAGACTGCACAAATCGTTACTATTATTTTTTTCATATATGGAATATTTTAAAAACCAAGAGTTAAACCTACCTGATACGACTTAACGTTCGGAAAACCAAAATCATCTATACCTCTCACTGGACCATTTACATTATCACTTCCTGTTGATGTAGACTCTGGATCCAGACCTCTGTATTTAGTAAATGTTACAAGATTACGCCCCGAAAAATTGATTGCAACTTGCTTTGCCCAAGGCTTATTAATCAGCGAGGTTAAATTATAGGTTAATGATAAATTTCTAAGGCGCATGTAAGAACCATCCTCAACATACCAAGCCGTTGGTTGAATACTATTGTATAAGCTGTTATACATGGTTACATAAGCACCCGACTCTCCGTTAATTGTCACTGGAAGATCAAAATCTTTGGAAAGTCTGTCACGATACAACCACTGACGAGTTACATTATAAATGCTATTCCCTTTAACAAAATCCCACTGCATATTAATGTGAAGATTTTTGAATAGTGTGAAATCATTTATTACAGAACCAAAGAATTTAGGTTGAGGATTACCCATTACACGCTTGTCGTCAGTTGCTGATAGCAAAGCTATTTTAGTAGTCTTATTTACAACAAGCTTACCATATTGTGTTGCAACTACTTCATAATCCGCCTTTTGGGTGTCATCCAAATATGGTGTTCCGTCCGGCATTACCTCATCTAGACTTCTAAGAGGGACTTGACCAATCATAACACCAAGCAACTCTCCCTCACGAATCAAGAAGGTTCCGTTATCACCGTAAGGCACATCTAAACTCTGAGAAATTTTATCAACCAAAGTTTTGGCTGTGCCATATCGAACCCCAAAATTCCAATTAAAATTGTTTGATGTTAATACATCAAAGTCCAAACTCAAATCTATTCCATTAGAACTTAAGGAAACTAAATTATCCAATATCTTACCCGCACCTGATGAGGGTGGTAAATTCGCTGGCTGAATAATATCTTGACCCTTTCTATCCCAATAGGTAAAACCAAAAACAAGTTTTGAAAGCCATGTATCTGAAAATCCAGGAGTTAATGTTAAATCAGTTCCAATCTCCAATTCTTTGTTGCGTTGTACGATTAACTCCGCATTTCTAGCAGTTGATGGGTTAAAGAGACCTGCTCCATCTCCATAAGTTTGCCCCCCAAGAGTTACCTGCCTATCATACGCGTTTGGTTGAATACCAGCCTCTCCATAAGCACCTCTAATCTTCCAATTTCCAATGAACTGGCTATCAAAAAATTCAGACGGATTGATGTATGCCGTTGCTCGCGGAAATGTAGAAGCCCCCCCAATCGAACCATCGCTGTTAAAACCAAATTCAGAAGAGAAGTCAGATCTAAAACCAACCGATATACCTCCGATATCTCCATAATCAAATGATTGGCTAATTAAATATCCGTAAGTAACAAATTCAGTTAGTGATGATCCTGTATTTTTAGTTGCCCCATTAGTTAAGTTATAAGGAGGATATGCAAAACCATTGGCATTGCCAAAGAAAGATTCAAACCTTCGGCTTCTCCAATCATAAGTCAACTGTGTGGTTGAAGTAAGTGGAATACTTAGATTAAAATCATCCTTAAAATCAAATTTAGCATAAACAGTGGCTAGGGAGTTTTGATATGTCAACTTTTCATTGTCAATTCTTACACTACCAGTACCTGGAGATGGGCCCCAAAATGCATCAGAAGGCTGTAAAAATCCTTTCTGGCTTCTCGTCACATCATTATAATTTATGTTACTAAATTGAATTCCATATTTGTAATCAAACGTAACAAACTTTGGAAATTTATAAATTACGTTGAAATTCTGATTTATGTTGTTGGTCTTTGATTCACGAGTTCTCCATTCCAACTCTGATAATGGATTAAACTCATTTTCAGATTTAGGTTTAATTACAGTATATCCATTATCGTACTTATTATTAAAATCAATCCAAGGATATGAATTAACCAATGCAAACCGATTGCCACTGAGTAGATTTTCCTTTTCTAGTACCAACTGGGTAATAGATCGAATTGTTAGGCCTTTGAATAGTTCAGCTCCAACGTTCAAACTAATATTTTGGCGATCCAATTTTCCACTCCTTACATTTTCCTGACTTAGGATGTTGACATTTAAACTGTAATCAATTTTGTCAGCTCCTCCTGAAATATTAAAGGAATGATTTTGAGATTTTGCTTTCCTATACACCTGATCCAAGTGATTAAATGTCTTTTCCACATACGGTTTATTATTTAGCAAATCAGGTGCTAGTGCAACTAGAGGATCAGTCCAAGTACCCGTAATAGGATCTGCCGCAATATTACCTCCTCCTGTACTTGTAATTAATCCACTAGTTTCAGTGTCATAGTGATGCATTGAAGCAATCAAATCTTCTTTCCCTCGAATTGCTTCGTCAATGAAATATTTTCCATTATAGGTAATTGACACTCGTTTATCACTCTTCCCGCGTTTCGAAAAAATTTGAATAACCCCATTTGCGCCCTGAGCTCCATACAACATTCCCGCTGCGGCACCTTTTACAACTTCAATTCGATCAACATTAGTAATATCAAGTCCTGACATGGAAGGAATTTGAATCCCATCAAGGAGAATGATTGGGTTTCCATTACCTAACCCATTAATACCGCGCAACTGAATATTTGCCGTTGCGCCTGGTCTTCCATCATTCAATTGAATTTGTGCACCTGCAACTTTACCTTGTAAGGCTTGATCAAATGATCCAACTGCACTTGGAACCAACCCTGTAGATGAAATTGATGTGACATCAATTGCTACTTTTCTTTTTTCAGTAGCAATACCCACGCCAGTAACAACGACCTCAGAAAGTTGAGTTACATCAAGGCCGAGTGATACATCAACCACGGTTCTCTCACCTATTGGAACTTCAGATGTTTGCAAACCAATAAAAGAAAAAACCAAACTTGAGCCTGATCCGGAAATTGTTAATTTGTAATTACCGTCAACATCGGTAACCGTTCCATTTGTGGTTCCTTTTACAACCACGTTTACACCAGGTAAAGCTGAGCCATCTTCTGTGGCGGTCACTTTTCCTGATACTGTTCGATCTTGCGCCCATAGGCTAAGCGCTAAAACCAACGCAAAACACGTCAGTAGATACTTCTTCATAGATTTAGGTTTAGGTTAAAAACTTACTTCAACGCTCAATATAGGGGAGGAACAATCAAAAGAAAATACCAAATCCTGTTTTAATTTTTCAATCGAGTGCAATACTTTGAGCAAACGTTGTCGTAAACAACAGTAGTTTATTCTGAAAAAAAAGAGACCACCTTAAAAGGTAGCCTCTTTATTCAAAAATTGGTAACTGTTTAAGGATTTTTAGTGAGTACTAACCTTACTCTTCTGGTCCATGTACAGTAACCGTTACGTCTACCGTACTCATCTGCATCATCATCCAATCCAATAGAGATTATACTCCCCGCGGTCAACCCATCGATGGCCGTGGAATAAGATCCTCTATTTGCAGTGGTGGCTTGAGGTAAACCAATCGGTAAAGCTGTTGTTCCTAAAAATGTTCCGGTTGGAGGCATGGTCCAATAAAGTTCTCTACCTGACGTACATTCAATGGATGTATTTGTTAGTGGAACAAATACAGCTCCATTTTCTAAATTAACACGCATTGTAGTGGACTGTCCTCTATATGTTACAGTAAGTTCACGCTCTGTGGAAAGTCCACCTGCAGGAATTGATAATGTGACATCTTGGGTAGGAAATAATACTTCATTCATATAGTCAGGATAGGAACTGGCATGCATGGCAACAGTGTGGGAAGGAGACCAAATTGACTCCTGCACAAGTGAATACGACCCTACCCAGGAACTAGCTATTTGAGAACGCACGCTCATGATCACCAAAAATGGGGAGCTATAAAATTGACCTGTAGTAATATTCGGTGTGCTATTGGCTGTTGCAACATTTGCATAGTCTATATTAACACCTGTTTGAGCATTGGTCACAGAGAATTTGCGACCATCTTTCATTACCATTTCATAACGAATATTAATTTGATCTCCTGCTGCAAAGACACCTAACGCTCCAAACGCCGCCAGTCCTTTCAATGGCACACAATGTGGGCACTGATCACCTGGTTTCCCATCACCGTTGGTGTCCGATCCATCGCCATCAGGATCAGTAGTAATTGTGCGTAAAGCGGCTAAGATATCAGCAGCTTGTAACCTAACTATGCCGCGCTTATACACAGAATAAGTAGGTTGCGATACTGGTTCGAAAATACTAGCGTTCACTGTAGAAAGAAATACTTCTTGCGTTAAGTCAGTCCCTCTTCGGTGCGATACAAAGAAATCGATATGATCTAAATCAGCACCGTTGTTTTCATCTACAGGTTCAAAAATGGCCTCAAAACCAGAGTTTGCCAAATCATTCAAATCAAACACATTAGAGGTTTGCTTGTAAATTCTTAAGTAAGCACCGGTAGTCCTATCATTGTACGGCAGAGGTAGCAAACTATCATCCGCACATGACACGCTTAGCCCAATTAAGCTCAATGCTAACAGAATTGTATGTATTATCTTTTTCATATTCTATTAGAGTTAGGTCTAAAAATCGAAATTCGTTATGGTATTATTATCCCAGAAAACTTTGCCTTCCAGGTTTGTCTTCTGCTCAACTGTGTTGTTTAGCGTGGCAAAGGTGTTCGGATAGAAGAGCGACCTTGGGAAGGCTCCAGGGCCTGGCTGCAATGTAGGCTGCATACCGGTTGGCATGCCGCCTGTTCTGCGGTAAAGGTTATACGACTCTACTCCATTTCCAAACGAAGCTACCCAATATTCACGCGCTATGAAGTTCATGGTTGGGTCATTGCCAACAGCAAGATCGTATTCAGCTAAAGCAGAAGCTACATAAGCATCTCTGTCCGCCGTGTAATTCGCGATTGGGTAGTATGTGTTTATACCTGTACTCCCGTTCGAACCATTCACAGCTTCTGTTGCTGCTGGTGCACCGATACCTAAAGTGCCGTTGACAACGAGACCGCGTACATCGTCAAACGAAAAGAGCATACCGTTCCGGAAATAATCTCTTGGCGTACCAGTAGTCCCTAAATAAAGGCTTGCCTCCGCTAGCATGAACTGAACAAAAGAACGCATCATAATGGGCTGAATCCCAGCACCACCCATCCCCGCGCGCGTAGTCGCATTAACACCTTGTTGTGAACTTCCATCAAATCGTCCACCAGCAGGATAAGCACCCCAGGCTGTTCTCAGCAAACCATCAGGAGGTATCCCTTGATTATCTACATGATCACGTCCCCAATATCCTCTGTCCGTTGGAAAGCAAAACGTACGAGATAACGTACCTGTTGCACTATTCCACGCTGCCTCCGTTGCATCAGTATCAATACCCGGTGGTAAGCCTGCAACTCCGGCCACAACCTCAGTTCCAACCCTTGCAGGATAATGTGCCGGAATACTGGTTGCAGTAACGCAACGTATATTGTTCGGATCGGTATTGTTTACATTAGTTTGTCTATAAAAGTAAAACCGCATACGTGGATCACCAGGTTGCGCAGCAACGTTAGCCGCTGTAAGGTTTGTCGCATCGTATCCGTGAAACATTTGCCATATCAAGTAGTTAGACATGTAGTCACCACCACCACCGGGATAGTTGTTTAGGTAACGCGGATGACGAGAATCCGGATCAGTTTGGTTAGCACTGTGGCGAAACGCAAAACTTTCAGCTTGAGCAAGAATTAAACCATCAGTATCAGCAATTGCTTTGTTAATCGTGTCAGCAGCAGCCAACGTATTAGTTAAGCGTAAATTTAACGCAAGTTTAATTTTAAGTGTGTTAATTAACTTGATCCAAAAACTGTAGTTATTCGCGTAATACGAATCCTGAGGGGTTTCTGCCAACGGGTTTAAATAACCGGCAGGAACACCCGTAGTAAGAGGCGTCTTTAAATCAAGCTCAGCGCGATTTAGCAAATCAAAAGCAGCCGCATATATATCTGCACCTGAGTCTACCTTTGGATTGAGGTTGTCTAAACCTTGCAATGCTTCCGAATACGGAACATCACCAAAATAGTCTACCAAAATAGATAAAGTATAGGCAGAAAGAACTCTGGCGATACCTGCATGGCGCGCCCAACCGTTTGCATCTGAAAACTCAATCACAACCTTTGCGTCTTGTAAAATATTCGCATACGCAGTAGACCAGGTTCCGTCAAAAGCCTGAGGTGTAAATACGTTACTATATTGAACCCCTGCGGAATTCATCTGACGTGTTAACTGCATGCCAAATGTGCTTGTAGCATTAAACAAGTTGGCAGTGCTGCGTTGCATAGAGCTAAGCAATAGTGTTGAACGGGCACCATCTACCTGAACGTTGTTCGGGTCTTCCAAAAGATCCAGTGTACAAGAATTTCCTATTACAAGGAAAATTGCTAGTACTATCGATTTTAAATATTTCATAAGTATTTACGTAATTAAAATGTAAGTTTTAAAACCACACCGTATCTGCGCACACTAGGGCCAGTTAAATAATCGAAACCTACTCCATTATCAACCCCCTGACTGGCTACTTCAGTATCATAATTGATCCCTTCTGGCACGTTGACCGCTTTAAACCAAAGATTGTTTCCATTAAGAGTTAGTGACGCATTCTTAATGGGCGTTTTTGACAAAAGTGATTTAGGGAAACTGTAACCCAATGAAACTTCGCGCATGCGGATTGTTGTACCATCAAAAATACCTACTTCATCAGCAAAAAACTGAGTGTTGAAACCGTAGTCAGAAGCAGTTATTTGGATATCGTTAGGTACGTAAATAGTGTTCCCATTTCCATCTTTTTGACCACCATCTCTAACGCCAGGCAGAATGAAAGTATCGTCATGATCAAATGTCGTAGCATCTGTTGAAACTCCTCTTCCAATAAGAGCAGAGGCTGTAGAGTTGTACATCGCCCCACCATGTCTGTAATCAAACTGTATAGAAAACGAAATGCCTTTGAACGAAAGACTATTGATTATGGTGGTGGTAAAGTCAGGATTTGGATTACCTAATATTTGCAAGTTAGGATCGACCAAATACTGACCTGCTCCGCTTACAATTCTATTACCTTCGGGATCTCGTAAAGCGCCAGAACCTTTAATTACATAAGTAGGCTGACCTGCAATTGCAAAATTACCTCTTGCTGTAAATCCAGCTAGTACAATCTCATCGATTGCTGTGCCTAAGTCTTCCACTTTTGGATTTACTTTCGTGAAGTTCCAGATAATATCCCATTGTAATCCATTCGATAGTTTAACAGGGGTTGCATTAAATCC
This sequence comes from Chryseolinea sp., assembly GCA_031388805.1. Taxonomy (GTDB): domain Bacteria; phylum Bacteroidota; class Bacteroidia; order Cytophagales; family Cyclobacteriaceae; genus Chryseolinea. The sequence continues at coordinate 13,873 of JANMRZ010000159.1, forward strand.
AAGCTCTATACCCTTATTGCTTATTTTTCCAACGTTAACAGGTGTCGCAGTATAACCTGAAGCAGGATCAATCGGGGCAGTTGTTATTAAATCAACCGTTCCCCGGTTGTAGAAGGTAAGGTCTAAACCGATCCTGTTATTCAAGAATTTTGCTTCAATACCTGCTTCAACTTCTTGTAACAATTGAGGATCTAAAAGAGGATTTCCTACCGTATTTCCATACGTCTGTTCCGCCACGGGATTGGATGCTCCCACTGGAAAGTATCCTCTAAGATTCTGTGTAACAATGGTGCGTGTAGTGTATGGATCGGCAAAGCCGGCAGACGTTCCATAGCTTAGCCGCACTTTCACATAATTAACATTCTTTGATTTAATTCCAGAAAAAGCCTCGGTTGCATCAAAAGCCAATGATGCACTCGGATAAAACTTAGCGTTATGTCCCTTTTCATGAGCGGAGTTCCAATCGTTACGACCCGCGACATTTAAGAAAAGATAATCCTGATAATCAAATGTAAAGTTAGCATACACACCATACCGTTGTTGCTCGGTGCGTCTTTGAATAAACGCATTGCCAAACGCTAAGTCACGTGAAGAGGCCGTGGAGAAATTAGAATGTCTCATATCGCCAAATACGGATTGACTTTCTGAGTACAAACCATCCCGGGTAAACTCATCGTTTCGAGCATTGCCGCCTATAATAGCACTCATGTTGATTGCTGAAGATAGCTCTTTGCTATAGTTTAAAATCAAGTCATGATTCCAGATTACGTTAGTAATGGTAGTGGTCTGGTAAATTCCTCTGTCAATAACGTTATATGTAGGACCTATCCCCTTGTTTATCTCTCGGGTTAGCTTTTGTGTATAAGTGTCTAACCCGATACGATAAGAAAGACTCAGGTTATCCGTAAAATCATACGCAAGCGTGGTGGAGCTAAAATAGCGTTGCGTTACGTCAGTCTCCTTACCGTATTTGGCTATCCACCGAGCGTTTGGAATATCATTATTCCCTCTGTAGAAAATGCTCTGATGTGTGGGGGTTTCGTACTCCCAATTAAGGATATCCACATTGCGGGGCGTGTATAAAAAGTTAGCATAAATGGAAGGCACTCCATTAAAAGAAGCTCCTCCGCCCGTTGCTCCGTTCAAAGGAGGAGTTGTATTATCGGTGTTCGAGAAAAGAAGAGACGATTTTACAGTAAATTTATCTGTTACCGCTGCACTGAAACCAGTAGTAATATTTAAACGCGTTAAATCATTGCCAGGTGTATACCCCTGTTCTGAAGTGTAAGCAGTAGAAATATTGTAACTAAGTTTGTCGCTTCCACCTGAAATATTAATGGACGTGTTAGAAGTAAAGCCTTTTCGAAAAAACCCGAGCACATTCGGGGCAGCTTCGTACGGAATTCTATTAAACCAATACTCAGGGTATGCATTCAATAATTCCGGAATACCGCTAAACTGGTAGGGGTGCCCTACCGAGTCAATCTCACTAAAATGAGAGCCCCAGTTGCTGAAGAACGGGCCGTATAACTGTTGAAATCCGTTACCATATTCGTTTTGAAATTTAGGTGCCGAGGCAATTTCAGCAATCGATGTTGTCTGTGTAAAGTCAATAGACGCTTTACCGTATTTGCTGCTGCCAGCCTTAGTAGTGACTAAAATCACTCCGTTTCTTCCCTGATCACCATACAATACGGTTGCCGCTAAACCCTTTAAAACGGTTATATTCTGAATCGTATTGGGATCCAAATCTAAAAATCGGCTAGAGGCACCCGCTGCACCCCCAGTTGCGAAGCCTGAGTTTTGATTTGTGCTTGAATTAAAGGGTACTCCGTCAACAACCCAAAGTGGCTGAGTACTACCTGTTAAAGTTGAGTAACCCCGAATGTTAATGCTAGATCCTGTCCCAGCAATACCGCCCGTAGGGTTAATAACAACCCCTGGAACCTTGCCTTGAAGGGCGCGCGCAACATCGTTTACAGGTCTTGCAGCTATTTGATCACTATTAACTGAACTTACTGCATACCCCAAAGCCTTCTTGTCTCTGGCAACACCTTGAGCGGTTACAATAACTTCAGATAATTGCTGGACGTCCAGACTTAATGAGACATCAACAACGGTTCGTTCACCGATTGGCACCTCTGTAGTTGTCAATCCAATAAAAGAAAAAATCAGGCTTGATGCTGGATCGATTACGCTTAATTTGTAATTACCGTCCGCATCAGTAACCGTTCCATTTGTGGTCCCTTTAATAACCACATTTACGCCTGGTAAAGCTGACCCGTCTTCAGCGGAGGTCACCTTTCCAGAAACCGTTCGATCTTGCGCCCATAGACTGAGCGCAAAAACCAACGCAAAACACGTCAGTAAATACTTCTTCATAGATTTAGGTTTAGGTTAAAAACTTACTTCAACGTTCAATATAGGTGAGGGACGGTAGAAACAAAATACCGCAGTATGTTTTTATTTATCACTCGAATGCAGAATGGCAAACAAACGTTGTAGCAAATGGCAGAATTTTATTCTGTTAACGTCTGTTAACTTGTTTTTAATGAAGCCCGCAAAAACACGAATGGGTAAAATCCAAATTTACTATGGCAAAACTGGGCGAGAAACCAGAAACAGACAATCCGTTGAATTTGTTTCTCCCAATAAAATTTTGAGCTTTAACGCTTTCACTAACTCTCACTACAAGTGGCAGTGAACAACCATATACAGAAGGCTATTCAATCGCCAACATGAATGGAATGTAAATCGAACTGCATGTTGGAACCAGATATAATACCCCAAAGAGAGTTACTCTCACTAATCTCCCTGACTTATTGACCTGATTTCAATATACCTTCGTTGTCATGCTAATCCTTCGTGTTAGCTTCGAAATAGCTTCGCTGTCAGTATATGGATCCTTCTGAATTCTTCTAAACTCACCGCAAAACAAATTTGGGATTAAAAGAAAAAGGCCACCTAATTAGGTAGCCTTTTCAAATATTAGTTTTGCTAAAAATTATGCTTCTGCTGCAATAGGCTCAACCGAAACAAAAGATTTATCTTCTCTCTTTCTTTTGAAAACCACAACACCATTGGTAAGGGCAAACAAAGTATGGTCTTTACCAATACCTACATTTTTACCAGGGTGATGTTTCGTTCCGCGTTGACGAACGATGATGTTTCCTGCTATTACTTTTTGACCACCGAAAACCTTAATACCTAATCGTTTGCTTTCGGATTCGCGGCCGTTCTTTACTTTACCTTCGCCTTTCTTATGTGCCATGGTTGAATATCGTTATTCGTGATGATTAATTTTTAATGAGTACGAGTATGGAATTAACC
>JANMRZ010000165.1:0-81296 GCA_031388805.1 Chryseolinea sp.
AAGGGCACAACTACCATCATGCTAAATGCCTTTCATCCCCGCAATAAAAACCTGTATGGTGATGTAGTTAATGCGCGTTTTGGTTTTGAATTTCCGATGAAGAAAAAAGTTAGGCGTAAGGTTTAATGTATTGAATATTAAGAGTAACAGATGAAATTCCATTCCATCGCTAAAGATCATACATTATAGTTCTAAAATGTTTTCTATCAATGACTTTCAAGTTATAAACAAATGTTATTCTCATATGAGTATCTACGCTCCTTGAAACAGTCTTAACCAATTTATAAGGGACATCATCAAAAATGAATTAGAATTATTCATCAGTAAAGGATTTTTTATATTAACGGAGCCCACCGTAAGCCCTGTGATCAGAAATGGCGCAGGGCTTTTTAAAGAAACTAAATCAAAAAAAGAATTATTAAAATGAAACTAGTATTTGAACCACTCATTCTCCCAGGACAAGAGTATTTGTTAGACGGAAAAATTTTAGTGAAGGTGATCAAACCTATAAACCGTGCTGGAACTTTCTTTTGTGTTGAAATCCCGAATCAAACTATCCTGACTGTAGAAAGGGAACGGATTCAACCAATCAAATAAGGTGCTAACCTCAATATCTCAAGCAGAAGACTTAGAAATTGAGAGTAAAATATAAAGAGAGTATACAGGATTAAGTATCACGTGGAACAAAAATTTCTTTCCACTCCAAAGCTTGCTTTTCATTTCCATTGATGTCTTGATCTTTTCAAAGACACTCCTTCGCTGCTAACATACTCCATCCTCATCCATTCAGTTCCTGATTGATCTAAAGTAGATACTTGCGTTTTGTGGTCGTTGCATATTTGATCCATGAACGCAGAGATAAATCAACATCAAGGATCAGGCAATCAGATTGCCTTTCTATTGGGAGCCATCTTCAATGTACTGGCTAGTATTAATTTCTCAAGCTTGTTAGAGCATGCACTGATCGCGCTTATCGGTGGGGTGATATGGTTGCTGTTTCAAATCCTGGCTAACAGGATATTGAATCGCGATTCCAAGCCAAAGTCAAAAAACAAAGAGAATGATCACAACTAAACACATCCTGATTGGTGCAGGTACGGTTGTGGCGCTCTACGGTGCAACGTATCTATTTAAGCTTAACAGGCTCTCGAATGAATTGGAATCGGTAACAAAAATTACAATTCATAAAGTAAGTCTGTCGGGTATTGAATTGAAAATTGATGTAACGCTTAAAAACCCTAGTGGAGGAAGCATCAAGGTAAAGCATCCATTTGTGAAGATGATCTATGGAGCTAACACTATAGCTTCTTCACAAATCAAGGATGTGAATATCACGATCCCAAAGTTTAGTGAGGTAAGCATGGAGCCGATCATGATTAACATTGGATTCTTGAGCCTGGCAACAAAAGTTCCTGCTTTACTAAAAGAATATAGAGAGACTGGCAAGCTGAACATCATAGTAAAAACAGTGAGCACGATTAACGACAGTTTGCCTTACACGAAAACGGATAACATAACACTTGGAAGTGGCAAGCCTGCCTGAACTTAGTAAAGTATGGAATCACGAAAGCGAAAGATCAGGGACGGTAAAGAATTCAATAAGTTCTTTCCACCACCGAGTGAAGAAGACACAACGGTGAAGAAAGAGGCCGATGTAGAAGACACGATGGCGTTGATCAAGCGAACTGTTCCGAAGACAACATGGCAAACCCAAAAGATTGCAAAGGAACTTAAAGGGAGAACGCTGGAAGAAACGTGCTCGAACATCTGGCACTTTGTATATGAACATATACAATATAAAAGAGATGAAGATGGAGTGGAACAGGTGCGCAGTCCACGCAGGACGTGGTGGGAAAGGGATAGTGGAGTTGACTGCGATTGCTACACCGAGTTCATCAGCTCTATCCTTTTAAACTTCAATGTTCCGCACAAGTTGAGGATAACAAAATATCCGAAGCACCCTCCAGAAATCCCACGCTGGCAACATGTGTATCCTATTGTGCCAAGGAGTGGGAGATTGAATAATGCACTTCACCGCGATGATTACATCGTGCTGGATTGTGTGAAGGATGAATTTGACAGTGAACAACCTTTTCTGGAATGTAAAGATTACGATATGAGACTTGATTATTTGGATGGTATTGACCAGGATGAAATTGAAGAAGGAATGCAAGATGTCCGTCAAATTGGAACAGGTTATACAGAACCGGACAATGTTGACCTCGCGGACTTAGCTTCAGTATCGGAGGATGAAGAGATCGGAAATCTCTTTAAGAAAATCGGCAAGGTTGTAAAAAAGGTGGCGGATAAAGCGGGTGAAGGAATACGGTTCCTTAACCGATACACGAACCCGGCAACGATATTACTCCGCAATGGTTTTTTGCTCGCCATGAAAATCAATCTGATGAATGTGGCAGGAAAGCTGCGCTTCGCTTATCTCACCGATGCACAGGCAAAGGCGATGGGGATGAATCTTGACTCGCTAAAGAAAGTGCGACAAGTGAAAGATCGCGCAGAAACAATCTACTGGCAAGCCGGAGGAAAAAAAGAAAATTTCAAGAAGGCCATTTTGAAAGGTAAAGGAAACAAGGACAAGAAAGTTTCTTTAAGCGGATTGTCGGGACTCGATAATGTCTATGCTGACCTGGATGAATATAACATTATCCACAATGACATTAATGATCTTGGTGCATTGGGTGATCCAATCACGGGCACTGCACTAGCAGCAGCAACGAGTGCGATTGCAGCGATAGCCGGGGCATTGAAACAAGTGAAAGGTCTATTTAATAAAGGAGGGAAAGAGGAGCAATCGTTCCAAAGCGAAACCGATAATGCAGGCAGTGCAGCTTCTGCTGAAGTCAATATTAAAGAAGGGGAAGACCAAACATTCTTTGAAGATGAACCTGCACAAAAACCTCCGACTTCATCAAACACAACTCAAATACAAAAGATCTACAATGAAACTGCTGTCAATACTCCTGCACCTATTGAACCAGCATTACCAGTTGCAGCTTCCATCGCAAGAAGAAATACAACTGATGTTGAACCGACACCGCAGAACAATGAGGCACAGGTTACAGAAAATAAAACGCAAGGACTTGTTCAAAAGACAACCACATGGGTAAAGGAAAATCCTGGTAAAACACTAATGATAGCCGGTGCAGTTGTCGGGGGAAGTTTCCTGATCATAAAATCACTGCAAGGCAATAAACCAAAACAAAATGGAGTGAATGGATTGCCATCACAACATAAAAAGCAACCGAAACACAGAAATAAAAATAGAAAGCCAAAGTACAAGAAAGTAAAAGTCGGACGCACAAATCTTTTATAGTATGGGACACAAGAAAAGAAATAATAAGAGCAAGAAGGTACAATCAAAAAGCCATTCGCTTTTTGGAATAACATCCGAAGCAAAAAGTTCATACATGGACACTGCAAAAGAAGGAGGTCTGATATTGCTGGCTGCTATCGCAGCCAGTGGGGCAGGAGCAGCGATAGGCAAACACTCTCTTATCGCAGGTGTGCCGCTTACTTTAATCGGCATCCATCGAAAGAACAAATACCTCATTGCCGCTGGGCTCGGACTCGCATTGAGCAATGGATTTCAAAAGCAAAATCAATCACAATCAGTGCAAGGCGTGAATGGGTTTGATCTCAAGCAAATGGCGCAAGGTGCGAAAGACCGTGTTGGTACATTCTTCGAAAACTTCAAGGGGAAATTTTATCTGTCGCCCGCGACAGTGGCAACGGCAACCGATGGATTGGAAGAAGAAAACAAGGATGAACAAGTAAGCTACTTTGTGAACCCATACAACGGTGCAGGTGAATTGGATACGTCAGCCATTGACCGCGTACAGGAACAGATCGCAGAAATGAACAAGAGCGTTAACGGTCTCAATGAAATGGATCGTGAATTTTAGAAGAAGTACGAACACAAAAAAAACACAAACACTTAAACACAAAGTATTATGCTAGGGGCATTAGGACAAGTTATGGAGAGTGAGTACACCAATCCCACGGAACTGTTGGGATTGAATGGAGAGATGGATGCCGAGTTGTTAGGGTATCTGAATGCATTGAACCCGGTGGCACGTTCGCGGGCAATGAACAAGATGGTGAAACGGAATATACCATCTCAAGGATCGCGTGCAGAGTTTGAAAAATTCTTTGTCGAGTTGCCTAAGCACATCAAAGAACAACTTCTACAAGGTAAGCTTCGGTTGGCAGATCAATTGATCTACACGATCAAACCGGTGAATGGTGCAAAGACAATTAAAATGTTTGAGAGCCAGGATGTGAAGGAAGTTGGTCTTCGCAACATCAGCAATGCAAAGCTTCCAAAAAATATGGCGTTGCTTGTTTCAGGGATCTATTTGCTTCAAGGTGAAGCTGCATCGCTTGGCGTTGACGATGTAAAGACAACAACCTTCAACACAATTGAAAGTGTGGGAGCATTGGCGAACGGAGAGTTTAAGCTCAAGGCCAACAAGAAACAATTGGTGAGCGATACATCGAACCGAAATTTTGTAACGCCAGATTTTCACAATGTGCCCAAAGGTTTTTACAAACTCGCTAACCCACGGCTAATTCACGATGACATTGACATCGAGTTTGAGATTGAGCTTGGTACGATCACGGGTGTTAATGCGAACTCAGTACTTTATGTAGGGCTTGCGGGTACTGCTACTATTCCTTAGTAGAAAGTTCATAATCCACGGTTGACACAACTGGAATAGCAATAAACAATTACTAACGAACAACGGATGAAAAAGGCAGCGCTTAAGATATTCAGTTTTCTGGTTGACTCGGAAGGAACACAGTACAGCAAGAAGTTTGAACTGGATAAAAATGCAAAGCTTGTGCATGGCATTAGACTGAGTTCAGACAGAGACAACCTTTTATACTATCGGGGTTCGCAGCGGATTGAGATCAGTGGAGATGAAGTTATTCCGGAAGATTGTGAGAGCAAGCTTATGATGAGTGGGATCGGAGGTGCACCAGGCGAACGTTATTACCCTTTGGAAGATGTTGTGGCTGGTAATTTGGAAGTAAAATTTCAGTATAAGGATACAGCTAATCCGAATGCACCTTTTGCTCCATACAAGGTGATCATTTATGCGGTCTGTGAAATGAATTAGATATGATCATAACTAAAACCAAGCGGAAGATCATCATCACCAAAGTTGAAGTGAATAAACTCGAACGGTTCAAACCCTTTGAGATAAAACTTCCATCAAACGTGACGAAGATAACAGGACTGATGGTTACGGCATCGGCCAAATAAACCTGACATTATAAATGGAACGGCTAGGACAAATCAGTTTTCAGACCAATGATAGTTCGGATGTATTTCTGATAGAACAAGTAAGGGAGGATGGTATTGAGCAATCTGATGAATCGTTGATGAATATTGAAGACACTCAGTTTGATAGCGACAAAGCCTGGGTAACAGGCAGAGTCCCACGAATGAAACCTGTGATGGTCGAAGGAGACACCACCATAATTCATGCGTGGTTCAAAGGCGAAGTGTTTACGAATCCATTTGTGATTAGGGTTTATGTTGAATGTGAATTGGCTGAAGAACTGATAGAGGTTACGCCAGACGAAGCAGATGAAGAAAGAAGTGACAATGATGAACTCGAACCTCAAGAAGTGAATCTATGACCGAGCAATTCATTCTTCAGTATGTTCCTCAACGCGTGACGCAATTAGGGTTTAGCAAATATCATTTAAGGTATCGTGACCTGGTAATTGAAGAGAACAGCGTTCAGGTAATTGCCGCATACAACGAACTGTACTTTATCATAGATGATCCACCGGGTCTTGTTGTTGAATCTGATTATGGATTGTATGATTCAACCGATGACCCGATTTCCGACAGTGTTCATCAACATCGTGGAGAAATTACGATCCGTAATCCAGGCATAGGTAAGAGGAGAATAAAATTCATTCAGATAATTATTGTGAATTAATATGGCACTACAATCAAAAGAAAGGTACGACCCTAAAAAAGTAGAAAGGTTGGCAGAACATCTCAGGCTTTATCAAGAGAAGGGACAGCCAATCGATTTTGAGATCATCGTTGATGGTTTTAAAGTGGTGCGCAGGACAAGTGATCCCAACATGTTTTCGATGTACGAAAACTTTGTTGATGCTGATACGAAAAGCATGGAGATACTTGTGTACACCGGGGCGAGCAACAATAATGACAAGAGCATTTTCTTTTTTGGTGATGTCCCGAAAGAAGGTTTGAATGGACTTGAAATTAATAACCGGATCAAAGAAGAAGTAGAGCAGAAGCTAAAGGAAAAAGAATTCGATGATCTTAAAATAGAGAACGCAGAACTCCAGGTTGAGATCAATGATTTAGAAAAAGAGGTCGAGCAACTCGAAAAAGATAAGGCTGCGCTGGAAGCAAGTCAATCTCCACTGAAAGGGTTTCTGGGAGAAATGGGTTCAAGCTTTGTAGAAAGCTTCATTCGAAGAAATCCAAGTATTGTCAAAAGTATTCCTGGTGGAGAGGCACTAGCAGGCTTGATTGAGAACGATGCCAAGATAAGAGATCAGGAAGAAAAATCTCAATCACAAGAAGAAACAGAAGTCAGTTTTAAATCAAGAGATGACAATAATTCCTCTTTAACTGAAGATGACAAGTCAGCCATCACTTTTGTGAACCAATTAAAAACGCAATTCACCAAAGATGAATTTGACCAGGTTCTGATTATCCTTCAAACACTTGCTGACGATAAGACTAAAATCAGCACCATTTTACAAAACCAGAAAACGTGAGCACCTAAAGACAAGAACACTTAAACGCTTAAAAATATGAAGTACAGTTTTGAAGTGAACATAGAAGCAGCCACGCAAGGCGAGGCAGAGGTAAAACTAACAGCAGCATCAACGCTGATGCAAAAACTAAGGGTACGCGAAATCGCCAAGCTCGCGGATGTAGTGAAGAATGATCCGGTCAAGACAACGATTGCCAAAAAAGCATTGGGCTTGTAAAAGTTTGTGATAGAAATGGATACACAGAAAATTCAAAACTTTAAGACGGTAGTAATCTACTCTACACTTGGATTAGGTACTGCCACAGGTTTGTTTTTTCTGGCGCGACATTTTTACAAAAAGACTAGGACTAAACAATCGGAGAAAAATAGTCTGGAAGAAGGTGACCCGGCTACGATGGCCAAACAACTCAAGATGGCATTTGACAACGATAATTATTTTGGGTGGGGTACGAACACCAACATGGTAATTAAAGTATTTCAGGAGATTCCGAGCAAGGTTATGTATGCAAAAGTGCAGAAGGAATATTTCAAGCAATATGGTAAAAGCCTGAACGCAGATCTGGAAGGTGAGTTAACCAGTGATGAGTACAACGAGTTGATCAGGATATTGAACGCTAAGAGATGAGGTATGGAGAAGGTAACAAAGCGAAAAGATCAAAGACATAGTCCTTCAAAAAGGAAAAGACGAGTTAATAGTGAGCCGAATAAAAAGGTGCAGACAAAAATACCTCGCAAAGGCATCAAGCCTTCAAAGGTATTTATTTACGCGCTTGCACTTGCTGCATTTGGCGGGGGAGGTTATTTGATTTATGATCGCGTAAAACGAAAGAAATCTATTGATGCTAGAGAAAATGATGTAGATACTATTGTCATCAATAACAACATACCATCCTCATATACTTCGACAACCAATAACACTTCTCGCACTACGGGTGATTTTCCCCTGAAAAAAGGAAGCAGCGGTTCGCGGGTGATGTTGCTTCAACAAGCACTTGCAAAAATCATTGGCACATCTGCTATGAATGCTAATGGTGGTGTTGATGGAAAATTCGGAAAGGGAACAGTAAACGCATTAAAGATGGCGGGCTATCCGGAGAGTATTGATGAAACAACATTCAATAAGATCACAGGTTCAACGGGTTCAAACATTCAGATCATATTTAATCCGGGTGATATAGCGATCAGGCTTTATAGTGCGGCTCAAAATAAAAACCTTGATGGAGTGATTTCTCAACTGAAGCAGATCAAGACGGTTTCTGATTATTCGCTAGTAAATAATTACTACAAGAAACAAAGCTTTATTTCGAAAACAATTGTAACCGACTTGCTCGATTTTGCCTTCAGGGGAAATGAAGACTCAAAAGATCAGATACGGAATGAATTTTTACGCATTGGATTGAAGTCGGATGATTCAGGTAAGTGGAGCTTGCAAGGTCTTCCACTATTCAAAGACCTCATAACACTTCGTGAAACCATTGTTATTGATGCCCGCAACAACCGCATACCGGTACGAAGGAATACCATCCTTGGGGATGAATTAAAAATTCAAAACGGCATGACGTGGTTTAGGTCAATCGACAGAAATATTTTGAAAGTCCCGACACAGGACGTCAAGTCAGTTTAGGTAAGATCAAAAACAGTAATCAAAACTATTATGGCAAAGTTTAAAAACTTCGCGGGCAAGCTCCTGCGATTAGAGGGAGAGTATGTGAATAATCCATCGGACAAAGGTGGCCCAACAAAATTTGGAGTGATCCTTTCCACATGGAAAGAGCATGGTTACGATAAAGATGGTGATGGAGATATTGATGTAGATGACATTAAGAAATTAAGTGAAGACGATGCCCGCTATATCGCAAAGAAAATATTCTGGGATTATTTTATGGCTGATTTTATACTCAATGAATCCGTTGCAGAATTCATCGTGGATTGGGGCTACAACTCAGGAAGAAAGACCGTAGCAAAAATCGTTCAGCGATTGGTAAGTGTAGAAACGGATGGAGTTGTAGGCGCCCAAACACTAACAGCTATCAATTGTGCTGATCAGGAGTTGCTGTTTAATGCACTGAAAATCGAACGCAAGGTCTTCTTAAACAACATCATCAAAAGAAAACCAGACCAGATTGTATTCTATGATGGTTGGATGAACCGTGTAAACTCATTCAAGTACACTTTTTCAAAGGCTGCTTAAACAAAGTAATAACCTCACGTAAAAGGATTTCATGTTATCGCGCATAAAAGAAATTTTAAAGGAATATGGTTTTGTTCTCTATACAAAACCCAACCAACTTAACATCGCTGGAATGAGGGGTAAGAATATAAACTCAAATCGGTTTGATGATGAGATACATGTCTTCTATGAAAAGCCAGATGGGAAATGGAACTATCACGTCTATCCTGTCACTACTGATCCAGGCACTTTCTGGTTGAACAATCCTTCCTATCCACAAGGTACAGCCATACTCGCGCAAGGCCAATATGAGAATGCATACGCGATTGGTTTACATAAAGGACAATATGAAGCATTGGTTCAGCAGAAACCAGTCACTGTAATACGCGATTACGACCGTGATGCTTTGCTTGACTTTAATAATGGGGCACGTCAAAGCGGAAACTTCGGAATTAATATTCATCGCGCAGAACGTTCTGGAACCACAAAGTATATCAACAAATATTCAGCAGGATGTCAGGTCTTTCAAAACGCAGAAGACTTCGATGAGTTTATGAACTTGTGCAAGCGGCACAAAGCACTTTATGGAAATACTTTCACTTACACCTTGATTGATTTCAGATCACTAAGGCGTATAACGCTTAAAAGAGTAATCACAGCTACAACAGTGTTCGCAGCCATTGCACTTGGGTGGATTTTTAAACCGAACGTAAAAATTGTATGAGCATACCTAAACCTCCTTTTCATTCTGCATCGGAAGAACTGCTGTACAACATCTACTTAAAGATACAGGACACGGATTCGTTAAAGGAAAGTGATATTAGCACACTGGCCAAGCTGAATGCAATTATCATCGATGCTGACCTTATGAAGGCTGATGACATCATCTCTGCCATCAATGATCTTAAAGGAAATGTGCCGGAAGCAGGGAATACCCTTGAGAAGTTATTCAACATCATTCAAGGTATTAATTACTTGAAAGCTGAGGATATTGATACGTTAGCCGAATTGAATGCCATACTATCGGATGCTGATCTTATCAAAACAGAAGACCTGCAAAATGCCATCAATGTCTTAAAAGCTAATGTTCCTTTAGCAGCCGATACTTTAGAGAAACTCTTCAACCTTATTCAACCCGTCCTCACTGCATGGGTGCAGGACGGTAACGCTGTCGGAAGTATAAAGTCAATTGGAACGAAAGATAATTTCCCATTGCCTTTTATCACTAATAATATTGAACGCGTAAGGATCAGTGAAAACGGTCATCTTCTTATTGGAATACAAGCTTCGACAAGTGGGTTAAATGGGTTCAAACTTCAAGTTAAAGGAGTACAGGCACTTGGTGTGTCAGGATCATCGTTTTTTCGGGATGGAAACTTTAACATCAATCTTGGAGAGGAAGGTAATCCAATGGTGAAAAACACTTTTCAAATCAATAGTTATGTTGCAGGACTGGGGGGTGTTGATTTTAAGATAGGTTCAAACAATCTAAATGCTTCTATTGAAATTGAAGATTCCCTTTTCGGAGGTACAAAGAACGAGATGCTCAGGCTGTCTCCAGGTGGTTATGCCAATACTGCAATCCTGGTAAGGCCAAATGATGGTTATAATACTTCATACGGGTACAGGTATATTCTTCAGGGCACAAATCCAGGTCAACAAAGCAGGTACATATCTGCTTTTCATGCGCAACTTAATTTTCTGATTGATGATGGTTTCCCAATAACAAACAGGGCTAGGTTGTTTGCAGCAGAGGCAACAGTAACCAATCATTATCTTGATGGCTTCTATGCAGATGTTCGGGGCACTGACCCTAATGCGCAAGTCTTTGCATATCACTCAATAGGAAGCCGGATACTTTTTGATGGAACTGGAATGTCCTTCATCACGCCAGTGGTCACCATCACAACGGATGGTTCACCTCATGCTGGCGCAAACAATTCATTGTTGAATGGAAACTACATTCAAAGTGCTGCTCTATATATTATACCCCAAGGTGCTGAAAGGACGGGGTTGATAATTTCGCCAGGACATTCACAAGCCAACGGAATATTTGTAAGTCCTCAACAAGCCCTTGGAACCTATAATTACGATGGATACTTGATGTGCCTTCAGTATAGTACTGGGGGTAACAACATAAACGGAGGGACATCCAAGCCAATGCTTTACATCCGAAAACACAACGCATTGCTCAATGGTTTCGATCACACGGGTTCATTCATAAGGCTGGAGGAAAACATTGGTTCAAGCGGAGCATTTTTGGAGGCCTATAAATTTGACAATGTAAGCAGTTCATTGAAGTTAAAATTTTCAATCAACAAAGACGGTGTAGTATCCATTGGTCAAGTCGCTGGTGATCCAGCAAATATTGCAGGGGTAGGAAGGGTTTATTTTGTAGGTGATGAAATGAAGTTTGTTGCACCTTCCGGAGTTGTTAGAACACTAAAGACATAAGGGAAACATAAATGAAAAATACTATGACAAATAAAGAAGCTTATCGACTAATCACGGCCTTGATGGAAACACCGGCACCTGCTGGAACAAAACTGGAACATGCAAGAAATCAAACGCTCAAAAATGCCGCACCTTTTATTGAGGCATACAATGATAAATTGGAAGACTTGAATATTGATTATTGTAGCACTGATGAGAAAGGAAATATTATTAGAGATTCGCGCGGACAATTTATTTTCAACAAGGATAGCCAACGTTCGCTCAGCAAGGAATTAAAGAAATTCATGGATAGTGAAATGCTCATTTCATTTACTTTAGTATCAACTTCAGATAAAAAAGGATTAACAGAAGCTCAAATAGAATACCTATCTGATGTGGGTTTCATTCGGGAGAATCTAAATCTGGTTTTATAAAAAGGAAAAAGGGATCGGTAAGGTCCCTTTTTTATGCAGCAGCATATTGACACATGGTTAAAAAATATTACAGGCTCAACAAGGGAACAAGCTTTTCCGACAACCTTAGATGGAGATTTTGCTACCCTTGACCATCTCATTTCGTTAGGGCATGACCAGTATTAGTTAACTAATCGCGCCAAATCACTTCGGTATTGTAACAAGTTAGTAATCGCGCGAAAATGGTGGTCAATCATTACTGGAATACATTGTTTTGGAATGCGAAACAACGTGATCACAGGCTAGTAAAATAAAGTGATCAAGGTGCTCGGAATCTCCACGTAGGGCTTTGCGTTCGGCGGGCCATTATAAAACATTCTACTCTTTTCTACTGAACTCAGATGGGCTGCAATGGTACATTTCTTTAAAGCATTTAGAAAAATAGGACAGATCATTAAATCCTACCGAGTATGCAATTTCCGAGATGTTGCCATTTCCTTTTTTCAGCAACATGGCTGCTGCTTTTAATCGTTCACTCCTCAAGTATTCAGTAACTGAAAGTCCAATTAAAGATTTTAATTTTCTATACAGTTGCATTTTGCCCATTCCCATTTTATTGGCAAACTCCTCAGTAGAAAATTCGGGATTTGAAATCTGTTCATTAATTAGGGTTTGTAATCTATCCAAAAATCTTTCATCTGTTGAATTGATTACAATATCAATTGGTTTTAGAATCAATTCTTTACTGTAACGTTGACGAAGTTTTTTTCTTTCTTGCAGTAATTGGTTTACGGTTTCCTGCAGAATGCTATGATTAAAAGGTTTTGTTAAAAAAGCATCTGCCGTACTTTTTAATGCATCCAGGTGAGCGTCATCAGAAGTCTTGGCAGTCAATAAAATAACGGGTATGAAAGAAGTAATTTCATTTTCCTTTATCGACTTCGTAAATAAGAATCCATCCATCTTCGGCATCATTACATCTGAGATAATGCAATCGGGGATTTCTTTCTGTGCTATTTTTAAGCCTTTCTCACCATCTTCAGCCTCTAAAACGTTGAAGGTACTTTTAAAAATGGAGATCAAAATTTCTCTTATTTCCGGATTATCGTCTACCACCAAAAGTATCGGAAGTTCATTCTTATTTTCGTTAATTTCTGTGATACTTCTATCCTGTACCTCCGTCATTACAACTATTGCATTTGAGGCATCTATCTGTAACGGCAAGGTTACCGAAAAGCTTAGCACACCATCTACAATTGAGGCCTTTATTTTTCCATGATATAAATCCACTAACTCTTTTACAAGGGCCAGACCAATTCCGATCCCTTGTTGGTTCTCCATCTTTTGATAAAAGCGCTCAAATAATTTCGGTATGTCTTCTTTCGTTAGGTTACTTCCTGTATTGGAGACTAAAATATGCAATTGATTTTCATTGATAGAAGAAGTAAAATTTATCATCTCATTTTCCGGGGCATATTTAAAAGCATTCGTAAGCAAATTGGTTACTATCTTTTCGATGATGTCCTTATCAAAGTGATGAGCTTGAGTGCTTTTCTCGATGCTTGATTTAAATTTTATTTTGTTTTCTTGTGCATGAAAAGTAAAAGGTTCAATGATTGAATTTAGAAAAGAAGACAGATCGCCTTCCTTCAAAATAAGTTTTAAACTGCCACTATCTATTTTGGAAAGCGCCAATAGTTGATTTACTAATTCCAGCATTCTATTTGAATTGACATCAATTAAACGAAGTTGCCTTTTTTGCTCTTCATCTATTTGGGAGGATTGCAAACTTTGCAAGGGGCTTTTAATAAGCGTGAGCGGAGTTCGAAACTCATGCGAGATGTTGGCGAAAAAACGTGATTTTAGCTGATTGATTTCTTTCAATTTTTCGGCCGTTTTTATCTTGTTCTTATACGCATAGAATAGCGCACCTGCACCAGACAAAATAATAAAAAATAGACCAACAAAGAGATTGCGTTGCCTTGCCTGGTTGGCGGCAGCGAGTTTGTTTTCAGCCGTTAGGAGTTCGATTTCTTTTTCCTTTTTATCATTTAAATATTTCGCCTCAATTCTCAATGAAGTTTCCATATTTTGAATTTTTACCAGACTATCTTTCAATTTGTAAGCTTTAACTAAAACGATATAAGCGTTTTCGTAATCTTTACTACCAGCATATGAATGACATAATCCATTTAATGTTCCTAATACCTGACTGATTTTATCTGTTCTGGATTGATCTAAAAGTTTTATAGCTTTCAAATGATAGTCAACTCCTGATTTATATTTATGTATATCATTGTAAAGATCTCCCAAACCAGAATAGGCTAAGGCCAGCTCTTCAGTATCTTGCCTATCAACCAGTAGATCTATTTTTTTCTTATAATAAAACTCAGCGGAATCAAATTCCTTCATACCTAAATAGGTAGTACCTATACTCCAATATCCTGAAGATATTCGGTACATGTCTTTGAGTTCTGTTGCTTTTATTAGAGCTGTTCTATAGAGATTAATTCCTTCTGCCATGTTTTTCCTCCTCACTGCAAGTGCTCCCATCAACTCGAAAGCATATATTTCTCCATTTTTATAATTTATCTCTTTTGAAATAGTCAGTATCTTTTGGATGTAGGATTCACTTTTACCGAATCTGGTAGTGTCCTGGTTATTTGAGTAAAGTAATAAGATGGCAATGGACCTGTATGCTTTTACTAAATTTCTATCTTTAAATTTATAACGCGATTGTATGGAGTCAACTTTAATGAAAAAGCTGAGTGCTTTATCTTTTTCAAATTTTGTTCTATGATAATTACCTTTTTTTAAATAGACTTCACTTAAAATTCTCCAATTATTAAGCTTCAACCCAATTCTCTCAGATTCAACCAGATATTTTTCAGCATCAGGTTTCTTTATTATTAAACAAATTGTATTTAGCTGAAGTGCCGATTTTGCTATTAAAGAATCGATTTGGTTTACTTTTCGAATTTCATATGCATTGAAAGCATCTTGGTATGCAATGTTAAATAAAATCAATTCAATATTTTTTTCAGCATTTTTATAGAACTGGGCCGCTTGTGCAAGGTCTCTGTTTTGTGAATGAACCGTGCCGGGCAAAACAAAAAATAAAAGAAAAATTATTCTCATAACTGCTGTTGTCTCATAAAAATAACGAATTGAAAAGCAAAACTGCTAGTTCAAAATTTCATATAATTTTGCGGGTGAAATGGTGACAAAATTCGCTGTATTACTTTGAAGTAAAACAAAAGAGGGCAAACCAAAATAAAATCTGATTTGCCTTCTCTTTTATCTCTAACCCTTCAATAAACATACACAGTTTCGGCTATCAAAGACGATACCGCAGTCTTAATCAGATATGAATGTTGAATGGTGGAGTTCTAAAGTAATGTTATTTTAATCCAGGCAAATGCCAGTTCCATTGGGTTGCGTTTTGCACGTTCCACATTTCACTTCTATATAGGTTCCATCACCTCCACAGATTAGTATCTTGCCTTTTGGCCCGCACACCTGACTTCCCGGGAAAATGGCCGCATTCGTATCATCACAATCGCCTACATAACTCCAATAATCTACACCCTCAATTTTGTTGAAGCATGGTAGTCCATATCCATCACCATCATTGTCTATTTCGCTACCTCCACAGGTTGTTTGATTGCAATCCTCATCATTGCCTGCTGCATCATAGACTTCAGTCGCACCCGGGTAACGGGTTGCGTCTAAGTCATCACAATCATTTCCTCCACAATTAAAGCTATCAACACCATCACCATCTGCATCGCTTAAGCTCACCGTTTTATCCGCATCGTTGCAATCTTCACCACCACAGTCGCGTGATAAAACTCCGTCACCATCATTATCACATGGGTTAATTTGATCTTCACAAGCCATTTGAAAAAGCGTGAAGACAAGAAGTAAAGCTGAAAGAAAATATTTCATATTGATATTGTTTTAACATTTAACATTGATAAAAGGGGTAATCAAGTTTCGCTATGGCCTGGTAAACGTAAACACCCAATCTCCGCTTACTTGTGATGTTCTGCCCCCAGCAAAGCCATCGCCCGTGTAGTTGAATGTGAGGATCAACTGTACATCGGTTACTGTATAGCTTATATTCAGATCTGGATTATCGTGTCTTACTATATCGTTGGAAGGATCAACCCCAAAGCTCCAGGTTCCGCCTGAAGGTGGCCACGGATTGTTGTTTGGTCGTGAGCCCGCGATGCTGTATTGATAAGGTCCTATGGGAGAGGAATCATTAAAAGCACCAACGAGCGTGAGTTTAAAGTTGGCGAAGTCAGAAACTCTTGAATTGTCATCTAACGTTACCGAAGAAATAGTCCATGTGTTGGATAGCTTAGCGAGCTGCACTTTTTCGACAGGATCAGGCTCTGTGCTTTTTTCTCCACAGCCAATGAAATAAAAACCAAAACTGACCACTACTACTAAGGATAAAGTTCTTGTGAGTATTTTCATTGTTTTGAATTGTTAGGACTTTGTCTTACGCTTTTTAGAGAATTTGAACTGATGACTTCTACTTTTGTGCTTTTACACTCAGTATTTCTTCGAGCTTTTTCAAGCGGTTGTTATAATCCGATTTGAGCAGTCCGTTCTCCATTTCTAATTTACCAACGACTGACAGATGTTGCGCTTTTAAAAGCTCGACTTCCGATTTTAAATTCTCAATAATCGCTTGCTGCTCCTGCATAGCTTTTACCATTGGCGAGAGCAAATCATTGTAGCGCACGGTATAAAACTCACCATCTTTGTTGAGCATGTTTACATTTCTATCTCCCAGAACAATTTTTAACTCTTGGGCAATAAAGCCGAAATCGGTTTTGCCATTACCCTGCTTCATAGTGTATTGAACAGGGCGAAGTTTAAGAATGAAATCCAGCCCCAATTCGGTATTTACGATGTTGTTTTTTAGACGACCGTCAGAAGAGACGGTTACTGCAACAGGTACTTCGACAACCGTAACCGTACTACTTCCTATGCGCACCTTGTTGCTGGCATTTACAAATGAATTAGCCCCTATTGCTGTAGCATTCGTAAGTGCTCCTGTTGAAACATTCGCCCCATCACCAATGGCAGTATTATAACTTCCTGTGGTGTTACTGCCTAGCGCATACCCTACAGCGGTATTATAACTTCCTGTAGTGTTACTAGCAAGAGCAGGTCCTATAGCAGTATTGGCGCCTCCGGTAGAGTTTAAACGAAGCGCTGCCCAGCCAATGGCGGTATTGTCAACTCCTGTCGTGTTAACGGTAAGTGTTTCAGTTCCATATGCAGTATTATTAACTCCTGTGCTCAGCGGATTTAAAGCGCCTACACCATAAGCGGTATTATGTAATGCCAATAATCCGGCCCTTAGAGCATTCCGTTTAAAAATGACGTCTTTATCGTCAGCAGTTCCAATAAAGTTAGTGGCCGGGTTGGAGCCAGTATTTCCTGTTAATCCCCAACCAGCGGGACCTGCAGGGCCTGCTGGCCCGGCTACACCCTGCGGACCTGTTGCTCCCACTGCTCCATTAGCGCCTGCCGGGCCAGCAATACCTTGAGGTCCCGCTGGGCCAACAGTTCCGTTAGCACCAGCAATACCCTGAGGGCCTACAGGCCCAGGGTTTCCACTTGCTGAAAATAGTGCATACGGCACACTCAACAACTGGCTTGCTCCTGTAACGGAATAGTTTGTTCCACCGGTTGGGTCGGTTTCTGTTTTTATAAAATAGGAGCCCGCTGACCAGTTGATACCGGTTACAGTGCCTGTTACAATATTGCCTGCGCCTATTTCTAAGCTTACTAATCCATTTGT
This sequence comes from Chryseolinea sp., assembly GCA_031388805.1. Classification (GTDB taxonomy): domain Bacteria; phylum Bacteroidota; class Bacteroidia; order Cytophagales; family Cyclobacteriaceae; genus Chryseolinea. Next base: position 17,629 of record JANMRZ010000165.1, read on the forward strand.
GTTTGTTGTTGGAGTTTGTGTTTCTATATATACGGGCGTTCCCGTTGCAGAGCCTTGCAAAATACTGATTCGCATGCCTACCGATTTTGAAGTAACAAGTTCATTATTACTATTGCGAACCACGGCCTGGTAGCTCATTTTCTGCGGTGCCTGTGCCGTTACGTTCTGCATGGATACTAGTACCATCACAAACACTGCAACGCCTGTTAATTTTGATAAAATGGTTTTCATAACTTAATTGGTTAATTGCTTTTAAAGATTTTAAAGATTTTCACTTCTCTATTGTCGTCAATCACTTTTAGAAGATAGATGGCCGGAGCCAGGTCGCTCATGTCAATACTTGTTTCATTAGTCTTCACTTTTTTGCTTTCAAGTTGCTTTCCGTTGAGGTCATACAATTGGTAGGTAAATCCTGTTGTTTTGAAATCTTCCACTTTCAGCGTTACAGTGTGGGTGGTGGGGTTCGGGTAAGCAGAATATTGCAACGTGATTCCTTCCGTTCCTTCGAGACCCGTGATAATAGAAATTTTATATGGTTGCTGTATGCCTTGCTCTACCGACCCACTACTACCCGCTACTGCGGTGTAAGCAATCTGACCAACTGAATAACTCACTGAGCCTCCAATGCCTGTGGCATTGCCGCCCGAGACCGGTATACCTACTTGTGAGTATAGCGTGGTAAGGCCTAAGCATAGCAAAATTGTTACACCTAATTTTAGTTTTTTATGTCTCATATTGTTATTCATTTAGTGGCAATTCATTTACTCATTTTACCAACTTTCTGTCATTGCCCTGGTTAGGAATGGCCAGCCTTTTCAACTTATTTTTTTTTAAATGCTGCTTTGATTAGCACTTTGTTTTTATGGATTATATCCAACTGGTAGTCACCCTTTTCAAGATGATTGACATTGATGTAAATCTTCTTTTCCTTTAAATCTTCTATCTCTCCTTTATAGTGGGTTGGCTTCTTCTTGGACATGGTTTGTTGGCCTCTGCTTTTACGAAAGCGAAAGTATCAGGTAGGTGCGCCAGAGGGTTATGACTATGGTAACAATTGCTATGACAGATATAACAGAGTGTTATTTATCTGTATTTACACCTTACTTCTGGATGAATTTGCAGAACCATCATTTGATTTCCCCCAATTCTTTTTTTACATCAACATTGTGGTCCCTTCAGTTGAAGTGTTTTGTATTCATTTATTATGCGTCGATGTGGAGATTCCGAGCACCTTGATCACTTTATTTCACTAGCCTGTGATCACGTTGTTTCGCATTCCAAAACAATGTATTCCAGTAATGATTGACCACCATTTTCGCGTGATTACTAACTTGTTACAATACCGAAGTGATTTGGCGCGATTAGTTAACTAATACTGGTCATGCCCTAACGAAATGAGATGGTCAAGGGTAGCAAAATCTCCACTGAGAATAACTGGTTCGAATTTTTACCGGTCACCCCGGGGCTTTATTAGGTGTTATGGAGCGGTGTCATGAAATGCAGCATTTTGACTCAAAGTGTCATGAAAAACCGCCCATTCTAGCAAAATTTGAAGGGTAGGGCATCGCTTGTAATCAGTAGGTCGCTGGTTCGATTCCGGCAGGGGGCTCTGAAAATCAGGCGGTTACGTAAAGTGACTGCCTTTTTTGTTTCTGTACTTTGACGGTTATTTGACGGATTTACATCCGAAACAAACTCTCTTATTTTCTATTCTTAGCGGTTATCATTAAGTTGTCCTAGCAAACAATAATGAGATAATGAACCCACTAGAGGAAACACCTGCCGAAGTTGCTGATTCTTACACTGAACAGATCAAAGCTAGTCGAGCAAGCGAGAGCCATGACGTGCGCCCAATTAGACACATAAGCACCGCTATGATCGAGTTTATCGAGGAGGTTAAAACATACGACGATAAGGGAAATAAGATTGTCAAATAGGAGCGTTCCGCCCGATGCCTGCATTTAGAAAATCTAGTTGCCAGTGAAGCACCATTTTGTTCCCGTGGGCTATCTGAAAAAGTTTACCGATTTATCCGGCTTTCTCTATCAAGCAGCCATTGATAACCGATTAATTTCTCGGGTTCACCCTAGGAATACATGTTTCATCGATGACTACTATGATCTCCCGGACGACATATTAAAACGGTTTGATCAAAACCATAAGAGAGTACTGGAACTGAAAGCGTTCAAACAATTTGAAGATCATATCGGCGCATTTAGTGAACACTTTAAAAGAGGTGCATCGATGTTTTCAATTCATGATCACGTATGCTTGGTAACAGGTTATATTCACCAAAAGCAGCGCACGCCCTACTATACTGTTCAGATGGAAATACTTGAACCTGCTCTAAGGTCAAGAATGGTTATGGATGCGGCTTTAAAGCTAAGAACACAATTTACCGAACAGTTTAAAAATGAACCAAGAGCGGCCCGTTTCCTAACGAATGAGTTCTGGGATAACATTTCAAAAAAGGCAATAAGTGAAAAGCAAAATTATCACCATACGCAACTTACTGGGCTAATTGCATCTGCTATGGGGGTGAACGAAGCTGTAGAGGAAGCTGTAGCCAAGCTGTTTGATATGCAGATCGCTGTACTATGCGCGCCTGTCGATGAGTTTTTTTTTACGTCCGATAACCCAGGTTACACATTGTGTCCATCCAATCAGGGTGAGTTGGAATCCTATAACACCAACTTCGGGACAATGCAAAGCATTACTTATCCCATCAACTCAAAGCAAGCGCTCTATATTTATTGGGACGCTGATAATATCGTACGTAGTGATAAAAGTATTTTTTATCATGAGATAACAAAAGACGACTTATTAACGGTAAATCAAACGACGACCAACTTTGCTTATAAAAAAATATACTGTGTTAACCGCTCCTATTTGGAGGCATTTGTTGAAAGCTACCCTCCGTTAAATAAATAAAGAAGGGGAGGCCGTTAAGCCCCCTATCCCCAAAATTCACAAAACCAAAATCCAAAATTTTACGAGAATACTCTCGCTAATGTCTTTTTGATCAGCGCTCGGATCTTTATGTTCAAGGCTTCCGACTTTCCTATAAACTTGCGTTGTGGCGTGCTCTTATAGCCGTGGTTATGTCGAGCGGCGTAAACAACATCGGAGGCAATTTCGATTTTCTGGAAGTTGCTCCCAGGCTCGGCCCTCACTGATCTTTTCAATCGTCCAGACTTAACCAGGATCGCGCGTCCTGGATCTTCGACCTTACGAGGCTCCCATTTCTCCAGCGCCTCGTCAACAAAACCCTGGAGACAGAAATTATCCTTAAACTGATTCTCGGCAGTTCGCCCGGTCTCAACAGCTAAGGACTCTTTTTCCTGCTCTCATTTCTCACTCGTGACTGATTCGTAATAATGTATTTTTTTGTGGTTCGCTGGATAAAATCAACAACTACAGTTTGATTTTATTTAACTGCATATTTTACTCTTCAATTTTTCTTATGAGACTTTCTTTTTATTAATCATTGCCTTTCGGTTGATTCATTGACCAGAATGCAACTGAATGGCGCAGGTAAAGACAATACAGATTGAGAATAAATACAGTTACAGCTCTTTGACAAATACATAGTGGATAATCAATTCGTGCACGGTAACGACCAATGTGTTGCGCAAGGTTAGATCGAAGCTTGTATCTGTTATTTCCGGTAGTAGGTCATTGTAGAACTTGTTTTACGGAAAGTTGAAAATCGTAGTGGGTGGATTTCATCTGAAGTATGTTGAATGATTAATTATAAAAACTTTTTTTTGCTTCACTCACCTGTTAACTATGCAAAATGTGGAATTTCATTAGGCGACTTGTCGAATTAATTCCCCAATGGGAACGCTGCTAGGTAGTAAATCTGAATTAACACTAGCACTGAAGACCTCGCGAGAGGTCTTCTTTTATTTTCGTTTAAATCATTTATCTGGCCCTGATTTTACGGGTTGTCGTTTTTGCAGGGTATTGCTGATATAATTATTGGTCTTCGAACCTTCACTCTATGAAGCTTTGCAAATGTTAAAAAAACTGGCACGCATATTATTTATAATAAAATATATGCCCATCCTATGAAAACTTTAACAATTGGATACTTGCAATTAATTTTAATCGGTGTGTTGTTTACCTTGGCATCATGCTCCCCGAAAAGCAAAGACAGTATGGAAGTTGCCGAGGATAAGAGTGATAAAAAATTTGACAATGACAAAATTGATAAGGATATAGAATTTGCAATATCTGCTGCTGATGGCAGTATGCTTGAAATTGAACTTGGGAAGTTAGCCCAGGCAAATGGATTGTCTGAGAAAGTTATAATGTTTGGCGAGATGATGACCACCGATCAAAGCAAAGTAAATGAAGAGTTGAAAACTCTTGCATCTCAAAAAAATATCATGTTACCTACGTTATTAAGTGATAAAAGCAGAATGAAATATAACAATCTCGCTGGCATAGTAGGAAAAGATTTTGATGATGCGTTTACTGATCTTATGGTGAAGGACTACAAGGAGAGTATAAATGAATTTAGGAAAGAAGCTGACAAAGGAAATGATACGCAATTAAAATCGTGGGCCGCGGGAAAAGTATTAATGCTTGAGCATCATTTAGAAAGAGCAAAGCAAGGGGAAGAACTTGCGAACATATTAAATCATTGAAAATTACTTATATAAATTTATAGGAGATAGAAATCTCGATGGCCCAATACGCTACAAAAAAAATTCACAAACCACGAATAAGGTAAATTACGATTGATGTATCCACAGGTGGTACAGGAACTATTCTTGATTTCTTAGCCTAAGAATTGTCAGGTCAGCCAGAGGAGATTACTTCTTCTTATGTTGCGAATTTGAACTCGATTAATAATGATTATAGTCTGTTGCACATTAAGAGCACACAATGACATGGTTCTGTAAGTACTAAAAGCAGAAGCGTTTTTTCTTTTTTGTGGTATTTATGATGAAGGTATCTAACCTCATCATTAGATACCTTCACATTATTCCGAACGCCCTTCTTAATTTTATTAAGGTGCTACGTTTCCTACAAGCTCAACATTCAATTCGAAGTTGTCTTCAATAGCTTTATCACCTAAATTTTCGAAGAAATTTCCAGAACGGAATTTGATGTCAAATTTTGTGCGGTCAACAAGAATTTTTGCTTTTGCACTAACCTGGTCATTTGAAATTTGAATTGTTGCCGGAAATTCAATTTCATTCGTAATACCTTTGATAGTAAGATTACCCTTCACAGTATATTGATCCCCACCCTTTGAGTCAATTTTAGAGATAACAAATGTTGCCTTCGGATATTTTTCTGTAGAAAAGAAATCATCTGATTTTAAATGGCCTTCGAGTCTCGTATTTGCCGCCTCATCTTTAAGTGAGGTCATGTCAATACTAAAAGATCCGCCTGTGATTTTCTTTCCTTTTGAAGTGAAATTTCCTTCCGATAAATTGATTGTTCCGGCATGTTGCCCTGTAACTTTTTTACCAACCCATGTGATTTTACTCTTTTGGTTGTCGATTTTGTAACCCGGATCCTTGGACGTAAAGGATGTAAGGGTTACGATAGCAGCAAGAAGCAATACTGTGCTTAGATTTTTCATGACTTTCATTTTGATTTAAGAATTAATTAGACTTCAGGCAATTACAACAATTATTGAACCTGTAATTCTGAAATTCGACTGGTTTCAAAAAGTATTCGACAGTTGCCCTCGTACTTCCTGATATTTACAAATCATTAACAAAAATTGTCAGTCTAACCCCGAATGAGCTCCGCTTGTAACCAGCTGATTTCCAGTATGCTTCTACTGCAAATACGAAATCTCTTTTATGAGATACTCGTTCACAAAAAGGATCCAACAGGATTCATTTAAAGGCTCGTTTTTGTATTTTCCCAAAATGCCTGAGTTAAGGTGAAGACTACTTCTAATGTATTCAAATCAATTCTTACTATTTCATAGAGTTATGCTAAAAAATATCCTCGCATCTTTCCTTATTTTATTTACAGGAGTAGCAGGCGCACAAACTATCGCCAGCTTCGAAGTTGAACTACCAAAGCAGACTCAGGAATTAGAAATTCCGGTTAGTGTGTTTCTCGATAATATCACTTTTTTTTCCGACACATTACTTTCGCTTGTTGAGGTGCGGGGAAATAAAACCTTACCAGTACCTTTTCAAATCAAACAAGGTGATCAGCGATCAATGCATTGGCTCGTAAAACCGGGCGTTCAAAAAAGAATGTATCAATTGCTCACATTGCCTCCCGGAAAATTTAACAATGTATCAGCTATAAATCACGATGGAACATTGACTATTCAATCCGATAATAAAAATTTGCTTCGCTATCATCATAAAATAGTGGAGGCACCAGCGGGTGCAAATCCTGATTATCGAAGAAGCGCTTTCATTCATCCTCTATGGACTCCGCATGGACAAGAACTTACACGCATTCAACCACCCGATCATTATCATCATTACGGCATCTGGAATCCGTGGACACATGTGTTGTTTGAAAAAGATACGATTGACTTCTGGAATATAGCAGACAAAAAAGGGACTGTTCGATTTGCTGCATTTCCACTAGTGGTTAACGGACCAGTGTTTGCAGAGTTCAAGGCCTTGCACGAACACATTGCTTTTAAAAAAGATGGCTCGGAAAAAGTTGCTTTGATGGAAGTTCAAACCATTCGTGTTTATATACCTTCCAGAGATTACTATATTGTTGATATCACATCACAGTTAAATTGTGCCAGTGAAAGCGAAGTGAAATTGCTGGAATACCGATATGGTGGATTAGGATGGCGAACAACTGAATTCTGGGATAACAAAAATAGCGAAGTAATTACCTCTGAAGGAAAAGATCGTAAAGCAGCAGATGGATCGAAAGCCCGGTGGTGTATTGTTCAAGGTGCATTGCCAAACGATTATGGTGGCGCAGTGATGATGTCGTATCCGGCAAATTATAATCATCCGGAGCCACTTCGAATTTGGCCAGAGAATCAATACAATAGAGGCGATATGTTTGCCAACTTCTCACCAACTAAGGATAAGGACTGGTTGCTGGAGCCAGGCAAGTCGTATGTGTTACGGTATCGCCTGGTAGTGTTCAACGGGAAGTTCACCAAGGAAAAAGCAGAAGCTGGATGGCAGAATTTTGCAACACCACCGGTAGTAAAAATTGTAAAGAAATAACTTAGGGACAGAGAACCAAAAAGTAAAATCACAATGGAAAAGCAAAAAAAGTCCGATAATGGAAGAAGAGAGTTCCTCAAGAATTCATTGAAAGCTTCAGTGGCAGGATCGTTAATGCTTGCTGGTTTCCCATCTATTGTACCTGCCCAGGTGTTGGGAAAATATGCACCCAGCAACCGTATCAATGTTGGTGCTATAGGTATAGGCCGCATTTCAAGAGGTCATGATCTTCCTGGAGTTATGCGACATGAATTTGCTCAGGTAGTTGCCGTTTGTGATCTCGATACAAAGCGCGCTGACGATGGAAAAAAACTGGTGAATGAATTTTATACAAAGAAGACCGGAAAAGAATTTGATGGTGTTAAAGTATATCATGATTACACTGAACTCATTAAGAATAAAGACATTGATGCAGTCGTAATCAGCACTCCGGATCATTGGCATGCTTTGATCGGCATGAAAGCGGCTGCTGCAGGTAAACACATCTATATGCAGAAACCAGCGTCATTAACCATTACAGAAGGAAGGGCGCTTGCCGATGCGGTGAAGAAAAGTGGTATCATATTTCAGATCGGAAGTCAGCAGCGCTCATCGGAGCAGTTCCGGTATGCAGCCGAGCTTGTGCGCAACGGTCGCATTGGTCAGCTAAAAACAGTGTTGGTTGGTTTACCAGGTGATCCTTCAGGAGAAGAAGAACCAGAGATGCCTGTTCCATCCAATCTTAATTATGATATGTGGCTGGGCTCAACACCTTCTGTTTATTATACAGAGAAGAGAGTTCATCCTCAAAGTGGTTATGATCGCCCGGGGTGGTTGCGTTGTGAACAATTTGGTGCAGGTATGATAACCGGTTGGGGTTCTCATCACATCGACTCTGCGCATTGGGCCATGAACATGGAACACTCGGGTCCTGTTGAAGTTTGGGGTCATGCTGATTTTCCAACAAAAGGATTGTGGAATGTACACGGAATTTTCAAGACAGAAGCTTTATATGCGGATGGTGTGAAGATGATCGTAAGCAATGAACTACCTAATGGAATCAAGTTCGAAGGAACTGAAGGATGGATATTTGTAACCCGAGGAAATTATCAGGCAACATCAAGCGATCCGATTCCCAATGGAGACGGTGTAAAACCATTGGATGCAAGTGATGTCAAAATTATTACTTCACCTATTGGTGCAAGTGAAATGCACTTGCCGGTAAGTAAAGATCATCACGCAAACTGGATTGATAGCATCAAAGTCAACAAGCAACCTATTGCACCGGTTGAAGATGCGCATCGGTCATGTTCAACATGTCTTGTTCATCATATCGCGATGAAATTGAATCGTAAGGTGTATTGGGATCCGAAGAAAGAGCAATTTAAGAACGATACAGAAGCGAACAGTATGCTGACCAGAAAACAACGAGAACCTTATACATTAACTAAATCATAGGATTATGGTGATTAGGAATTTTTTGATTGCACTCGGACTAATTTTAGCGATGGCGAGTTTTTCACTGCGTGTTATTTCATCGGGTGTTTACTCCTGGCCGAAGGAGAACAAAGGTTCTTTGCTGGATGGCTAAGCTTTTGATATGAAACATTTGCAGTTGAGCGCGAATGTGGTTAACAGAAATCAAAAGAAAATAAATGTTACAGTTCCGGATAAAGAAGAACAACTTCTATTGGTAAAGTCGGGAACGTTAACAGTTTCTCTTCATGATTCTCTTTATTCTATAGAGAAAGGAAGTATTGCTTTGGTTTTGCCGGGGGATGTCTATACTCTTGAAAATAAGGAAGGTGTCTCCGTAGAATATTACCTGATGAAGTACAGCTCCAAAACTCCTGTTGATCTGGCGCGAGGAAAATCTTTTGGAGGATCTTTTGTAAAAGACTGGAAGACGATTGAATTTAAAACCCATGAACGTGGTGGCAGACGAGATTTCTTCGAGCGTCCTACACCCATGTGTAAACGTTTTGAAATGCACGTTACTACCCTGAACGCAGGATTGAAGAGCCATGATCCACATACGCATCGCGCAGAAGAAATTATCCTCATTATGGAAGGTAAGACGGAGATGCAAATCGAGGATAAGTTTTACAAAGCAACGGTAGGTGATGTAATTTTCGTGGCATCTGGCTCCTTGCATGGCATTCGGAATGAAGGAACAACACCGTGTACATACTTTGCCTTTCAATTTGAATAAGAAAAATGATTAAAACGATTTCGATATTCAGTCTGCTATTTTTATTGATTATGGCGTGTACTACAAAAACAGGAACGGATTCAAAAGGTATTCGCCTGATCACGCTTGATCCCGCTTGATCCCGGGCATTTCCACGCGGCCTTAATTCAAAAAACGATGTATGATGAAGTTGATTCTGTTGTTCATGTATATGCACCTTCAGGAAATGATCTTCAACTTCACCTGGATCGTGTGAATGTATTCAATACTCGAAAAGAAAGTCCTACCCATTGGCACGAAGAGGTATACAGAGGCAATGATTTTTTTGAAAAGATGATTGAAGAGAAGGAAGGTAATGTCATTATACTTTCCGGAAACAATCAGAAAAAATCACAATACATCTTGTCTTCTCTTCGGAATGGTTTTCATGTGTTGGCCGATAAACCCATGGCCATCAGTCAACAGGACTTTGAATTATTGAAGCAATCATTTGATGTGGCTGAAAGACAAAAATTATTGTTGTACGATATCATGACCGAACGCTATGAAATAACAACGATGCTGCAGCGGGAATTTTCCATGATGCCATCCGTATTTGGCGAACTCGAAAAAGGTACTCCTGATTCACCCGCGATCACCAAAGAAAGTGTTCATCATTTTTGTAAATATGTTTCGGGTAGTGTATTAACAAGACCAGCCTGGTTTTTAGATGTTGCACAGCAGGGCGAAGGTATAGTCGATGTCATGACGCATCTTGTCGACTTGGTTCAATGGGAATGTTTTCCGGAGGAGGTGATTGATTACGAGAAGGACATTACTGTGAACACAGCTAAACGCTGGAGTACAGATCTTACCTTGTCAGAATTCAAAACCATAACCAAGACGGATGGGTTTCCTTCTTATTTAGGAAAAGGTATCGTGAATGATTCCATACTTCAGATTTATTGTAATGGAGAAATCAACTATCAGATAAAAGGGGTGCATGCCAAAACATCAGTTGTATGGAAGTACAAAGCTCCAGAAGGTACCGGTGACACACATTATTCTATTATGCGAGGAACAAAATCGAACCTGATTATACGTCAGGGAATAGATGAAAAGTTTAAGCCTACCTTATACATAGAGCCACTCCTTCAGGATAAAGCGTATGATCAGGAGTTAACGGAACAGGTAAATAAAATTCAGAATAAATTTCCAGGCGTTGATCTTGAGAAATTCGGAAACGCCTGGCGGATAATTATTCCTGAAAAATTTAAGGAAGGTCACGAAGCGCATTTTGCGCGCGTAGCTGAAAAATATTTGGAATACGTAAAGCAAGGTAACATGCCTTCATGGGAAGTGCCGAATATGTTAGCCAAATACTTCACCACTACAAAAGCGCTCGAAGTAGCGATACAAAATTGAAATTAGGTAAATCAGCATGAAAATTTACAGAACCCAAAAAGAGAATTATTATTCATCATCTTGAGAACTTCTTTCTATGATCATTTCGTGTTGTGCATCGGTCTGTTGATTTTATTACACGGAGAAAACTAAGTCTGCTATTTTACTTTATCTTAAATGAGTTTTTTAATCGGATATCTCTTGAGTGACTGCCAATGTTGATTTGATAGGTTCCTTCCACAATTTCCCACTTATTTTTAGTTAAGCTCCATTTCTGCAATTCACTGATGGGTATTTTGAATGATACTACCTTCTGCTCTTTTTTTAGAACCGTAATCCGCTTGAATTGTTTTAATTCAGTGATGGGCATGCGCTCACCTGTTGGATACTGAATATAGAGTTGCACAACCTCATCTCCATCCATGAAACCTGTATTCTTTACAGACAAAGAAAGTGTAACAGTATCGGGTGATGAATAGATTGGCTTGGGTAGTGTTTCCCATTTATAATCGAATGAAGCATAACTTAATCCAAAACCAAAAGGATATTGAACATCACCACTATAGTAGCGATATGTCCTTCCGTTCATTGCGTATTGATCATAGGGAGGAAGATCACTTAACGATTTATAAAAAGTGACGGGTAATTTTCCTGATGGAGATACTTTTCCAAAGACTATATCAGCTAACGCATGGCCGCCCTGTTCACCAGGATACCACGCCAAAATGATGGCATCGGCATAGGGTTCAATCGCTGCGATATCAATGGCACTACCTGATGTGACCACCACGACAACCGGTTTGTTCGTTTTACGAAGAGCTTTGAGAAAGGCAAGATGACTGCGCGGAATACTAAGGTCGGCTCTATCTCCACCGTGTGATGCCATAAAAGCATCACCTTCTTCTCCTTCTGATACAGGGGTGAGTCCAACAACTGCTATGATGATATCACTGTTTCCAGCAGCCCATAATCCACCAAAGTGAACGGTATCTGTATCCGTACAACCCATATCGTATTGAACGCCTGTGGCTGGGCCAGCAGCTTCTGTTATACCCTCTACAAATGTTACCAGCGTGGGGGAGACTCCATGATAATTCGCCAGTAATGCATCGGCATTTGTCGCGTTCGGTCCCACCACCATTATACTTTTCTGATTATTCTGCATAAGTGGAAGTATGCCTTTGTTATTTTTTAATAGAACCATGCTTTGCTGTGCTGCTTTTCTAGCAAGATTAGTTTGCGCAAGATTATGTATACTCTCCTCACTTAATCCACTGAACGGACCAACTTCAGGTGCGTCATAGAAACCAAGCTTAAACTGTGTTCGTAGCGTTGGTATGAGAGCATTATCGATATCTTTCAGGGTTATTAGTTTTTGTTCGAGAGCATTTGATACATCATCCTGCAACATGTTGGAGCAGTCCAGATTAACACCAGCCAATATAGCTGCTGCAGAAACCTGCGTGGCACTGCTCATTACCTGATGTCTTTTCCAGATATCTTCCAGCGCCCAACAGTCAGTAACAATATGACCGTTGAATTTCCATTCCTTTCGTAAAATTTGATGCAGTAATGTGTTGCTGGTGCAACATGGTTCATCGTTAACCCGGTTGTATCCACACATCACCGACTCTACCCCAGCATCAACCAATGCTTTGAATGCATAGAGATACGTTTCACGCAAATCCTTTTCATCAACTACAGCATTGAAAGTATGCCGGTTAGCTTCAGGGCCACTATGAACGGCAAAATGTTTGGCGCATGCTGATGTTTTCAGATAGTGAGGATCATCACCTTGCAATCCCTTAATGAATGCTGTCCCTATTCGTGCTGTCAGGTACGGATCTTCACCATAGGTCTCCTGCCCACGACCCCATCTTGGATCGCGAAAAATATTAACGTTGGGAGACCAGAATGTGAGCCCCATATACTGTTCATGCCGGTTAAGTTTTGTGGCGAGATTATACTTAGCACGAGCCTCGGTCGAGATGGCATCGGCTACTTGTCTGATAAGGCTATCATTAAAGGTAGCTGCCAGAGCAATGGCCTGTGGGTAAACTGTTGCCTTGCCTGCACGTGCGACTCCGTGAAGTGCTTCATTCCACCAATTATAAGGAGGTATGCCAAGCCTGGCAACGCCAGGACTTTGAAAACCAAGCATGGATACTTTTTCCTTAAGAGTAAGATTTTTTAAAAGACTTTGAACACGGATGTCGATAGCAAGGTTTCGGTTATTATAATCAGGTATTCGTTGGGCAGAAGACCATAGCGTAGTAACGAGAAGTAAGGGTATTGCTAAAAGGTACTCTAAAATTGTTCTTTTTAATGATTTCATGTATTTGGAAGGTAATTACGAAGCGTAAACGATCGATTTTATTTTTTATAACCGGGTATCGCACTTTTCACGAAAAAAATGTTTCTTTAGGCAAAACCGAAGATTCATAGTTTAAGATAAATGATTCTTTTATAAAAGAGGTTAGATTATAAGAAATGCTTCGTTTTAATAAGTTAAAGTATAGGTAGGTTTTAATCGAATTTGAATGGACTATAGAACGTATACAGCCGAGGATTTTGCGCTTGACGAGAAGTTTCAAAAGTGGGTTTTAGATCCCAGTGCAGAAGTGACGGTTTTCTGGGAGCAATGGCTAAAAGAAAATCCTCAACAACATCAACAGATTAACAATGCAATCGAATTAGTACGTGTAGCAGGGTTGTCCAGCGACTCGAAACTGAATGAAGCGTATTTATCAGTATGGAAAAAAATACATGACCATACTTTACAGACGAAGGAAGTCAGCCAAAATACTCGTTTCCGTTACATGAAAGTGGCAGCGGCATTTATCGGGTTGGTAGTTAGTTCTTTTCTGGTATGGAATCAGTTTAAAACTGAATCGGTCATTGAATATCGAACGACATTTGGAGAGATAAAAGAATTTGTTCTGGAAGATGGATCCAAGGTTACCTTAAATTCTAATTCACTATTGAAATTTACGGGAGGTTGGAAGGATCAGGTTTCACGCGAAGTATTTCTTGAGGGAGAGGCTTTCTTTGAAATAGTTAAAACAAAAGACCAAAAGCGTTTCGGGGTGAATACTGAAGATCAGGTTCATATTCAGGTGATGGGTACTGAATTTAACGTAAATACCAGACGCCAAAAAGTTGAAGTTTACCTTCAATCGGGTAAGGTAAAAGTAAATTCGCTCGCAGGCGAAGTTACCTTGAAACCTGGTGACTTTATCGTGTGTCAGAAAGACGATAAGTCGTTGGAGGTAAAACAAAACGGATTAACCGAAAATAAGGATGTATTGGATTGGAAGAGTAACAACTACATCTTTAATGACACACCACTATCAGAAATTGTGTCGACACTGGAAGATGACTATGGATTCATAGTGATTATCCAGGATAAAGAATTAAGTCAGAAAAAAATCACAGCAAAAATTTCACGAAAGGATAGTAGTGTTTTGTTGAGAGTACTTTCTGAAACACTGGATATTAAAATAGAGCAGGATGGAAATCACCTCACTTTTACAGATTAAGAATGAGCTGATCTCCTGCTGAAGTAGCCATTAAAACGGAGGATAAGAACAATGACCCAACGAGTAGCGAAATCGGTACTCATACCTGTTTTTACACTGGCCTTGTGTTTTAACGGTTTAGTAAATGCGCAGGAGACTGCTTTTAAAACTGTATTAAAGAAGACCACTCCGAAGAACGCGGATCCACAAAAGGGCGAAAAAGAGCTAACCGAAATATTGGTTCAGCTCGAAATGATATTTGATGTAACCTTTGCCTATCAAAAGAAATTTCTTTCCGGAAAGTACGCAGTTTACAGGCCCTTGATTGATACGAGCCTGGATTCGTATTTGAATGAAATACTCAGCCCTCAAAAACTTGGATTTAAAAAAATCGGCAATGGGGATGAGGAGATCTATGTTATTTCCCCGCTGGAGGAGGCAATATCACTCCCGCCACCGGCCGATTTTTTAAAAGATAAGAGAACGGAATTTACTCCAGCGACTACACGAATTGAGGGATTTGTTAAAGACAGGGAATCCGACATTCCCATTGCGGGTGTGAATGTTGTGATACAAGGAACTTCTCTTGGTACGATTACGGATGTAAACGGAGCGTTTAGCATTGATGTACCAGCCGATACAAAAAGCAGACTGGTATTTTCGTACATCGGATTTGTTAGGAAAGAATTAGAGATCACTGACGATGCACCGGTTCAGGTTCTGTTGGATGAGAATGTACAATCCCTTTCTGAAATTGTCGTTACAGCCTTAGGTATTAAGCGTGATCAGAAAGCTTTGGGATATTCTGTCAGCACCATTGAAACAAATGAACTTGTTGCATCGGGTAACACCAATTTTGCATCAGCCTTGTATGGAAAAATTCCAGGCGTTAGAATACGAACTGCACCGGGCGGTGCAACAAGTGCCGTTACCATTCAGATTCGTGGATTCAATTCCCTCAATTACAATACACAGCCTCTTTATATCATTGATGGTGTTCCTATCCGGGAAGCGAATGAAAAGGGAGTAGCAGGCATTAACAACGATGGGTATTTTGCAGACCAGCGACTGAGAGGTAATGGACTTCTTGACATCAGCCCATCAGACATCGAAACGCTTACTGCTCTTAAAGGTGCGAGTGCGACAGCTTTGTATGGCTCTGATGCTTCTAACGGTGCCGTTGTAATCACCACCAAAAGGGGAACGAAAAAACCTGGGATGGGTGTTGATATTAACTATAATTTCTCAGTTGAAAATGTTGCGTTTACTCCGCATTATCAAAATGTTTATGGCCCTGGATATGACCGCGCAACCAATTTAGCGCTGGGTGCTACGTCTGATGGATGGGTGCCAGTTGACACCAACAATAACGGTGTGACAGATGCTATACGTCCTTTGTTCAAAGCCTACGGGCAATTTGGTCCTAAGATGGAAGGACAGCAAGTACTGTGGTGGGATGGGTCTACCAGAGAATATTCAGCGCAGCCGGATAACTACAAAGATTTTTATCGTACAGGATATAACTCACTATTCAATGTGGCGTTGCAAAATCAAATTGGCATTGCAGCATATCGTTTGTCCTACTCTCGAAATGATTATGAAGGTATTCAGGTTGGCGGAAAGATGACCAAGAATATCATCAACCTTAATTCAATGTTCAAGTTCACGAAAAGGTTTCGTGCTGATTGGATGTTAAACTTTACGAATGGCAATGTTCACAACCGTCCTTACAAAATCAATCGTCTAACGGATAGTTACAATGGTTTTTTTAGCAGGGCTGAAAAAATGTCCCTGTTTTTTGACAAGTACCAAACTTCAGAAGGATACAAGTGGGTACCCTATGATCAATCTGAGCGCAATCCATATGAAGCGTTGAAGTATACCACTCCTCGTGGCTACGAGGTTATGAATTTATTATGGAGACAATTGCGCGACAGTGAAGATGAAATTCAAAACCGGTTGATTTCAAGCTTTACGTTGAATTATGATATATTGAAGAATCTCCAGCTAAGAGGTCGTTTAGGTAATGATATCACAGATCTCAATATTGAAACCAAACAGCATAACGAATACCTCACTATTTTTAATGGAGCCTCAAGCACGGGTTCATATGGTAAGTCAAAAGGTCGTTACGCTGTTTTTTATGCTGATGCTTTACTTTCTTTCTCCAGGAATATAAACCCGGATTTCACCGTTGGTCTAAATGGTGGTTTTCAAATGAGAGATGAGCAGTACCATGATGAATTGAAAAGCACAAATGGAGGATTGACAATAGCCAATGAGTTTAGTTTTTCGAATTCCTATAATGCGGAGTTGATACAATCAAAATCGGATATGTCAATTTTGAAATATGCATACCTGGGTATCGCCAGTTTTAGTTACAAGAATATCCTCTTCGTTGAAGGTACAGGCAGGCAGGAGTATTCTTCTACACTTCCTCCAGATCATAATGGTTATTTTTATCCTTCCATAAATACAGGATTTGTTTTTTCTGATGCATTTCAATTGCCTTCATTTTTTAACTATGGAAAGTTCCGTGCATCGTATGGTGTGGTGGGTAATGCACCTACTGTATATGAAGCTAATATCTTGTACGCCAGTACAACGTTACCAACAATAAATGGATCCGTGATCTCCGGAAGTTCGAGCGGAAGTCTTTATGGAAATAATGATATAGGACCGGAGCGAAAATATGAAATTGAACTGGGGCTTGAAGCAAGAATGCTTAAGAACAGGCTGGGTGTGGATTTCACTTACTACAATAACCGGATTAAAGATCAGATATTAAAACTCGATTTACCTACCAGCACTGGAGCAGGGAAGGTATTGACGAATGTTGGAGAATTAAAGGGTTATGGTTTTGAAGTTGGATTAAATGCATCGATACTCACAGGTAAGTTAAAATGGAATGCCATTGCAAACATTGCATTTTCGACAACCAAAGTGCATGAGTTGATGAGCGGTGTTGATCAGCTTGTCTTTCGTGAGTTGGAAGGTGGATCCATTCGTGTGATTGCAGAGAAGGGCCAGTCGATTGGTAACGTTTATGTATATCCACGAAAGACCGATAGTGATGGAAACTTCATCATTAACACGGATGGTTTATACATAATGGATAAGACTAAATATGTCAAGGTTGGAAACCTTTTGCCGAAAGCCACAGGAGGAGTTTCTAACTCTTTAATATTTAAAGACTTTAGTCTGAATCTGATGGTAGATTATAGTCTGGGTGGAAAAATTATTTCTCCTTCACAAAAATATGCTCTGGGCTCTGGTATGTATGAAAGTACATTGGAGTACAGAGATACACAGCACGGTGGATTAACGTATTATACTTTAAACAACGGTGAAAAAATTCCGCTCAATGACCCTCAATCTTCTGCACCTGATGGGAGTGAAGTTTACCACGATGGTGTGTTGTTGAAAGGTGTCACAGAAGAAGGCCTTCAAAACACGAAGATCATTGAAGCGGCCACTTATTATATGAACACCTTTGGTTGGGGTAATGATTCCTGGAATGAAAAGGGAGCCATCTATGATAACAGTTATGTGAAGGTTCGGGAAGCTGTTTTGTCGTACACCTTACCCAAACCAGTATCTGACCGGCTTCATTTTCAAAAGATACAGGTTTCACTTGTAGGACGAAATCTGTTCTATCTATGGAGGACGATGGAAAATCTTGACCCGGAATCAACAATAGGAACAACATGGTTGAATCAGAGTATAGATGAGGGGTCTAATGCTGCAACACGAAGTTATGGTTTTGCTTTGAAGTTAAGTTTTTAAGATATGTCCAGGTATTTTTCGATAACACTCATAATCATTTTACTGGTCAGTTCCGTGGCTTGTCAGGATGAGTTGCGCGACCGGTACCAAAGCCCGAATAGTGAAATCATACCATCCATTGGGGAATTCTTTACCACCATGCTGAACAATGATAGAGTGAGGCCTTCATATTGGGAGATCAGCACTTTTGTCAATTGGCATGTTGGAGTGTATACCCAATCTGTTGGTTATTTAAATAGTCAATCGATGTATCAGCAAAATGAAAGTTATATCCAAAACCGCTGGGATGATTATTACCGACCTGGATCAACCGGATCCGGAGTGATGGCCAATTTCAGGGAAATAGAAAAGGCCTATGATAAATTATCGGATGCTGAGAAAAAAGAAGCAGAAGTATTTGTTCAGGCGGCAAGAGTAGTGTTATATGATCAGACTTCACAGATGGTAGACTTGTGGGGTGATATTCCGTTTAGTGAAGCCGGTTCACTTAATGGCTCAGAAAAAATCATCTATCCCAAGTTTGATTCTGCTGAAGAAATTTATGCGACGATCACAGAGGATTTGAAATCGGTTTCTGATTATTTTTCCAATCTGGATTTAAGTCCATCTGCCCAGACCCAATTTTCGAAGCAGGATATCTTACTTTCTGGCGATTCAGATAAATGGCAGCGTTATACAAACTCTCTTCGTTTGCGACTACTGATGCGCTTGTCATTTGTACAAGAGGAAAAATCGAAGGAAGAAGTGCTTGAGCTTTTAAGCAATGAATCACAATATCCTTTGCTTAATCTTGTAGCCTATACGCCTGGTGTGGATGATATACTTCTGGAGCCACTAGCTACGTACTCAAGCGATTTGCACGATGCTTTTTTGGACTGGACCAACTATCCTGCACCATTTTATGCATTGGAAGAGGTATTGAAGCCTGCGAATGATCTTCGAATTCCGGTTTTGTATGATAAGTATGGCACTACAAACAATGGTATTTTTACTCCGAATTCTGAATTTAGTGCCCTGCCATTGCCCCTTACGTCAACCGAACAACAGAATAATCTGGAACAGTACGCGATTCTGGATTCTGCAACCTTTCTTTTTAATACGAAACTACCGGGAATACTCTTCACTGTTTCGGAAGTGAACTTTTTAAAAGCGGAAGCATATGAACGTTGGGGTGGGGGAGATGCGCAACAGGAATATTTGAATGGTATACGAAACTCAATACTCTTTTATTTCTATTTAAATGGTTTGAATACGATAACACGTATTCCGTTGACAGCTCCTACCAATGTGGAGATTGACAACTTTCTTTCGAATGCTGTATCGATTCAGTATACCGGCTCAGCGCAGGAGAAATTAAATAAGATTGGAATGCAGAAATGGATTCATTTTGGTTTTTTACAATCCATTCAAAGTTGGTCTGAGGTGAGGCGAACAGGATATCCTCAACTGGTGTTCCATCCTTCATCCCGAGTTGGTTTTGAAACTCCACCGGAGCGTTTAACCTATCCTGGCATTGAAAAAGCATTCAATGAAAACTATAAAGCTGTCGCGGCTCGCGACTTCCGAAGTACGATGATATTTTGGGATGTTGAGTAAATTCTGATAGTTCTAATCCCTCCTTTTTGTAAAATTTTCTTTCATAAAGCATGCTTTGCCTGAAAGAATCTATTCCCCAATCGACTTTTCCCCAATTTTTTTTTCTGAAAGAAGGTTAGATTTTAATTCTTCTCCCGTTTAGCTGTTAGAAAATTGAAATGCATTGACTTGGTGTGACCTGTTTAAAACGGATCATTTGGATTGAGTTTGGGAAAAAATCTATCTAAGGATGTTAAAGGTCGCACCTTGTTCAATGCTATTTGTAAAGCAATCAATCGGGCATGAGTAAACTTAACCAATTTATATATGATAGAATGTCTACCCGAAAAAAAATCTGAACAGGCACACACACTGGCACTTACCAGTGAAAACTGCCAACGAAGAGTTCACCTAGTTTGTAAACCTTAACCCCAAGATTCATGAAGAAAACTTTACTGTATGTTGCTTTTCTGCTGATGGCAACGGTATCAGCATTAGCACAGTCAATAACAGGGCGTGTTACGTCCACAGTTGACAATTCACCTATTCCCGGAGTATCGGTTATGGTGAAAGGAACAACCACAGGTACCACTACAGATTCAGATGGTGCTTATGTATTATCCATTACCGAGAAAGATGCTACTCTTTTATTTTCTTTTATCGGTTTCAAAACAACAGAAGTTGCCGTTGGCACAAGGATCACAGTTGATGTTTCAATGGAAGAAGATATTACCAGCCTGAATGAAGTTGTTGTTACGGCATTTGGAGTTACACGCGAGAAGAAGGCTTTGGGCTATGCGACATCTACCATTGGCGCAACAGCAATTACGAAAACGGCTTCTCCTAACTTTGCCTCTGCGTTGTATGGCAAAGCGCCCGGTGTCAGAATTGCAACAACACCAGGAGGAGCAACAAGCGCTGTTAACATTACGATTCGCGGTATCAACACCATCACAGGTAAGAGCCAGCCACTAATCGTTTTAAATGGTGTTCCGATTCGCGATGGGGAAGTGGAAAATAATAATTATTGGAACGATCAACGGTTGAGAGGAAATGGGTTGCTCGATATTAACCCGGAGGATATTGAGAACATTTCTATTTTGAAAGGCGCATCAGCTGCTGCATTGTACGGTTCAGATGCTGTAAATGGAGTGGTCTTAATAACGACTAAGACTGGAAAAGGTACCAAAGGTTTTAAGGTTGATTTCTCTACCAATTATACAGTGGATAAGGTGGCGTATCTTCCACGATATCAAAATGTACGAGGTGCTGGTGCTCCGCTCAATGTAAGCAACGGTGGGCAGGATGATGCTGGCTTCATCTATTATGATGTGGATGGTGATGGTGTGAAAGAAACAAGAGGTATTTTGGGATACTCAATAAACTTTGGCCCTAAGTTCGATGGTCAACCTACGATGAGCTGGGATGGAAAGATAAGACCATACGAGGCACAAGAGGATAACTACGCGTCATTGTTTCAGACGGCTCACAATAAGATCAGCTCGATTGCTGTATCATATGGAGGTGAGAACTCTAATACCAGGCTTTCATTTACCCGTCAAGATAATGAAGGGATAAGTCTGGGCTCGGAAAATGATAAAAATATAATAAACCTGAACAACAGTTTTAATCTCGGTAAAAAATATACCGTAGATGTTGTGGTAAACTATATCAATCAATACACTAAGAACAGACCATACTCCATTGATCGGTTGACCAACAACTTTGCAGGAATGATGGGTAGATTTGATAATGGGGATTGGTATCAGGGTAAGTATAAGACAAGCAAGGGATATCGCTTTGTTAGAGGCTCGGACCAAAGTTTAACGCCAGACGAGAACATCATCTACAATGGTATACGTGGTGATTTGATGGATTATGTTTGGCGGGTAAATGAAAATAATTCAGAGGAGCGGAGCGATCGTGTTATCTCCAGCATAACAAACTCTTGGCAGATCCTTAAAGACTTAAAGGTTCGTGGTCGTCTTTCAACTGATATTACTTCATTGCGCACTGAGAATAAAAACTCGACAGAGATTCCATTGACGTTCGGTAATTCAGGATCGTTTGCTATGGAGACGTATAACAATAATCTAATGTATGGTGATGTCATGTTAACGTACACAAAAAAAATCACACCCGATATAGAGATGAATGTAATGGGGGGGTATTCGGCAACAAAAGAAGTTAACTCGACTATTTACAGATCAACCAATGGAGGCTTAAGCACTGAAAATATGTTTGATATTTCTGCTTCTGTCAATACTCCAACAAGCACTTCATCGCGCAGTTCTTTGGTAAAAGATGCATTTATAGGAACGGTCAATGGGAACTATAAAGATTTCCTCTTCCTTGAGGCAACTGTTCGCAGAGATCGTACCTCAACGATGCATCCATCAAATAATAGTTTTGTCTATCCTTCCGTTAATTCAAGCTTTGTTTTTTCTGATGCATTTGCGTTACCAAGCGTTGTATCATTTGGTAAGGTGCGCGCTTCATGGGGTATTGTTGGTAATTACCCGGATCGATATCTTGCCAATATAGCGTATGATCAAAATACATTAGGCGTTCAGGCAGTAGGTGGAAACCCGGTACTTTACACATCGCTTCCAAGTTCTTTTGGCAATGATAACATTAGACCAGAGCAAAAGAATGAGATTGAAATCGGATTAGAAACCAAATTCCTCGATAATCGTGTTGGTTTTGATTTGACTTACTATAATGGTCAGATACGCGATCAGATATTACCGTTAACAATTCCTTCAAGTTCTGGTGCTACGTCAGTACTCACCAATATTGGTACCCTACGAAACAAAGGTATTGAAATCGCAATTTCAGGGACACCGATTAAAAGCAGCGATTATAGCTGGGACATTACACTCAACGTAGCCAAGAATACAAACATCGTGGAAAAATTGGCTTCCGGTTCAAACGAATTATTGCATGCTGACTATGACGGTAATGCTGCGCAGTTAAGATCCACTGTGGGACAGCCCATGGGAGATTTTTATGCTCACCCGGTAGCTCGCGATGCTAATGGAGGTTTGATTGTGGATCCTAATGGTATGTACAAGGTAGATCCAGATAATATGGTGAAAATAGGAAATGCTATGCCAAAAGCAGTGGGTGGCCTTATCAACACCTTTACATACAAAGGATTTTCACTTACTGCAGTTATGGATTTTAGATATGGAGGTTATGTAATGCCAACGGCTCTTAATTGGATGATTAGCCGTGGACTTCTGGAAGAAAGCACAAAATTTATGGATGAAGAGCATGGAGGAATTAGTTACTATGAAGATGCTGGAGGCGCCAGAATTCCAACAAGTGGATCAGAAGGACCTGGTGGAGAAACAGTATATCATGATGGTATGATTCTGGATGGAGTGAAAGCAGATGGCACGCCTAATGATTACATAGCGTCATCAGCTGATTACTACTGGACCGTATACAATTGGGGCGGTCCTCAATACAGTCCGAATACCCGTTACGAATTGTATATTAAAGAGAATTCGTATATCAAAATGCGGGAGATCGCTTTGAGCTACAATCTTCCAAAGAGTATAGCAAAAAAAATCGGAGCTAATAACATTGAGGTTTCTGTATTTGGACGTAACCTCTTCTTTGTTTATAGAACCCTTAAGGATATGGATGCTGAACAAACAACGGCAGGTTCTAGGTGGACGCAGAATCTTACCAATGTAGGTACGAACCCATCTAGCCGCACCATTGGTGGATCTTTACGGTTAAGCTTCTAACTTTTATCAAGACCAAAAATGAATATAAATACCATTTATATGAAAAGGATTTATCTAATAACGGCTATTATGCTTTTGTCTTTCTCCGCTTGCGTGAAGGAGGACTTTGAAGAAAGCTATGCCAACCCTTCAAAAATATCTACCTCATCGGTTGAGAAACAATTTGAAGGTTTCTTGGTGGCAAATCGCGAATATGTAATTCCGAGTTACTGGAATTATTTTGTTGTATTGCGTACGACAGTGAATCGGTACACACAGGCTGTAGGATGGGTTAATGCATCAAGTCAATATGTTCCAGGTGCGGGTTTAATAACCAATCGATGGGATAACTATTACTCCTTCCTCGCTCAGTACCGGGAGTTTGAAAAAATATACGCTGGTCTTTCTGAAGATGATCAGGAACTTAGACGAATCTTTATGATTGCCGCTACAATCTACTTGTATGATCATACACAAAAAGTGATTGACTTGCATGGGGACATTCCATTTTTAGAAGCAGGTATGTTGAGTGTCAACGGTGGAGATTATGAAGCATCATTACCCAAGTACGATAATGCAAACGAACTTTATACTAAGATGCTTGATGACTTGAAGGACTTTTCGGATGAATTAAATTCCATAGAGATTCCATCAGGCATTCAAACCGGATTTGGAACTCAAGATATTATTAATAATGGTGAACTCGACAAATGGAGATCCTACTGCAATTCACTTCGTCTTCGTATGTTAACCAGAGTATCTGGTGCTCCATCATTTGAATCAAGAGCGGCTACTGAGATCGGTTCTATTTTAGCTGATCCATCAAATTATCCAGTTGTTAGCGATAACTCGGGAAATATTCAAATTGATATCTATGATCTTAACACACCTATTAATTCAGCAGGTTTTCAAACTGGATTAGAAGACTGGAACGGTAACTTGGCAGGTAAAGCAATGATCGATCAGATGGTTGATACAGATGATCCAAGACTGAGAGTTATGTTCGAGCCAGGAGCAACCGCAGGGGGTGTTTATGCTGGTCTTGACCCAACAATGCTTTCATCTGATCAGCAGATATTAGTAGATGGTGGTACCATTTCAATTTATAACAGATCAACCTTAAGTCGTAACCAATTTTTCCCAGGAGTGCTGATCAATGCAGCGGA
This sequence comes from Chryseolinea sp., assembly GCA_031388805.1. Classification (GTDB taxonomy): domain Bacteria; phylum Bacteroidota; class Bacteroidia; order Cytophagales; family Cyclobacteriaceae; genus Chryseolinea. The sequence goes on from JANMRZ010000165.1 coordinate 42,151, forward strand.
AGTATATTTGTTGAAAGCAGAGTACTATTTACGTGAAGGTAACGATGCGGAAGCAAAAGCAGCTTATAATAACGCCATTGAGCAATCGATCAAGGAATATTATTTATTCAGATCCGTAAGTAACAATAATACAGCAGGCGCAGTAACCCCTACAGATGATGCGGAAATTGAGGCTTATCAAGATGAGACATCTATTGATTGGGATAACGCAGTTAGCATTGATGCTAAATTGAAATTGATCGCAACTCAAAAGTGGATACATTACAGCGTGGTACAACCCATTGAAGGATGGGCCGAAGTAAGACGTCTTGATTTACCAAATTTTGTATTTGAAGTGGATAATTCAAATACACAAACCGTACCACCATACAGATGGTTGTATTCAGCTAGTGAAAACACCTATAATACAGCTAACTATAATCAGGTAAGAGCGAATGATAATCTGACTACTAAAATGTTTTGGGATGTTGATTAATTGATGATTTAGTTTTTAGATAAATGATAAAAGAAGGTTGCAGCAATGCAACCTCTTTATCTACCTCATGATGTTCGTAATTAATACTTAAATAAATCTAATGAGAACTTTAAAAATAGCCATCCATACAGTTGTATTACTGGTAATTGTATCTTTCACCAGCTGGTCTCAATCTATTTCACCAGCGCCTCGCATTGTAACAGTTTGCCCCGGAGAACTTGTAAACTATGTTCTTAATCCTAATCCTAATTTTTCTGGTTGTTCAAATTTTACATGGACTCTATCAAATGGTTCTTTCAATTTTGGAAGTTCCGTTACTACTAAAACGACAACAACTAATTCTGTTGACGTTTTTTGGAATGATATTGCAAGTAATGGTACACTAACAGTCACTGCTTCGTGTACATCAGGAGGAACATTGTCGACAAGTTTTACTTATGCGATTCGATCTTTAAAAGATAGGGTACCCTCTAATATTCGAAGTTCTTCCGTATTGCCATATTGCAGTACATCTTCAATGATTCTGGCTGTTGATGTAATGTTTTTGGAAAATACAGGCGGTACGAGCGGGATACTTCAACAAAGAGCAGACGGGTATGAATGGACACTACCAGCGGGCTGGAGTAGCAATGGTTCAACAGGAACTTTTCGTACAACAACGGAATCCATTTCTATAGTACCAGATAATGGTTGCAGACAAGGAAGTGCTTCAGTAAAGGCATATGTAAGTAGCTGTAATTCTGGATTTAAATATAGTGGCTCTGCTTCTATCAGTTTGAACCGCCCATCACCATCAATCTCGATTGCTCCTGCTGCTGGATATTCAGGTGCCGCATGTGGTAATGTTCAACCTGTAACCTTTACAGTAACACCAGTAAGCTGTGCTACAAATTACCTATGGGTTTTTCCTTCGGGATGGTTACAAACGCCAGTATATACTACGTCAAATTCTATTACAGTAACACCAAGTGGTGGTGCTTTAGATGCGGGTAATGTCCAAGTAACTGTTAATTTGGAATGTGGAACTCAACTTGCCAGTTCTCCTTACAGAGTAAATTTTACAGCCCCTGTAATATCTGTACCATCCTCAACAGTGTGTAGTGGAGGTACAAGTATAGCGCTACTCAATGTCGGTTCGGGGATTGCTGTTACTTGGTCACCCAGCGCCAATATTAGTTTGGTTTCTGGACAAGGAACAAGTGTGGCAGTAGTTAAGGCATTAACAACAAGTACTTCTGGAGCTGGAACAATAAACGCAACTGTCAGTTGCCCCAACACCACAGTTTCACCTTCATCAGTTTGGGTAGGTTCACCTACAGCAACCGGACTTGATCTTGCTGTTATGTTTGGGCCTTCATCTAATCTTTTATGTTGGGATGTTAAGCTCGGGATAGGTGTTATTAATTCGAATCATAGCACTCATAGGGTAACTGACTATGTGTGGAACTTTAGTACATTTTCGCCTTACTTTGTTGGTTATGATATAGGTTTTCCGTATGGAAGTCATGGTATAGCGGAGTTTAAAGTTAACAGCACAGCACCAACAACATCAAGGTTAATGAGTGTAAAAGCGCAAAATACTTGTGGATACAGTGCGCAGTATTGGGAAGGATTCACCGCTACGAATTGTCAGGGCGGCCCAGGTGGAATGGGAAGAGTTTCTACTAAGGAAATAACTGAAGAAGCATCTGAGGTTGAAGCTACATCTGTGTACCCAGTTCCTGCTAACGACAAATTGATGGTTGAATTAAAGACCACGAAAGAGATTACTTCAGTCATCTTATATAATAGTTCTTCCATAAAGGTCTTTGAGACGAATTCAACTGAATCCAAATTGAGTATACCCGTTGGAAATTTTCCTGGGGGATTGTACTATTTGGTTATCACGAGTGGCAATGAGAGTGAAAAGCAAAGGGTATTAATTCAGCATTAAATTGTTTATAATTCAACATTATATAAATTAATTTGTAAAAAAAGGTTGCAGTAATGCGACCTCTTTTATTTTAATTGGTCAACACAATTCGTACATAATTCCAAAACAATGATGCTTAAAGAATTTTTCAAACTTCGATATGTTGGTATCGTTCTGCTATTCTGCAGTTCAGGACGAGTAATTGCTCAAGGCAATATTCATCAGCAATCCACAACCTACGAATGGCCAGGTGATCCTTTAGTTAGGGAGAAGCTGGAGACGTGGCGGGATCAGAAATTTGGTATGATCATTCATTGGGGCTTATATGCGGTACCAGGCATTATTGAATCCTGGGAACTCTGCTCTGAAGACTGGATTGAACGCGATAGTGCTTCATCCTACGATAAATATAAAGACTGGTATTGGGGATTGAAGAAGGATTTTAATCCGGTAAAATTTAATCCTGATCAATGGGCACAAGCTGCCAATGATGCAGGAATGAAGTATGTTGTCTTCACCACCAAACATCATGATGGCTTTAACATGTTTGATACCAAGCAGACGGATTTTAAAATTACCAATGGACCATTTGCCGGCAATCCAAAAGCAAATGTTACAAAGTATGTATTCGATTCATTTCGAAAGCAAAATTTTATGATTGGCGCGTATTACTCAAAACCAGACTGGCATTCAGAATATTTCTGGTGGCCGAAATATGCAACACCCAATCGCAATGTAAACTACGATATTCGCAAGTATGGGTGGCGTTGGAATAAATTCAAACAGTTTACCTACAATCAAATCAGTGAGTTAATGAATGAGTACGGTAAGATTGACATTCTTTGGCTAGATGGTGGATGGGTACGTCCACTCGAAACGGTTACAGATGAAGTGCGCGCATGGGGTGCACCAATACCACCCTGGAGCCAGCATGTTGATATGCCGAATATTGCAACCATGGCACGTAAAGCGCAGCCGGGTTTACTAATCGTTGATCGAACCGTTCATGGCCCTTATGAAAATTATCAGACACCAGAGCAGAGTATTCCAAAAGAGAAGCTTGATTATCCATGGGAAAGTTGCATAACTCTTGGTGGTGCATGGGGTCACGTGCAGAACGATAATTTTAAATCGAGTGCAAAAATTATTCATACCTTGATAGAAGTAGTGGCAAAGGGTGGAAATTTATTGCTCGGTGTAGGCCCAGATCCGGAAGGTTTATTCAATCAAACGCAAATCAGTCGGCTGAAGGAAATTGGTGAATGGCTTTCAAAAAATGGAGAGGCAATTTATAAAACACGAACAGTATCCGTTTTTCGATCTGAAAATACTTTTTTCACAAAGGGAAATGATGGCAGGCATTATGCCATTGCATGCTTACCTGAAAACGAACGTATGCCGGTTACCATCACGTGGACAGGCAACCCACCGAAGAAAGGATCTGTGATGAAGTTAGTAGGCAGTGATGTGCCTGTTAAGTGGAAAGCAGAGGGCGATACTATAAAAGTTTATCTTCCTTCTTCGATTACTAAAACCTATTCTCCTGCACTTGCATTTTCATACGCTATTCATTAATACAGAAATATTTATTCTTATGCTACAGCGATTTCTATTCACGATCATTCTACTCCTGATGATCGTTGCATGTTCAAAAAAAGAAGTGAAGCCTCCTGTGGCTGTTGGACCAGTACCTACTGAGTCACAATTAGCGTGGCACAATATGGAGTTAAGTGCTTTTATTCATTTTACCATTAATACCTTTACCGATAAGGAGTGGGGCTATGGTGATGAGAAAGAATCATTGTTTAATCCGCAACAAACCGATGTTGATCAATGGATCACGGTATTGAAAGAAACTGGTTTTAAACAAGTTATTCTTACCTGTAAACATCACGATGGCTTTTGTCTTTGGCCGAGCCAACATACAGAGCATTCAATAAAGAATAGCCCATATAAAAATGGAAAAGGCGATCTCGTTAAGGAGGTATCAGAAGCCTGCAAGAGACATGGATTGAAGTTTGGAATTTACCTTTCTCCCTGGGACAGGAATCGTTCAGACTACGGAACACCGGAATACTTAACCTATTATCGAAATCAACTCAAAGAACTTTTTTCAATATATGGTCCGGTTTCTGAAATGTGGTTTGATGGTGCAAATGGTGGCGATGGTTATTATGGTGGAGCGAATGAAAAGCGAAAGATCGATGGAGCAACCTATTATGATTGGCCAACAACATTAAATGTAGTCCGGCAATTCGAACCTAACATTATTTTCTTTAGTGATGCAGGTCCGGGCGTGCGCTGGGTTGGAAACGAAAAGGGAATTGCCGGTGTAACGAATTGGAATACGATTTCAACGGATACGTTGTTCGCAGGAAAAGGAGGAATTGAAGACCTGTTAAATACGGGCAATGAAAATGGTATGGAATGGATTCCTGCAGAAGTAGATGTGTCCATCCGGCCAGGATGGTTTTATCATACCAAGGAAGATTCACTTGTGAAATCACCAGAGCGTTTATTTGAAATCTACCTCTCTTCCGTTGGACGTGGCTCTACTTTATTACTGAATGTTCCTCCTGATCAGCGTGGCCTCTTTCATGAAAATGATGTAAAGGCACTGGCAGGATTTCGTTCATTACTGGATCGGGAGTTCAAAACTAATCTGGCAGCAAATGCAAAGACGACTGCAAGTTTGTATCGTGGAGAATCGGATAGGTATTCTTCATCCAATGTTACCGATGGCAATGCTGAAACCTATTGGGCAACAGATGACGAAGTTATTACAGGGAGCATCGAAATTGATTTGGGTAAAACTCAGGCGGTGAGTTATGTTACACTGCAAGAATATATCACGTTGGGTCAGCGTGTAAAAACTTTTACGGTTGAAGTCTCGAAAGATAATGTCTGGCAGAAGGTGGCAGAAGGTACTACTATCGGCTATAAGAGAATTTTGAAACTGGATTCTATAGAAACAGACAAGGTTCGCATTAACATCACAGATTCGAAGGCTTGTCCGATTATCTCTGCAATAGAGGTGTATTAAATTTCGGTGCGACCGGTTTTTAGCAACATTATTTGCTGTTTTAAGTATGAAAAAGATAAAATTATTAAGCATGTACAGTGGCGCAACAACTCATTTGCCTGTGGATGTTTATGAATCGATTAGTGATTTTATTATTTCGAAGTTGAAGGAGAATGAAGAGATTTCGTTTAGTAATCTTCTTGACGATGCTTTAAAAAGTGAATCCATAAAGTTTGAACAGAACCTGGGTTGGTGCCTGCTTCAGGTGAAACATGATCTGGAAGCAAGAGGCGTGATACGCATAAAGATGAAAAGAGGATTCAGCAATAGTCAGAGCATCAGGCTGAAGCGGAAAAAACGATCCATTATTTAGTATGTATTTTATTGTGTCAGTCAAAATATGAAGATGAGAGTTGAATTGTATAAAAGGAATTATTTAAATAGAATATTGCTTATAGTCTTTGTTGTTTTGTTAGTGCAGTGCTCCGAACGTAAACCAATTACTAAAAATCAAAGTATCGACATCATTCCTCAACCCGTTAAGGTAGAGCAGCTAGAGGGTGAATTCATCATTGATGAAAGGACATCGTTGCGTGGTATTGGCGGAGCTGAAGCTACAACAGTAGCAACCTATTTAGCGACACTAATTTCAGAGGCATCTACGTTTGATATTTCAGTAGAGGATGATACACTGCGAAATGAAAAGCAGTCTATAGTTTTGGAAATTGCAGATTCAGGAAAGAAGGAAAGCTACTCATTGAATGTTGCAAAGGATCAGATTTACATCAAAGCTACAGATGCTGTGGGACTATTCTACGGAGTTCAAACGTTACGTCAACTGTTACCTCCGGCTATTGAGATTAAAAATAAGATAAACAAGGCTTGGGTAATTCCAGTTGTTGCCATTCAGGACGAACCGGCTTTTGCCTGGCGAGGTATGCACCTGGATGTATCACGGCATTTCTTTTCTGTTGATTTTATAAAGCAATTTATAGATCGCCTGGCTTTCTATAAGTTCAATACATTTCATCTTCATCTGACCGATGATCAGGGTTGGAGAATTGAAATTAAAAAGTATCCGCAGCTTACCGAGCAAGGTGCGTGGAGAGTTTTTAATGACCAGGATTCTGTTTGCATGGAGAAGTCGATAACGAATCCTGACTTTGCCTTACCTGCTCAGTTTTTGAGAGGTGAAGGTAGCAACCAAATGTATGGTGGCTATTATACCCAAGAGGAAATAAAAGAGATCGTTACGTACGCAAGCGACCACTTTGTTACGATCATACCAGAAATCGATATGCCCGGACATATGAAGGCAGCACTGAATTCTTTTTCAGAATTATCGTGTGTGGATGGAAGCGGATGGGGGAAGATATTTTCGATTCCGCTTTGTCCTTGTGAAGAATCAACCTATACGTTTGTTGAAAATGTGTTGGACGAAATAGTACCCCTTTTTCCAGGCGAATACATTCATATTGGTGCTGACGAAGTGGATAAGATCACGTGGGCAAAAGCGAAATCATGTACTGATTTGATGCCTAAGGAAGGCCTTAAAGAAGTAGATGAATTGCAAGGATACTTTGTAAGAAGAATAGAAAAGTATCTCAGAAGCAAAGGAAAGAAAATGATTGGCTGGGATGAGGTCCTGGATGGAGGTGTGGATAGTACGACTACCGTTATGTATTGGAGAGGATGGATACCGGAAGCACCGATCAAGGCGGCTAACGAAGGTCATGACGTAATTATGTCGCCAACATCACATTGCTATTTTGATTATGTTCCGGATAATACAACACTGGAACATACCTATTCATTTAATCCGATTCCTGATCATCTTGCGGCAGATAAGGAATATAAAATTATAGGCCTGCAAGCCAACATCTGGACCGAATGGATTCCTACCGTGTCGAGATTGGATTATATGACCATGCCGAGAATGATGGCGCTCTCAGAAGTTGCCTGGACTTCGAATAAGAATTTTGTGGATTTCAAAGAACGATTAAAAGCGCACTACAAGCGTCTGGATATTCTCAAAATTAAGTATCGATTACCAGACATTCCGAATGTGAAAGAGCATGTAGTTTTTACTGAAAAGCAGAATTTGATTCTTGAAAAACCAGACGGTGTCTTTTCAATTCGGTACACAACAGATGGGTCTGTTCCGGATAGCAGCTCTAAGCTTTATGAACAGCCAATTGAAGTGGACTCTTCTGTAACCTTTACTGTACAAACATTTGGCGCTGAGGGTAGAAGCGGGAATACTTATACTATTCGGATGGAAAAGCAACAATATTCGGAAGCTGTTATAGAAGCAAATATTCAAAAGGGACTTGTTTGCCGATACTATGAAGGAACATATAGTTCTGTAACCAAAATTTCCGAACGTGATTTTAAAAAGCAAGTATATGTTGATGAAGTTGTGATACCTTCTTTTTGCAGAGAAGATAATTTTGCATTGCAACTCAATGGCTTGATCAGTATCCCGGAGGACGGTATTTATACATTCTACTTATCGTCCGATGATGGTAGTGTATTACAGGTTGATGATCGGACTGTCATTAACAATGATGGCTATCACGGTAGCAAAGAGACCAGCGGACAAGCGGCATTGAAAAAAGGAAATCATATAATTCGTCTTGCCTATTTTGAATCCAGTGGAGGTAATAGTTTAAGTCTTCAGTATGAAGGACCAGGGGTATCGAAACAGAAAATTCCACCATCAGCTTTGAATACACCAAAATAGCCTGGTGAAGATTTGTTATAGGGAAAGATTTGGTAATAGAGGACCTTCAGAGACGTTATTGGGAAAAGTATAAGTTATGAAACGGACAACGAGTGTTTTTGTAATGTGTATTGCTTTGTCAAACGTTTTACTTTTTCAGCGTTGTGTTTCACGAAAGACTGAATCATCAAGTACGTCTCTGGATTCTACGTTGATTAAAGATTTTGTGTTTGGTGATGAACGCACTTTTCCGCAATGTCACGCATCAACGTTGTTGCGAACAAACGATGGCCAATTTTTGGTAGCCTGGTTTGGTGGCACGCATGAAAAACATGATGATGTTGGCATTTGGTTATCAAAAGGGAATCCTAAAAATTGGTCAGCACCAATTGAAATTGCCAAGCTGAGAGAAGAACCTCACTGGAATCCTGTGTTGTTTATGAATCCATCTGGCCAGATCATACTTTATTTTAAAGTAGGGAAGGTTATTGACACATGGGAAACCTGGTACATGACTTCAATGGATAATGGCAAGACATGGTCAGCTGCAAAAGAACTTGTTGATGGTGATAAAGGTGGACGCGGTCCTGTTCGTAACAAGTCAATCATTTTATCGGACGGATCGTGGCTTGCACCGGCATCCAATGAATTGAAAGGTGTATGGAATGCATTTGTTGATCGCAGTGAGGATCAGGGTAAAACCTGGAAGGCAACTCCTTTCTTAGTATTCAACAAAGATTCAATTCCCGGTGAAGGTGTAATTCAACCAACACTTTGGGAGTCATCACCTGGAAAGGTAAGTATGTTGCTGCGAAGTTCTGCTGGTGTGATCTGTCGGAGTGATTCGGAGGATTATGGGAAGACATGGTCATCCGTTTATAAAACGAATCTGCCCAACCCGAACAGTGGAATTGATTTGACAAAACTTAGTACTGGAACATTAGCATTAGTCTATAATGAAAGTGGAAAAAACTGGGGACCTCGCAGACCGTTAAAGTTAGCACTATCAATGGATAATGGTGAAACATGGCCCACACAAATAAACCTTGAAACAGGTGTGGATGGAGATGAATTTTCTTATCCCGCCATTATAAGTTTTAATGACAGCATTGCACTAACGTACACATGGAAAAGAGAACGCATTGCTTTTTGGATCGGTAAGGTCACGGAGTAGTTCATTCAATTTAAAAACAAATATTATTTGTATTCAGACCGCGCCCAGTTTTCTTTCTTAATACCCCACGTAGTACTCGGTTTATTGCCCATCTCAAGGATCAACTCGCCGCCCGCCATTATATCCTGGTAGGTGATGAAAGTCTTTTCATAGGGCTTACCATTGAGCATGATGTGTTGAACGTAGATATTTTTTTCTGAATTGTTATGTACAGTAATAGTGAAGGTCTTTCCATGTGCAAGGTTTAGAACAGCTTTATCAATAGTAGGGCTTCCAATAATGTAGGCACCATTAGCCGGGTTAACCGGATAGAATCCCAAGGACGAGAACACATACCACGATGACATCTGACCAACATCTTCATTACCACAAATACCATTTGGTTTATCGGAGTACAAGCTATCCAGAATATAGCGAACTTTTTCGGCTGTCTTCCACGGCTGTCCAGCGTATGCGTATAAGTAGGTAATGTGATGACTCGGTTCATTACCGTGTGCATACTGACCAATAAGTCCGGTAATGTCATTGGAAGCTTCTTCACCCATATCACCTTTTGCCGTGAATAGGGAGTCAAGCTTTTGCAGGAATAACGTTTCGCCACCTAGCAAGGTTATTAATCCTTCTACATCATGCGGAACAAGCCAGGTGTATTGCCAGGCATTCCCTTCACTGAAATCATCTTTCATATGTCGTGCAACAAACGGACTGAATGGTGTTCGCCATTTATCTTTTGATATTCTCCCCCTGACAAATCGAGTTTCAGGATCGAAATAGTAGGTATAGTTTTTTGCTCGCTTCATAAAGAATTGATAGGCTTCTTCGTTGCCCAGTTTCTTCGCTACTTGTGCAGCACACCAATCGTCAATGGAATACTCAAGTCCTCTGGCTACACTTTCTACTTCTGCATCAGCAGGGATATATCCTATCTCCTGTATGTATTTTAATCCTCGTTCATCACGAAGAACAGAAGCTTTCATAGCGTCAAGCGCAAGATTAGCATCGAAGCCATTGAACCCTTTCAGATACGCATCAGCAATAACGGGAAAGGCACTGTTGCCGGGCATCGTGTTCGTTTCATTACCTACTAAGTGCCAGACTGGAAGCTTACCTTGTTGCTGATAGATATTCAACATAGAATGTACCATATCATTAACACGCTCGTGCTGCAGAATTGTAAAGAGTGAATGTGCCGACCTGTAGGTATCCCACAACGAGAAAGTAGTGAGATTGGTGAATGACGTGTCATTGTATACTTTTTTATCGGTGCCGCGATAATCTCCATTATCATCATTGAAAATCGAAGGAGCAATTAGCGTATGGTAGAGTGATGTATAAAAAATCCGTTTACGACTCTCATCGACAACACTGATCTGTACTTTGTTTAGTTCTCTATTCCAGGAAGCATCAGCTAGTGCCACCACGTGGTTGAAATTCCAATGCGGTATTTCTGCGTTGATGTTTAGTAAAGCATTGGTGGTACTGACGGGAGAGATACCGACTTTCAGCATTACCTTTTCGTTGGCGTTAACCTGAAAATTCACAACACACTTTACTCGTTTACCAGTTGATGTGAACCCATTTTGTGGAATGGTATCATTGTAAAGTTTTAGTGATTGAATTGGTTTAGAGAAAATGGCAGCAAAAAAAATGCGTTGATCTTCAGCCCATCCTTTTGAATATCGGTATCCTACCAAAGTTGTGTCGTTAAGTTGTTCAAGCCTTGTTTCAGTAGCATTGTCCCATCCGATGCCTTCCTTTAAATCGATGATAACATGTCCTTCTTCCGTTCTTGGAAAGGTGTAGCGATGAAAGCCAACACGTTCAGTTGCGGTGAGTTCAGCTTTAATGTCATAGCGCTTCAGTGTTACGGCATAATAACCAGGCTTTACTTTTTCCTCTTCATGCGTAAATAATGAACTGTAGCCGCTATTCAGATTTTCCCTGGTTCCCTTCGTTAGTTTACTATTTCCTGTTGTTGGCATAACTAATATATCACCCAAATCGCCTATACCTGTTCCGCTCAAATGAGTGTGCGAAAAACCTATGATTACGGAATCGGAATAATGATATCCGGAACACCAGTCCCAACCCTCCGCAAGTTGAGTAGGTCCTAGCTGAATAGCGCCAAAGGGCACATTAGCCCCCACAAAGACATGACCGTGAAAGCTGCTTCCTATATAAGGGTCGACATAGCTTGTTAAATGGCTTAATGAATCAAGCTTTGTGGAAAGTTCTTGGTTCGATGTTGTGCAGCCACTGACGATTGCTCCCCAAACTACCACCAGACAGCTATGGATAATTTTTTTACTCATGAAAAACACACATTAATGCGTTGAAAGCTACTTTATTTAATTTTTATGGAAATGAAGTATTAGAAAAATTGAATTCAATCGTTTGTTAAATCAGGCTTTTTTGATGGTTATTATTTTGCGATCGCGGGCCTTACGAGGTTCACTTCATGTTGAATAACGATCCTGCTCAGAATCTTTACACAGACTTAAAATACCGTTCATTTTTATTTCATTTCTTCTTAAAAAAGATGAATTTAACAACCTGTTTTCATTTAGAATTAATGCAAAAGGAGAAAAGTATCGGTATTAGTCATCTGACACTGTGGGAGAAATGATTTTCAGAATGGATACGGAAACTAAAAATGATAGTCAGGGAAAGAGCTCGATGAAAACGAAAGTGATCGCCTTTGATGAGTATTCCGTATGGAGGGATTTTAAGAATGGCGATGTTGATGCGTATGCGTTAATTTATCAGAAGTATTTTTTTGTGTTGTTTAATTATGGAAAGAAGATAAGTCAGGATCATGAGTTGATAAAAGATTGTATTCAGGAGCTCTTTATTAAAATTTGGAATAACCGGGATAATCTTGCCGAAACAACATCGATAAAATACTATCTTTTTACTTCTTTGAAGCGCAAGTTACTGGATGTATTGCGTAAACCTCAACTTGACCTGGTTACAGATCAGGGAGAATACAGCGAAGATAGTTTTGATATATTGGAACTTGCCGACTATACTGACGAGCAAACCAGTAGCCCGCAACGGGATAAAGTTATCAAGGCCTTAACATTGTTATCTCAGCATCAGCAAAAACTTCTTGATTTGAAGTTTCAAAAAAATCTTTCGAACAAAGAGATTGCAGATGAACTTGGAATCACCATTCAATCTGTTTATAACGCCGTGTTTAAAGCATTGCGTTCTATTCGAAAGCAACTTTCTTCATTGACTATTCTAATGTTACTTTCCTACTTTAAATTCTGACTCGTCCAGAAAAAAGTTGGCAGGTTGACTTTTTTCAGGACAAATCAGAATTGGTTTCTGGATTTTCTTCAATTCGCTTTCCTCAAATAAACGTTGCCGTATTTGGATTCAAAATCATAGCGAGGTCCTGCACCGGGTTTGGCAGATACGTAGGTATGAAAATCCTCTATTCGATTCTTTTCGCCACCAAATTTAATATCAAGGTTGGTATAAATTTGTCCGTAGTTAGTTTCTGCAATTAACTCACCAGTCGTTTTTTCCAACAGAGCGGCATCAACGCCACCATAAGTAGCCTCTACGGTAAGTGGTCCGGAAAAGTCTTTGACTTCGACCATTCCATAAACGGATTCTAATCGGGTTTCAATGTTGCGAGGAACTTTAATTTCGATTTGAATATTCATATCTACACCGTTCGACATTACATCGTGCGATGTTCTTCCATTTTCCTGTTCATATTTTCTTAACTCTTCTTTGTTGCGGAAGGTCATTTTTTGCGCTCCGTTAACTATAGTGATGCGATGAGGCAGGCTCTTCATATTTTTGATTTCATTTTTTATGGTAATGATATTGCCCGATGTAGAAGTTTGCAATTCAAAGGCATCATCGTTCTCTCCACCATTAATGCTTACGCTAGCTTGAACGGAGATTTCATTTTTGTCCCACGTGCTGATGCGAATCAATTCAGGATAGTCAAAGTGTAGTATCACCTTTTGACCATTCTGAACAGCAATGGTTTTACTTACTACTGTTTGCGCACCTGTAACGTGTGTCAGGAGAAACAAGAATATAAATAGTATTGTCTTCATGATTCAATGTGTTTGAAGTTTGGAGATTAAGTATCTGGTGTTCCCTGAAGATTGATAATGAATTCATATCAGGAAACACCAGATTATTTGAATCGAAAACTTATTTCTTTCTAAGGTAAACGTTATTGTGTGTGGATGAGAGTGCAATGTCAAGTCCACCGCCGTTAATCTTACCCGCTACATTGTCGCTGTACTTCACCATGTTGTCGCTTTTTTCAATTTCGATTTTGAAATCCGGGTCCACAAAGATTTCACCATATACGGTTCCCAGTTTTAACGTTGCTTTTGTTGCAACAGGAATGGCAATGTCAACATGACCATGAACCGACACAATCGATACAGGATTCTTCATACTGGCATTGAGCGACCCTTCAATATCACCATGCACAGTCTTAACTGTCATTGGTCCTGTTACATTATTTAGCACTACTCCACTATGAACGGTTGAAATTTCAATCTCACCTTCTACGTTTTTAAATTCAACCTTATCACCGTAAGGAGAGGAGTGTACGTATGAAACGGTTACACCTTTTGGTACCTTGATGATGATTTCAGGTCCATCCATTTTTTTCAATTGCTGTACTTCAATTACATTTCCTTTATCGACTACAGAAAGTCCCATGCCTGTATTATCTTCCAGGCCGAGGCTGCTTACTGCACGAAGACCCTTTGCACGTTCATCTTTTTCGCGGTCGTTATTTTTTGAAGTGAATACGATTTCACTTCCACTGTATCCTTCAACCGTTACATGGTTTACTTCTTTAATTTCCAAACGACCTGTGCTCTTCGCAATTTTAAATTCTTGCGCGTAAGATGTTATGGTCATGATGAATGCAAGTGCTGCTATAATTCCCTTTTTCATATTTGTTAATGTTAATTGATTTAATAATGATTGATTGTTAATTGTTGTGGATAGTTGTGTTATACAAGTTGATGCAAAGCTGCATGTGCCTCGTCTTTTACTGCGGGTAATTCCTCTTCATCGGTAGTGATGCGTTGTAACTCCTTTATTATTTCCTTCTCCTTCATTTCTGCCAATAGTCGGATCAGGGCAATTTGTACTACAGGATCTCTTTGAGTTGCCATAGAAGCAATCAACGTTTTACGTACATGTTCCTGTTGATAAAATTTCCGCAAAGCGTCCAGTGCTGCCAGACGCACATTGGAATTTGTATCTTCATTCATGGCCTTTACCAATGCCGTGATAATTTCATCATCGGTATTCTCCATCTTATATGCCACATTCGCACCCAACACACGCTGACTGGCCGACTGTTGATTATCCAACATTGACATCAGCATCAACTTGGTGGCCTCTACTTCCTTTCGCATGGCTTCCAACTCTGCTTGTTGATTGGACTGCTGCCTGCTGATCAAAAATCCAATTCCGCCTCCCACAATCAAAAGCGCTACGGCAGCTGCAACGCGATAGAATGATGGTTGAAAGAAAATGGTCTTTGTTCCCTTAGCGGCATTCAATTCTGATTTTAATACTGAATCAAATCCTGCTTTTAGTTTGGAAGAAGGTTCAAGCTTTGCTGACTTGTCCATCAGTTGAATTACCTCCTTAAGTTGATCATAGAGCTTATACGTTTCTTCATTCTGTACCAGCTCTTTTTCCACCAGGAGCCTGTCAGCTTCAGAAAGTTTTCCATCGATATAATCAATCAGTAAATCTTCTATTTTTTCCTTTTCCATAAACTTCATCGTTAAATTTTCTCCAACTCAAAATAATGTTCACGCAACTGTCCAATTGCCCGGTGCACCTTTACTTTGATGTTGGCTACTGTTGTTTCCATAATAACAGCCACTTCTTCATATTTTAGTTGTTGAAAGCGTGTGAGCACCAGAACTTCGCGTTGCTCTTCATCGAGCATGGCCAGCGAGCGATGAAGGAGTTCTTCCCGTTCATCCTGATCCATCGTTTCATCTCTATCAGCAACTGTATCACTCACTTTTTCAACATCAATAAAATTGGACGACTTATTTTTATTTGCCTGGTAGTGATCTGAAAATACATTCCGCGACACCTGATAAATCCAAGATTGAAATTTCAATCCGTGCCGATAACTCGTTCTGTATTTAATCATCCGCATGAAAACGTTTTGTGTCAGGTCTTCCGCCATGTCACGATCCATTGTCATGCGCGCCAGGAAATTAAAAATACGTTTGTGATAGCGATCAAAAAGCAACGACATCTGTTGAAGATCCCCGTCCTTTACGGCCTCCATTATGGCTTCATCTGTCATTAAATCTGTGCTTTTTATCACGTTTCGGATTAGTTACCGGAAGCTAATAGAAAGGTTACAAAATGGTTTAAAGAATTGCTATTAACCCTTGAATCAGACTGAATTTAATCAATAATCATGGTTTGCCGCATTTAATCCATTTATTGGATTGCCAACTTTTGTTGTTTATGCTTTTTATTATTGCGAATAGAGTTAATGTGCGTGGAGTTGTTTATCTCTTACGTATTCACGCACTGTCTACCTTCAGAGCAGTGGCGCGAAAGACAAGACATTACAATTAAATAACAGACGTGTTTTGAACACGGACTGTGCAATGATTGTGAAGCATATGACATTTTCCGCACAACAGCATGAGTTGACTTACAAGCTCCCTGTTGTGAAGCAAAATCTCTTTTGATACCGCAGATTACCTTCTGAAATTTGGAAGGGCCAGTTTGAACTTTACGGCTAATATTCGGATGAGGAAGATTAAGGAAATGGATACGATCAGATTGATATTGCGCTCTACCCCAAACCGATGCAAAGTGAGATAGACAATGGCACCCACGATACATGCCGTGGCGTAAATTTCCTTGCGGAACAATACAGGTGTTTCATTAATAAGCGTATCGCGAATGACGCCACCCATCACAGCGCTGAACATGCCCATAATGACTGCAATCTCAGGCCGCATGCCTAACGAAAGTGATTTCTCTACCCCGAGAATAGTAAAGAATGAAATTCCGAGTGTGTCAAAAAGCAGAAATGTTTTTCGCATCTGTATGAGATACTTAAAGAATACATATGCGATAATGACACCGAAGAAAATGGCATACAGAAAATTAATGTCGGATACCCAAACGAGTGGATAACTTCCCAAAATCATATCGCGTAATGATCCACCTCCGATGGCGGTTACGAAACCCATGAAACTTGCCCCGAACAGATCGTCATGCCGATCCCGGATTGCCAGTGCACCGGATATGGCGAAAAAGAATGTACCAAGAATTTCAAGGATGTATTGCAGTTCGGGCATACGCCAAAGATAAGGTAGAATTCCGTATAGGGACCAAGTATGAAACCAGGGATTATTTGGCAACTATCATTATCCAGCCGTCAAAAGCATCTGTTGTTTATTGATATGTAAAAGAATTGTTTTATGTCTTAACCGATTCTTGCTTTGCAAAGCATGAGGTATTTTTCATTCCCCTATTCACAATCGTCTCGAAACTTCTGCCAAGGAACCTGATGATGTTATTCACGAAATCGATTCGAAGCTTGAGAAGGATGGAGATTACTGACAATATTGTTTTAAGAGTTCGGGAGCACTTCTATTTCCTAATTCTTCCGCTTTGCGAAAATCAGAACAGCCACTTTCTTTTTGACCTAAATTAATTTTGGCATGCGCGCGGTTGACGTAAACATCCGTATATTTTGAATTAATCATTAGGGCCTGATTATAATCAATGATGGCTCCTGTATAATCAAGCAACTTACTTTTCGTAACACCCCGATTGTGATAGGCTTTTGCGTTTTTGGGATTAATGGTAAGAGCCTGGTTGTAATCGCTAATTGCCATTTTATATTCCTGAAGATCGTTCCTGAGATTACCGCGATTATTGTAGGCATCATCGTATCGCGGATTAATTTCAATGGCTTTATTATAATCAATGAAAGCACCCCGGTAGTCTTTGCGGCCATGCTTTAAATTTCCTCTGTTGAAATACGAATGTGCATTGCCTGGATTAATGATTATTGATTTATTGAAGTCATCCAACGCACCAGTATAATTTTGTAGTTTTGATTTAGCGCTACCTCGATTATTATAGGTGTTTTCATTCTTTGGATTAAGTTCAATGGCTTTCGTATAATCTTCAATGGCGCCATCATAATCTTGTAAAGCATATTTTGTTATTCCTCTATTGTAGTATGCTTTTTCATTTGCAGGATTGATTTCAATTGCTTTGTTGTAATCGTGTAACGCTCCGGAAAAATTGTTACTGTTTAATTTTCGCTCGGCATTAAAAAGATAATCCACCGAAATAAGAGTATTTATTTCAGTGTTATACTTTTGAGAGTTTTGATCCTGTGTTTTTTCTTCACCGCTATTGTTGTTGTAATTATTTTTTACTGATTCTTTCTTTAATCGATCTAATTCAGTTGTTGCCGCAACGAGCTGTTGCTTCAAGTCTTCAAGCTCTTTTGTTTTTTGCCGATCCTGGATTAATTGTTTTAATGATTCTTCCAAGCTCTTCTTGTCGATGGTAATGGCGGCCTTCATCCAAAAGATTTCTCCGTTCCAACGTTCTTCTAAGACTTCCAACTTTGTAATACCTGCAGTGAGAGTAACGATGTTTTCAACGTAGTCTTGAGAAAATTCGCCACCGACATCTACAGACTTCAAAAGTTGTTCATTCTCTACATATACTCCAATCTCATTTAAGAGCTCAACCCGCAATTGATTAATGGCAATTGCACGGCAGGATATTTTACTATCCATTTCGCTTGCCTTATAGGTATACTCTCTTTCAAATGTCTTTTCTTGCGCACGGAGACTAATCGCAGAAAGAATAAAGGATATGAGTATTGCTATTCTTAAAATACCATTCATAACTTTTATACGTTATTTGATCATCGATTTTAGTTAACCTTTTCAACGGCTTTTTTAAACATCAATGCATTCGAATTGGTATCATAAATTAGTTCAAAGATCTTGGTACTAGCAAGGAATTACTGAGCCTTCTTCTATTAATTTTTTAGAAGATCATGCATCCATCGAAAATTAGAAGTTGAAATCCTGAAATGTAATTCTTCTCGCAGAGCGAACTGATTGAAAAACACGCATATCCAGCAGATTTAAAGCAATTTGATTTCAGCGGATTTGATCTGTGAAATCTGCAGAGAGTACATTTGTTTTTTGAGATTCCTAGACTTGAGTTGCCTGAAGGCGCAGAAAAAAGCTGGTTTTAAAACCAGCTTTTGAAATTAGAGAGCTTCTGCTTTATACCCGGCCTTCTCGACCGCTTTTATAACTTTGGTCTTATCTTGCTTACCCGACACACTAAGCACCTTTAAAGGGTTTGCAATGTCAACTTGCCAAGTACCCTCACCAAAAGCTTCGTTAAGAAAGGGTGTTACATTGGTAATACATCCTGAACACTTTATTGTTGTTTTGAATTTTGTGGTTTCCATTTGTTTTAATTTTACTATTTACTTTCTGATTTATAAACGTCAATGTCTATCAAAAGTGCTTATATAATTCCTTGATCTATTTATAAGTATCACAGTGCTTGCTTAAATCTTCGCTCCTTTTAGTCGCAAACTGTTGGCAACGACACTTACCGAGCTTAATGCCATTGCTGCCCCAGCTATCATAGGATCCAGCAGAAAGCCATTCACTGGATATAAAACTCCTGCTGCTAAAGGAATGCCGATCACATTGTAAATAAACGCCCAGAATAAATTCTGTCGTATTCCTAAAACAGTTTTTGATGAAAGGTTCAAAGCTTTGGTTACAGATTGCAAGTCGGAAGTGATCAGTGTCATTTTCGCAACGTCCATGGCAATATCGGAACCTCTTCCCATGGCAATACTGACATCCGCTTGCGCCAGTGCATGCGAGTCATTAATTCCATCACCAACCATGGCAACAACTTTTCCACTGGCCTGTAATGATTTTACAAACGCTGCTTTATCTGAAGGCAGAACTTCGGCTTTATAATTTCTTACGCCTACTTGATTTGCCACAGCTTTGGCTGTTTGTGCATTGTCGCCTGTGAGCATGTACACTTCAATTCCTTTTTTATGCAGGGATTCAATCGCACTTTTTGATGTTTCTTTGATCTTGTCTGCAATGGCAATGGCGGCCAGTACATTTTTATTATCCGTAAAATAAACGAGTGTGTTTGCCTCAGCTTGCAGTTTGTCTGCTTGCAATTTTATATTCTCTGAAATTTCAATGCTATTTTCTCCGGTTAGTTTTTTGTTGCCAATGAAGTAAGTAATGCCATTATGTTTTCCCTTGACTCCACGTGCAGTAAGACTTTCAAAGGATTCAAGCGAAATATTTTTGACATTCTCTTCTTTCAATTTATGAACGACAGCTTCTGCCAGGGGATGTTCTGATTGTGATTCAAGCGCATACATTATTTCCTGGTATTGATTGATCTGCTCCTTCTCAACATTCCACATAAAATCAGTGACTACAGGTTTACCTTCAGTAATGGTTCCGGTTTTGTCAAGGATAATCGCATCTACTTTATGTGCGAGTTCAAGACTTTCCGCATCTTTAATTAGGATGTTATTTTCCGCTCCTTTACCAACACCAACCATGATTGCTGTAGGGGTAGCCAGTCCTAGAGCACAAGGACAAGCAATTACCAAAACGGTAACCGATGTAAGCAACGCATGGGTAAAAGCATTCTCTCCTCCAATTAACATCCATGTAATGAAGGTCAAAATGGCAATGCTAATCACAACAGGCACAAAGATACCCGCGATTTTGTCGACAAGCTTCTGAACGGGAGCCTTACTTCCTTGTGCTTGTTGAACCATTTTAATGATTTGTGCAAGAATAGTATCACCCCCAACTTTCAAGGCTTCAAATTGAAAACTTCCCTTTTGATTTATAGTACCTGCGAAAACTTTTTCTCCAACTGTCTTTTCAACAGCGATTGGTTCTCCAGAAATCATACTTTCATCAACATAAGAAGATCCTGATGTTACTTTGCCATCTACTGGAATTTTCTCTCCGGGACGAACAAGTAATGTGTATCCAACTTTGACGGATGCAATCGGGATTTCTTTTTCCGAGCCTTCAATAATCGCGATAACCATTTTCGGTTGTAATCCCATTAATTTTTTAATGGCTGAGGATGTACTTGATTTTGCTTTCTCTTCCAGTAGTTTACCGAGTGAAATAAAAGTAATGACAACAGCAGCAGCTTCAAAGTAAACATGAGCGTGCAATCCTCTCGTATGCCAGAATTCTGGAAAGAAGGTATTGAAGGCACTGAATATAAATGCAATGCCCGTGGATAAGGCGACCAATGTATCCATATTAGCCTTACCATGTTTCGCTTGTTTCCATGCATTGACGAAATAGCTTCTGCCAAAATAAAAGACGACAGGAGCGGAGAGCGCCATGGATATATAAGTGGCATAGGGCAAATCCATGAAAAGCATGCCAATGATTACTACTGGAAATGTCAATACAGAAGACCAGATCGTTCTGCTCTTCACGGTTTCATAATGCTTTCGTTGAGCTTCCTCCTGAACAGCTTGTGGATCTTCGACATCTACCACCAAATCATAACCAATCGCCCTCACAGAACTCTGCAGATCAACAGGCTTGATTTGTTTTTGATCATATTCAACCCAAGCAGTTTGATTGGCAAAGTTTACACCAGCGTCTTTGACTCCCGCTGTTGATTTAAGAATGGACTCAACACTTATTGCGCAAGCAGCACACGACATTTCAAGCACTGGAAAATTTTCTCTTTTATATTGACTGTTGCCAGCATTATTCGATATTTCTTTTATTACAGACATGTTTTTATTGCATTTAGAATTATTAAAATTCTTACTACAATAATACACCCTAACATGTCTTTAAGTTTTACACTTTTGATAGTAAGGTTTATAAGATTTAAAGAAAGGCGCTTTTGATTGCCTGGATGCAGCTGGTATTCTCAGGAAATAGAATCAAGAGGTTTCCTATTGTGGTCAAGGTTTCTTGATTTCTTAAGCTCGGATGGTGTGAGCCCGGTGACTTTTTTAAATTGAGATGAAAGGTGTGCCACACTGCTATAACCAAGTCGTACAGCAATTTCGCTTAAATTAAGTTCATCGTAGAAAAGTAATTCTTTTACCTTTTCTATTTTTTGCCTGATGATAAACTGTTCTAATGTGATTCCTTCAACGCTGGAGAATAGGGTACTTAGATAATTATATTCGTAATGCAATTCTTCAGAGAGTAAAGTAGACCAATTGAATTTCAGATTTACTTTATCGGTATGATGGATCAACTGAATCACTTTGTTCTTGATGGTTTCGATAATCCTGGCCTTTTTATCATCAATTCTTTCAAAGCCATTTTTAATCAATGCAGAATCGAGGTCATGAAGTTGTGTTTTGCTTAATGAATTCTCTTTAAGTATTATTTCTCCTAACGAAATTTTTTCAGGATGAAGTCCCTGCTTCTCCAGCTCTTGATTCACAACCGTTATACACCGGTTGCATACCATATTCTTTACATAGAGGATTGTCATAATCAAATAACTAAATTCAATCTTTAATAGGAGATTAAGGTATACTATTCCCTCGAAGAATTACATCAATATTTCTTTTCTGATGGAGATCAATGAAGTTTATTCTCAAAGACCAATATAGCTTTCCCCGAAGTGCGCATAGCATGAAATTTGTCCATATGATTTACCGCCATTCCAAGAGGAATGTAACTTCCTCCAATTACTATGTCAATGTCATTGTCATTATCATAATCGCCAATATCCATAACCATCCAACGACCTGAATAAGTTTCAGGATGGGTGAAGGTTTCAAAATTAAAATCTCCTTTATTTCTTAGGTAGGTGAAAATTTCGGGTTTGGTTTGATTGAAGTCTGGAAAAAAAGAAACGGCAGCAATATCTAAATCTCCATCTTGATCAAAGTCGTAGGCTTTTGCAAAATGTACTCCGTACATTGGATAGAGATATCGTTCCTTAAAATTGTTTTTACCGTCATTCAAATAAATTCGAATACCATGGTAGTTTTTTAAAGTATTGTATGGATCTGCGTCACTGTCACCATTTACTGTCATGAGATCGAGAAATCCATCACTATTAAAATCCTGAATTTCAAAATAAGTATTTCCGTAAGCAGAATTACCTTCAACCACCATTTTTTGTTCAAATGTGTTGTTGCCAAGGTTCATAAAGGTACTCAGGTTCTCACGCGCATCGCTGAATAGAACGGCTATGTCTACTAAACCATCCTGATTAAAATCTGCTGCCCTACATTTAACCGGCCCAGCCATATTCGAAATGTTTTGTGTTAAAGAAAATTTATCTCCATTTGGTTTGAATAATGAAACGTTTCCGGAGACGTCACCAAAATTACAGATGATAACTTGTTTTTTACCGCTATTGTCAAGATCTGCAAACTCCATATCCACTGGCCGATGAAGGTCGCCTAATACATACGAAGATAAATTCATATTTTCAGAGTTGCCGGTACACAACATAATGTATCCTCTACTCATGCCAACATACCTACCCATGAGATCGCCAATGGATAAGAAATAAATGCTGTCACCGGTTATCTCAGCATCGACCACGAGTTCATAACCGAAGTGTTGTTTGATAACATTTAACTTTTTATCAAGAAAGGTGATGCTTTCGGTATTATTATCTCCAATTAATATCCGCTGATTATCTTCATCAATTCTGAGCAAGGTCGTTACAGCTCCTTTAGGCTGATGATCTGGAATCCTTATTTCAAATTGAGGAAGTTCTTCCGATATTTTTTCTTTGGCAGGCTGGGGTAATGAACTTTCGGGAGCGAATGTGTTGTAATATTGTCTTAATGTTTTCCATTCGCTATCTGACAATACCTGCTTGTCTGGAACTTGCCCCGTGACACGTAAAGTCTTTTCTTTCGATTTGATATTATCTAATACAACATTAGAGCTACCCTTGAGATATTGATAGTCAACAATGCCAAGACGAAACCCCATATAGGTTAGTAAATAATCCCAGCTCTTCTTTGTTAGCGCTTCAGGAGGTGGTAGTTTATGGCATGATCCGCAATATTGTTTAGCAAGTTTCTCCCCTTGCTTTACTGGATCATTGAAATGTTCAAATAATGTATAAATAATAATTACTGTGACGATGGCGCATATTACTATAATTCTCCATTGTTTTTTACTTGGCGCAAGTATACTCATGCACCAAAGTTAATAAGGTGAATGACTTTTAAACCAAACCTTATTGAAATTACAGAAATGGGTAATCGAAGATCAATCATTCAGAGGGTTAACGATGTGTTGATTTTGTAAGGAGATAATCTTAATCTTTAAATCGTCCTCTCCAATGGAGAGTGATTTTCCAAATAAATCCTTGAAAATATTCTTTGTCAATTCAATACCTCTGAGTCTGAAATGACGGCACTGACTTATTTGCGAATGTATGACTAACGAAGGTGGTCTTGCATGAACTAATAAGTTTTCAAAAATAATAAAGAAATATTTGTGTAGTTATATGACTACGTATATATTTGTAGTCAAATAGCTACATAATGAATTTAAGAAGAGACGTATTTCAAGCCATAGCAGACCCAACAAGAAGGGCTATACTCCTGTTAGTAGCATCACAAGCCATGACAGCAGGGGCAATAGCCTCAAACTTTGACACCGCAAGACCAACCGTTTCAAAACACCTTCAAATACTCACCGAGTGCGAATTGCTTAAGCAAGAGCAAAACGGCAGGGAGATTTATTATCATATCAATGCAAAACAAATGAAAGAGGTAGCCGATTTCATTGAGCCCTTCCGCAAAATGTGGGAAGACCGGTTCAACAAATTAGAAACGATAATGAAAAAGTATAAAAGCAAATAGCATGGAACAAAAAACAAAAATTAATGCCGAAGACGGCAAACAAGAATTAATAATAACAAGGGAATTTGATTTACCATTGGAATTACTTTTCAAGGCGTATGTAGAGCTCGATATTGTTGAGCAATGGATGGGAACGAAAGTGCTGAAACTTGAAAATAAAAAACACGGCAGCTACCAATTTGAAACAACTGATCCTAAGGGAAACAAATACGGGTTTAATGGAACAATTCATGAGTTTGTTCCGAACCAGAAAATCACCCGGACATTTGAAATGGAGAATACGCCTTTTGCCGTCCAACTGGAGTTCCTTGAATTTGAACTACTCACTAACGACACCAGCAAACTCACGATGCATGTTGTATATAAATCAGTCGCACACAGAGACCAAATACTGCAAATGCCCTTTGCTCAAGGCATAAATATGGCACATAACCGATTGCAAGACATCTTAAACAAATTAAAATAATTACTTATGACAAAGAGAAATAAAATCATCTATTGGATTGCTACGATCTGGCTTTCATTAGGAATGGTATCCACAGGAATCGTACAATTAATTAAAATGAAAGAGGAAGTTGACATGATGACACATTTGGGTTATCCACTCTATTTTTTAACCATACTGGGCGTCTGGAAAATGTTGGGAGTGATAGCCGTGCTTGTTCCCAGATTTCCTTTAGTGAAGGAATGGGCATATGCCGGTTTTTTCTTTGCTATGTCGGGTGCTGTCTTTTCTCACTTCGCCAGCGGAGATGGTGCTAAAGAATTTTTAGGGCCAACATTATTACTCGTCCTTGTGGTAGTATCTTGGTATTTCAGACCTGCGGATAGAAAAACCAGTTCTGTAAATTAATCAATGGAATAACGATGATGCAGCTGTGATCTTTAAACAATAAACGACAGACACATGAACAAAATGAATCCGAAGGTTGATTGGTATTTCGCTAATGCCAAGAAGTGGCAAAAAGAAGTCGAGACTTTGAGAACGATTGTTCTTGACTGTGGGCTCACGGAAGAATTGAAATGGGGGTGTCCGTGTTATACGTATCAGGAAGGTAACATCGTTTTAATACATGTGTTTAAAGAATATTGTGCGCTTTTGTTTTTTAAAGGTGTGTTGTTAAAGGATGCCAAAGGTATTCTTATCCAACAAACGAAGAATGTGCAGGTAGCCCGCCAGATTCGGTTCACCAGTGCTCAGGAAATAGTGAAGATGAAAAGCACCTTGAAAGCCTATATCAAGGAAGCCATTGCAGTGGAGAAAGCCGGTTTGAAAGTGGATTTAAAAAAGACGAAGGAATTCACCATGCCAGAAGAATTTAAGAATAAGTTAGAGGAAAACCGTGCTTTGAAAACTGCTTTTTATGCATTGACACCCGGACGGCAAAGAGGATATCTGCTTCATTTTTCTCAAGCCAAACAAGCTAAAACGCGGGAGGCAAGGGTTGCGAAATACACGAAGCATATTCTGGCGGGAAAAGGCTTAGAGGATTAGTATAATATTAGACTAGAAATGAATCCGGATTTACGATATTACTTTACTTTCAAAAACGATGAGCAAGACGAATAGTATTAAAAAGAAGTTGTCAGCAGAACAACGTACAGAACTACTCGAAACATTAAGAAAACGTTTTGAGAAAAACATGGACCGCCATAAAGGAATTGACTGGGCTAAAGTTGAAACAAAGCTGAAAGCTAAGCCGGAAAAACTGTGGTCGCTCAATCAAATGGAAACAACGGGTGGTGAACCGGATGTTGTGGGGCATGATAAGAAGACAGGCGAATTCACTTTTTATGATTGTTCAACCGAAACTCCGAAAGGCCGTAGAAGTATTTGTTACGATCATGAAGCGCTGGAGTCGAGGAAAGAACACAAACCAGAAAACAGTGCTATTCAGATGGCTGCTGATATGAGCATTGAGATCTTAACAGAGGAACAATATCGGGAATTACAGAAGTTTGGAAAGTTCGATACCAAAACATCGAGCTGGATCGAAACACCTTCTGATATTCGAAAACTCGGAGGTGCCATCTTTGCCGATTGGCGTTATGGCCATGTCTTTGTATATCACAATGGTGCAGAATCCTACTATGGTGCTAGGGCGTTCCGTGGCTGGCTAAGGGTATGAACTTTGTACAGAAGCGAAATCTCCGCGCTCTTTATTTGATGAAATAAGAGGGCCAGACTGCTTGTCGTTTTTCCGGCTATGTTTGATTAGATGATTCTAATCCGATCATGCATCAATAACAAGGATTTCCAAGTTCCATGTATGTTCTTGTGCCGAAGAGAAGATTAAATTCCCAGTGGTAGACGTTCCAAACTATAGAATCATTTCCTTTCGCTTTTGTATACGTAATCTGAATGGTTCGTCTTTTTTCTTCCTTGCCACCTTTCAGATCAAACTCCTGTTGTTCGATAATGTTGCCGTCTGAATCGTAGTGGAATTCAAATCGTGTTTCAAGTTTACCATGAAAGGTGACGGAAATTTTCGACACGCGGTTGTCAACGTAATCCAATGCGTAAGAACGGTAAACGAGTTTCCCGCTTTCGGCAGTCTGATCCATTCTTTGCAAACGCCCTGCTTCATTATAAAAAAACTGGTAAACGGAAATTGGCTTCACGCCAGCGGCCTTATTCAGAAGGTTTATAAGAGATATGTTTCCTTTTGCATCATAATTGAACTGATAGCTATAATCAAGTTTGTTGCAAGCATCTTCGCGTCGTAAGATCGAAATGCGTGCTCCGTTGTAAGTGAAATAATACGTGTTCGCTTTGTTGCTTTTGTATGTGGTAAGCGAGCCATCCTTGAACGTATAGGTATTCAATACAGCGTCTCTTCGTTTGCTATTAACCGTGATGTTTTCTTTTTTGTACGCGTACGTCAGCAGGTCATAATCCTTTCCTCCATCCGTGATTGTTATGGCGCTCAGCTTATTATCAACGTAGTCAAATTTCTTTTCAAGGTTCATGGTGCTAAGATTGTAGATAGTTTCCGTTATCTTTTCTACACGGAAGTCAGGATTTTGCGCGAACACCATCGTTGCCATAAACAACTGCACGGTCAACATTAAATACTTTTTTTTCATAAGAGAGGAGTTGATTATAAATATAGAAAATTTTTGTTGAGACCTACGCCTTTGGAGTATGGCAGTTCGATCAATTAACCTGGCGACTATTTTCCGATGCAAAATGTGTCCTCTTTTGATTCGTAACATCTCGCAGCGGGGAGAAATAGGAGAAAAGGCAGTGTATTTTCCGGCATCTCATTATCTTAGCTGTTAATGAAAAAAACGTTGCTTATTCTTGGTGGTATCGGGTTGCTGTGTATGCTGCTCATTGTTCGTTTATTTTTTAACCAGAGCAATAGCATGGGTAAAGAACGCGAATGGTTTGCCAAAGCCCTGCGTTATGAATTTTCAGCTCAGGTTGATAGTGTGCGGATGCTTAACGAAAATACGGGCCGGCTTTGGTGTCGACTTACGTCAGGAAATCCGCAGTCCCATCGCGAAGACAGTTTGAAACGCTTGTTTAAAGAGCACGACATGTTATACCTGATCTTCCACCAGTCAGGGGATTCAATCATCTTCCTCGTTCCTAATGGTAACCTGGTTGCCAAAGGCGATAGCGTGCGAGTAAGCTCAGAAAAAAATACCATTCAGTTTTTCAGGGAAGGAAAGCAAGTTGCCACCGACCAGCTGAGTAAAACACTTACGGGATTTGGTCGGCCGTTCTTTCTTAAAGGAAAATAATTGAAATTGGCTCACGGAGGCATTGCTGGTAAGTCAACAACTACAGAACCTGATATTTCGAAAAATCACTTCTAATACAAATCTTCTCAAGACTGATTTTCAACGAGAAAGTATCCGTTTTTAACTTCGTTCAACCACTAATCGGGTGACTAGCGATTTGCGCGAACAAGGTTATGCGATCACCAGCGAAGTGAACCATCCCATTGCACGAATGACAATCTTCGACACCTACCAAACGCTGGGCGTTGCCACTGAGATTATGGGCATCACACCGGAAGGATGGATCGCCATCGAACAAATGCAGAAGGCACGGTGAGGGCAATTTGATTTCATCTA
The DNA here is from genome assembly GCA_031388805.1 of Chryseolinea sp. GTDB lineage: Bacteria > Bacteroidota > Bacteroidia > Cytophagales > Cyclobacteriaceae > Chryseolinea. The sequence continues at coordinate 70,465 of JANMRZ010000165.1, forward strand.
AACTGGGGCCTTGAAAAGTATACTTGAGTGATTTGAAAATAGGTTGACCTACTTGTCGTCCTAATAATTCGTTCGTCTGTTAGGTGACTGGTTAGACGAGATATTGTAAATTTTACGGCCTCTTGTTTCCGTTATGACGTGGGAATGGAATGCTACGAATACTTTGCATAGAATAAGACTAGTTAGCAAGAAAACAATGACAATTGTTTTCTTGCTAACTAGTCTTATTCTTTCTGTTACTTCTTGTCAATTTTGTCAACTCGGTACAATCTTCCTGCATCCGTAATAGCATACAACGCATTGTCTGCACCCTGTGTAATGTCTCTGAAGCGCTGATTCTCGCTTGCGAGCAGTCGCTCTTCTCCAACAACTTTATCGTTCTCAATAACAAGTCGGGCAATGTGCTGCCCGCTTAGCGCGCCAATGAAAAGATTGTTCTCCCACTCGGGAACGCGATTGCCTTTGTAAAATGTAATTCCACTTGGCGAGATCACAGGATCCCAATAATACACCGGTTGCTCCAAGCCATCCTGCTGCTGGATTCCGCTACTAACGGGTTCGCCACTGTATTCAATTCCATAAGTAATCGTTGGCCAGCCATAATTTGCTCCGGCAACCACACGATTGATTTCATCACCGCCACGTGGCCCGTGCTCACTTTGCCATAGGTTGCCAGTAACAGGGTGAATCGCTATGCCTTGAGGATTTCTGTGGCCCATACTGTATAATTCGGGTAACGCACCAGCGCCAGAGAAAGTCGGATTTCCGATTGCAGGCTGACCGTCAGTAGTGATGCGTACAATCTTACCTAGCGCCGCAGTTACCGATTGAGCCAATGGTCGCGTATCTAAAATTGAACGCTCTCCGGTACTCACAAATAAATTTCCGTTTGCATCGAACAGGATGCGGCCGCCATAATGCAAATCGCTATTTGCTGCAGGGACAGCACGATAAATTACTATTGGGTCTTCGATGCTGGTCTCGTTATCGGAAAGTCTCCCTTTAGCAACAGCGGTTAAAGTACCTCCTGACACTTGCTCGGAAAAAACCCAATAGACCATTCGATTTGTGGTGAATTGTGGATCGATGCATAGACCAAGCAAGCCTCCCTGACCGGAGGAGTTGACAGATGGAATGCCTGTGATCAGACTGCCAACTACACCTGCAGTAGTAACAATACGTAATTGCCCGCTTTTTTGCGTTATCAGCAGACGTCCATCTGGAAGACTTGTGATACCCCAAGGCGCGCTTAATGCTGATGTGATAACTTTTGCTTCAAATGCGGTGGTTGTTTGTACACTACCAATTCGTGTTTGTCCCGCGAATGCAGGGGAGTAGTTTGTATTTGGCGGATTAGTTTCTACCGGTGGACCAACAGGATCCGAATTGTCTGGATCATCGGAACAACCAACGATCATACTTAGACTGGCCATCAATAGGCCGCCTAACAATAAAACAAGATTTTTCATGGTCTTCATATGTTAATTATACATGGTCTTCATGCATTAATTTATACAATGATCATTCCAGTCCGTTAAAAAGTATTCGCGCCCTGTGTTAGCAACTATTTCTGAACACTTGAGTTTGCTTGAGTAGGTTTCTCCACAGCGAAAACGTTCTTATGTGGATTTTTTAGGTGCTGAGACACTTGGTGATTGCACTTTAAAATATCGCAATTCATTCGAGCATCGTATTCTTGGAGGAGTGCTGCTAAACGTTAACAAGTATGATTATCATAAATAATAAATCTGAAGTGGCCTGCGATGTATATGGAATGGGGAGACACCATTACACTTTGTTCATGGATCTAATATTGATCAATCTTACTTCGAGGGCCATGTGAATTTTTTTAAATCCGAAGAAACTATTGCAGTATATAAGCCAGTGCGTTGTTCATACGTGCGCGTAAAGTTATGATTAGCATTTTATGGCCGTACCTTACGACAGAGTAATGTACAATTAACAAACTCTTTCATTGTTTCGAGTATTGTCTTGAATTTATCAAATCAATTATTCTTATACTTGGTAATATCCAGGGCAACTCCCATATAACTGCCATCAGGTAACATTGAATTAACCCAATTGAACCACATCTTTTTTCCGTCTTTAGTTAAAAGACTGGTTTCTATTGACATGATTTCTTTTGGAAGAACATTTGGGTAGTTCAAAATATACTCGCGGCTAATCCATCCCTCTCGTAAATTAGTTGCCCGCCACCATCCATCTTTTACAAGCTCCTTTGGATCATAACCAAGAAGGTTTCGTGCAGAAGGACTGACAAAAACAATTTCGCCCACCTTATTCGCAACGATTGAAAGAACATTAAGCTTCTCGAGATTGGAATAAGAATCTTTTACACTCGAAATAAGTTTCAGTCGAATGGTCATCACAATGCCAAAAACACCAATGGCGATCAATAAATTTAAGAACGCAATCAAATTTTCATTTTCAAGGTCCAAACTCAAATACGCAATGACACACGCCAGTATGATAATAACACTTTGTACCCCGTAATAGAACAGGCTGTTGATAATAACGGAACTGGCACCCAACACCAATATCAGAACGATAACCGCATTGGGATCAAACCGATTGATCAGAACAAATGCGACTCCATAAAGAATGGTAGACAGATAGAGAAAAAGTGAAAAGTAAGAAATAACGATGCGCCGCTTAAATCGAAATTGGGTAGAAACAAAAAGTAGCGTTCCTAGTCCAATAATTGTCCAGCGGATTTCGTCCAGATCAGTCAGCTCCGGTAGAAAGCGATCATACAGCAGTTTGGTCAATGCTGCTGTAACTGTAAATAAGGCGATTACCAATCGTATAGAGACGATCGATTGGCGCAACAGGACTTTGGTAACAAAGGGACTGGCAGGTTCCTGGTTCATAAGGGTTTATATTAAAGGCAACCTATAAGGATACTAAGAGTTTGGGCAACTAAAAAATCAAAGTGATGGTAATTATTACTTCATGGGGTCAAGTAGAAATTGATCGTAAAATCTGAGTTCCCCCCACTTTAAACGCCGGGTAGGGGCATCGTCGATGGAATATAGACAGCAAATTGAGGTCTTGGGTCTTTGCCTGTTTCCCAATACAAAATCTCATGCAAATTAATGGCCGTCGATTCAATAGCACGAAATTCCAGGAATCTTAGGCTTTGATCTTTTAAAGTCGAATTGTAGTTTTATTGACTACTCAAAAAATAGAATTTTCATTAAGCCAATAAATACCGCATAAAAGAACGACAGCACAACACGCTAGAATACAAGGTATGAACAATTCCAACACACAAAATCAGCGTATCGCAAAGATGACTTTCGCCTCGGTCTATCCTATGTATCTCGCAAAAGTAGAGAAGAAAGGCAGAACAAAGGAAGAATTGCATCAGGTCATAGAGTGGTTAACAGGCTTCGATAACGAGAAGCTGCGGGAACTAATAAAAGAAAATGTAACGTTCGAAATATTCTTCCAGCATGCTTCACTAAACCCCAATGCACACCTCATCACCGGAGTAATCTGTGGGTATCGTGTGGAGGAAATCGAGGATACTTTGACGCAACAGGTTAGGTATTTGGATAAGTTGGTAGATGAGTTGGCGAAGGGCAGGAGGATGGAGAAGATTTTGCGTGGCTCGTAAGGTATTTTGTAAAACTTCGGTGCTGTGGACGACCTAGAAAACCAGCCCGAATGCAAAACCGCAAAAGTTGTGTAGCGCAGGTGGGTTGTTGATTGAGTGAAACTTCGGTAGCAGGAAGACTGCCAGTGTTTAGACACAAGTGTCGCCATCGCAAAGACCATCGCGGGAACACTTGCGACAGTCTTTGGCGAGGCATTCAAAGAGAATTGTAATGATTTAGTCTTCTCGGTTTTGGGTATATTTCACTAAATTGTATAAACCCTCAAACGTATTTCGTTGACCAATATAGCCATAGCCGCTTTTATTATTTTTTGTATCGGTCTGTATTCCTGTGAAAGGGCACCCGATATGGCGGATACGCTTGCGTTAAAGGTGAAGAATTTTCAGGAATATTCAGAGGCACTGACCCGATGCAAGGACACACACGTAGACTCTATTCTTCTGTGTGCAAGGGCAGCCATTGATATCGATACTATAACAGGCATTGACCAGAATGTGTGGCAAGCGTATGCAACTGCTCGGGCACTTTTTCACAACAACCTGGGCCTTGAAGCTATCGAAGTCATAGATGGTATATTGCCTCGCACAGAAAATTCCAATTTATTATTCGAGAGGGCCGAACTGCTTATGCTCAGGAGCTCCCTCATCGCCAATACCTACCAAATGGAACTGACAGCCGAGGATCTCTATAAGGCTGCCAGCATCTATCTTCAACTGGGCCTGGCGCGCAAAGCCTCATCGTGCTACGTCAGCATAGCGAATTTGCAGTACAACACAGCAAACTATCCCCTGACAATTGAGAACGGTCTCCGGGTGATTGACTTGTTACATGGTGTTTTCCCCATGGTGCACGAAGATTCTATACAGCTTATGCAAGTGTATAATACCATAGGCCTGGGGTATTATAAGCAGCGCAACATCGACAGCGCGCAGCGATATTACGATCGGTCATATGCCATGGCTACTTTGCTAAAAGAGGAATTCTGGCAGGCGCTCGTGGCGGGTAATGCGGCCGATATTTATTTCGCCAAGGGGATGGTAAAAGAGGCTATCGAAAGTTACCAAAACGATATTCGTACAAGTCTGAAACACAACGACCCTAACTCGGCAGCCTTGTCGTTGTTAAGCCTTGGGGAAATATACGTGTCTGAGAGGCAGCTTGAGTTCGGCAGGCAATATTACGACTCTGCGTATGCATTGCTGTTACAATCAGGGCGGCCTATTTCTCTGAGCAAATACAACTATCTGATGTCGCAATGGTTTGAGCTGAAGCTGGATCCCACCAATGCTTTAAAATATTACAAAAAACACATTGTATTCCGCGATTCAGTGCAAAGTATAAAGATCAACTCACAGCTTCAGCAAATTCAAAACCAAAAGCGTTTTGAAAAACAACTTTCAGATATCGCTCTTTTAAAAAAGGAAAATGAACTGAAAGAAAAGAAACTTACCATAAGTGGTATCTCGGTGATTGCTTTTGTACTGGTGTCTGTGCTGCTCGCGGGATTACTCTATATTATCAGGCGAGGCAATAAGCAACTGAGTGAGCTGAACCGGGTGCTTGAAAACAAAGTAAAGGCCAGAACGGAACGGCTGCGGAAGATCAACCAGGAACTGGATACCTACCTTTACCGAGCTTCTCACGATGTCCGCCGACCGATCCTGACCATATTAGGACTAGTCCAAATAGCCTCTCTTACCAACGAAAGCGAGCGAATTGTGATATTTGATGCTATTCAGAAAACAGCGAACGAAATGGACAAAATGCTCAAGAAGCTACAAATGGCCTATGAGCTTGAAAAAGAAAAAAAGAGTAACCGCGTTCGAATAAGTATTAATAAATATGTAGCGCTTAAAATAGAGGAACTGCACAAAGAATATCCCTGGATGAACTTCGAGATTATTGAAAGCGACCAGGTAATTGTTAAATCTAACGTTAACTTGATCAACATCATAGTGATGAACATTCTGGAAAATGCATGTATATTTTCGGTGGATCATAGTGATCGCGTGACGATTACCGTCCGCAATGGAAATGGCCTCGCTTATATCGTGATAAAAGACCAGGGCATTGGCATAGAACCTGAGTTCATTGAAAACATATTCGAGCCATATGTTCGAGGCAGTAGTAAATCGACTGGGAGTGGCTTGGGACTTTACCTGGCTATGAAGGCAGCCAAACGGATTGGCGGCAACATTACCGCTACCAGCACGGTGAATCAGGGATCAGAGTTCATCGTGATGATCCGGTGAAATGCACATTCCCAAGAAGACGGACGAAATTTGAGTATTGTTTTTTTTAGAACGTACTGCTTGCTTTTAAATTTATGAAGGTACTCTTTTAACAAATTTTGAGGATGCTGATGTCTATAGTAAAAATACTGTGACATTTTTTAGGAATGATTCACTAGCACTATTCACTTTCTAAGATTAAAATTCGCTGATCAGTTGACCCAACTATAAGCAGCCGTGACGACGCTCTGCTCTAGAAAATATTTCAATGATTTTTGTAATTTTAGGACGAAAGTTTTCTGACGGATGCTAAACACGACAACCACAACATTCATTTTGCTTCATCGAGTGGATTTGTTAATGATGCGGTTGTGTCATTTTCTCGTTTTAGAGATGTCGTATTGCAAGAAAGCAGATTCAACCGTTGGGGTATATAAGATTTTGATCACGACGAAGGAATTCGAAGGTGTGAATTTTGAGGACATTAAATTATTTGAAGGAGATTCACTTTTCTTGACGCATGAGTAACGGAGCGCTGTTTTTCATTAGTGCCTTAGGGGCGTTTAATGGTTTAGTTCTTGGGATTTACTTTCTCTTCTTTTCACGGAAGCGAAAAATATCCAACTACTTCCTTGGTGCATTACTCATTGCACTTAGCCTCAGAATTGGGAAATCGGTTCTTTATTATTTCAACTCCAGCTTGCTACAGATCTATTTGCAAATCGGTCTTTCTGCCTGCTGGTTTATCGGCCCATTCGTATTGTATTATATAAGAGCTGAAAAAGAGCAGATCAAAAAAATACCCCGCATATGGATCTGGAGCATTTGGTCGTTGTCGGTCATCATTATTGCGGTTGGATTGATCTTTCCCTATCAGCAACATCCCGCAGTATGGAACAAGTACATTGTGCAAATGATCTATACACAGTGGGGCATCTTCTTGCTGCTATCAGTGGTTGAGCTCAAAGACGTTATTAAAAAGGTTGGGCAGCCAACTCAATTGAAACCTTTTGAAATATGGCTCATCACGGCGTTGACTATCAATTTGATCATTTTCATTTGCTACTTGTGGGCATTGTTTGGGCATTCGAAAGGTGTGTACATAAGCGGTGCCATCATTTTTTCTGTTGTGCTTTATGCCGGTGGGCTCGTTTTCTTACACAGAAGAAGACGTGATGACTTGTTTTCATCCTTACAAACAAAGTATGCCAATAAGAAAATAAGAGTGGATGATGCACAATTGATGTTCAATAGACTAGAGCGGGTCATGACTGAAAAAAGTGTTTTCAAAAATCCCAATCTGAAGCTCAATGACCTTGCCAATGAGATCAATGTATCAGCGCATCAACTATCGCAACTTTTGAATGATAGTCTTGGTAAAACCTTCACGCTTTACGTCAACGAATATCGAATCCAGGAAGCCTGCAGAATCTTATCGACTGCCGAAAACTTAACCATCGAAGCGGTCAGTGAGGAAGTCGGCTTTAACTCAAAATCCACTTTCTTTTCCGCGTTCAAAAAGCTGAAGGGCATGACACCCGCGATGTATCAGCAAAGCAAGGTAAAGGTGTAGTGTGCAGACTTACCGTCCAAAATCGCTGTCATTTACCATTTTTTTTGTATGATTTTATAGAATCGTACTACGGAATCGAGACAACGCTACCACCGGAAACGCCTAACGGCCAATATTTGCAGGGTTAACTAACCCGACAAATGAAATATTCAAAAATGTCAGCAGCGATCATACTTATAATAATAAGCTGCAGTGTTCTTTCCTACAGTCAAACAGCACAACCGTCCGAAAGGATAGCGGTGGAAGGTTTGATACAAATTTACTTTGAAGGATGGGCGACAGGCGACACGACTAAACTCGGTAGGGCGATGCACTATTCCTGCCAGCTAAAATTTTTCAGAGATGGCAAGTTCACCATGATGGATCGGGCAAAGTATTTGAGCCTTCACCAATTGCACCCAAGGAACAAAGACCTGATCACGCAAATTGTAGATCTGGATATCACCGGAAATACAGGCAGTGCAAAAGCAGAGCTCATTACTGCCAACAGCAAATTCACGGATTATTTCAATCTGATGAAAGCTGATGAACGATGGTACATTGTTGACAAGATCTCTACGAACGCGCCGCATAAAATTGTTGAGAAACCCGCCAGGCCTGAGAAGGAAATTATTGTTGATGAATTAAAGCGTCCGTGGAGCATTGCATTTTTGTCGGAGGATGAAGTTCTGATCTCTGAGAAGGAAGGTGATTTGATCAAAGTGAACCTACTCAATAAGGAAAGGACTAGGATCAATGGATTTCCTTCTGATATGGCCGATAGCATTGCGTTCTATCATCCCGGCGACAATACGGGAAAGTTTGAAGTGTTACTGGATCCGGACTTCAGCAAAAATAAATACGTATACATCTCGTATGCAGCTAAAAGCGATAAAGGAAAAACCACCAAAATTATTCGTGCCATCCTCGAAGATAATTCGCTTAAGAAAATACAAACGCTCTTCGTTGCAACACCTTATACTTTCGAGCGAGTTCATTACGGTGGAGGGATGACTTTTGGACCTGATGGCAAACTTTATTTTACAATAGGTGAACGGCTGTTCAATGAAAAAGATGAACCGGCTTTGCCGATCGCGCAAAACGTCCAGGACAAACGGGGTAAGATATATCGCATTAATCCGGATGGATCTATTCCAAAAGATAATCCTGACTTCGGACCGGGCGCTGTTCCAGGATTATATGCTATTGGCATCCGGGCTGCGCAAGGCATTACTTATAACCCTCTTACAGGCAAAATATGGTTCAGCGAACATGGTACTAACCAGGGGGATGAGGTAAATATTCTAACTCCGCACGCCAACTATGGTTGGCCTCTTAAAACCACTGGTAAGTACAGATATAGTGAATATGTGCCACCGGTAATCAACGATGCATTCACAGATCCGGTGTGGTCGTGGCTGCACACCGTGGCACCAACGGGATTGTTGTTCTATACAGGCGATGAGTTTTCATCGTGGAAGAATAACCTACTGGTTGCTGGTTTATCCAGAGGTAGTCTGTGGCGAATGACGATTGAAGGTGATATGATTAAAAGCTCTGAAGAGTTGTTTGTCGATGACCGAAAGAGATTGAGGAAAGTAGTGCAAAGTCCCGGAGGTAAATTGTATGTATTGACAGATCAAATGAATGGGATGTTGATCAGGATCAAGAATGGAAAAGGGTGAAATACTCTTCTGTTAACTCGATTACTTTAGAGCGTTCTTTTACTGATGGTCAGGACCCTGCGGATAAGGAATAGCGAATGTCATAGCAGTATTGAACTGCCTCCTTTGTCGGTTTAGTTGGCCAGTCTTCAACTTTGCATTGGCATCTTTCAGCATACCCTGATTCGATACAAACGTGTTCAAAAATCATCGCTGTAGTTTATTGGAAGTCTTCAGACTTTGGTTTTTTAACATTGCATTTTTAAATTAACACTATCTTAAATGGAACAAAATATTAAAACGATGCGAAGGTGTCTAGTACTATTTTTGATTGTTTTTGTTGTCTTTTCAGAATGTAAAACCGCACAAAAGTCACAGGCTTCAACATCAGGATGGAAGCCTTTGATGAATGGAAAAGACCTCACGGGTTGGGATACCTACCTGGGTGCTGTGTTTGATACGCTTACAGACAAGCAAGTGGGCGCTCCGTTAGGAATAAATACTGACCCTCGAAAAACTTTTTCTGTAGTTACGGTAGATAATAAACCTGCTTTGAGAATTTCAGGAGAGCATTTTGGTGGGATATCAACGCAAAATGAGTTTACAAACTATCATCTTCGGCTTGAGTTCAAGTGGGGAAAACTAAAATGGGCACCACGAAAAAATGCCAAGCGTGATAGCGGACTTTTGTATCATGGAGTAGGTCCGCACGGTGCCGGTTATGGTTCTTGGCTGAGATCACAGGAATTTCAGGTTCAGGAAGGTGACTGTGGTGATTATTGGAGTATAGCCGAAAGTATTGTTGATATTCCTGCTACGGAAGTTAAAGCTGGAGAATTTAGATTTGATCCAGCTGGGCAGCTTCAAACTTTTGGCGAGGGAAAAGCCGGAGGAAAGCGTTGCTTCAAATATCCGGATGCTGAAAAGCCATACGGGGAGTGGAATGTCCTTGAGGTGTATTGTTTTGGTGATACCAGTGTGCATGTTGTGAACGGAAAAACGGTGATGACGTTATTTCATTCTCGTCAGCCAGGTGTTGATGGCAAAGATCTGCCGCTGACAAAAGGAAAGATACAGTTGCAAAGTGAAGGTGCTGAAGTATTTTACCGCGATGTCGAGATCATGAGCATTACACGTTTGCCAGAAACGTTGCTGTTAAAAAATTAAAAATGACGCTGGACAATGCTGCTTTTGAAAAATAGTTTCAAACACTGGAAGTTGAAAAGCATTCCTCCTCAGTCTGTGTCATCACAAATCGAAATTTGCGAATACTCTGATTAATCGGCTTGTCTCAGCAACTCCCTGACAAGGTAGCGACAGCGGCTGAGACGGGAGTTGTAGATATGTAGATATCTAGTTATAAAATTTTATTCATAACACTCCATCAAAGCATTTTTTGTTTGCAACGTATTCGCCTGTAAAAAGCTAGAGCTGTCAGGTCATGACAGCTCTAGCATAGTCATTTCCTGCTTCCAAAAAGGCTTGATCCAAATAGGAGTGTCACAATAAACAGGACAACAAAAATGTAAAAGAAAATTTTTGCAATAGAGGCAGCACCAGCTGCCACACCGCCAAACCCAAAGATGGCTGCAATGATGGCGATCACAAAGAAAATTACTGCATAGCGTAACATAGTATAAAGTTTTAGTGGTTTACATATAATTTATACTATATAGATGTGTGCCAGATTTTCGCTGTTTAAATCTTGCTAATGTACGGCAATAATTTGCTTCAGGAAAGTAAA
>JANMRZ010000091.1:0-4702 GCA_031388805.1 Chryseolinea sp.
GGTGAGTCATTCATGGTTCAATCGTTTCCGGAAGATCCTGGTTCGTTTTGAGAAATGTGCTGGTACCTACTTGGCATTACTGGCACATAGCCGCTGCCATAATTGCCTACAAAAAAGCTGGGATTATTTACGGATAGGTTCTAATCTAAATACTAACCTCACAGATGTACTGAATAGAACGCTAAAATTTGCTCAATGACCAAATCTACTTCTGAGTCAGTCATTTCATAATAAAGAGGCAAACGTAGCAAACAAGAGCTAACTCGGTCTGTGATTGACATGTCACCTTCAGCACGACCATAGTACTGCCCCCCTGGAGATGAATGCAATGGCACATAATGAAAGACAGCCAATATTCCCTTTTCGCGAAGATGGATCATTAACCCTTGGCGTTCTTCTGGCGAGCGGGCAACAATGTAGTACATATGGCCATTAAAACCTATCTCACTCCTATGATAGGGCAAGGCCACCATCTCACGCTGCTCGAGAACTCGAAGCCCTTTGTCATATCGATTGCAAATCTGACATCGACGCCGGTTAATGGCCCCTGCCTTTTCAAACTGAGCAAACAAAAATGCCGCGGTAAGTTCGCTAGGTAGATAAGAAGACCCGACGTCCACCCAAGTGTATTTATCCACATCACCCCGCAAGAACCGGTTGCGGTTGGTCCCCTTTTCCCTGATTATTTCGGCCCGCTCCATCAACTCTGGCCGGTTAACTAGTAACGCCCCACCCTCGCCACTGATGATGTTCTTAGTTTCATGAAAACTGATACATCCGAAATCGCCGATCGTTCCCAACGCCTTCTCCTGATAAGTCGACAACAACGCCTGCGCGGCATCTTCAATAACACAGGCTCCACGATGCCTCGCGATATCGACGATCGCCCCCATTTCACAGGGAACTCCTGCATAGTGAACCGGGACAATCGCCTTTGTCTTCTCAGTAATCGCAGCCTCTATTCTCGCTTCATCAATGTTCAGTGTATCTGGTCGGATGTCGATGAACACCGGAACTCCTCCGCGCAAAACAAAGGCATTGGCCGTCGAAACGAAGGTGAAAGATGGCATGATGATTTCATCACCCGGTTGAATGTTGGCCAGGATTGCCGCCATTTCTAGCGCTGCCGTTCCAGAGTGGGTTAGTAAAGCCATTTGGCATTTCAATGTCTTTTCCAGCCATTGGTGGCAACATTTTGAAAAAAATCCATCACCGGCTAGATGGCCATTCTCAACCGCTTGGGTTATATAAGATATTTCGTTACCAACGATAAACGGTTTATTGAATGGAATACTATATTTCATACTTCTTCATCCTTCTTGATACGGGTCATCAAGCCAACGGTGATACCAATATCCTCGAGAAATTAGTTGCGCTCCTCTACCCTTATAAAATTCGCAGGCAGCAATATTCGACTCTTGGGTGGTTACACCTACACGCTCGACTCCTAATGCTATAAATTCACGGCATATGAGGTCCAACAACCGTTTTCCATAACCGCAACCTCTCTTATTCTCCGTAACTCCGAAGAGTCCGATCACACCTTTTGAAGTATTATTCGGATCTTTATTTCCTGTGATGAATCCAGCAAGGTCGCCTTCAGATCGTATAATCAAGCACCCCGGATTTCCATTTTCACTATCACTCCTCACCCATTCCGCGTAAAGATCGCGCACCCGTTCAACAGGAAACCGCCAGTCTCGAGCGAAACGAGTACAGGTAAACAGTTGCCGCGCCAATTCGCACACCGGTTCGATTTCCTCAGAACGTACGCGAGCATTCAAGTCTACTGTTCCTCTGGTCAACTGAAAGGAATCAATTTCATACTCCACTCGAACATCCATCAATTCAAAACCTGGTATTTCAAAAGAGGATGCCCTTTCAGAATAAACATATACACAGCGAAGTCCATTTTTTAAGGCCCATGCATCAACTTCCATAGCCGATACAGCCGTAAGATCCCTCAGGTCTACACGTCCAATTGGAATTCCAAACCACCGGCTATCCCACTCAAGTACTCTAAATTGTGTATACTTCATTCCAGAGAATCTCCTTTTGAAGTACGCAACAACTTATTAAGCAGATCTCCATAAGCCTCAATAATCCGTCGTGGGTCATGGTGCCTGGACGCTATTTCAGTTGCATGACTTCCCGCTTCTTCTCCACCGTCTAGCATTGCCATCAAGCCCTGAGCAAAATCCTCCGTGTTTCCCAGTTGAGCCATGTATCCCCCCTTCCCTGAGGCCAACAATTCAGGAACGATTCCGGTATCGAATGCAACTACCGGTGTTCCATATACCATTGATTGGGAAACCATCATCGGTCCTGCATCCTCAATGGAAGAGCAGGCGAAAATATCCGCCGCCTGATAAATCAGGGCCAGCACGATATCTCCCTGGTATCCCATGTCATGTACCTGGAATGGAATTTCTTCGGCCAATGTTGACCCATGTTCTCCGACAATTGCGAAATCAATGTTTGCCCGCCCAATCCGATCAGCCAACAGTCGCGCTGCCTCAATCAAATAAGCGCCACCTTTTCTAGGATCCTTCAAGCTATGGCTTCCCACCAAAATGATTTTTTTATCACATGGCAATCCCAGAATCTGGCGAGCAACATTCTTTTCTACAACTCCGACCTTTCCTGAAATCGGTAGAGGAATTTCTCTTAACGATGAGTTTCGAAACAGACCACTTGCTCGTAACCGCTCCGCCAGCCAATGCGTCGGGGCTATAAAAGTGATAGGCAGATCTACCAAATTGCTCATTTTTTCACGCCAGATCCAACTGGCCCAATCTTTCGTTTGAGCTTCAAGCTGTGGGCAATTATGGCATTCTGAGCGAAACAGGAGACAATCTCCAGGATAGTGGCATCCTCCAGTCATGGGTTCCATATCCATCAAGAGCCAGACGATAGGACAATTTATACGTTTGGCTAGTCGTCTGATATCAGCAACAGTGATCAGACCGGTAATCCAATGCAGAAAAAGAACATCTGGTTTTGGAATCGCCTCTAAAATTACGTCCCAATCCAATAATGGTGCCTGATTAAGATTGAATACGCGTAATGCCCTGACGTTATGCCCTCCTGCTAATCGCGATCGACATTTCTCTGACAATTCAGCCCAATTGAATCGATTCCAGGGTTTCGGTCTCACCCTTACCACATCTGGATCGTAAGAATTTCTTTTCCGAACGGCAATTTTTGAACAATACCCTGCTTCCCGCAAGAGAGAGTGGATCTGATAGGTCGCCATGGCAGCTCCACCTATGTTGTCCGCTGTGGAAAGGTGCAGTATGTTCATGCTGGTTTCTTTTTGGCTTCGATATACAAAGAATTCGGGGCATGTTCCCGACCATCCGAATCCCGGTCAAGTTGATAACATTCCCAATCAGCAATCTGTGATGTTTCTGCGTTGTGTAACGAAATCTCATCGAAACCAACGCCTTGGAGAAGCCTCACCAGCGAAACTGATTCATACATCCACAAGTGTACTTCACCACTTGTCCTGAACTTCCCGATGCGGAGCGCTTCCTCCTCTCCTTCTGTAAGCAGTATGTTTAAGGCCCATTCGCGTATTGCCGCCAGGTTCCACTTGCAAAAACGAGGACGCCAATGCACTCGGGCTTTTTCTTTCGTTTTCTGTCGAAAATCCGCATTTGCTAATTGAAGCCCTACTGTGCCGATCCGCCCGACCACATAATCAATTTCAATTGCGTCACGACCATGCTCGCTGAAGAATTCCCTCATCCGTCCTCCGGATTTATGTCGTACGCATTGATCCAGCAGTTCTAGCTTGATCCATGCCAGTCGGTCGGGATGTTCAGAATGAGCAGAACGAATCTCATCTAACTGTCGAAGATACTCGCGGCAGATACCTTCCAGATCGGGAACTACAACGCGAAGCACCCCTCCTGGCCTAAGGACACGATGGCATTCAGACGTTAAGCAAACTCCAGCCTCTTCGGAAAAATGCTCTAACACATGCGAAAGATAGACGACATCGACTGCATTCGCTTCCATTGGAAGGCCGGCACGTACGTCCCACGGTAAAATTGTTTCATCGTCAGATCCCACGTCGATATTGATCCATGGTTTCCCATTGTAAAATCGCCTGCCACAACCGGCATTGAGGTACGTTGTATTCATTTGATGATTTTTGATCATTCTGCCTTGATCCAGAAATAGGCACTGCTGTCTATTTTTTTGAGCGATTCGCAAATGCCAAACGTCGCCCGGTATTCATCCACAGCCTTACGGCAACCATCATAGGTGCCATAGTCGTCCACAATGACAAAACCTCCGATTACGACCTGAGGATAGAGGTGCTCCAGACAGATTTTTGTGGAAGCATACCAATCTCCATCAAGCCGAAGAATTGCAATCGGATCGATCTTTCCAGCAGCTTTCGGAATTGTATTCTGAAACCACCCCTTATAATAGCGGATGAATTCGGTCGGATAACAAATCTCGCTTTCGAGCAAATGCTGGTTATCCTCCAATGTCCCCACCGACCCCGCATATTTCTCATACAGACCTGTCACGGCTACCAGCCGGCCGTCTACACCGCCGTTTACAGACCGTACCTGTTGTACCGCCAAAGGTCCATCGACTGAGGCATCTGGCTCGGGAATGCCCTCAAAAGAATCAAATAGATAAAGGGCCCGTCGTTTGGCGCCATATCTTAGGTTAGCTAAAGCCA
>JANMRZ010000108.1:0-47008 GCA_031388805.1 Chryseolinea sp.
CAGGCTTTCATTCCTTGATCAGTATTTCTTCCATGTTCATATTTTAATTCAGTGAAACTTCAACAGGCAATTCTTGTATTTGCCAGTCCGGAAACCCTTCTTCAAGTCGGGTGGCTTTGTAGCCGGCCTTCAAAAGAATGGCAACAGCTTCATCAGCAAAGACACAAAACGGCCCGCGACAATAGGCAACAATCTCTGTACGCTTGGAAAGTTCTTTAAGTCGCGAGGATAATTGATCAATGGGAATGGAGATTGCATTGGCGATGTGACCTTTGTTGAATTCGGATTCTGGACGGACATCCAGAATAGTTACTTTTCCTGATTCTATTTTCCTCACCAGGTCATCGATGGTGACAGATTCAAAATCAAAATTTGATTTTCTGAAATCCTTCACCAGTTTTTCTATGGTAGCAATTCGTTCAACGCCTAACTCGCGTAGCGCTTTCCAGGTTTTAAATACATTACTGTTTGCCAGTCGGTAGTAAATGAAATTTCCTTTACGACTTATATCAACAAGTTGAGCAACTTTCAATACCTGTAAATGCTGCGAAGCATTGGCAATAGGAAGATTGGTTTGTTCCGCAATTTGTTCTACAGAAAATTCGCCTTGAGCCAGCAGTTCGATAATCACCAGCCGGTGAGGATTGGCCAATGCTTTGGTGATTTTGGCAAGCTCGCTATATACCTTGTCTTTGAAGTCTCTTTTCTTCATGGTGTTATCTTCTGAGAGTTAGACAACAAAGGTATTTAGAAGGTTTCATCTATTCAATAAATTTATTGAATAGTTTAAGTCATCATTAAAAAGGCTATTTTTAGTCTGTATTTAGCCATTCAATGCACCAGTTAAACGTAATTCTCCAGATCGCATCAGCCACCTTACTGACCTTTACCAGTCTATCGCTCATGCGTCATTTAAAGCAAGCGATGCATTTATGGGCTGGCATTGGGTTTACGCTTTCTATTTTCTGCTATATGATTATTGAAACGGCTTTTGTGCAGGAGTCCTTTCTTCGCGTAGTAGTTTTGACTGGATCAATTTGCATCCCTGTATTCTTCTGGCTTTTGTCGAAATCAATTTTTGAAGATCACTTCAAGTTTAGCCCACCCATCTTACTGTGGTTTTTATTGCAGGCGATCCCACATGCGCACCACTATCTAAATTGTAGTTTCGACTTCCCCAAGTCGTTAACGAGTGTCCTCGATATTGTAACACAGATTATTTCACTTGGTTTTGTTTTCGCTGGAATGTATGTAGCATTGAAAACGAAGCAAGTTGATTTAATTGAAACGCGACTTCGTTTCAGAAATACATTCATCATTATCACAGCCCTCTTAATTGGGGTCACTTTGATCGTTGAAGCAACTCCACTCATTCGCGAGTCGAAAGATATTCTTCAGGTATTACAGCGAGCTTCTATTCTTGGATTGACAGGTTATTTCCTGATAAGCAATTTTGGTTTTCAACCAGGATTCTTCTTCCGTGAAATTCAGAAGCCCAAAACAGTTGTATCGAACGATCCGGTTCTGGAAGAACAGTTGATGGTTTTACTGAATGAAAAGAAAATCTACAGAAAAGAGGGACTTACCATTAAAGAGCTGGCCGACATCATGCAGGTACAGGAACATCGGCTTAGACGTTTGATCAACGGACAACTGGACTTTAAGAATTTCAATGATTTTCTCAATCAATATAGAGTGCATGAAGCTTGCGAGATTCTGTCCGATGCTTCACAAAATCAAAAGACTGTTCTGGAGATAGCTTATTCTTTGGGTTATCAATCCATCGGGCCATTCAATAAGGCCTTTAAGGAACAAAAAAACACTACCCCCACAGCCTTCCGCAAAGCTCAAAATCAATAAATCCATGCTGATTTCGAAATCAGCAAGCCTTTTTCACTATCAGAGAGACTATTAATTGCCCTCCTTATAGGTTCGCATCCATAAACTTTAAAAGACTATGGAAACAAAACCCTTTATCGAAGTATGGCCAGGAATTTTCCTGTTTGACTTATTACGCTACCTGATACCAACCAGCCTCTTCTTTACACTCTTCTGGGTGATCGGAAAAAATTGGTTGAGGCATCTTTTTATCCAAAAGACATTTCCGAAGCAAATTCAGTTGTGGAAGGAGTTTGCTTATTCAATGAGTACCGTTGTCATTTTCTCTCTCGTTGGTTTCAGTATCTACACTTCAGAGCGATTGGACATTACACGCATCTACTATAAGATCAGTGACTATGGCGTTGCATACATGATCGTAAGTTTTGTGCTGACATTGGTATTCCATGATTTCTACTTCTATTGGACTCACCGGATGATGCACCATAAACGACTCTTTAAATATGTTCACAGAGTTCATCATGAATCAACCAATCCTTCGCCCTGGGCTGCGTATTCATTTCATCCATGGGAGGCGCTTGTTCAGGCGATGGTTCTGCCTATTATGGTTTTTACAATGCCGCTACACCCGCTCACAATTTTCCTCTTCCTTACCTATATGATTGTTCGGAATGTGGTCGGCCATTTAGGATTTGAAATATTGCCGAAGGGTTTCACAAAAAACAAATGGCTGAACTGGAACACTGCAATTGTTCACCACAATATGCACCATGAGCATTTCCATTCCAACTACGGCTTGTATTTCAGTTGGTGGGACAGGTTAATGAAGACAGAGCATGAGAAATACCACGAAGCATTTGAAGAAGTAAAGTCGAGACCAAAATCGTGCGCATTAAAAATGCCTGTTAAAAAATCAGTTTCAATTTCTATTATTTTATGGTTTGCTGTTTCTTCTGCAGTAGCGCAATCCGTTTCTGGAAAATGGATGACGTATAACGAGCAAACCGGCTCACCACTATCGATGATCGAAATCAAAGAAACGGATAAAGGTATTGAAGGCAGCATCGTGAAGATATTTCTGGAACCATATCAGGGAGAAGATCCCGTTTGTACGAAATGTCCTGGAAATAGGAAAAACAAAAAAGTAATTGACATGAATTTTATGTGGGGCTTTAAGCAAGAAAGTGATGCATGGTCGTTCGGACAAATTCTCGATCCTGAAAGCGGTGAAATTTACGCCAGCAAAATGTGGTTGGAAGATGAAAATACTTTAAAGGTAAGAGGGTTTATCGGATTCATTTACCGAACTCAAACTTGGAAACGGGAAGGAGTTTCTAATGAGAAAACGCCCGTTGGCATCTGGCAAACCATTGATGACCATTGGAACCAGTTGAAATCTATAGTTGAAATCAAAAATGTAAATGGAGAGATTCGCGGCTATGTGCGAAAGATTTACATATTACCGAACGAGGGGACAGATCCCATTTGTACTGAATGCGAAGGGACTCTGAAAAACTCCAAAGTTGTAGGAATGAAAATCATCTGGGACTTCAAGAAAGTAGATGGTAAATGGGATGAAGGAAAAATCCTTGACCCTTCTAATGGAAGTACCTATTCTTCTTCCTTGTGGATAGTAGATTCAAACACATTAAAAGTGAGAGGGTACCTCGGACCATTTTATCGATCGCAAGTTTGGAAAAGAGTGAAATCATAGCTGATAAAATTTGTACTTTAGGGGTAATCAAACCCCATATGTATGAGGAGAATGTTGTTCATCCTAATTTGTACGCCTGCTCTGTCGTTTGCTCAAATGACGAAACAAGACAACGTATGGCTTCCATTCAAAAGCATGATTGGAAATTGGACAGGTGCTTCCGAAGGTCAACCTGGAAAAGGAAAGTATGAACGCAGTTATCAAATTGTCTTGAACAAAAAATTCATTGAAGTAAAGAACAAATCAACGTACCCACCTTCAAAAGAAAATCAGAAAGGCGAAGTACATGAAGATCACGGATTCATCAGCTACGATAAGGAGAGAAAGACATTTGTTCTTAGACAATTTCACATTGAAGGATTTGTCAATCAATTCAAAATTGAATCCATCTCATCTGATGGCAAAACCATTGTATTTATTTCTGAGAGTATTGAAAATATTCCTGCCGGGTATCGCGCCAAGGAATCGTATCAGATTGTGAATGAAAATGAATTCATTGAAACATTCGAACTTGCCGAACCTGGAAAGGATTTTGAACTGTACGCGAAGGCTATTTTGAAGAGAATTAAATAAATAACTATTTGAATGATGTGTAGTTCCATGAAGTAGAACTATCAAACAAAGTAAATCACTGATACTTGTACATAAAATATGAAAATTACATGGTTAATCATCTTTGGTTTTTTTTGCACGATGACCAGTCATGCGCAAACCAAAAGGATCGTATTTGTTTGTGAACATGGATCCGCTAAAAGTGTAATTGCAGCTACCTATTTTAATAAACTTGCAAAGGAAAAAAACCTGGCGTGGGAGGCTGTCGCTCGTGGTACTAATCCCGACACAGTGATATCATCAAAAACGAAACAGTTACTAATCCAGGATAATCTTTTTGACAAGAATTTTGTTCCACAAAAATTATCTCAGACCGATGTGGACAACGCACAACAGGTATTTCTCTTCTATGCGCTACCAGAAAATATAAAAAACAAGAATAATATTCAATATTGGCTGGAGATTGACGCAGTAAATGGTGACTTCATAAGATTAAGAAACGACATCGTGGCAAAAGTTGCACCTCTCATAGACTCTTTAACAAAAAAATAACATTATATAATATGGATAGAAATGCATTCTTAAAAAGTTCGGTCATTTTAACTGGAGTTTCATTGCTTCAAACTAACAATGTGTTTTCGCAAAGCCTCCAGCAAAGTGGAATGGATAGGCTTACCGACAAAGACGGAAACTTTGCCTTGCTGCCATTACCCTATTCAGAAACTTTTCTTGAACCATCAATGGATCAGGAGACATTACATCTTCATTATACTTTTCATCATGGCGATGCTGTGAAAGCAGCCAATAAAGATTTAGCAATGATTAAAAAGGCCATTGATGAAAACAATCTTGATACAGTTGACTACTGGACAAAGAAATTATCATTTCATTTATCCTCTCACATTCTTCATACCATTTTCTGGACCAATCTTACAAATAAAAAAAGTGATCCGTCTGGGGCATTACAGAAGCAAATAGAAAAAGACTTTGGTTCTTACGACAAACTAAAAGTCCTGATTAGTAAAACAGCTAAAGGTGTTGATGGAAATGGATGGGGGATATTAGGCTATCAGCCGTATACACAAAAACTCACGGTACTGCAATGTGAGAATCATGAGAAGCTGACACAATGGGGAGTGATTCCCATTCTTGTTATCGATGTGTGGGAACATTCGTATTACCTGAAGTACAGAAACAGAAGGGCTGAATTTGTTGATAATCTTTTACCCATCATCAATTGGGATAATGCAGCAGAAAGATTTAACAGTGCTGTTAAACTTGGCTAGATTATTTTACCCTTAATTCTTTGAGGATAACTTTTATTAAAGGTAGCCATCACTAGCTACCTCTTCATAAGAATCATATCCATCAGCATCAACCTATTTTTTTGTCGCCAATTTATATAGCATCAACGCCATAGAAGCGAAGAATAGAACACCGAGAATCGTATAACCTCCCTCACCAAATAAAGCAGACAAGGCATGTTCTGCACTGATGTTCTTCATCGAATTGAAAACATTATCATTTACTGAAAGTAAAGCTACAATAACACCCGCCAATGCACCTCCGGCAATTAAGCCTGTGGCAAACAAACTACCTCTTCCCAATTCATCATCTTGTTGTTTTACTTCACCTTTTCTCTCACTTCTCCAATCTACAACCCCTTTAATTGCACCGCCAATAAAGATAGGAAGTGTAGTAGACAATGGTAAGTATAAACCAATAGCAAAGGCCAATGCTTTTATTCCACAAAGTTCAATCATTACAGCAATAAAAACGCCTACCATAACAAATTGCCAATCGAGGTTGAACGATTGAATACCCCTATCAAGTGTAGCCATTAAGGTAGCTTGAGGGGCCGGGAAGCGTTCACTTCCGATTGCATGTATAATTCCCTGCTTTGCCATGTCTGCTGTTGGAGTATCCAATACCTTGACAACAATACCGATAGCAATAGAAGAAACAATCGCTCCAATAAATAAAGCATATTGCTGATACTTCGGAGTTGCTCCAACAATGTAGCCCGTTTTCAAATCCTGCGAAGTTCCACCTGCATTTGATGCTGCAATGCAAATTATGCCCCCAACAACCAGCGCAAGGGGTTCATATAGTTTTCCACTCCAACCTATTGCTGTAAAAATTAAACACGTACCCATTAACGTAGCAATGGTCATACCCGAAATAGGGCTATTACTCGATCCGATCAATCCGACAATACGACTCGCGACCGTTACAAAGAAGAAACCAAATATGATAATTAAAATACCTATTAATGTTTTTTGAAGTATGCCATCACCAGGTATACCCGGCAACACCACCATCAAAATCACTAACGCCAAACTTCCAAAAATCACTACTTTAAAAGATAAGTCGCGTTCAGTACGCAAAATGCTTCCTTCATTTTTTTCTTTTAGGGATGCAATACTATCACGAAAAGAACTGATGATTGTGGGGATGGTTTTCATCAACGTAATGAATCCCCCGGCAGCAACTGCTCCGGCACCAATCTGTCGAATGTAGGCAAAGTAAAGTGCGCTTGATGGATTGGCAAATGTTTTTGTAATTGGATCCCAACTACCTTTTCCTCCTGCTGTACTGATGTCTGTCAAATATCCTAATGTCACCAATTGATGTGCTACTTTCTCAAAGGGAATAAGCGTTGCTAGCAACGGAATGATCGCCCACCAGGCGAGTACTGAACCCGCTACCAACACACCGCTAATTTTTGGTCCAATGATATAACCGACACCTAAATACTCGGGCGTAATCTCAGCATTCGTTGTAGCCGAGGGCCAGAATTTATTTACCTGGCTTGTAATAAAGGCAGGAGTTTCCGCAATAACATGAAATACTTTTTGAAGTGTGGCGTACACCAAGGCAACACCCATTCCCAAAAAAGCAGTAGCAGCAAAAACGCCCCCCTTCTCTCCCGCCTGCAATACGGAAGCGCATGCCGTTCCCTCCGGATAAGGTAATGTATTGTGTTCTTTTACAATCAATGATCTCCTCAATGGAATCATCATCAACGTACCTAACATACCACCACACGCAGCCAAAATTAGAATCGTTAGATAATTAAAATAATCTTCTCCAACGCTGTGACCATCAGCACCAGGGGATAAAAACAAAAATCCAGGCAGAGTAAACGCAACACCGGCAGCAACAGTCTCACCCGCTGATCCTGTCGTTTGAATAATATTATTTTCGAGGATTGTAGTCTTTAAAAATTTTCGTCCTAAAGTAATTGCAATTACTGCGATAGGTATGGAGGCCGAAACAGTAAGACCAGCTTTTAACGCGAGGTATACAGTTGAGCAGCCAAACAAAATTCCAAACAATACTCCAAAGACAATGGACTTCACCGTGAACTCGGCAATGTTTTGTTCCGGGGCAATGTAGGGTTTAAACGATTTCGATTCTTCCATAGGTTTAGGTTAATGAGAGCACATGAAATTAGTTGATATTACCCATCAACTTGCGAATAGTTTTACTGAAGATGAGAATCACCAAACCGAACACAAACATAATCTTAACGATGAGTCCGAAAAGATCCAGTAACAAAGATGGATTAGAGGTAATGGCATTATCGTCAAATTCACCAGCGTACAAGCCTGCAACCAAGTTACCCAGCGCGAGGGCCATAAAGAATACACCCATCATCTGGCCCACTAAACGTTTCGGTGATAATTTCGTAACCGCACTCAATCCAATCGGATATAAACATATTTCACCAAATGTGTGAAACATGTAGGTAACAATCAGCCAGGTAGGCAGAGGCTTCTCGCCACCAATCATAATATGCGAAGCCCCAATCATCACAAGATAACCCACCCCCATAAAGATTAATCCAAACGCCATCTTAGCAGGTGTAATGGGATTTAGCTTTCGTTTTGCAAGCCACGTCCAAAGCCAGGCGAATAACGGAACAAAAATAAGTACGAACATAGGGGGCATGGACTGCAACCAACTGGCTGGCATTTCAAAACTTCCTATAAACATATCAGTATACCGATCAGCAAAAAGATTGAGTGACGAACCTTGTCCCTCATAGCCAGCATAAAAAATAGTTGTAGCCAGGAACATGATAAAAATGGCAAAGACTTTTTTACGTTCATCCTTATCTAATTTTTCAAACGTAAAAACATAGATGAAATACACGATAGCGCTTATTGCAATTACAATTCCTGAGCCTCCTGCAAAAGCCACAGGATCAATTGAAATTGTTTTGGTCAGCAATAATGTAACAAGAGCAGCGAGTGACAATCCAATTACCCAAAGACCTATACGAATTGCGTTCTCTCTTTTCTTATCCTGTTCGGCATCCGGTAGTCGCGTAAGTTCGAGGCCTGCACTGCCTAAGTTCTTTTCAGTAAGCTTATATTGTATCACACCGATAATCATCCCCACGCCGGCAGCTGCAAAACCATAATGCCAGTTTACATTTTCACCAAGATATCCAACAATGAGTGGTGCAAGCAGCGCGCCTGAATTTATTCCCATAAAAAATATAGAGAACCCAGCATCGCGTTTCACTTGTTCTTCAGGTTGATAAATCTCGCCCACCATGCTGCTGATGTTAGGTTTTAGAAATCCTGTTCCGATCACTATAAATAAGAGTCCAACAAAAAAAGTCTCAGTGAACGGAAAGGCTAAGAGAATATGACCCATCGCAATAATACATCCACCATAAAAGATGGATTTACGCAAACCGAAAAATTTATCGGCTAACCAACCACCTGGAAGTGCCATCAGATAAACGAACATAGTATAGAGTCCATAAATTGCTCCGCCCGTTTTATCACTTAAGCCCATTCCACCTTCTTCAACAGAAGCCACCATGAACAAAAGAAGCAAAGCGCGCATGCCATAGTAACTAAATCGCTCCCACATTTCAGTAAAAAACAACGTGGCCAAGCCTCTAGGGTGACCAAAAAAAGTTTTGTCAGAATTCATTAAACAATAAATAAAATAGGTGAATGATAATTACGCGAAAGGTTCTTTTATAAAAGCTCAAAGTAGATCGATAAATCCACTTTCGCAAATTCACCGATCGGGGCGGCAAATTAACAAAATCTTCATTGCAATCGATTGAAATAAGACATTTTTGGCTAACTTTGAACTCTCATTAACCCAAACAATCATGCAAGAACTCGGAATAAAGCCGGCCAATACCTCGGTCACAGACCTTGGTATTGAAGAGGGCAAGGCCCACTGGAACCTACCTTCTGATCAGCTTGCCACGATGGCGGTAAAGGCCGGGCAAGCAAAGATGACAAGCACCGGAGCAATTGCTATTGACACCGGTGAATTTACAGGGCGATCTCCTAAAGACAAGTTCACTGTAAAAGATGAAATAACTTCGAACTCGGTATGGTGGAACAACTTTAACATTCCATTTGAGCCTTCTAAGTTCGATCAGTTGTATGGCAAGATGATCAACTACTTTAATGGAAAAGAATTTTTTGTGCGCGATGCTTATGCTTGCGCAGATACACGTTACCGGATGAACATTCGGGTAATCAATGAATATGCGTGGTCGAATATGTTTGTATCGAATATGTTCCTTCGTCCTACTCAAAAAGAATTATTAAACTTCACACCGGAGTGGCACATTTTAAACGCTCCTGGCTTTCATGCTGATCCTGCTGTCGATGGAACTCGTCAACATAATTTCTCTATCATCGATTTCAAGCGCAAGATTATTTTAATTGGCGGAAGCGGTTATACTGGTGAAATTAAAAAAGGAGTTTTCACAGCATTGAATTTTATCCTACCACATCAAAAGAATGTATTGGCGATGCATTGCTCTGCCAACATTGGCAAGAAAGGTGACACGGCTATTTTCTTTGGATTATCCGGAACAGGTAAAACAACTTTATCTGCAGATCCTGATCGGAAATTAATAGGAGATGATGAACATGGCTGGACAGCAGACAATGTGATCTTCAACTTCGAAGGCGGATGTTATGCAAAGACCATTGATCTGTCAGAAGAAAAAGAACCGGAAATTTTTCATGCCATTAAACCGGGCGCCATTTTAGAAAACATTGGTTATAAATCAGGAACGAATGAAGTAGATTTCAGTGATAAATCAATTACAGAGAACACACGTGTGAGTTATCCAATCGACCACATTCCCAACATTGCAGAACCATCATTCGGATACAATCCTAAAAACATTTTCTTCCTTACCTGTGATGCATATGGAGTACTCCCTCCTATTTCGAAACTCACACCAGGGCAAGCTGCTTTTCATTTTATTTCAGGCTATACTGCGAAAGTAGCCGGAACAGAAGCGGGCATCACTGAACCAACTATGACATTCTCTGCCTGTTTTGGTGCGCCATTCATGCCGTTGCATCCTACAAAATATGCTGAGATGCTGAGTAGCAAAATGCGTGAGGCCGATGTTAATGTGTGGTTAATCAACACAGGTTGGTCGGGTGGATCTTACGGAACAGGAAAACGGATGAGTTTAAAAATTACACGTGCACTCATTACCGCTGCTCTCAATGGAGACCTGAACAAGGTAGACTATGAAAACCATGAAGTGTTTGGCGTGGCCATGCCTCTACAGTGTCCGAACGTTCCAACCGAAGTATTAAACCCCAGAAATACCTGGAAGGATAAAGATGCATACGATCAAAAAGCAAATCACTTAGCCGATGCATTTGTAAAGAATTTTGAAAACTTTGCTGCGTTCGCAAATGAAGAAATATTAGCTGGCGCTCCGCGCGAACACGCTTAAAACTTTACCTACCTAAACTGTAAAAGGCCGCTCCGAAATTAAGTAAGGGCGGCTCTTTTATTCTATAACCTTTTCATCATGCGGGATGATCACTGGACAAATCCTTCAAATGGTGTAGGATGTCTACATTACGAATTCTTTAAGGTAATATTACGTTTCCAGTTTAAATCCGTTGATTTTCAGGCTTTAAACAAAATTAATATCTTTGTAGCCTTCTTTAGCTTTGGCTACATGAGACAATACTTTAAACTAGGTTTTATATCGCTCTTCTTTCTCGCCTGCATACCTACCTATGCACAATTAAACGACCGTTTTGCTCCATTCGATTGTCGCTTACATGCAGAGTTCTTTTATGATGAGCCTGTTATAGAGACAGTAACAATAGATTCTTCCGCCCTTGCACCTCTGGAGCTCGTGATCAACATCGATACAATTAACGGCTGGAAAAACTGGAGTCTCGTTGAGAATTTTACGTTTGGAAAAGACCGTGGCGACTTATCTATGATTGCTGATGTTCAGGCACTCCATCCTTACTTCCGTGATAAGGTTATTGAGCTTGTCAAGCAATGTAAAGCGAACGGAATTGAATTGGCAGTTGTAGAAAGCTATCGCACACATGCCAAGCAACATGAGTATAAAACAATGGGCAAAAAATATACAAGCTCTGGCGCAGGAAGATCGAAACATCAATATGGCTTAGCGATTGACATTGTACCAATTGTTGACTCCATTGCCGTGTGGGATAATGTAGCGCTTTGGAGAAAAATTGGAACAACCGGAGAAAAACTTGGTCTTCGCTGGGGCGGACGATGGAGAAAGCCATATGACCCAGGGCATTTTGAATGGACAAGCGGCTTAACATCAACTCATCTTGGTGCAGGACAACTGCCTCCTGTTCCTGGCCAAGAATATCCCTGCATCGAAGACGATATCAAGTTGCTAAAAAAATACTGGAAGGAATGGGAAGTGACTCAAAGTTCGCTCACGCGTAAATAATGAAAATTACTTTTCCCGAAAACTTCGCTTTCGGAACCAGCACTGCCGCTGCGCAAATTGAAACCGCATTTGAACACGATTGGCAAAGCGTAAAAGCACGTGATGGTTTTGTGTTTGACCGTACCACCGATCATGAAAAATTTTTCAAAGAAGATGCTGCCATCATTGCATCGCTGGCACCGAATTATCGAATGGGGTTGATGTGGAGTAAACTGCAACGCGAACCAAATGGGAGTTTTGATCCTGAAACAGCGCAAGCTTATCATTTCTTCCTTCAGGACTTAAAATCGAAGGGTGTAAACATCATGATGGTGCTTCATCATTTTACTAATCCACTATGGTTTGCAAAAAAAAGTAGTTGGGAAAAAGAAGAAAATATTCACTTGTGGGTTGACTTTGCAAAGAAGGTAGTAGATGAGTTTGGTGTTTATGTTTCTAACTGGAATACCTTCAATGAACCAAATGTCTACGCCAGTTATGGATGGGTTACTGGTTTCTTTCCACCATTCAAGATCAGTCCGTTGATGGCAACAAAAGTGGTGAAGAACATGGGGCTCGCGCACGATCTTGTTTATGATTACATTAAATTAAAATTTCCCGATCAACCCGTTGGCATATCTCATAATGCAACCATTTTCTCTGCCGATAATATGTTAGGATGGTTTCCGGCAAAGCTTACCGACTGGTGGTTTATGGAACACATACCCAGCTACTTTGAGAAAGTAGATTTTTTTGGAATGAGTTATTACACACGCATTCCTCACGATCCAATGCCGATTACTTTTTTGGAGACACCCGAAAAGATGAAAGCACGCGGATTGGCACACGATGATATTTGGGAATACCATCCTGAAGGATTACGAACCTGCCTAGATCGATACTGGAAAAAATACAGAAAGCCCATCATCATTACTGAAAACGGTGTGTGCGATGAAAGCGATTTCCTTCGTTTACAAGCGATACAAGATTATGCGCAAGTTGTTCATCAAGCCATTGCCGATGGTATCGACATTAGAGGGTATTATCATTGGAGCACTTGGGATAATTTCGAATGGCACCTTGGTCCTTCGATGCGTTTTGGGTTGTATGAAGTCGATTTAAAAACCATGCGAAGAATTCGCAGACCGAGTGGCGATTTGTATTCATCTCTTGCACACACAAAGAAAATTTCCGTTCAGAAAAATAAAGCTGTTCCGGCTTAGATTTCAAAATTATACTGATCCTATCCGAATTGATAGTTGACAACAATCGTCAATAACTCTGTTCGATTGGGGTCTCTAACAAAAGTTGTGCTTCTGCGCGGAAGAAAGAATAAGTGCTCGCCACTCAATTTGTAGGCCGCGCAAAAGAAACTCCTCAGCACAATACTGCCACTGGCAGTATTGTGCTGAGGAGTTAAAAAATCACAGAGAGGCAAACCGCAGAAGCAGTTTGCCTCTCTGTGATTTTAAATGCACGCCTGCTCTTTAACTATAAAATGCAATTGTCGTTTCGTGCATTAGCGGTGAACGCAGATAGAAGCACATTTAACTAGTTGTAGCAAATTAAAATGTTCGTTTATTGTTCGTGTAAGGCTTAGTTGAGCCTTACTCAATGAACACTATTTCCACAATAAATTTTAGTCTTTCAGAAAAATATATTCAAAACGTTAGTTCGAGATTATCTTCCGATCATCAACACTCTCCAAGCTTGTTCCACATTCCCAACTTCTAAATAACCATGAGCCAGTTGATGCAAACCACTCTCCCCTTTTGAAATCGCAACTTTTAATTCTTTATTATTTTTGAATTCATCCACGTTTGCTGGTTCGGGAATCCATTCAACATTCGCCAACAAGCCAAGATCATTCCCCGTAAGGATTTTACTCAAGCGAATTCTTTCAGGAAGTTGATCAACCCCGATACCTATTTTCTCCAATGGCTTTGGCACTTTAAAAATAGCATTGCCTTGAACGCGACAATACCAGTCACCGCCAAGCCGCGCGACAGCATCCAGTTTGAAAGGATCAATTCTCCCTTCACTGTCCAATATCGCTTCATCAATGTGCATATGAATTACTTCACAGATTATCAGATTACCAGCACCGCCTTGATCACCAGTAGGAATAATTTGCAACACTTTACATTCCATTGCAACAGGAGCTTCTGCCACGCGTGGCGGCTTCACCATAACAGAAGGTACTTCCGTAAAACCGGCTTTTATAAATTCATTTACACCTTTTTCATATTCCGTACTAGTGAGTGACATCTGTTGAACCATATTGTACTTTACAATGTGAATCACTACTTCCGGAATTTCATTCACATTCTCGAAAGTATGTTTCGTTGTGTTGTCGCGACTTCTACGAGCCGGGGAAAAAATTAATAGTGGTGGATTCGAACCAAAGCAATTAAAAAAACTAAACGGGCTGAGGTTAACATTGCCAGCCGCATCAATGGTGCTAGCAAATGCAATAGGTCGAGGAGTTACTGCACCTTGCAGATATCCTTGCATTTTGGCAACCGATATTTCTTTTGGATTGATATTGATCATAATTTTATTCGATAGGTAAAAGTACAGATTAAAAGCATTGATCATTTATCTTGCGGTATGGCACAACCGAACCTAAATACTTTTTCTCCTACATCAGTGTATGCTGGGTCAACCAAAAGCTTTCCACAACTGAGTAGGTCTAATTCCATTGTGGTTGTTGGCGCTGGAGCTTTTGGTGGGTGGACGGCATTATACTTATTACGTCAAGGGTTTAAAGTAACACTGGTTGATGCATGGGGTGCAGGAAACTCCCGATCAAGTTCAGGAGATGAAACACGGGTGATCCGTTCTACCTATGGAGCGAATGAACTATATTTTAATTTGAATGTTCGCGCGCTTGAACTTTGGAAAGAGAATCAACTTGCTTTTGGTAAAAAACTATTTCACAATACAGGTATCCTTTGGTTTTGCCATGAAGATCAAACTCCTTTGCTTGACGATTCAATTCCATTTACAAAAAAGCATAACATGCTTTACGAACGATTGAACAATGTTGAATTACAAAAACGCTTTCCAATTATAAATACAGACCAAATACATCACGCATTCTTTGATTCCTATGGGGGTTACCTTAAAGCACGCGAATCATGTATGACGGTCTTCGATGCTTTTATAAAGGAAGGTGGAAATTTTATTCAGGCTCAAGCTTTACCAGGAAAAATCGAAAATGGAAAAATGAAAAACATTCTTCTATCAAATGGTAATACGTTAACTGCTGACGCATTCATTTTTGCTTGTGGATCATGGTTGGGGAAACTCTTTCCGGATGTCCTTGGTAATGTAATTACATGCACGAAACAAGAGGTGTATTATTTCGGTGTTCCTTCTGATCATGCCCTTGCGTTTGAAAACTTTCCTGCCTGGATTGATGTCGATGGAAAAGATTTCTATTATGGTATAGCTGGAAATGCAAATCGCGGATTTAAGATTGGCGTTGACATTCGGGGAGAATCATTTGATCCTTCGCACGGTGATCGATCGGTGAATCCTGAGGTATTGAGCAAAGCACGGGCCTTCATTCGTTATCGTTTTCCGTTACTTAAAAATGCGCCCCTCCTTGAAAGCCGTGTGTGTCCCTATGAAAATTCTCCTGATGGAAATTTCATTTTTGATCTTCATCCCGAAACGAACAATCTGCTTTTCCTTGGTGGTGGTTCTGGTCATGGATTTAAACATGGTCCTGCCTTAGGAGAGTTGATAGCGAATATTTTGACAGGAAAAGCAAAGGTTCCAATTTTATTTTCATTGCAGAAATAATTATTGGACTCTCATCAACTTTAGAATTCGATTATTAACTCCCGTATCATTTCAGGCATACCACTGCATTTTATTTAACTTTAGGCAGAAAATTCGGAATCTCTATCTTAATGATAGTACCCACTCCAATTTGTGAAAACAGAGCAATAGTACCTTTCAATTTATCAACAGTTTCCTTAACAATATAAAGTCCAAGACCGGCACCTTCACTCAGCTCAGTGGCGCGAAAGAACATATCAAATACCTTGGGTAGCAATTCGTCTGAAATACCAATTCCATTATCCTGACATTGAATAATAGCTTTCTGCTCATCAATTGTAATTGAGAAACTTACATACGAATCTTCCTTTTGCTGATCTCTATACTTTGTGGCATTCGAGAGCAAATTATTAAAAATCACTTGCAGTCGATATGGATCAGAATATAACGAGCTCCGTTCATCTATCTGAATCTTCTTGATAATCTGGTCAGACCCAACCATGTATTTTAATCGTTCAATACTGTCGTCCAATGTTTCCTTAATATTTGTTTCTTTTATGTTAAGCTGGTTGCGTGCATTCCTTGAATAGTCCAATATTTCTTTTAGTGTTTCATCCAACTTTTGAATACTATGTTCCATCATGTTGAAATACGAACTAAAAATATCGTCATTTTCATGATTGTTCATCTTGGCCAGATTCAATAAACCTAATACTGACATCAATGGAGCACGTAAGTTATGCGATACGCTATAAACAAAACTATCCAGCTCTTTATTAATCTTTACAAGCTCTTCATTTTGGGTGCGTAGTACAATCTCAGCCCTCTTCCTTTCTGCCTCAAATTCTCTTTGCTTTAACGAATTCTTAATCGCAGTTGGCAAGCGGGTTAGGTTTGACTTTAGAACGTAATCATCTGCACCTTGCTTCAAACAACTTACAGCAAATTCTTCCGAAACCGTTCCGGTAACCAGAATAAAGGGCACTTGTAAACCGGCTCGTCTACACAATCGAAGTGCATCAAATGAATTAAATTGAGGAAGGCTGTGATCAGATAAAATCACATCGGCCTTAAAGCCTCGTAACGCATCAATAAACTCCATTCTGCTATCAACACGTTTCATCTCAAACAATACACCTGTTTTTTGAAGTTCTCTCTTAATCAAACCGGCATCATCTTCAAGATCCTCTAGTAACAAAATTTTAATTTCATTCGTGATCATAGGAAACTACTTTAGTTCATGTAACTTATTTAGGGAGCTCATTCAGAATTAACCAAAACAGGCCAAGTTGATTTATTGCTTCCGTAAACTTTTCAAATTCCACTGGTTTAACAATATAAGCGTTGACTCCTAGTTTATAGGATTCAACAATATCACGTTCTTCCTTAGAAGCTGTTAACACAACAACAGGAATAAATTTCTTCTTTACATCGTTTTTGATTGCACGAAGCACTTCGATGCCATCTACTTTAGGCATTTTTAAATCAAGTAAAATCAGTTTCGGTGTAACCCTTGCAGATTCAGAAAATAAAAACGCAAGCGCTTCTTCACCATTATGCAAATGGATCAAATTATTCGCGAGATGACTTTTCTTCAACGTTCGAATGGTGAGTGCTGCATCATCCGGATTATCTTCAATAAGTAGAATTTCTACAATGTCGTTAGTCATATGTCAATCTTGTTGTAGCGAAATAAAAAATGAGAAAGTAGTGCCTTCATTGACGTTAGCATCTGCCCCAATTTTTCCACCATATCGGGTTACTATTCGATGCACAAGTGCTGTTCTTTCAAAATCTCGAATCTTATGCAGTAGTTGAAAAACTCCAAAAAGCTTGTTTGAATACTTCGTATCAATAGGATACAACACCTCGTTGGTATGGCATACCATCCGGTTGGTTTGAATTGATTTCTGATTATTGGAATAGAAGCAAATACCCAGTCCAGCCAGAATAATAATAGCTGAAAAAAAGCCCCCCTGTATTCTTTTTTCAAAATACACTTTCATAATCCTTCCGTCATTTATAAAACCGCAACAAATGCCTCCGTGCATTTGCCACCTTCATACATCGCACATCGAATGTATTGCACCTGACAGATTGAGAAAAAATATAATGGTCAGGTCATTATATTTTTTGGATGGGCTCCTATACTAAATGTACAACAAATATAATTGCGGAATGTTTTTTAAGACTAAATATTCAAACCCACTGATCAGAATTTATTGCGATCGCAATTCATTTTTTAATAGCGTAAATATGAATAACACTTAATTTTTTTTTACAAACGATAATCAAAGCATTTAATCGAAAATTAAAATTATAGCTGGTTACTTTGAATATCACAAAAAAAAACCGACCCAGATGTTCTGGATCGGCATTTACCTGTTAACCAATACATTAATGAGATTCCAACTCTGAAGAAGAATCAGTCACTTTCTTCCGATATGCGATTTTTGAAATCAGTACAAAGAGCACTGGCACTACGAAGATTGCCAGTGAACTCGCAGCAAGCATTCCTCCCGCCACAGTCCATCCTATTGTTTTACGCGCTTCTGCCCCTGCTCCTGCCGAAAACGCTAATGGCATTACACCCAGGATAAAAGCAAGCGATGTCATTAATATAGGGCGCAAGCGAAGTTGAACAGCTTCTAATGTAGCTGCTACGATTTCCATACCCCTGTCAACGCGTTCCTTCGCAAACTCTACGATCAAGATTGCATTCTTTGCGGCCAATCCAATTAATGTTATCAATCCAATCTGGGCATAAATATTATTGGTAAGATTAGGAAGAAGCGTTAAGGTAAGTATCGATCCGAAAGCTCCGATGGGTACAGCAAACAAAACTGAAAACGGAACAGACCAGCTCTCATAAAGCGCAGCTAAGAACAAGAACACAAAAACAATGGAAATCGCAAAGATCAATCCTGTACTATTACCTGCCTTGATTTCCTCACGGCTCATTCCACCAAACTCATATCCATATCCAACCGGCAATGTTTGGGCCGCCACTTCTTTCAGAGCATCAATCGCCTGACCACTGCTATAACCTGGTTTAGCAGAACCCATGATTTCGGCAGATCGATAAATATTATAATGCGAAACCAATGCTGGTGTTTCAATTACTTTTGTGGTGATCAAAGCACTAAGAGGAACCATGTTACCTACATTATTTCGAACATGGTATTTTCCAATGTCATTAATATCTTTTCTATAAAGTGTATCTGCTTGTGCTACCACACGGAAATTTCTTCCGTAGATATTAAAGTCGTTGATGTACGTACTACCCAACAATGTAGACAATGTGCTGTATGCATCAGCAACTGATACTCCAAGTTTCTTTGCTTTCTCTTTATCAAGATCCACCTGATAACTTGGTGTGCGCGATGAGAAGAAGGAATAGGCCATTGCAATTTCAGGACGCTGATTTACGGCACCAAGAAATTTGCGCATCACCGATTCAAACTTACGGATGTCATCTGTACTAGTGGTTTGTTGAAGTTCAAAGGTAAATCCAGAAGATTGCCCTAAACCCGGAATCGCGGGTGGAGCAATGACAAGCACACGGGCTTCTTTTATATCGGCAACACGTTTTTGAATTTCGGCCATCACCATTGGTACGCTCTCAGTTTTCAAATCGCGATCATTCCAGTGTTTCAGATTAACGAATAAAGTTCCTACGTTCGACTTATTAGAGAAGTTAAGAATATTCAAACCTGCAAGTCCCCCAACAACTTTCACTGCCGGTATGGTCTTGATACGCCTTTGTAATTCAAGTTGCATTTCAATGTTTCGGGTAGTAGAGGTACCTTCTGGCATCTCGTACGACACATACATACGTTTCTCATCTTCCGTTGGAATAAATCCGGTAGGTTTATTTTTAAACATGTAGAATAATCCCACAAACAAACACACCATCATCACTAAAACGTAAGGGGTCTTGCGAATCCATGTGCTCACTCCGCTGGTGTAGGAGCTCGTTACCTTCTCAAACCAGCGATTAAATCTACCAAAGAACTTATCAAGCCAACTTTTCTTGGTGGTTTCATCGGTTGGTTTTAAGAGCAGCATACTCAATGCCGGTGTTAATGATAATGCCACAAAAGCAGAGATCATAACTGACACAGCAATCGTGATAGCGAACTGTTGATATAGTTTTCCTACAATACCCGGAACAAATCCAACAGGAACGAACACGGCCGCCAGAATCAATGCTATAGCGACAACCGGTGCTGAAATTTCTTTCATCGCTTTAACGGTAGCATCTTTAGCAGAGAGCTTATAGTGATCCATGTTGTGCTGGATTGCTTCAACCACCACAATAGCATCATCCACTACAATACCAATCGCTAATACAAAAGCAAAAAGTGTAAGCGTATTGATGGTAAATCCAAACGGTATAAAAAAGATAAAGGTACCAATCAATGAAACCGGAATGGCTAATACTGGAATTAATGTAGCGCGCCAATTTTGCAAGAACAAATACACAACCAGAACAACCAGTGCTAATGCTTCTAATAAGGTATAAATAACTTCTTCAATGGAAATTTCAACAACCGAAGTTGTTTCTAATGGTATAAGATAGTCGACATCCTTTGGAAAACTTCTCTTCAATTCAGCAAGCGCTTTCATTACACCTTCATTTGTATCCAGTGCATTGGCACCCGGTGCAAGGTAGAGCAACATAAATGCTGCTTCCTGTCCGTTAACAAAAGGATGGTTTCCATAATTGAATTTAGCCAACTCAACACGTGCAATATCTTTTAGGTAAACAAGACTTCCCTGAGATGGATTACTTCGAACGATTATGTTTTCGAAATCTTCTACCTTATTAATCCGGCTATTGGTAAGTACGTTGTACTCAAAAGTCTGTAGCTTCGGTTGTGGGCTACCGCCAATCGAACCAGCCGCCATTTGCAAATTTTGTTCAGCTAATGCAGCATTAACTTCAGCTGGTGTTATGCTAAGACTCGCAAGTTTCTCCGGATTTAACCAGATGCGCATACCAAAATCGTCACCTACTGAACCAATATCTCCAACTCCTTTCACTCGCAGCAAAGCATCCTTCAGATAGATGCTAGCAAAATTTCCCAGGAAAGTAGCATCATGCGTTGAATTCGGTGAGTATAGAGCAAGTGCTAAAAATATGCTTGGATTACGCTTACGTACAGTAAGACCAAGTCTTTTTACAATTTCTGGTAAAGCAGGTTCTGCAACGCTTACGCGGTTCTGTACATCGAGTGTTGCAATATTGATATCCGTGCCTATGTCGAACGTTACAGTGATATTACTTACGCCACTGCTTGTACTGTTGCTGGACATGTATGACATGCCCGGTGTGCCATTCACTTGTGCTTCAATCGCGGTTGTTGTAGTTTGCTCTACTGTCTGTGCATCAGCACCAACATAGAGTCCGTTAATGGCAACTGTTGGTGGGGTAATGTCTGGATATTGCGAGATCGGTAGAGTCGTCATCGCGATCACTCCTACCAGTACAATCACTAAGGACGTAACAATAGAGGTGACGGGTCTTTTTATAAAAACATCTGATATCATTGTTCGCTGTTAAAGTAATGTTTGACTTATTTCTTTGCTGTATCGGGTGTGGTAATATTGATAGCAGAACCTTCGCGAAGATTTTGAATACCTTCGATGATTATGGTCTCGCCTTCCTTCAAACCGTCTTTGATGATAATATTCTTACCCACTGGTTTACCCAAGACAATCTTTCTTTGTGTCGCTTTTGCACTGTCGGGCATGTACACAAAAAATTCTCCAAGCTGTTCGTTGATTGCCTTGTATGGAATAACGACTGATTTTTGTGTAGTCGTTAATACCTGCAGCGTACCGCTCATGCCAGCGCGCAGGGTATGATTTGGATTTGGAAATACAACACGCATTTTAATCGTACCCGTTTGAGGATCAACCGCGCGATCAATAAAGCTGATCTTTCCGGATTCCGGGAACAATTGATTTCTAAAAGCAAGTCTGAAAGTTGAATCATTCTTTGCTGATTTATTCTGTGTAAGCAATTGTGTGAACTGATAGATTTCACTTTGATCAACGGTGATATCAACCGCTACCGGATCATCAGATGAAATGGTATTCAACAAAGTTTGTCCCACGGAAACAGAGGATCCTAAGCGAACTGCTGAAATACCAATGGTACCATCAAACGGTGCTACAATAGTAGAATAGCGCACATTGGTTTGAACACCTTGTACAGATGCTTTAGCTGCATCAACCTGTTTCTGAGCCGACGAATAAGTAGCCTCTGCGTAATCTACTTGCTGTTTTGCTATCGCATCTTGTTTATCCAATTCACGGTATCGCTCAACATCTTTTTTTGCCTTCTCCAGATTAGCTTCTTGCGCAGCAAGGTTAGCCAATGCCTGCTGATAGTTAGCTTGTGATTGTTGCTGATCAATAGAATACAGCTTCTGTCCTTTCTTCACTTTATCGCCTTCCTTGAAATAGATTCCGGTGATGTATCCATTTACCTGTGGACGAAGTTCAACTTCATTCAACGCTTTTACGATAGCGGGATACTCATCATAGTATGCAGCATCAGTGGTGGTTACCTGATGAACAACAACCGAAACCGGAGGCGGACCTTGCATTGCTTTTTGATCTTTGTTTCCACAGGCCACAACGATAAGTAGCAATGCGATTATGGAGTAGTTATGTAATTTTTTCACAGACATATAAGTTTGAGTATTTCGATTTAGTAATTGATTTGACCAAGTGCAAGTAACACATCCATCTTGCTGGCGAGTACAGAATAGAGTGCATTAAAATAATTGATTCGGGTTGTACGAAGGTCGCTTTCCGCGACTGTTACATCAAGGTAAGTTCTTACTCCGTTGCGATACTGAAGTTGAATGACGTTGTATACCTCTTCAGCAAATATTGCATTCTCTTTCTGAGTAACATAGTTTGTGAGATTACTTTTATACGCTGCCAAAGCGCGTGTATACTCTGTTGATAGATTGCTCTCCAGATTGTCAATACTTATGTCAATGCGTTCTTGAGCAAACTTCTGTTCTTTGATCTTTGCCACGCGTTTCCCACCCTGGAATATTGGAATCGAAAGCGTTGCGCCTACATAAGAATATGGAAAGCTTTTATCATACAATTCTCCAAAAGCGTTATTCTGATAGTTGAGATTATAATTTCCGAAAGCACTAAGGGATGGAATAAAAGCCCACTTACTGTATTTGACATTGGCATCCTGAAGCTCCTTCTGTGTGTATAAAATCTTATAATCAATATTGGATGTATAATTGATCTCTTGCAATGTATCAATGGCAATGTCATTTTCCATTTGCAAAGTATCATACTGAAGAGGAAGGTCATGCGACATGGGGTAACCTATGAGCGTTTTCAAATACTCTTCCTTGTACTTCAACAATTCAGTAGTTGCTTTAAGCGATGCTTGTGCATTACCTAATAAAATAGTGGCTCGCTTATAGTCTGTTTTGTCAGCAACGCCGCTGTTATATCGGCTAAGGGCGTCTTTCAAACTTCGTTGCAAACGAACAATGGATTCTTCGTTTACTTTTATCTGTTGTGCTGTTGCCAGCACATCATAAAAAGCTTTGGTAACATTTACGACAACATCAATCTTACTACGACTGATATTTTGCTCTGCTTGAATCTTTACTTTAGAGGCAGTACTACTCGCCAACAATACATCACGATTAAAGATAGTTTGTGTAGCCGTGAATTGCGCATACGATGTATTGTTTACACCAATTGGAACAACCGTTCCATTAAACACTGTTTTTTGTAAATCAATAAAACGCTGATAGTTATAGTTGAATGTAATTTGAGGATACCAATCTGCAAGCTTTCCTTTAATAGCCTGGCGTGCGATTTTATCATCCAGCATGGCCTGTTGAACAGCGGGTTGATGTACCAATGCATACTGAACTACCTTATCAAGTGGAGCATACTGAAGAATGCTATCAGGAGCTTCTGCCTGTTGAGCTAAGCTCATGACAGGAAAAAAGAGTATGAGCAATGAAGCCCAATGAAAATGTGTTCTGATCGAAGTGAATGGCATAGTAAATAGGTGATTCTTAATGTGGTCTTTTGTTATTTCATTTCGGAGTTTAGTCTGGCATTTCTTCATTAAAGATGGTTCGGTAGATAATTTGTTTACGTTCAATTAAAAATTTACGATAGGCAGCATCCGTCATACCATGAATGGTTTGAAGCACAGACTTGGCAAGCAGTGGGTAATTACACAATGCAGAAAGGTTAACCATGAAATGCTCCGGAGAGATCGGTGCAAGTTTCTTCTTCTTTATTTCAGCTTCGAGTTGTTCGCTAATCAGATCACTTGATTTAGAAGTTACCTTTGCACAAAATGCTCTGATCTTATCAGGATGTCGTGCCGTTTCACTGATGATAAAATTATCCAGGTAAGGATAGGTTAATCCATAGTCAACCAAAGCATTAATATAGTGGGCAATCTTCTTCCTGAAAGGCAAATCAGACGATAAGACACTGCGAACACGTTCCTTTTTTTCAAGTAAGGTCTCATTCAATATGGTGTCAAGCATCAGCTCACGCGAGCGGAAATAATAATGAATAAGTGCACGATTTACACCAGCCTCATCCGCTATTTCCTGTGTTGTCGCGTTCAGAAAGCCTTTTTGAAAGAAAAGTTTCTTAGCCTTATCCTTAATTAACTTTTCCGTTTGCAGTTCCTCCGCCCCCATTGTCTTTTTTGTTTAACAAAATTGTTAAACGCAAAGAAACAGTGTAAGGGTTCACTCCTCCTAAAGAAAAATCATCAGAATTTTATTATATATTCTGCAATGGTTTGAAATCAATTTAATCGAACCAACTCGAAGAGTAGACAACCCTAAACCATATCATTTGGACTGATTGCTTATTAATATGTTAATGAATTGTCAATTATTGCACATTCCAGATGAGGCCCATCACACATCTTTGAATTGCCATACCCGTGCGAAGGGTTACGGGCTCCAGCATGCTGAGCTTTCATGTAAACGAAACTGATTAGTGGAATAATAGAACTGACAGGCAAAGTGCTTTCACTCAGACAAGTGAGGCAAGCGATGATCGCTGGTAATTTTAATAGTTGAATCGGATTCAGCTCTAACGGATATCTTTCCGTATCTTGAAGTATCTGGACTAGGGTAAGAAACATCTCGCACCCGACAATCGCAAAAGCTGATTTTAGCTCTTTTATTATTCAAACGCTATAGCCACCCTCATTCCACATCTCCCATCTACTCCTTATACTCTGTCAATTCAATCCGAGCTTTATCCTTTGAGCTTAGGTGTTGGTTGATGAAACAAAAGTAGATAACCGCAAAGAGAACGTTAGTGGGTAATCAATGTTCAAAAAAAATTTGGGCAACATTTCTGACAGTCTTCGTACTAATGGTGTCACGCTATTTTTTTTGCTTCGTCTGTTCTATTACCTTTAATAGAACAAACTACAACTCCATTAGACCATAAAACTATGAATAACGCTACGCTCTGGATCGGATTTAACCTGTTTGTAGTGCTTATGTTAGTGCTCGATCTAGGTGTGTTCCATCGCAAATCAAAAGAGATAAAAGTAAAGGAAGCACTGATCTGGACATGTGTGTGGGTCACTATTGCTTTCTTGTTTAATGTGTTTGTTTACTATCATTTCGGGGAAGAAAAAGCGTTTGAATTCTTCACCGGATACCTCATTGAAAAGTCGTTAAGTGTTGACAATATCTTTGTCATCATTCTAATTTTCTCCTATTTCAACGTGCCCGCGGCATACCAACACAAGGTATTGTTCTGGGGAATTTTAGGAGCACTGGTGATGCGCGTTTGCTTCATCCTGGCCGGTGTTGAATTGATTCACAAGTTTCATTGGCTCATTTATATTTTCGGAGGCTTCCTTGTATTTACAGGTATACGCATCCTAACCCAGGGAGATTTAAAACTTGATCCTGATAAAAATCCCGTTGTAAAATTCGTGCGCAAAATCTTCCGTGTTACACCGACATTTGAAGGAGATAAATTCTTTTTGAAACGCGACAACATATTGTGGGCCACTCCGCTCTTTGTGGTTGTGGTCATGATTGAAGTGACCGACTTGGTATTTGCCGTAGACAGTATCCCAGCCATCCTCGCAATATCCGATGATTCATTCATTGTATATACCTCCAACGTATTTGCCATACTGGGATTACGATCTCTTTACTTTGCACTTGCCGGAATGGAGAAGTACTTCACCTACCTTAAGTATGGATTATCTGCCATACTCATTTTTGTTGGTACAAAGATGTGCATTGCCGATATCTATAAAGTACCAGTTGAAATATCGCTGGCGTTTATTATTCTTACTTTGTCGGTGGCAGTATTGGCTTCGATGGTGATGCAAAATGAAAAGAAACATTAAGTATAATGGGCAATGAATCCATTGACGGATTCATTGCCCATGTCCTTTATTGTCTACTATAAAACAGTTTTCAATTTCACATTAGTCGATTGATTCGGTAACTCCAGAATAAAGATCGTACCCTTTCCTTTTGCAGACACAAAACTGATTTTACCGTTTAGCTTTTCAACCAAACATTTCACGATGTATAAACCAAGCCCGGTTCCATTGTACTTCGTTGTGGCCCTGAAAAACATTTCGAATATTTTATTCTGATACTGCTCTTCAATTCCAATTCCATTGTCAGAGAACTGTATTACTGCTTTTTCACAATTACATTGAATATCAATAATCACTTCAGGTGATGGCGCCTCTGCATGATGATGTTTAAGCGCATTTGAAAGTATGTTTCTAAAAATACTCCGCACACGCACAGGGTCGGTGAAAAAGGCTGCATCTTCCCGCGTATTCACTTCGATCTTAACAGCCGGGTATTGGTCTTTAAATTCGGACATACTCGATTTTATTTCCTGATCGAGTGAGAAGTATTCGGAAGTTAATCCCGTTTTATTATTATGAACAAGCGATACTAAATCTTTCAATAGTCGATCAAGATGGAGAATGCGCTCTTCCATCATAGAAGAGTATTCCTGAATCTGAGCGTTCGGATTTTCCATTTTGATCAGATTCACCAATCCAAGCAGAGTCGTAAGGGGTGAGCGTAAATCGTGCGATGCATGATAAATGAATTGGTCAAGATCGTGATTGAGACGTTCGAGTTCCATAACTTGTTTTTTCTTTTCAGTTACGTCCGTCATAATTCCTTCTACAAAATCATCATCAAAGAAAAATTTGCACGTAACGGATAACCACTGTTCAGTGGTCCTGGATCCCTTCGCCTTGAATTCGAAATCCAACACCCTTTCGTTTAAGCGGAGTTCGGAACAGAATTTCACAAACTCATCACCATTGAAAAACAAGTCACGGAAGGAAGTTTGATCTGCATTTTCCAGTCCAATAATTTCGATAGCCTTGTCATTCATCAACATGATATTGCTTGTAGAAAAGCAAAATCGAAATATACCCGTGTAGGAGTTATTGAATAGGTTCAGATATTCTTTCTTTATCTTTTTTACCTGGTATCGGTACATGGCCTTATGAGTAGTGTCATGCAGCACCATTCGGAAAACCGCAGGTCCATGATTAGAAGTCTTTAAGCATTCAATTTTTACTTTTGCCCAAAAAGTGACATTGCGTTTTTTAACGCGCCATCCTTTGATCACAATTCTCCCTTCTTCCCTAGCCCTTTGAAGATCCTGAAGGGGTTTGCCTTCAACTTGTTCGGATGGAGAATAAAAAATAGAAAAAGACTTTCCGATCACTTCCCACTCTTCATATCCTGTAATGTTTACAGCTTCCAAATTGCTGCTTACAATCGTACCCATTGCGTTCAGCGTATATTCTTCAAAACTCCGAAGGATATTGAAGAGTGAGGCATACTTATATAAATCGGAATGAGTGAAGTCAGAAGTTGGATCAATGTTATTCTGCAAAGGGGTATCTTCAGAGACACGAAGCTTTCGGATTGAGGCGTCCATAGTGGGGTCTATTCTAGAACATAAAGAAAGTCATTCGCTTGCGCAAGCCCGCTTTTATAGGGCTTACAAATGGTTAGCAATCAACGAATAAGAGGTTAACAAAGGGTTAATATGTCAGTGATATTAGCAGAAAATCAAAGTTTTAAATAGAAGATAGAAAATAACTAAGGTTTTGATCGGTAGAAAGATTGAGTTTTTTACGCAGCCGATGCCTCGCGATTTTTGTGCTGTCGGCCGAGATTCCCAAGATAGTAGCCACCTCTTTTGTTTCTAGATTTAGCTTCAACAAGGCACAGAGTTTCATATCGTTCATATTCAGGATAGGGAACTGAAGTCTCAGTCTATCAAAGAAACTCTCATGTACTTCTTCGAAATGCTTTTTAAACCCATCCCATTCCCGATCCAAATGAAAACCAAAATTCACCGAACTGATCATGCTGTTGAGTTTACCCGATAGCTCCTGAGAAGGGGTTATTCGGATTTGTTCCAATGTGCTTTTGAGTTCTTCCAGTATCTCGTTCTTCTGAATGAGATTAAGGGTGTATGTGGTTAATTCCTTATTCTTATATTCAATCTCACTTCGCAGTTTCGATTCGCTGAGTTGTGCATTTTTCAACTCTACTTCCAGCAGTTCCTTTTCTTTTTCTGAAAGCACCTTCGTAACATTTAACTTTATCCGCTGTCGGTTGATAAAAAGAACAGCAATAATTCCAATCGATAAAAGACTGATCAGTGCAATTGCTGTATAAAGTTTGTTAAGGTCGTTGTCTTTCTTCAACAATTGATTTTCTTTTTCTTTCCGATCGGTTTCAAAACGCACTTCCATTTCTGCCAGCTGCTGAGTCCTTTCTTTTGATCGAACACTATCGACATATGCGGTATGTAGTTTCTGATAATGATATGCTTCTTTAAAATCGTTCATAAGCGAGGCTACCTCTGCCAGGCTTTTATACGCCTCCATAAGCTTCTCTGTCATCTTTGCTCGTTGTGCGATGACAATCGATTCTTCAAAATACACTTTGCTCTTCGCATACTCCTTTTTTGCCTGATAGGTTTTACCAAGCGATTCCAGGCTGTACAATCGTCCGCGTTCATACGTTGATTTATTACTTAGTTCATAAGCCTTCAAATCATTTTCGAGTGCCTTATCGTAATTCTGTTGCAATCTGAAAATACTACTGAGTTTAACCAAGGATGTTATTATTCCTCCACTACTCTTCGATGCTTTAAAACTTTCCAGGCTTTTCTGATAATATTTTTCTACTTCATTCAGTGATTTTTTTTCTATATAGATGTCGCCCATTTTTTGATATACAATTCCAAGTGCACTGTTATCGCTATCAATTTCCAGGAGACGAATAGACTTC
The DNA here is from genome assembly GCA_031388805.1 of Chryseolinea sp. Taxonomy (GTDB): domain Bacteria; phylum Bacteroidota; class Bacteroidia; order Cytophagales; family Cyclobacteriaceae; genus Chryseolinea. Next base: position 28,976 of record JANMRZ010000108.1, read on the forward strand.
GTTAAGTAATCAAGTGCTTTGTCGTATTCTTTCTGATGAATGTATACCGTAGCAATTCCTGCATATGCATCATGAAGTTTACCTTATATATTATGGGATTCAAAAACAGTCAATGCCTTTGTATAATACTCCATTGCATTTGAATAATGGCCAAAGACACTGGCGTGGATTGCGGCTACATTCAAATAATTCTGGGCCTCTAAATTCCAATTCTCAATTGCTGCGGCCTTACTTGCACTTGTAAGAAGACATTCCAATGCTTTTGGATGATCATTATTAAAAAAATAGGCAATGGCAATTGTGCGATATGAAATGGCTATCCCCGACTTGAAGTTCAACTCTTCAGAAAGTGACAGGGCTTCTTGTGCATATGGCATTGCCTTTTTTGAAGAAGTCTTGCCATAAATTTCAGATAACGCATTAAGTAAAATTACGCGGGTCGTATCTTTTGATGTGGATAGTAAATTTTCAAGGCTGTCAACGGATGAAGTGTCTTGAGCAGATACACCAGAGAATATCAATGCCTGTAAAAGGAAAATTACAGGTAATCTGAATCGAAAGATTGAACAACTAAAGAAAGTGTGAAACATGAGGGGTTTTGAAATGATCTGTACTACTGAATTGAAGTAAATGAAATTGTGAAAGCTTTCAGCTCCGATACCGCTTAAAAAGAGACAATGAATACAATATTCTATCGGTTGAAGATTCTACAACACAAAATTGCAGTAAACGCTTACCATATAACTTATTCATACTGCTGAAATGATTTTACTCAAAACAAAACCACACGCTACGCATTCAGGTTCAAGGCTCCGTAAATGAATAGCTTAGCTCGCTTATACGCTTTCCAGGCATTATGGTTTAGCAAGATGAATATCAGCTAAAAGAAAGATTCTAATTAATTCCCTTTATTCCTTCTTTTTCTACCAATAGAACAACGCCAATCCCCATAATATACATAGCCAAGTCAATCCATTGAAAAGAGTTGCCAATGATAATATTGGCAAGTTTAGAATGTTGCAATCCCAACAAACGAACAACATGAAAGTATTGCAAGGTCTCAATCAAAAACGAAAATGCCAGGACGAATACAGCTGTTTTCCCAACGGACACATTGAAAACACTTTTCACCATACAATACAAAAGAATGACAACTAACAAGTCGCCTATATACGGTCGAATAATCTGATCGTGAACGAAGACGGCTATGATAACTTCTATCGCAAATAGAAGTACAGCTAAAGCGAAATACTTTTTATTAAATTGAATCATGTGTTTCTTTTCAAGGGCATCGATAAGTGTAATTCTTTAAGGAAGAATACGTTTACTAAAAGTAATTTCTACTCTCATCAATATCAGCAACGCTACAAGCGGTTCTCATTGTCGGCAAAATAGTATCTTTGATTAAACAGCACAACAATGATTCCTTTTACGCGCAGAGAATTTTTAAAGACAATCGGACTTGCATCATCAGCGTCCATTGGATTTTCGTTTGACTCCTTTAATAAGAAGAGCAAACCCTTATTATCGTTCTCTACATTAGGTTGCCCCGACTGGACATTCAAGGCCATTGTGGATTTTGCCGTGGCAAATGGATATAGCGGTTTGGAGTTGCGTGGAATATTAAGGGAATTGGATTTACCGAAATGTGCTGAGTTCAACAGTGCAGAAAATATTCGCTCTACTAAAAAACTGATGGAGGATAAGGATCTAAAATTTGTGAACCTTGGGTCATCTGTAAATTTACATCATCCGGAAGGCACTGAAAGAAGGAAACAAATTGATGATGGAAAACGCTTCATTGATTTGGCAAACCAGTTGGTGTGTCCTTATATCCGCGTCTTTCCAAATATCTTCCCAAAAGATCAGGACCGGAATGTTACCCTTGATCTGATTTCAAAAGGTTTATGGGAGCTGGGAGACTATTCCAAAGGAACAAATGTAAAAGTATTGATGGAAACTCATGGAGAGGTAGTGTACATTACCGATATCGAAAAAATTATGAAAGCTTCCGAACATCCTCATGTAGGATTGATTTGGGATGCGCTCAATATGTGGACGATAACAAAAGAAAAACCAACTGCTGTGTATGACAAACTAAAGAAATACATCGACCATACCCATATTAAAAATGCCACGCTGGTTGACGGAAAAGTCAGCTACGTTCTTCTGGAAAAAGGCGAAGTTCCAATTTTCGAAGCCATTGATGTGTTAGTAAAAGGAGGTTACAAAGGATATTATAGTTTTGAATGGGAAAAGTTGTGGCATCCTGAAATTGAATCACCCGAAGTAGCATTGGCTGATTATCCTCGTGCAATGGCGAGGCATTTTAATAAATAGCCACCATTCAATTCATTCTTAAATTGAAAGTCATTCGTTAAATCAAATCAGAATGAGCACCCCTTTTCAACTCTTCTCGTACTATATTTTTCAGAAGAACTGATTTTTCTTCCAGTTGCTTGAGCAAACAAATTTGATTTCCTGCCCGGACAAAATTATGACCTTCGTAGGCAGCACCATAATAGGAGTCGTTGTTACAGTAATCCGTCAGAAAGCGAAGCGCTTGCATGTATATTAAAAACGAACCCGAATATAAAATAAGGTTTTGCTCTTCTCCTGTTAATTCATCACCCATTGCACGTACATATCCGTTTACAATGGCTCTGAAAAAATCATCACGGATTTCAATCTTAGAAAAATCTTTTTCTTCTTCATTGGCTGGAGAAAGGTAAGTACGCATCATGTCGCCAACATCACTAATAAAATATCCGGGCATAACCGTATCCAAATCAATAATGGCCATGCCTTTTCCATTACTATCAAATAATACATTACTGATTTTTGTATCATGATGCATCACTCTTTTCGGAATACTTTGATTTACTGTGACTTTCTCAAACGTATCAAGAATAGGGTGATGTGATTTTAGATCACGAATTAACTCACTTGCATGTTGAACACGAACTTGGTTACCATTCTTTAGCGCGTCTTCAAATTGTTTATACCGGAGGGACAGGTCGTGAAAGTCTGGAATGGTTGTATGTAACATTGAAGCATTGAATCCCGATAACAGTCGCGTGAATTTGCCGAATTGCCAGGCGGCTTCATAAGCCTGGCTCGGTGACGTCACTACATTAATCGTGTGCGATCCTTCAATAAATTGGAAAAGACGGAAGTAACCTTCAATGGGATCAAGCACTAACTCTTCCTTCTTCAAATTTTTTATTGCCGAAACAAATAGATAATCCGGACTATGATCTTTCAAATACTCATCAATCATCCGGATATTATCGGCAATCCCCTGTGGATTCTTAAATACATTGTCGTTAACGCGTTGAAGAATGTATGCCTTATTACCAGACGTTATTTTCCACGTTCTGTTAATCAGACCACTGACTAATACATCTACCGTACACGTTTCAAGATCAATTCCGTATGCATTCAGTATGGATGAAATCATATTGCCAAATAGCCATTAAGCAATATCAAGTTGAATTTATCAACTACAATTTAACCACAATGCAACAGATTATTTCACTAATGCAATTCAGAAAGGAAATTACTTAGCCACAACTTTCAGTTTCTCTCCAATAACATCATTCCAATCATACAAATGAAAAGTCTTATCGGTTGACATCACTACAAAAAGCCCTTTAGGAAACGTATCACCAAGCGAAACATGAGTCACTTCGGAACCATCACTCTCAACAGCTGAAACGTCAATTACCTTAATTTCCTTATGCTCATGCGGATTCGCGATTGTTCCTTCACGCAGATAGATATGAAATTTATTGGCTTGCTGATCGGAGACCAGAATGTATCCGGAAATACTATCCGTTTTATAAATACTAATACCTTCATGATCTCCGGCAAACCCATTTGTTGCAAACACCGCGAGTTCTTCATTTCCCTTATCCGGGTCAGCAAAATACTTGCGTACACCAAATTGTTCATCTGAACAGTATAGGTAGCCGAGTTCATCGTCAACCGCAAGGGCTTCGATTTCTTTCTTACCACTGTACTGACCAAACTCTCTAACCTTAGTTGCCTTGATGCCTCCATTCCCATCATCTTCCAATCGGTACTGCCATAAATATTTTCCAGTAGGTCCGGTCTTTCGACCTACGATGGCAAAGACGGCACTGTCGGTTACACGCTGGTAAAGTGCAATGCCCATCGGGTCACGTTCAGTTTCACCGACAAATACTTCAATACCACCATTATCAATAGCCTTCATATCAGGCAATGAGAATATTCTGATCTTGTTGGTCAACCTTTCGGTAGTGACAGCAATAGACAAAATACTATCGCCCATTTTGATCTTCCTGATGTCTACATTATTTGGTCGCTTGATTCCGCGAACACATTTCTCTTCGATAATCTTTCCATCAAGATTATACACCATCAAAGCACCATCCTCATCTTTATCTGTTCCAATGATAAGACTATTGTTCGGGTCACTTTCGTTCACCCAAATTGCAGGATCATCCGTATCGTGCAATGCCAGCTCTGTTATTATTTTTGGTTTGATTGCTTGCTCTGCAACACGAGGTCTTTGATCGCAGGAGACCATTATACCTGACAAGAGTAGCACACTTGTATAAAACAGTATCTTCCTATTCTGATTCATCATTCCAATTTATTTCCTTTTGAACTTAATCTTTAGTGAAGGTAAACGATACTCCACTCTCCGATTTAAATAACTCTTCATCATCTTCAAAATTGTCTTCGTCAATAACAGAGAAGAAATTAAAGGTTACGGTTTCATCAATTTCATTAAGCTCATACTCACTTTCAATGATGAAATCCAATTCATCTTCTACGAGCCCATTATCATTGATGATTTCATGACTACCTTCAAATTCTATCTCACCGTCTTCAGCATCATACTCCGCTTCAATTTCAACAACTTTATTCTCGGTTTCAGTTTCTTCTTCTCCATCTTCACACGTTGTTACTTCTTCCGTTTCAACAAGCTCGATTTCAAACTTCATTTCTTCGAACTCAAACTCGGCCTTTACTTTTCCGGTAATATCATCAAAGGATAATTCTTCCAATTCAGGATTCAAAGAACCAAATACTTCTTTAAACTTTTCAAACTCTTCTTCCGAACTAATTTCCAATTCCCATTCACCCGCTACATCATTATCTAACACTTCATATTCAAATACTTGCGGAAACCCAAGCAAAAGATTAGCAGAAGATTCCAAGTTGGAAAGTTCAAATTTAAAACTTCCTTCAGTCTCATCTAATCCCGGTAAGGTAAAGATGATTTCAAACGATTCTGGCACTGATCCCAAATCAATATCCGATGTTATCGAAATTGTTCCTGTAAGCCCATCACCTACTGACGTAAATTCAAGCTCACGCTCATACACACAGTCATCCAACTCAACTTCATAGACAATTTTATCGATCACTACATTGCCGATCATATCATCTTCCAGATCCGTAATGGCATAGGCCAATGTAATCGTTAAGTTGGGTAATGATAATTCGAGAAGGTAATCGGCAAACTTTACTTCAACGCCGTAATCTTCTGCATTAGGAAGATCAGCACCTTCTTCAGCATCCAACACCAACTGGAACGGGAAATTATCATCCAATGGTTTTTCATCCAGACTATTATCCGCGCAGCCCAATAGCAAAGCAAAAGTTAATAAAATCGAACTTTTATAATAATACTTTTTCATTTCTTTAATTCGTTAAGATTAAAAATCAAATTTCAAACCAACACGTGTCCACCAAGAATAAAACTCTCGTTGAATGTATTGGTTTCCTGAACCCTGATACACTTCAAAAGGTTGGTTGGTGATGTTCAGGAACTCAGCGAAGAATCGAAATTTAGGTGTGATGGTTATAGTAGCGGTAGCGTCTAACTGAACGCGGTCTTTCACAAACAAATCTTCATCAGCATCTTCTCCTATCTCGCTGATGTATTCGCCATTAAAGTTTGCAGAAACGCGGAAGTTAAAACGCTTCAAATCATAACCGAGTGAAAAATTCCCAACATGTTTTGCCTGACCTGGCAATCTGATCTCTTCCTCTTTCGTATCATCTTCGCGCGACTGAATTTTTGCGTTCGAATTAGTGAGCGTATAGTTTGCATAAACACTTAGTCCTTTCAAAAATCCCGGCAGGAAAGTAAGATTCTGTTGATACGCCACTTCAAATCCTAACAGGTTGGCATCCTCACCATTCTGTGATTGTGTTAGCGTGATGGGCACACCTTCGGATCCAGGATAAACTGTGGACTCAAATCGTTTTGTAAAAATGAAGTCGTCCAGCTTCTTATAGAAAAACCCACCCGACAAAATACCTATTGAACCAAAATACCTTTCTGCCAACACATCAATATTGGTAGCCGAAACGGGCTTGATTTCAGGATTTCCAATTCTACCCTGACCTTCATTCACATTAATTTCCTGTGCTGGAATGATGTCGCTAAAGTTTGGTCGAGCATATGTTCTGGTAATGGCCGCTCTTAAGTTGGTATTGTCATTGATCTGATACCGGGCGTGAAGTTGAGGAAGGAAAAAGCTGTAATCCGTTCGACCATCTTCGGGAATGATTTCAGTTCCATTTAACACATTGAATGATTGATATTCCACCTTGGTATGCTCATAACGAAATCCTCCTAACAACATCAGTTTTTTCAATTGAATTTTAGTCATCAGATACCCCGCATAAACATCTTCCTTCGATGTATAGGCTTCGGCTGCCTCCGTGGCGAGCTTATCTTCAACGGATAATTCAAACTTGTCACGATTAGCATTGAAGTATTTTATAAACTTATCCGGATCGGCATTGGCGCTGAGTTTGTATCGACCATCCAGAAAATTATCATCGACAACGCCACCCGCGTATTGATCCAATATTAAATCATCCGTACCCGTATATCCAAACACATTTTCTGTGATGTCAAAACTTTTTTCTTTCAGGCGAACCTTGCCTCCAAATTTTAAAAGACCTTCGCTGTTACCTGCCTTGTATGGAATACCAATGTTAAACTTCGCTGTCTTATTTACATCCTTCGCATACGTATTGCCCATCGCCACTTCATCAAATTCATAAAGCGAATTATCGAGGTAAATGTTACCTGGATTGGTGTTAGGCAAATCATCAACGATGAACGTGGGGAATTTCGGATCGGTATCGAAGTCGGTTGAAAGTTGGTCTACTGCAGCAACACTTTTTATTTCGTTATCGAACGGAGTATCCTGAATAGCTTCTGAATATGACACTTCATAATCCAGATTAAATTTTGAAAACGCATGCTTTGCTCCCAGATTGAAGCTGGTAACGATTTGCTTTTCGAGGCGGTCTTTGGTCAGTCGCTCTATTTCATTATCATCAAATGGAGATTCGCTGGGAACAAAAACGTAGCGTCTTCTTACTTCCCGATCTGTAAAGCGATTGTAAATCGTTCTGAAATAAATCTCACTCTTTTCATCCAGTTTATAATCGATGGTGCTGCTCAATCCCAGTCGTGTGCGGGTTAATAAATAATCGCGTAACTCAAGATCAGAACCATCACGCTCCCAGTTGTCTGATCCGCGTTCGGTTTCGTAGTAACTGGAGTTAACCATGATGCCCAGCTTATTATTGAAGAAGCGTTTGCTCAGTTCAAGCGATCCTTGCAAATTTGCTTTGCCACTAATGTTATTATATCCTGCCAGAGCAGATGCACTCACTCCTAAATCTTCTGACTTGGCAGTGCGTGTAATAAGATTAACGGATCCACCGATAGCATCGCCATCCATATCAGGAGTAAGTGCCTTACTTACTTCGATGGATGCGAGCTGATCAGCAGGAACGGCATCCAGCGCAACATAGCGTACACCTGCTTCAGGCGATGGAATTTGCTCACCATTAATATTGATGTTTGTAAACTGGGGAGCAAGTCCGCGCACCAATACATACCTACCTTCGCCCTGATCGCGTTCAATGTTTACAGCGGGTACACGTTGCAATGCTTCCGCAACATTGGGATCAGGAAATCTTCCAATCTGATCGGCACTGACAATGTTCTTAATGTTATCGGCTGTCTTCTGTTGGTTCAACGCGCGTTGCTGTCCTTGAAGAACTCCTGTGATCACAACATTCTGTAGTTCAGTAGCATCACCCGACATTTTTATTTCTATTTCTGAAACACCACCATCAGGCACTGAAATGGTTTGAGTATATTTCTTAAAACCAATGTAACTCACTTCAACTTCTACATTACCAGAAGGAAGACGAAGCAGAAACTCTCCGTTCACATCTGAAGTTGTCCCATTATTGGTTCCCTTTTGCATAATGGTTGCACCGGGTAGAACAGAATTCATTTGCTCGTCCAGTATGCGTCCGCGAATGGCACCCATTGCATTTTCTTTCACAGAAGCTTGAAGTCTAACAGATGCTTTCACAACAAGAATATTATCCATTTGTTGAATAACAATTTGAGATTGCTCAGAAATGGATTCCAATATCTCACCCAAATTCTTCTGATGTCCATCAAGCGAAAGCCTTTTGTTTAGATTGATGGCACGGCTGCTGTAGGTAAAGGTGAAATCTGTCTTTTCTTCAATGAGGGAAAAAACTTCTTTCAGCGGCTTATCTTTTACCGTTAGCTGAAGTTTAACATCATAAATATTCTGGGCCGATGATTCTTTTGCAAACAGCAAATTCAACGTCAGACACTGAATCAATAGACCCAGCGCTGTGTACTTTGAAAGTGTGAGCGCAGTACTAAAAAGCCTTTGTAACTTTTTGTGCATAATATTTTAGTTTAGTAGTTGTTTCGTTATGTGAATTAATTTATGTCATCATTTACATCCTTTTCCAGATAATAGGATTCGCTTTTCCTGAATTTTGAATTGCATACCTGTACTAAAGCTCATGGCGCGGAGTATTTTTTCCAGCGACACATTCGTATACTTTCCGGTAATCAGGCATTTCTCCAGTGCATTGTTTTCAAAATTGATTTTTACCCCAAAAGTCTGTTCCAGCTTTTTAGCTGCTTCACTCAATTGTGTGTCTTCAAAAATGATCGTGTTATTTTTCCAGGCAAGTTCATGCTCGAGGTTTGCGGGAGATTTTATCATCTTGTTCGTTAAAGCCGAATAGGTAATTTTCTCTGCAGGCAGAAGCAAGTATATTTCCTTCTCACGTGATACCTTAACTTTTCCGGTAGCAACACTTACTGTAATCAGGTTGTTGGTGGTGTTTACATTAAATGAAGTACCCAACACCTGTGTGGTAACATCATCTGTATGAATTATGAAAGGACGCAAAGAATCTTTTACTACTTCGAAGAAGGCTTCACCAGTAAGGTAAACCTCGCGCTTGAAACCCTTAAAGGTTTCCGGATATCTTAATGCGGAATTGGAATTTAGCTGAACAACAGACCCATCACTCAGTGTTAATGTTGTTCGCTCTGCAGACGAAGTTGTTCGAGCGGTATACGAAATATTTCGCGAGCTCCACTCAGAGTATTTTCCCAGAAAATAAACACCGAAACTCGCTGCCAGGAAGATCGTGACAGAAGCAGCTATCTTTCTCCAACCAAATGAAGAATGAGCTTTCACTTCATGTTCTTCATGCTGATCGATTTTATGATTCAACCGCTGGAGACCTTTTGCTAAATCAAATTCAGCTTTGTGAGGAAGTTTCTTTTCCCATAGATCAAGGTACTCAGCAAAGATCCTCTTATTTGCTTCATCCTGAACTAACCAGTTATGCAATTGTACTTCCTCTTCCGGGGTAGCTTCTCGCGACAAATGTCGCGTAATTAAATTGATTGGATTTATCTCCTCCATACGATTGGTTCTACCCGGGAGGAGTAGCATAATGGCTTCGAACCACTACGTCAGTTTATTATCAAAACATTAAGCCTCTGTTAACGTAATCATTTGCTTCATCGACTTATTTTGTTGAGGATGATTTAGGTAACCACGAAGTATGCGGAGTGCTTTCACCAATTGGTTCTCAATGGTCTTCTCTGCAATTCCCAGAATTTCACTGATCTCTTTATAAGATAAGCCTTCCATCCTACTCATTAAGAAAATCTGTTTACAACGGGACGGAAGGCTTTCAATCGCTACATCTAACTGGTGTTGAAGTTCTTTATGCGTTAATATCTTTTCCGGATCATTCGGATCCAACAAATTTGTGCTGAATAAAATATCTTCAATATCCTCAAACAAGGGCTGGCGTTTTTTGATTGTTGCCAGTGACGCATGCCGAACCGATACATACAGGTAAGACTTCAAACTTTTTTCAATAACAAGCTGATGACGGTTTTTCCAGATCGTTAAAAAGACATCCGCCACCACTTCTTCCGATTCTTCCGGATTGCGCAAATAGGTATTCGCAAAAAAGCAAAGCTTCTGATAATAGTGTGCAAACAAGGTGTTCAATGCCAACCGATCATTCTTCCCGATGAGGATAAAAAGTGTTTGATCGTTATCGTTGGGAGTAAGATACATTCGCGATCAAAGGTTCGCTATCTCCGAAAGAGATCAAAGCCCTGCGAATTATGAAATGATTATGAAAAGGTGATGTGAATGTTTAATAATTGTTTGATTGTTGTAAGTACTAATTTCCTCAATTGTTCTGTTGATTTCAACCCGTTCGGTCTTTATTCCTTATTTGTTATTAAAAACACCTGTCTATTATTTCTTTCAACATTTCCTGAGTCAATGGCTTTGTTTTAAAATCATAAGCGATATTCATGGCTTTTGCTTTTAGTTTATCGTCCGGATTGTCGGACGTGGTGAGCATAATCACAACAACCTTGCTTTTAAATTTCTCATCCAGATTATTATACTCCGTCAGAAACTCCCATCCATTCATACCCGGCATGTTAATGTCCAGAAAAATCAGATCAGGATGCAGATCATCACTATACTTCTCCAATTTTAAATAATCGAGAGCATCCTTACCTGTTTGCTTTGCTACCACAAGATCTGCAGCATCACTTTTTTTTATCACTCTCTCATGAAAGAAATTATCATCCGGGTTGTCATCCACCAACATGATACACTTAAGTTTTTTGTCCATATTATTAATTCGGTATTGTGAAGTAAAATGTACTGCCTTGTTGCAGGTTTGATTCAACCCAAATTCTTCCATGATGCGATTGAACTATCTTTTTACAATTCGAAAGTCCAATGCCATTACCTTCAAATGCTTCATTGGAGTGCAATCGTTGAAAGATATCGAATACTCTTTCAAAATATGCAGGAGCGATACCTATACCATTATCCTGCACAGAAAATCTCCATTCGTTGTCTATTTTTTCTGAATGGATTTGAATTTTAGGCTGTGTGTTTTTCTTTTGAAATTTTATAGCGTTGGCGATCAGATTCTGAAACACTTGTCGCATTTCAATTTCATACACATTCAATTTCGGCATCTCTGAAACTTCAACTATAGCATTTGATTTTTTTATCATGGTATCAAGATCCGAAATTACTACATCAATTATTTTTGTAAAATCAACAAAGCTGAGCTTTGATTTATGCCCTAATCGCGAGAAGTCTAAAAGTGATGTGATCAGCATACTCATTCTCTTTACAGCATTATTTACTGAGTTAAGATATTTGCGAGCCTTATCATCTAATTCATCCAAATAATCCTCCTCAAATACTTGCATATAATTGGAGACGGTACGAAGAGGCTCCTGGAGGTCGTGTGAAGTGATGTAAGAAAATTGTTCAAGTTCTTTGTTTGACCTTTCTAATTGTTTTATGTTCTCCGATAACTGTTCTTCGGTTTGTTTCCGTTGTGTAATATCCGATCGGACAACAACATATTGATATGGTTTCCCATGAGCATTTAGAAAAGGAACAATTGTTGTTTCAACCCAGTAAGTGGAGCCATCCTTCGCTTTGTTTTTAATATCTCCACTCCATATTTTTCCATGGGCAATGGTAGTCCATAATTTGTGAATAAATTCTTTCGAATGAAAACCGGAGTTGATAATGCGATGGTCCTGTCCAACTAATTCTTCACGGCTATATTTAGAAATCCTGCAGAAATTGTCATTCGCATACCTGATAATTCCCTTCTGGTCAGTGATCGCAACAATTGAAGATTCATCCAGAGCGTATTTGTAATCGGAAATTTCTTTTAAACTCTTTTCATATTGCAAAGCATGTTCCCTATTCGTAATAATTAATTCAGCTGCTCGCTTTCCCTTCTCTTCGTTTTGAAAGATAAGTTCCTTGTTAGCAATGATTAACTCTTCTGCCCGTTTTTCTTTCTCATCATTTTGAAACGCCAGTTCGATGTTGGCAATGCCTAACTCGGCAGCGCGTTTTTCTTTTTCTTTGTTTTGAAATAGAAGTTCCTTGTTGGCAACGATTAACTCTTCTGCCCGTTTCTCTTTCTCTTCTACCAATTTCTCTTTCTCTTCGTTTTGAAAGGCGAGCTCTTTATTGGCAATGATTAACTCTTCTGCTCGTTTTTCTTTCTCATCATTTTGAAAGGCGAGTTCAATATTGGCGATACGTAACTCTGCTGCCCGTTTTTCCTTCTCTTTATTTTGAAAGGCCAGCTCTTTGTTGGCAACGATTAACTCTTGCGCCCGTTTTTCCTTTTCTTTGTTTTGAAAAGCCAGTTCTTTATTGGCAATGATTAACTCTTCTGCCCGCTTCTCCTTTTCAGCTGCCAGTTTTTCTTTCTCTTCGTTTTGAAAGGCCAGTTCTTTGTTGGCAACGATTAACTCCTGTGCCCGTTTTTCTTTCTCATCATTTTGAAAGGCGAGTTCGATGTTCGCAATGCCTAATTCGGCAGCCCTTTTTTCTTTCTCCTTGTTTTGAAAGGCCAGTTCTTTGATGGCAATGATTAACTCTGCTGCGCGCTTTTCTTGCTCATCGTTTTGAATAACAAGTTCCTGGTTCGCAATGAATAACTCTACCGCTCTTTTTTCTTTTTCCTCATTTTGAAAGGCAAGCTCTTTGTTCGCAATAATTAGTTCCGCAGCCTTTTTTTCTTTTTCTTCATTCTGAACAACCAATTCCTTATTCGCAACAATTAACTCTGCCGCTCTTTTTCCTTTTTCTTCGTTTTGAAAGTCAAGTTCTTTGTCTGCAATAATTAATTCAGCTGCTCTTTTTTCCTTTTCTTCATTCTGAACAACAAGTTCCAGGTTCGCAACAATCAACTCGGCCGCTCTTTTTTCCTTCTCTTCATTTTGAATAATAAGTTCCAGGTTCGCAATGATTAACTCTGCCGCTCTTTTTTCTTTCTCTTCGTTTTGAAAGGCAAGTTCTTTGTTAGCAACGATTAACTCTGCTACACGTTTCTCCCTTTCTTCATTTTGAAAGTCAAACTCTTCTTTACTAATGATTAGGCTCATCTTGTTTTTTTATTCATATCCGGTGTCGCTAGTAGTGAGATTTGTTAGCTACACGGGGATTTCGAAAAGACTTAAAATATAAGCAGCTTTATATGCTTAAATGTTACACAATTCTGGGAAAGGGTTGCATCAATCGCATTTATTAAAAACAACTGAAGTCTCTGCTTGGAAAATAACTCTTGTAAGGTAGGCTTTTTAAACTTAACAAAATGAAAGTTCATGTGCAGCAGCAGACTTAGGGGCTTTGCAGTCGGCATTGGGCATATCGTACCATTCTACATAGTACATCAAACCTCTGTTTGCACACAGAACATGAATAAGGTTCACACGAAGGATCGACGAAAAACGATCAATAGGATTTGAATGAAAATCAAAAAAAACGGACAGCATTATGCACAACATCTTCGCGAGATGGGGCTATACTTACTTCTTCCTTTTTTTAATTACAAGAAAAGCTGGATATGAAAGAACACTCAATACCATTACTAAAATCAAATTGTATTGATCGCCAATGGCAAACCCAATGAATAATCCAAACGTAATGATCAGTACTAAAATGGTTGTCCAGGGATATCCCCATGCACGATATGGTCTGGACAATTCAGGTTCCGACTTTCGCAATTTGATATGTGCTGAAAAACTTAAGCCCATCACTACGATCGACATAAATGAAGCAAGGGAAAAGAGTTGTTGGAAAGAACCCGCAATGATCAATACAAAACTGATCAGCCCCGAAAGGATGAGTGCCACTACAGGTGTACCTCCTTTATTCACCAATGCTCCTTGCGGAATAAAAAAACCATCCCGGCTAAGTCCGAACAAAATTCGTGGTGGGATCATCATATAGGCATTCAAAATACTGACTAACGATACGATTAAAATCACGATGACAAACGTTGCTCCGGAATCACCAAAGACAACACGGGTCACATCCGAAGCAACCAGCGGTGAATTAGCCAATGCGCTTACCGGAAGCACATGCATAAAAGCGATGTTCAGAATTACATATATGCTCATCACCACAACACCTCCTGTGAACAATGATTTTGGGATATTCTTACCAGGATTTTCATCTTCTTCAGCAAAAAAACTATTGGACCACCATCCATTATATGCACCCATCACTAACTGAATGGATTTCAGGAAGCCAATAAGGATACCTCCTTCCAACGTAGAAGAAGATTGAAGAAATTCTGATTGATCCACCTTAACAACAAAACACGAAATAATGAGGGCAGTAAAAAAAAGGACTTTCAACACACTCGTAATCTGTTGAGCAATACTTCCGTTCTTAACACCACCTAGATGATATAGAAAAAATCCGATCAAAAATACCAGTGCCAATACCGTTTCATTTCCCTTTAAAGAAGGGAATAGCAGCGCCAGATACTCTCCAATAACAATACAGAAGTAAGCTGGCGCAATGGAATTTAAAATGTAATCAAACCAACCCGTTAAGAAACCTGCGTAGTCACCAAAAGCACGCTTGACATAGTTGTAAGGACCACCTGCTTTTGGAAGCATGGTTGCCATCTCGGCAAATGATCCTGCACCAAGCAATACATACACACCACCTAACGTCCAGCAAGCGAGAATGAGCCAATAGTTATCTAACATACTGGCGATGGTTCCGGGAGTTCTGAGAATACCAACACCTATGGTTCCACCTACCATTACAGCGATGCCAAAGCCAGCACCCAATACTTTCTTTAATTCATTTTTTGATTGACTCACAGAGATAATTTGATTGATGAAAAATATTGAGTGGTTATGTCCCTTGAAAAGATAGCGTATCTAAAATCAAATTTAAGGAACTCGTGTAAAATTTTTTCTGAAATCGATTGATAGAATTAAGTATCACAACTGATTTGTATCGGGATTTCTTTTTTTAAATTTTAGCGGTGCCCTTTAATATATATATTTAAAAAAAATTAATGCTACTTCTTTCTGCCGGTGAAAACAGCTAAATGCTTACCTAAGAATTTTAAAACTAAAAACAACAATGAACAAAAAAATCTCAGTGATCATTTTTTTTGCATCTGCTTTGCCGCTGGCAGCAAGTGTACTCGCAATCAACTCGTGCGACAAGGATGACTTCCGAAATACCCTTACCCACGATCACTAATTTTTCGCCCGCTGCAGGGGTAACTATTATTTTACACACAATTTTCTAGTAGACGTTGCTTTGATTATAATAAAATCAATAGTACCGGTAATTTAATTAGTTCATTTCTTGGCGATAGCTAATTTTCAACATGAAGTTTGCCAATTTCTTTCAACTTAAGTTTGCGAATAAGCCCCCTGCTGTTTTCGAACATTTCGTTCTATCCTATTCAATAGTTCTATCATCAAAAGCAACTACCATAACCTTAAGCACGAACATGGATGGTTTCGCCAGTGCTTTACTCTTTATTGACTATAAAAATATTCATGGCCATTAAACCATTCTGTGCTCTGTGAGTCTAACTAGTAATTTAAACTCTTTAAACTAATGATGATGATAATGAAATTCTCAAAGATCAAACTTATTACACCAGCCATGACCATGTTGCTAATGGCAATTATACTCATATCTATTTCGTGTAGCGATGACGAAACCAAAACTGCGGTACCATCACCAACCATTATTAGTTTTTCTCCCACTGAAGGGATTGAAGGTGCAACGGTAATCATCACCGGTACCAACTTCAGTACTACAGCATCCGCTAATGTGGTAACATTCAATGGTACGGCAGCAACTATTACAGAAGCTACCGCCACACAGATCACAACGACAGCTCCAACAGGGGCAACTACCGGCAAGATTGCCATAACAGTCAATAGTAAAACAGTTATTTCAGCTACAGATTTTACTGTAGACTTTCCACCTTCTATAACAAGCTTCACGCCCACCAGCGGAGCAGTAGGTGCAACCGTAACCATCACCGGTGCCAACTTCAGTACCGTGGTGAGTGAAAACATTGTAAAGTTTAATAATACGGCAGCAACTGTTACAGCAGCTACCGCCACGCAGATCACAACAACAGTTCCAACAGGAGCAACTACTGGCAAGATAACCGTACAAGTAGGTACACAGACCGCTACCTCAACGGATGATTTTGAAATACTAACGATACTGGTAAGTACCCTGGCAGGAAGCAGTGCTCCCGGCTTTGCCGATGGTACAGGTACTGCTGCTCAGTTTAATCAGCCTGATGGAGTAGCTGTAGATGCTGCGGGTAATATTTATGTGGCTGACCGAGACAACAATCGCATCCGCAAGATTACGCCTGATGGCGTGGTGAGCACCCTGGCGGGAAGTGGTATTTACGGCTTTGCCGATGGCACAGGAACCTCTGCTCAGTTTAAGACTCCCTCAGGAGTAGCTGTAGATGCCGCAGGTAATGTCTATGTCGGGGACACAGGGAACCACCGCATCCGCAAGATTACATCTGCTGGCGTGGTAAGTACACTGGCGGGAAGTGGTACTGCCGGCTTTGCCGAGGGTACTGGTATCGCAGCTCAGTTTTCTGGTCCCTCTGGAGTAGCTGTAGATGCTGCGGGCAATATCTACGTGACTGATGCTAGCAACCACCGGATCCGTAAGATTACATCAAGCGGGGAAGTGAGTACGCTGGCAGGAAGTTCTTCTGGTTTTGCAGATGGTACTGGTAGCGCTGCCCAGTTTTATTATCCTTACGGAGTAGCTGTAGATGCTGCGGGCAATATCTATATAGGGGACAATTCTAACAACCGCATCCGCAAGATTACATCTGCTGGCGTGGTAAGTACGCTGGCAGGAAGTGGTATTTTCGGCTTTGCTGATGGCACAGGCACCGCTGCCCAGTTTAAATTTCCTAATGGAGTAGCCGTAGATGCCGCGGGCAATATCTACGTGGCGGACGTTCATAACCACCGCATCCGTAAGATTACATCAAGCGGGGAAGTGAGTACACTGGCTGGAAGTACTTCTGGTTTTGCCGATGGTACTGGTAGCGCTGCCAGGTTTTCTTATCCTAATGGAGTAGCTGTAGATGCTTCGGGCAATATCTATGTAGGGGACAACTACCGCATCCGCAAGATTACGATTCAATAAAAAATTTGCCGGGCAATTTACCTTTTAGGTATTTCTGCCAGGCAGTATAGTAGTCGGGCGAAACAATAAAATACTTATCTAAGAATTTTAAAACTAAAACAACAATGAACAAAAAAATCTCAGTGATCAAATTTTTTGCATCTGCTGTGTTGCTGGCGGCAAGTGTACTCGCAATCAACTCGTGCGACAAGGATGACTCCGAAGCACCCTTACCAACGATCACTAATTTTTCGCCTGCTACAGGGGTTGAAGGTGCAACGGTAACCATCACCGGTGCCAACTTCAGTACTACAGCTTCCGCTAATGCGGTAACATTCAATGGTACGGCAGCAACGGTTACAGCAGCTACTGCCACACAGATTACAACAACAGTTCCAACAGGAGCAACCACTGGCAAGATTGCCATAACGGTCAATAGTAAAACAGTTATTTCAGCTACAGATTTTACTGTAGACTTCCTACCTTCTATAACAAGCTTCACACCTGCTAAAGGGGTTGAAGGTGCAACAGTAATCATCACCGGTGCCAACTTCAGTACTACAGCTTCCGCTAATGCGGTAACATTCAATGGTACGGCAGCAACGGTTACAGCAGCTACTGCCACACAGATTAC
>JANMRZ010000204.1:0-14713 GCA_031388805.1 Chryseolinea sp.
TTTTTTGTAGGTTCCTCTAATTTTGTGCTTAAACTGACGGCTATGGGAAGACCCTTGCGCTCAAACCATTTCAAGCGTCCGCTTGCAACGCCAATCCAAAAATAAAACCACTCTAATCGTGCGACAAACAGGTGGCTCCGCTGGAGCCAGCATTTAATGTTATTTGATTTCTATAAACAAGTTGCTCCTCTGGAGCAAAGTCAGCAACCCCTTCTTGAGCGGATGTTGTCGGATGCGCTCATCACTTCAGGCAATACTGCTAAGAAGATAAATTATCTCCTTAGCAGTACTTTAATTTCTAATCTTGTTCTACCAAAACATCCCGCAAAGCTTTTACCTGATCGTGGTCAGCTTTTATCCATTCGCGTTGAGCCAGTATGATCGATCTTTGTTCTACACCAAGATCACCATCATGGTTATTATCGAGTACTTTGTCGTAAGTACCTACTGCTACATCTTCTCCATACTCACAAGAGTTAAGAATTGCTTTACGATCTTTGCTGGTAAGCGCAGCTTTAACATCCATCCATGCTCTGAAAAATTTACCGGAGGTTCTGGTTCCTTCAACAGGTGTTCCTCCCAATCTTCCAACCTCTTCAATAAGTTCAATCTTGCATTTTTTGCTCGTTGCAATTAAATTGGAAAACAAGCTTTTCAAATCAGACTCATCGGTTTCTTTTGAAGCTGTCTCATAACCTTCAATTCTGTCGTTGTTAATTTCGATAAGCGTATTCAATATATCAATTGATTTTTCGTTGTTCATAATCGTGTTTGTTAAAGTTATTGAGTGATTTGTGTGGCGTTAATTATTCATTGTCACTCTTGGATTTATTCTTGTTGTTACCGGAGTGAGAAGAATTCCGCTGAAAAGAGCCTCGGTTTGGTTCCGGAAACTTAGCACTCATTTCTTTCTGACTAGTTCCTTGTTTCGACTTCGCGTCAGCATATTGTTCGCTTTTTTCGGATTGCTTTTTTTTCATTTTTAGATTGTTTAAAATGTTTATACTTATTCATTCTCTTTTACCTCTGCATCGGAAATCACCTTCTTTTGTGTTAAGAATTGGATCTTCATACTGGATATGTAATAAATGAAGAGATAAGTGGTGCATCTTCATCTATCCTGGTGTAAGAAATATGCCAGTTTTATTTTAGCGCGATTGATGCCATAGAGAATAAAAAAACAGAGAAATCAAACTAGCTTGTGTGGAATATTTCGGGATTTGGGAATTAATATCCTCGGTCAAACCTTCTCATGCGGATATTGTGTATAGATAAAACCCATCTGGTCTAAGTGTTCTAACTAAAAATATAATTAAATGCTGGCGCAAGTCTTATGAAAGTGCGAGAGGATTGAGTATGACTTGTGGCTTGATGTGACAAACGAGAACTTTAATAGTCGTGCCCTCACTTTGAGTGGTGGCACGACTACGCTAAATCAATGCATTTCCATCATCTTTTTTTCGCGCCTGTAAATAATGTAGGAATACACTACGGGTATAATAACCATGAGCGACATCAGTGAAGCGAATGCAATGAATTGACTGGTTGATTCATGAATCAGAAGAGCGGTTATGACAATCAGCAATCCGCCCACCATCCAAACGCGCCCGCTGAGGGTATGTGTTTTCTTCCACACCGTTTCATTCTCCAACGTCAAGGGTGTACGAATACCAATGAAGTAGTTGGGGCGCACCGTCTGAAAATAATTTCCCATCACAGCAAAGAAGCCACCCAACAAGGCGAGCAACGTTCCAGGGTTTTTCATCACACCTTCTTTTGAGATGATCAATACATACACCATCAGCGCGGAGATGAATGTAATCATGATGAGGCGGAGCGTATAATACTTGTCGCCCATCTGTTCGATCCTGCGTTTGGGATCAAGACGAGGAGCAAAATACATAAGTCCATACACCAGCAGGCCCATCGCCCCGGGAAGAACAAGTAGTGCGCTTTTGTCTGACCAATCGTTGGGTTTACCACGTAAGTCAAAATGTGTCGGTACAGTCTGCGGCAATTCGTCCCAGACGATGGCGAGGTAGACATACGGTACGATCAGGATGATCCAGAGTATAAGTTCTTTGCTGAAGTTTTTCATAACACTATTTTTTAAATGATAAAAGGTATTCGATCAGGTCGTCAACTATGGTAGTATTAATAGAGTAGGTAATGTATTGTCCCTCCTTAATGGTGGTGACAAGACCAGCCCGCTTGAGCTTGTCAAGGTGGTGCGAGATGCTGGGGGCAGTCATGTCGAATTTAGCTGCGATTTCCCCAGCCGTGAGGTCTTTCTTTCGCAACATTTTCAGTATCTCCCTCCTGGCAGGGTCATTCATCGCCTTAAAGATATCATCCATTAGAGTATTGTATATTTATACAAATATCTAAATAATACGGAAACGATACAAGAAAGGTTTGGGTGATGTTGAGAAAATATCGGTGTAGCTGTAAACTTATTTTAGGATGTGACAGCCCTTCATGCTGTAAGTTTTCAAACTTACGAAGTCATTTTGTTGAATCAGAGGGAAGAGAAAACGAAACATCAGATCGTGATAAAAATTATTTAGTTTAGAGAAATGAATAAAACAATAATTAGATAAAGGCAATATGGCGTCTACACAATTGTTGGCAGCCGTAGCAAGTATGACTCATGATACTGTACTGTTCAAAAAATTAGAAACATTTCTGGGACAAATTACCTCGACAGTTCACCTTTATTCCATTTCAGCATCAACAGAAACACGTTCTTCATTTAGAGCGATACAGGCCAGCATCAGATCGTTATTGAGTTTGAGCAATGTTTCAGCGTTATCCTCTATGAATGTAATGCCGGTGTCGATTTCATATTCTTTTTCGTCAGCAGTTGTAGAATCATTAAACGTCAGGTAGTCAAGAATTTTACAGGCCGCTTCCTTATAAGGTCTCCAGACTTTCTCAATGCTTTGAATGTACGGGATAAGAGACGAATCTGCGTCTGGTAGCGGGTTTTCGCAATTGATTCCCATCGGCATACCGCCACTTTTAATCACCTGAAGTGAATGTTCATACAAGTCAACCAAAGATTTCAGTTCGGGTATCTGTTTGAGTTTGCCACGAACGATCATCTCAGCGTAAAATCCGATTTTCTGCGAAAGCATTCTTTGACGCCCAGCCAGATTGATCAGTGTATTGATGCTGTTGATGCTTCGTTCGAAAAGAAGCTTTTTCTCTAAATCCAGTTTTTCGGTCAGGTCAATGGATACACCCAGAATGTTCTTCTTCCCGGTTATGTTGTTTACAAACGGGATTTTGGTGGTTTTGAAAACATACGAAGCGCCCATCGCGGTTGTAAATTGCTGAATCGGTAGCTCAAGTGGTTTTTCGGATGCTAACACTCTTTCATCCGATTCCTGGATCGCTCTCCACTCTTCATCATTGGCAACGAAAAAGCTATCGTCCTTTCCAATAAGATCGGTATCCTTCAGATTGAACAACTTTGCCTCAGATTGATTCACAAGCGTGTATCGTCCGCGTTCGTCTTTTACAGAGATAGGAAAGGGAATATTGTCGATAATGAACTTCATGAGGTTGGTTCTCTGATCGAGCTCCTGCTGATGGCGTTTCATTTCTTCCTGAATTGTCTCAAGTTCTTCAATGTTTTGTCTCAAGTTCTCTTCCTGCTCCTGAAGCCTGCGGGCTTTCATCTGAGATTCTTCATAGAGATGCGTAGCGCGGGACGCATGCTGAATATTCAAGGCAACGGATGCAAGATTTTCTGCAATCTTTTCGATGAACTCCACTTTAAATTTTTCCATCGGATGGAATGCTGCCAATTCGACTACGCCCATTACTTGCTGATCGTACTTCAATGGCACGATGATCAGATAGCGTGGCACAGCTTCACCAAGTCCTGAAGTGATGTCGAAATAGTTGGATGGTAGGGTAGTATAAATATTGGTTTCCTTTTCGAGAAAGCATTGACCCAACATACCCTGACCCAGTCCGACTTTTTTATCTATGATTTTTTTTCTCCCGTATGCGTAACAGGCTTTTAGTTCGAGGTGAATATCCTGCGGGTCTATTTCATTGAGCATGAACACGCCACCTTGAATAGCTCCCGTATAACGAATGATCATGGTGAGGACTACTTCATAGAAATTCTCTCTGGTTCTGTCTCCCTGAATTACCTCCATGAATTTTGCCATCCCTTCGGCTACCCACATTCTTTCCTTCTCCTGGCCCGTGTATTCAGTTAACTTTTCTTTTGTTTTTAACAATACTGACTGAAATATCTGACCTTCTTCATCATCTTGTTTTTCGAAATGCTGAGTGAGGTCAATCTCATTCTGACCTTCAGATATTTTATTCAGATACGTTGTTGCGAGCTTGAGCCTGTTTTCAAGAGTCTTAATTTTTTCCAGTAATGCTTTATGACTGTTTGACGACCTTTTTAAAAGCATAGAGTTAAGGGTTGATTCTTATTATAAGGATACAAATTGTTACTTAGATTTCTAAGTATTAATACGTATTATTTTACGTAAACGTGTTCTAAGGATTATGAGATTCAATCGATTGTAAATTGATTTTCGAGTTGATTGAGGGCAAATCGGTTGATTTCTATCTTCGTGGAATGGAATACTCTTAAGCCATGAAATCAACCCTCTTCCTGCAACGATAGTGTGCACTCCTCGGGAGCAAAGTCCGAAGGAGTCCGGGGTCTCGCTCACAAATTTATGAAGTCATTTCAGTTGAATTGAAAGGGAAGAAAAAACGAAACATCAGGTCGTAGAAAAATTATTTAGTTTAGAGAAACAAATAAAAACAACAATTGGATTTAGGCCATATGCCTTATCTACAATTGTTAGCAGTAATTGCAAAAAAAATATTCAAAAACCCAAACACCTTGAGTTTCCCATATGAGCAAGCACTTACTATTTATTCAGGGAGGAGGAGAAGGAGGTTATGAAGCTGATGCAGCGTTAGTAGCTTCCCTGCAAACAGCCCTGGATAAAGAATATGCTATACATTATCCTGAAATAAAGACTGACGAATCTGCATCTGATTTTGGGTGGCTCCGGCAAATTGGAGAGAAAATATCTGAAGCAAAAATCGATATTATTTTAGTAGGACATTCTTTCGGTGCGTCAATGATATTGAAATATCTTTCCGAAAATTCTGTAACAAAAAAGATTGCTGGAATTTTTCTCATTGCTACACCATTTTGGAACGGTAATGAAGACTGGCAAATAGGTCTAAAGCTAAGCGAAAAATTTGCTGACAAGTTACCCGATAAGGTCCCCATCTTCTTATACCATTGTCAAGACGATGAAGAAGTACCTTTCTTTCACTTTGATCACTACAAACAAAAACTTACTCAAGCGACTTTTCGTGAAATAAAAAAAGGCGGGCACCAACTTAATAACGATTTGGCTTTAGTGGCTCACGATATTAAATCTTTATAACTTAGACCAATCAGTAAGTACGGCCTTTGTTTATCACCACACTTAACTCAGGGTATTGTTCGCCTAAAGTGAAACACGTAAAACACCGCACATTCCTGAGGTCCCAAATAAACTTCTGTTTAGCCAGGTATAGAGCAACTAGCCAGGAACTAAGAAGGATCTAAGCAGGAACTAGCAATGACGAAAATTTGGTTACACTAGCAACACCGCAGATTTTTATTTGGCAGGCATATAGCGGTATTCTTTTCACCGCAAACACCCACTTGGTTTAAGTCTTCCAACAAAAAAGTATAAATAGATGCTGGCGCAAGGTATGGAAGTGCGTGAGGATTGCGCGTGACTGTGCCTTTCATGCTGTACGTTTTTTCCAAAGGAGTCCGGGGATGTCGCGAACAAACTTGCGAGCACATTCAGTTGTATTGAAAAGATTTAAAGTGAATGCAGCATCTGTTGGCTGGTCTGCTCTAAAATAAAAAGGTCCTCAAAACCCTTTTGTTTTGAGGACCTTTAAGAGATGTAATCCTCAAGGACAAAATTTTCAATCAAACTTCCTTTTACAATTTCTGGTTATTAATTAGAAATTCAGTCAGTGCCCGCTCAGCGGCAGCTGGATTGCTAATTTCAATGCTTCGACTTTTACCTTCTGCGTTGATAAATATTTTTGGGAAAGAATCTAACGTGGCCGTTGCTATTACTATGGTATCAATCTCTTTTCCACCCACTGTAAATTTTTGGGTTAAAGTCCAATTAAAAGTATAGACATACTTTAAGATTCCTGTAGTCTTATTCTCTTTTATTATAGTAGCAATCAAATTGCCTTGATAAACACTAATGGTTTCTATTGAACCCGTTGTGGTGGCCATACTGCCTGCATGTTCAAACCGCAGTGGGGCCTTCGTATTTTTTCTAATTGGGAATATGTCACTAAGGATTTCTTTTTCCTTCGCTTCATACTCCTTGGCCCATTGAATGGCAGGCATGTTATCAAATTTTTCGATAAACGCTGCCTCTGCCGCTGGGTCAATACCATTATTAATGATTAACGTTTGCTTAAATGTATCATCCCATTTCCTGCTTGTGTAATCTCTACCATTCAGTATAAAATTAAGAAACTGCTCCTTTGAGGCTAGTCCAACCCCACACGGTTTGATCACTACTTTGCCTGAAGCTACAAATCTGATCTCGTATCCATTCAGGAAATCAAATACAGGATTTTTTGAAGGGTACGACCATGCCTTAATCGCCATTAAGGAATCACCATTAAGCGAACTCACCATCACGTTCGCAGGTTTAAGCAGACCCATTTTTCCACTTAGCTTGGCATACGGAACCTTATCTTTTAAAATAACGTCCTTCTTTAAATCAAGTTCCTGTCCGTAGGAATAAAGTGTTGACAATACCATAACCAAAACGCTCAAAAATTTCGACATCATTACCATATTTTTAGTTTTACTTTTACTTTCTGTTTTTACAAATAGCGCTTACTTGTATACATTATCTCTACTTTTTCAACGAGTGATTTTATCCGCACCGTTGATATAAGTCCTTTTTTCTTTTGTACATTAAATCTCGATTTTAAGCAGCAATGCTATTGACACATCACTCATCATAATCGCTACAACATTTTGCCAGGCAGAAAAGCGAAGGATAGCACAAAGATTAATCAAATTAACTTTTGAAAAAATTCGTTTTTAATCCCAACATTACACGGAGTAAAGAAAGTCGTAGGAAAGTGAGCAAACATTATGCGCGAACATGTAAAGCTTTACAACAAACCTGTACGGCTTTAAGGCGAACCCACTGCTCCCAAGTCTTCCTCTAACAGTAAGCCAGTAATAGATAAGTGGGGCACTAGTATTCATTATTTGGGAGACTAATTTGGATATGGTAAATTATACGAATTCCCGAAGGAAAAAAACTTGGTATCAAACTTGATTTACAACGAAGTCAAAACTTAATTAAACTCGTGCTTTCAGAGCATGAGTATATTATCTCATAATGCTTGTATCATTGCTATGAATCGAAGCACATTTCTGTTCATTTCTTCTACAATACATACACCCTTACCAATTAAAATATTTATTATTATTATTGAATATAAATAAACCGGAAATTATAAAACAAGCTACTACAGTATGAAAACCACACAACGAGGAAGGAAAAAAATTTTTACATTCATTTTAGTTGCTATTGCATTTTCTGCATGTAAAACTGATTTGGTTTATATGAATATCATGGAGCCTGCACCGGTCTCAATGCCTCCTGGTATAAAAACCATTGGCGTTATCAATCGGAGCATAGCTTCGGAAGAGACAAAAAAAATAAACGTTCTTGACGAGGTACTCTCTGCCGAAGGGCCTCAGCTTGATAAGGAAGGCGCTAAAGAAAGTATTAACGGCCTTAGAGATGAGCTCTTGACGAATGATCGATTTACAGAAGTGATTTTACTGGATGATCTTAATTTAACAACGACAGGTGCTGGCGTCTTTCCTTCAGCACTGCCCTGGGATGTAGTGGAACAGATATGCACACAAAATCATGTTGATGCTATTTTTTCGCTTGAGATATTTGATACAGATACAAAAGTAAGTTATGGTAATGTGCCCGTGAAGATAAACACACCGTTAGGTACTATACCTGCGATTGAACATCACGCTACAATGATAACGCATGTAAAAACCGGGTGGAGAATATATGATCCCTTCGGTAAAATGATACTCGATGAACATGCCATCAACAAAAGTTTGACCTTCACGGGAAAAGGAATAAATCCTGCCGTAGCTGCAGCGGGTCTCATTGGTCGTAAAGATGCCGTAAAACAAACTGCGAATAATGTTGGGCATGAATATGCCAATGGACTATTGCCCTATCGGATTCGTGTAAGGCGCGAATATTATGTTAAAGGGAGTAACAATTTTGTTATTGCCAAACGCAGGGCACAAACCGGCAATTGGGATAGTGCAGCCGAACTTTGGAAACAAGAAACGACCAACAAAAAAAATTCAGTGGCGGGAATGGCCTGCTACAATATGGCGATCATCAATGAAATTAATGGTGAGCTGGATGAAGCGATTACGTGGGCGCAAAAGTCTTACGAAGATTATAATAATAAACTGGCGCTTGAATATGTTCGCATTCTCCGAAACAGAAAGGCCAGAGCTGAAACACTAAAAAGACAGGGAGAATATTGACTATATCACCATTCATAAAACATCTCGCACAGATAATTTTAAAAATTAGTTGTCGACAATATTACCTGTTCCTGGGGATATTGAATATCGGCATCGTCTTCTGCTGTTATGAATATTTTAACGGGAGTAAAAGATGATATTGTTTCGAAACTTCCTTCCATTCTTTTGTTAAACATGGTTCTCGAGCTTTTTATTCTACCGATGTTTTTTGTCAAATCATTATCGGTTACCATCCATACAATATATTGTTTGCGTGGTGGTTCCAATCTATCAGGCTCAGCCAGGTTTCTAATCTGAATCTTAATTACCGTGTTTTTATTTTTATCCTTGGTCACTTTTACTGTCCCATCAGCACCCGGAACCACAGATGAATTTAAGAAAGAAGTCGTTTTAGCACAGCCGCCAAAAGACAAAGCCAGGACAGAAAGAGTAAGTACAAAAACACCATTCTTTAGGAGGGTAGTAAATTTCATATAGAGTTTCTTTAAGGTTTAAATTTTATTTTAACCGTTCAATCATTGCTGGCATATTTTAGTCTGCTGCATTATATATCTCGGTCTACACGTATCCATTGACAAATGTATGCCACATAATAAACTCATCTTGTGACATTGAGTTCGATGAGGTTAAAGATTGTAGTGTAGCACATATTCTACATGCGACTTTAATCTCTACAATTGCTGATTCAACTCTTAGGAAAGTAAGCTGGTATTGCGCGTGACTTGGGCCTTTATGCCTTAAGTTATTCCAAAGGAGTCCGGGGCCTCGAGGACAAACTTACGAAGGGATTTCAATTGCATTGAAGGTATTTAGTTCATGCGGAAGTCTGAGACTTCCAACAAAAAAAGGCACAAGTGAACAACTGCACATGCTATCGCACAACACGTGCCAGTCCGGGGGATGGATGTCACTCCTTACAGCGCAAGCTTGTGCTAAGTGATTTTCTGTTCGTAAAAACAGCAATAATCATAAATGCCGACATGTACTACTGATGGTTGTTAAAAAACAACCATAAATAGCGTATTTACAACGAATAGTATTTGTACTTTTTTTGATTTGGGCATGCATCGGAAATACCTTTGTCGGGTCGTTTAATCAAAAAAATAAACAGAGTACCTATGTTAAAGTCTAATATGATTGGTAATAAAATTACCGAAGCACGAAAGAAAATAAATATTTCTCAAGCCCAGCTCGCTGAGCGTCTATTCATCAGTCCACAGGCCGTTGGAAAATGGGAGCGTGGAGAATCCATGCCCGACATAACTACTTTTAACCGTCTCGCGGAAATTCTGGGTGTTGACCTAAACTATTTTTCAGAGAGCTTCCAAACTGCGGCTACTAAAGTCACATCCGTTGAGTCATCGACACAGCAACCAACGGAATCGTCCTCAATAGAGCAGAAGAAAAAGCTTAGCTGGGATATGTCACGCGGCAACTGGGTGGATGCTGACTTTTCCGGGTTGAAAAATCTGCATGAAAAATTCAGTTCTTCCAATATGCAGAGATGCTTGTTTATCGATTCAGATATGTCGAGACTTCTTTTAAAAGGCAATAATGTTGATAGCTGTGACTTCTCGAGTTCTGACATCAGCAGCAGCCACATTCAGAATTCTAACTTAGCCAACAATATATTTAAGAACTGTTCACTGAAAGAAACTGAATTTTCAAGGAGTTATTTCGAGGGTTGCGATTTCTCTGGTGCCGATTTTACCGGAGTGGCTTTTAAATCCGCAGGCTTCGGGAAGAATACAATTGCAAATGCAGTGTGGAACCGCACCTCCTTTATTGATACACAGATTGCCGATATAGTTTTCGAAGGAACAATGGAGGACTGCTTTTTTGAAAACTGCGCATTTACCAGGGTGACATTCCAGAATTCAACGCTTAGTAACACGTTCTTTAAAAACAACAAGAGATTGAAACAGGTACGGTTTATTGACTGCAAAGCGGATAAGTTGACCTATGCTTTTTTGAAAAACGAAAAAGTGGATCTAACGGGTATCACATTGTTAACAGCATAAGGAGGTAAAAAATACCTCGCAAAATGAAATCATCATCTCGGTAAAAGGCTCAAAAAATTTATAAAAAAATCCCCCAGGCAGAAAAAATATGGTAGAAGTTTTTAAAACAAATGTTCGCACAAAAAAGCAAGCTCTCAAAGTTGCTTCGCTACTTCGACCTATGAAAGCAAATTTCGATCTCGATGACTGTGATAAAATTCTACGGGTGGAAGACGTACAAATTAACCCTGAAGCAGTCGTTCAGTTTGTAACTGCCCAGGGTTTTGTTTGTACGTTGCTTGAGGATTAAAGTGTTCAAACAAATTACCACCTAATGTAACAAAGGCGAAGCAATGGGATATTTTTATGGAGGCACATTTATCAGAATAAAGACAACGAAATAAATAGAGTACCACTCTTGCGCGGGTGTCTCACTCTTTATTGGTGTTCCTCACCAACAAACTATTCAGCTACTCAACGGTTAAAACTTTAAACCTTGAACTTTAAACCTTGAACCCTCTTTCCTCAAGACCTCACAGCTGCTTTCTAATCACCTCTGTCGAAACCCAATAAACATCGCCTCTGCTGGCATAGAAAAGATACTTCCCGTCAGGGCTAACGTACGGACAAAAATCGTCAGTCTCCGTATTGATGTTGTTGCCCAGGCTTCGTGCGGCCGTCCAGTTGCCGTTTGACTCACGGAAACTTACATACAGGTCGCCACTTCCCATACCACCCGGACGATTGGCTGCAAACACTAAATACGATTCATCGGGTGATACAAACACATCGGCTTCGTAGTGAGGTGAATTGACGCCAGAGCCGAGCTTTACCGAAGGTTCAAACTCACCCGAACGAAATTCCGAGGAGTAAATATCGAAGTTGTTTCCTCCCTCCTTGTCTCCGGTGTTGGAGGAGAAATACATTTTACCATTCTTCGTAAACGACATGTAGTACTCGTTCTTTTCGCTATTGATATGCTTTCCGGCATTTATCGGTCCAGACCATTTTCCAGACTGCCGCTCGATGTACCAGATATCGTAAT
Organism: Chryseolinea sp.; assembly: GCA_031388805.1. Taxonomy (GTDB): domain Bacteria; phylum Bacteroidota; class Bacteroidia; order Cytophagales; family Cyclobacteriaceae; genus Chryseolinea. The sequence continues at coordinate 11,678 of JANMRZ010000204.1, forward strand.
CCTTTTTTGGCCCCTGGCCACTAAGCGGGCGATCTGAAATAAAGAAAAGCTTCTTTTCATCGGGCGTCAGAAAAGGATCATTGTAACTATAGACATCGTGAATCAGGATGGGGACGGGTGACGTCCAGCTTCCCTTTTCAAATTTCATCACGCGGGTTTCGGCTTTGCCATTGATCTCAACTCCGTAGTAAAATTCGCTGCGGTCTTTTGAAAAAACAGCTCCGAATTCGAATTGATCTGTCGTGGACACTTTACCGGGTGCAAATACCGTTGGCGTTGTTCCGGGAGGTATTTCGTTAAAATATTTTAGGTCAGGAGTTTGTGCATTTAATCCCGCAATGCAGATAAAAAAGGCAGCGATAAAGGACAGGAATTGATTCTTTTTCATGCGGTATGCGGCCAACAACCATGCCACGTGCAATATGCGGAATGCATTACGTATTCACAATCAGGATTGTCCGAACATGGTTGTAAGTTGCCCGCAGATGGACACCGTGGCCAGCAACGTTGGGTGATTCCTTATCAATCGATAATAATGTTATACTTTTTTTTTGTAAAGAGTAAAACTGTAAGTTTCCGATCGTGTCGCAAGGAGTTGTGTGATCTTATCTTAAATAATTGAAAATATGAAAAAACAAATTTCAGTGGCTGTTAAAAATGAGCTGACCGTGAAAATTGAAAATAAATTTCACGATGGTGATCTATCTGAAATTCTCGTGCCGCTGGATTATCTCAAACGAACAGAAATTGAAGAATGCCTTCAATCTGAAACATGGGAATTATTCACCAAAGCCATTAAACGTAAATTCAACGATTCAAAAATACGTGCTTCACGACTGAAATAATACTTCCCGTGCAGATGCTGTGTGTAAGATTATGCGCTGCTCAACAGTACCCTGTTAAGGTATCACGAATTCATGGATTGATACATGACAATGAAACATGGAAATTATTCACAAGGCATTAAACGTAAATTCAATGATTCAAAAAAAATGCGTGAAAATTTACGGGTAGTGTTATCTTTATCTTACCAAAAAAAATCATATGTCAGATAACAGCGTGCAATTACACCGAGTTCTTAAAGCAACTCCTGAAAAAATATATCGTGCCTTTACCGAAGCCAATGCCCTTGCATACTGGCTTCCACCTTACGGATTTTTATGTGTTGTTCATGAAATGGATGCTCGTGTGGGAGGCAGTTATAAGATGTCTTTTATCAATTTTTCCACCGGCAATAGCCACTCCTTTGGCGGAAAATTTCTGGAAATCAAATCCAATGAATTCTTAAAGCACACCGATAAATTTGATGACCCCAATTTGCCCGGAGAAATGATTACTTCGGTTTGGCTCAAAAAGGTTTCTGTCGGCACTGAACTTAAAGTCGTTCAGGAAAATATTCCCTCTGTTATACCCGCAGAAATGTGCTATCTGGGTTGGCAGGAGTCGTTAGAAAAATTGGCAAAATTAGTTGAGCCTGAAATTCCGGATGCGTAAATCCTCACTGTCCTTCCGGCATTTACCAAATTGAAAATTATGCAAAAATCAGAATGGTCACGAAGGAAGTTTATCGCCACCGTAAGTGGAACAGGTATAGCAATGATGTTAAACCAACAGTTTTCATGGGCTACCAACGAGGTAGACCCAAAAGTAGCTGCCATTGTAGCCAAAACGATCGGAGTCGATACGCACAATCATATTGATGTACCATTCACTACGACAGAAGTGCCCGGTCCAAACATCGACTTGGTCAGCGAGTTGAAGAAGTCAGGCTTATCGGCCATCTGCATGACATTCGCTGTCGACCGTCCAGAGCTACGCAATCCCGGAGATGCCTATGAGCGCTTCATGAATGCATTTGCTTCAATGGATAAGCAGTTGGCCAATAACGACATGAAGCGCTCAATGAACCTTGCTGACCTGCGCTCTGCTCATAAAAAGCAGAAGCCAACCGTCATTCAATCGGTAGAAGGAGGTCACTTTCTGGAAGGAAAACTGGACCGACTGGGAGCCGCTTATGCTCGAGGCTTGCGACAACACGGGCTACTCCATGACAACGATGCGTCTGTACCATTGGGTGACGTTTACACCAAGACAGCAAGTGGGGTGGACTAACCGAGTTCGGAGCGAATGTCATCAAGGAATGTAACAAGATTGGTATTCTGGTAGACCTTACCCATGCCAGCAATGAAACCATAAATGCTGCACTAAAGGTAGCCAAACCCGTAGTCATTTCTCATACTGGTCTCGATACACAGCTCGGGCAAAATGAAAGCATGGCCAAAATGATGCGTCCAAGACTCATCAGCAAAGAGCAAGCTAAAATTGTTGCCGATGCAGGTGGTGTTATAGGGGTATGGACCCACCTGGCAGATACTCCATTGGAGTATGCCCAGAATGTTAAGGCTTTGGTTGACGTTATCGGAATTGACCATGTCTGCATCGGCACCGATACCAAGTTAATCCCGTCTTATAGACCCGGTGGCGGTGGTCAAAATAGTGAAAGAATTGGCGAACGTACGAACAAAGCTTGGCAGAACCAAACAGTTGGTTTCTATCACACTGTCGTTGATGCAATGTTAAAGGCAGGCTTCACTGAGGATGAAATCGGTAAAGTAGGCGGAGGTAATTTTTGCCGAGTATTTGATGCTGCCACTTCAGGTCGCTAATAATTTAATCAGTTATACTCAATAAGCCCGCTATAAGTACAGTACCGTTTCTGTTTGTTGGTAAAACATGAATTGGGAAAGAATTATTTTGACAAGCCTTCTACCAGTCGTCTCAATTAAAAATCGTGTAACAGAATAGGTGGCTTCACGCAGAAGCAGGACAGGCTCGCCGGAGCCATGCATTAACACTGTTTCATTTCTATAAACATGCTGCTCCTCAGGTGTAAAGAAATGAATCTACTTCACAACTCGCGCGAATGTTGCGTGACGGTCGCGCAAAAAAGTCATTAGTTCCATCCTTCGATTAGCGGGATGGAACTAATGGCGTAACAAATGCATGAGTGACAAAGCCGCTCGTGGCGGCTTTGTC
>JANMRZ010000147.1:0-3282 GCA_031388805.1 Chryseolinea sp.
TGCGTTTGAAGAAACTAATCGCAATGGAGAACTCAAGCTTTTTCCCGAAGCCGTGTTGGGCATTTTTCCGCAGGCAGGTTCACAATTAGTTCCCGATTATCTACATCTCATTGAAACGAATTCCATTACCGACCTGGAAGATTTTTTTGTAAAGAAAAATACGTTCGAAGATGGTGAAGGTGTATCATCACAGGTTATATATCAGCGTCCTGTAAAAGAAGAAAAATTATTCACTCCTTTTATTCTCGATGCGTATCAGGAGAATGCCATTAAGGCCATAAAGAATGGTCAATCCATTGTAGTGCAAGGTCCACCGGGCACAGGTAAATCGCAGTTGATTTGTAATCTTCTTGCTGATGCGATTGCATCCGGTAAGAAAGCCTTGTTGGTTTGTCAGAAGCGCGCAGCACTAGATGTTGTATATGATCGCCTGAGTGACATGGGGGTTGGTGACTTTCTTGGACTTGTTCATGATTTCCGAAACGACCGAAAAGAAATTTTTACTGCGATAGATAATCAGATTGGCCACATTGAAGAATACAAGTCCCGGAATAGAAGTGTCGATGTAATTCATACTGAACGAAAATTTTATCAGATCTGCCGCAAGATCGATCAGATCTCTGAAGAGCTGGAAGAATTTAAGCATGCTTTGTTTGACGATAAAGAATGTGGAATCTCCGTGAAGGAATTATACCTCACCTCTGATTTGCATCATGCATCGATCAACATCAAACAAGAGTATCAATATTTTTCTTTCCCGGAGCTGAATGAATTTATTCGTAAGCTCAAGGTGTATAGCAATTACGCATCCTGGTTTGATTCTGAAGATTATCCATGGCGTGAGCGAAAATCTTTTTCGTCACATCGGTTGGATGATGAAAAAGAAATCGAGCGCGCGGTAAGTGATATCCCCGTTTATCAAAAACACCTTAGCGAAAAGACGGAAAAATTAATTGGTGTTAAACTTGGGATTGATGAAGCTGTATCGCTTTATCTGAAAGAAGATGATATTCTCGGAATGATAACATCCCTGAAGGATGAAGACTCCTATCGATTTTTTCAATTGATGATTTCAGAGACGGATGATGAAACTTCGATGCTTTGGTTGTCGAATGTTGAACGCGTAAGCCTTAGTTGCTTTGATGACGAAAATCCAGAATCGACTGTTGTGAACGATCAACTCGGGAAATTTCAGGAGGTATTGCAATACCGGATGAGGTCACAAAAGAATTTTGTTCGGTTAATGCGCTGGGAGTTATTTTCGGATGATAAGTTCTTAGTGAAGCGTGTGTTAGTTGCGAACGGATTATCGTATAATAAAACTGGATTGCAGGTATTAGAGCAACGCATTGACAGTCGTTTGAATTTGGAACATCATCTTACTGCATTAAAGAATAAGAACTGGCTTATTGAGTTACCCACAGATTACAAAAAGCAATCCCTTCAACAATGGTTTGCAAAACAGAAATTTGCCATTCGTGCCAAGATCATTTTTAATTCGTTACGGGAAATAAAGGAAGGTATTAATGTTCAGATGTATTCGCGAAAGGAATTTATTTCAATGCTGCACGAATTGCTCTCCATCGTTAAAACTGCACCAGAGAAAAAAGCATCATGGTTGGTTCACTTAACTACCTATCAAGTACGCCAGCTTTCAGAAGATGCTGGACTTGGCTCTGTTTATATAAAATCACTTCGTAAAGATTTTGACAATCTCTGTGAGTATGATAAACTCAAGGAAGAATTAACATCAACAGAAAAGTCTGTCATTACTAAACTCAATAACGAGCTAAAAGAATGGGATGCAAAACAAATAGAAATACTTTTTCAAAATAGTTTGCGATTAGCATGGATTGATCATATTGAAACAAAGTATCCTATTCTTCGGTCGGTATCCACAATGAAGATGGAAGAGTTGGGACTGGAGCTTCAAAATAGTGTAGCTGAAAAACAAAAGCTCAGTAAAGAAATTTTATTGGTGAAGGCGCGTGAGAAAGTGTATGAAGCGCTTGAGTATAATCGCTTGAATAATCTTGTTACCTATCGCGATTTGCAACACCAGGTATCGAAGAAAAAGAAAGTATGGCCATTGCGAAAAGTAATAGCGGAGTTTCAAGATGAAGTATTTAAACTTATTCCGTGTTGGATGGCTTCACCGGAATCAGTCTCTGCTATTTTTCCGATGGCGGAATTATTTGATCTCGTTATTTTTGATGAAGCATCTCAATGTTTTGCAGAGCGTGGAGTTCCCGCTATGTATCGCGGAAAACAAATTCTTGTGGCGGGTGATGATAAACAACTTCGCCCAAGTGAATTGTACCATGTTCGGTGGGATGGCGATGAAGAAAACCCTGATCTGGAAATTGACTCTCTGCTTGAACTCGCAGAACGATATCTCCCAACGGTACATTTACAAGGTCACTACCGCAGTCAGTCGGTGGAGTTAATTGATTTCTCAAATACATTCTTCTATGAAGGTAGACTTCAATTGCTTCCCGATCGTCATATATTCAATCAACATCAACCAGCAATTCAATACAATAAGATTGATGGTGTATGGGAATTGCAAACTAACATACTAGAAGCAACGGCTGTTGTTGAATGTGTGATGAGCTTATTGAGGGAGCAATCCTCTAAATCAATTGGTGTAGTTACCTTCAACGCACCACAGCAAATGCTGGTGCTAGATCTGTTAGAAGCTGAGGCAATGAAAGCCGGGCAAACTATTCCAACGTCCCTTTTTGTAAAAAATATCGAGAATGTTCAGGGTGATGAGAAAGACATTATTATTTTCTCGGTTGGTTATGCTCCCGATAAGAAAGGAAAAATGATCATGCAGTTTGGAAGTCTGAATGCAGCGGGAGGGGAGAATAGATTGAATGTGGCGGTTACGCGTGCACGCGAAAGAATAATTTTATTTACCAGCATCTGGCCAGAACGGTTGAAGGTTGACGATATTAAAAATGAAGGCCCGAAGTTGTTGCGAAAATATCTGGAGTATGTTCGCCAGGTCGATCGAAAAGAATTTAAGTTGGAGCCCATTCCATCGCAGCAATCCACCAATTGGTATTTGAGTAATCGTCTGCAACAATGGGCTGCAGATCGATTAAAAGATTATGCATTTGAAAACCATGTGTTGCCATTTGCCGATGTGCCGGTTAGACAAGACAATCAATATGTGGGTATTATCCTTACCGATGATGGTCGTTATTTTTCAAGTCTTTCGCCAAAGGATACCTATGCCTATTCTCCCACCTTGCTATCACAAAAGAATTGGAAGCA
>JANMRZ010000205.1:0-4420 GCA_031388805.1 Chryseolinea sp.
TCTCTATGTTTGGTCAGGCGAGCGAGAATGAACCTGAAGCAATTGCTGGAGGAGAACGAAAGAACAGGTCATCGAAGGAAGTTGAGTATCTGCAAGTAGAGAATGACGAACAACTTCAGGCGCTTGTAAAAAAATTACAATCACAGCCTTTCTTTTCAATTGATTGCCTTACGGATGAAGTCCCAAATTTTGATTTCCATTTAAAGGGTCTTGCGTTTTCCTGTAAAGAAAATGAAGCGCATTTTGTTTTGTGTAGAGATGGAAAGGTAGACGATGTTTTAAAATCAGTTTTAGAAAACACATCTATTTCAAAAGTAGGACACAATATTAAAGGAACGATGCTGGCGTTGAAGAAAGCCGGTGTTGAATTGAAGGGATCATTATTTGATGTGATGTTGGCGCATTACCTGATTGAGCCTGAAGCAGCGCACGATCTTGAAATTTTGTGTCAGCAATATTTGCAGTATAATATTTTTCATAAGGAACATGCCGATATAAAAGAGCGACTCTGCGAACGTGCAGATCATCTCTATCAGTTGCGCAGCAAACTACAACCTGAACTGGAAAAAAGAAGGCATGTTAAATTAATGTCGGATACAGAAATGCCATTGGTAACGGTCTTAGCAGCAATGGAGTTCGAAGGTGTGAAGGTGGATGTAGAAGCGCTTGCTAAAATGTCGGAAGAGCTGCGCCTAGAAAGTGATAGTGTGCAAAAGGAAATTTTTCAACTTGCCGGAACGGAATTCAATATTGGCTCACCAAAACAATTGGGTGAAGTGTTATTCGATAAAATGAAATTGATCGATAAGCCGAAGAAAACAAAGACGGGACAATACGCTACAGGTGAAGATGTATTACAAGGTTTATCAGAGCACGCTATTGCAAAGAAAATTTTAGATTATCGCGAGTATGAAAAACTTCGCTCTACCTATGTTGATGCGCTTCCGCGGATGATTAGTAAAACGGATGGAAGAATTCACACCGATTATCGGCAGGCTGTTGCAGCAACCGGAAGATTGAGTTCGAATAATCCAAACTTGCAGAATATTCCAATCCGTACAGAGAAGGGTAGGTTGATTCGAAAGGCATTTGTATCGCGGGGTGAAGATTATCTTTTTATGTCTGCCGATTACTCCCAAATCGAATTGCGAATTGCAGCATCTTTCGCGAAAGATGAAACCATGATTGAAGCCTTTCGCAACAAGCGTGACATTCATACCACAACGGCAGCTAAAGTTTTCAAAGTAGAATTAGCAAGTGTTACGGCCGACATGAGACGCAAAGCCAAAGAAGTAAATTTTGGAATTCTTTATGGAAGCACAGCCTTTGGCTTATCACAAAACTTAGGTATTTCAAGATCAGAAGCAGCAGAAATTATTCAATCGTATTTCACAGAGTTTGCAGCGATCAAACGGTATATGGATGATTCGATCAACACCGCTCGTGAGAAGGAATATGTTGAAACCATTTTAGGCAGACGCAGGTATTTGCGTGATATCAATTCACGCAATCAAACAACCCGAGGTTTTGCGGAACGCAACGCTATCAACGCTCCGATACAAGGTAGCGCTGCCGACATTATTAAAATCGCCATGGTGAATATTCACCGATGGATGGAAAAAGAAAAACTCAAATCAAAAATGACGATGCAAGTGCATGATGAATTGGTTTTTGACGTTCACAAAAGTGAAGTAGAGAAGGTGCGGGAAAACATTGTGAATTTGATGAAGCATGCCGTTCATCTTGAGGTGCCCATGGAGGTTGAGGTAGGGGTAGGATTAAATTGGTTGGAGGCGCATTGATATCGATATCTCTGTGGAACTCTGTGTGCATTCCTCTGTGTCTTCAGTGGTGAGGAATTTTACCACAGAGATCACAGAGGAATGCACACAGGGAAACACGAAGCAAATACATCTAAGTGAACAAGAAATTGTTAAACTTGATCTCATAATGAATACAGTACCTGATAAAACAGCAATCACCCAAGCCCACGAAAGAATAAAATCGTATATCCATCACACACCAGTCATGACATCGGCAGGTGTTGATGAGATGACGGGATGTACATTATTTTTTAAGTGTGAAAATTTCCAAAAGGTAGGTGCATTTAAAGCACGTGGTGCAATGAATGCTTCGCTCTTACTTTCATCGGAAGCAAGAGTAAAAGGAATTGCTACGCATTCATCCGGTAATCATGCGCAAGCCATTGCCAGAGCTGCACAAATTCTTGGTACGAAATCCTACATCGTGATGCCGCGCACAGCTCCTGAAATTAAGAAACGTGGTGTGCGTGGATATGGTGGAGAAATTTTTGAATGCGAACCCACCTTACCTTCAAGAGAATCAACATTGGCGGAGGTTGTAAAGAAAACAGGAGCAAGTGAAATACATCCTTTTAATAATTACGATGTAATTGCGGGACAAGGAACAGCGGCAAAAGAATTGTTTGAAGAAATACCTAACCTTGACATCATTGTTGCGCCAGTAGGAGGAGGAGGTTTGTTAAGCGGGACAGCATTGGCCGCGAAATATTTTTCCCCAAACACAACTATCATTGCAGCTGAACCAACAGGTGCTGACGATACTTATCGGTCCATGCAAAGTGGAAAGATTGAGCCATCACAATCAAACTCTATTGCGGATGGCTTGCTTACCTCGTTAGGCGATAAAACATTTCCAATTATTCGCGACAATGTGAAAGAAGTAATCACGGTAACAGATGAAGAAATCATTTCAGCCATGCGATTAATTTGGGAACGCATGAAAATCATCGTTGAACCTTCTTGTGCGGTTCCACTTGCTGCGGTTATGAAAGCAAAAGAAAAATTTAAAGGCAAACGCGTTGGGATTATTCTGACCGGTGGAAATGTTGATCTTGAAAAACTAGCTAAATTATTTAGTGCATAATCAGTATGTCTTTCGAACATCATTCAAAACCACTTCTGCCTCGCGATAAATTTTTTAAGCGTGTACTTCGCTATGCTGCTTTTGCTTTTTTGCTGCTCAGTGTTTCGTTGGGCGTAGGTGTGATTGGGTATCACTATCTTAATGATTTATCCTGGCTTGATTCATTACTAAACGCTTCAATGATCTTAACAGGTATGGGACCGGTAGATCCAATGAAAACAGATGTTGCAAAATATTTTGCGTCTTTTTACGCAATTTTTAGCGGTGTTGCTTTTCTCAGCACAGTAGCAGTTTTCTTATCACCAATTGTCCATCGGTTTTTACATCGACTTCATTTGGATGAAGGGAAGGAATAAAAAAAGCTGGACGTTTTACTCGTCCAGCTTTTTCAGATTAAGTTGTTTTAATCTTAATTCTCTTTCTTAAACTGATCAAACTTTGAATGTGTTGCTTTCTTCGGAAAAGCAAAGTTGTTTCAATTATTTCTAGTTGCCTTTCTTGAATTGATCAAATTTTGAATCATTTGCCTTCTTAGGGAAAACGTTATTTGTCATTTCAACATCGGCCATTTCAAAATTAGGATCGACTGCAATGTTTGTTACCTCTTTGTCTTTTACAAACACTTTCGTGATTTGCGTTTCATTAACTCTCCAGATTTCGGCAGGTATGCGTTCAATCTCTTTTGATCCATCTTTAAAGGTCCACTCAATAACCAATGGGGTAACCAGGCCACCAACGTTTTTGAACTTTACCTGGTAGATGTTTTTGCCTACGAGTTTTTGACGAATTGCATTGTCATCAATACGGCTTTTAAATTCACCATAGAACTGATCGTTTGTATTCATCACTGAAAACTCCTGAGGGCCACCACTGAAATCATTCGCCTTGGAATCTTTTGACGCTGAAAGGTCGCCTGCCTTCACTTTTACATTTTTCTTTTCAGGATCTAATGTTTCAGAACGCATCGTAAACCACTTCACATCCTCTACTTCAACATCTACATTGTCTGTTGTGTAAAACCATCCTTTCCAGAACCAATCCAAATCAACAGCAGAAGCGTTTTCCATTGTGCGGAAAAAGTCTGCAGGCTTTGGTTGTTTGAAAGCCCAGCGTTGTGCGTATTCTTTAAATGCTTTGTCAAATAATTCTTTACCCATTACTGTTTCGCGCAATAAAGTTAATGCAGCAGAAGGTTTTGAGTATGCATTGTTTCCAAATTCCATACCGCGAATATTATCCGACATCGACATAATCGGACGCATCTGACTTTTATCGCCCTTCATATAAGGGGTGATTGTCTTTGGTGTTCCGCGCATGTAGTTCAATTCCGGATAACGTTCCTGAATGGTTTCTTTATCCAGAAAAGAATTTAAACCTTCATCCATCCATGACCATTGACGCTCATCACTATTGATGATCATCGGGAAAAAATTGTGCCCTACTTCGTGAACGATAACGTGGATTGTTCCAAGCAATGTTTGTTGAGAATATGTTCCGTCTTTATTCGGTCGAC
>JANMRZ010000174.1:0-7237 GCA_031388805.1 Chryseolinea sp.
CCAGTCTTTGTAAGAGTATCTGATTTCAGCATCACCTCCCCAGGTTTTGACGCCTTCTCTGTTATCTGCTACTAATTTTGATTGATTATTATTCAATCTGTTATAGATAAAATCACTCGCATTTCTATAAATAGCATTTGCAGCGATGAAGAAATTGCTGTTTTTATTCAAAGAAAAACAATAGTTCATACCGAAATTGATATTATCGCTTTTCTCTGGTTTCAAGCTAGGATTCGCTTCCTGATTTTCAACATCACCAAATATCTCGTACGCATCAGGCATACGGTTAGTTAACTCATAGGATGCCTTCAATTGAAAATTCGGCTTTATAAAGTAGGTTGCAGCGCCACCATAACCGAGTTTACTTACGTTATCATTCCCTGCCGAACCCCCACTCCCGTTTTCATTATTCTGATTGATAAATTTACCGAACACAGTAGCGCTCCATTTACTCTTTACATCAAAATTATAACCGAACCCCAACACATTTTTGTTCGTTTTTTTAGTCAGTTCACAAAGCCAAACAAATCATTATTGCCAATAAATCGTGGCTCTTTGATACTTGTCCCACAGTGTTTGTTGAGTTGTTGAATGAGATAGCGAATTAGCTCAGGTGAGTGTAGTTCTTCGTGTTGATGCATAAAGAAATAGATAGTATCAATTCCTTCATCTATCCATCTCTTTATTCGACTCACCCAATCGTCTATTCGAGTATAATCGGTTGGGTGAAGACCGTTGCCGACAAAGCGAATGAACGCTTCAGATGTGGTGAGGCGCATGTGCACGCAGTCTCTTCTTCCAGATGAATCCGTAATAACCGAACCTACTTTTAGTTTTTCAAACGTATTGAAAGCATTCTGAAAAGCTTCAGGATGGGCAAACCACTCCGGATGTCGAAGCTCAACAAAAAGATCAATATCTTTTGGAAGAGATTCTATGAAGTCTTGGAGCGTATCCAATGTTTTATATCCCATTTGAGGATGAGGCATCAAAAATATAGGACCAAGATTTTCTTTGAAAGCATATATGGCTTGTAGAAATTCGTCAGTAAGTTCTTTTACATTTTTTAATCTTCTCAAGTGTGTTATCTGATCAACAAACTTGGGACAAAATTTGAAATCCTTTCCAACCTTATTTTTCCACGTTTCAATTTGCCGGATTGTTGGCATTCGATAGAATGTAGCATTCAACTCAATGCAGTTGAAGTGTTTTGCATAGTGATTCAGAAAGTCTGCTTCTTTTGTTTTTGGTGGATAGATTTTCCCGACCCAATCTTTGCGTCCCCACTTGGCGCAGCCGACAAATATTTTCGGTTTATTATTTCCTGCTTTCTTTAACTTAAAAAGGCGTGTTGTATTTTCATCATCGGGAGGAAGTGTAAAATCAATCTTGTTGAGAATTTCTGAATCAACCTTGCCGAATTCCATTCTGTAAAGTTTGAGGATGAGTAATTTTGTTAAAAATAAAAATTAATTCACACTTACTCACAGGCCTCAAAGCTTCATTTTTGTTTAAGACTGTTTTGTTATTTTCATTTATAGTATAAACCATAATATTTTTAAATCGCTTATTTCAGTGTAATTTCGAATATGTTTACAGGAATAATAGAGTCATTAGGGCGCATCAGAGCAATTGAATCGGAGGGAAGCAACAAGCATTTTGTGTTTGAAAGCCCGATCAGTGCTGAATTAAAAATTGATCAAAGCATTTCACACAACGGTGTTTGTCTAACGGTTACGAAAGTTGAAGGTAATAAACATTGGGTCACCGCTATTGACGAAACGCTGAAGAAATCCACTCTTGGAAGCTTGAAGGAAAATGATGTCGTGAACCTGGAGCGATGCATGATTGCCAATGGTCGTTTTGACGGGCATGTTGTTCAAGGACACGTTGATCAAACAGGCGTTGTGAAATCCATAACTGAAATGAACGGGAGCTGGAATTTTGATTTTGAGTATGATGCCGCAGTTGGAAATGTTACAGTGGAAAAAGGATCAATTTGCATTAACGGTGTTAGCCTAACGTGTTTTAATTCTAGCAATAATGGTTTTTCAGTGGCCATCATACCGTATACCTTTGAACACACCAGTTTTCATCAGTTGCGGATTGGTCAATTCGTAAACCTGGAGTTTGATATAATTGGCAAGTATGTAAAGCGATTATTAAATCAAATGGCTTTGTAGTTTCTCAATGGAAGACTCAGAAGCTGTTCAAAAAAAATAAGGCAATGGTATTGGATAGAGTAATCTACTTTAGCTAATAGCTGGAGGATTTTTTCTGTTAGTTACATATTGGTTTAGCCAGTGCTGAAATTTAAATCCTGCAATGCCTGCAAGCACACCAACCAATCCCCCCACGAAGATGTCACCCGGGTAATGTACACCGAGATAGATTCGGGTGTAAGACATTATAGCTGCCCAAAGAAATAACCATCCAATCCATTTCTTTTTTGTTTTGAAAAGCAGAAAGAAAAAGGTAGCCACGCCAAAAGTGTTAGCCGCATGGCTGGAAGCAAAACCGTATTGTCCTCCGGTATATATTTCTCCGTTGAATCGATTAACTAAATGGACTAGTCCTTGAAGAGTAGGTTCGTGTGACGGTCGAGGCCGTTCGAAATATGGCTTCATGAAGCTTGTCGTAAACTGGTCAGCCAACAAAATGGTAAGTACAATTCCCAATAGGACGATCCACGTTTCCTTTTTATAATCCTTTATGATCAAATAAAGCAAGAGGATATAAAGTGGCAACCAGGCGAGTGTTTGAGTAGAGAAATACACAATAGGATCGAGCCAGGGTGTGTGCAAGCTATTTAGAAATAGCAGTATTTTTTTATCAAGTTCAATCAGTTGATCCAGCATAGTTACTGTTCGTATTGTAAGGTTGCAATTTCATTTTCGTGTTGTATCCAATCCATTGCTTCTTTCATGGTAAGAAAGAATTCTTGTTGGGCACCAAGCTTTAGTAAACTTTCATTAATACCTTTTAAATATTCCTGTACCATTGAATTCGCCACATCCGGGCGGACGGCTGCAATTCTGCGTATGCCATTTCGTGTTGCATCGGGTAAGATACTGTGAAACATCCATTCTTGATCTTCCTTGGCGATCTGACCTTGATGTGAAAGATCTGTTATATAATTAGGTGTATTGTATACTTTAACAAAATCAAGGCATTTTTGAAATACAATACGATATTGTTCACTCGTTAAAGGACCTTGCCAGATTACACCTGTACAATTTAGTTGAGCATCAAAAAATATTTCAGCATGAGGTTCTTTGTATAGCGTTTGCCGTTCTATGTTTGGAGTCTTGGCAATACTCACTTTAAATTTTGTGAAGCGATTCATTTCACTTTCAATTTCAACAGAACCTCCAAGAGATTCAGCTTGTAATTTCACAAGGTATAAGCCAAGGCCTTTTCCTTCTGTATGAAAATGAAATCGCTTATATAACTTAAACAGATTATCCTTATGTCTTTTTAAATCAATGCCTAAACCATTATCTTTTACTTCGAGGAAATAAAATTGATGATCTTCATATGCATTTATTTCAATCTCAGGGTCCCTCTCGCTCGATCGATATTTAATGGCGTTACTTACCAGGTTGTACAAAATGCTATGGACCATTGGTTTTATTGTGTAGGTAGCAGTTCCTTTTTTAATGTTCGATACTACCTTAACGTGATGTGCCTCAATTTCTTTTCTGAGTAATTGAGTTACCACTTTGATTTCATACTCCAGGTTGATCTTTTGGCGAATCTTAAAAATATCATGACGGATATCGATGATCTTACTTAAGTCTTTAATGATGCTGTCGAGTCTCTCTGTTGATGTGCCAATATGATCGAAGATGCGGCTTCCGTCTTCAGAAAAATTCTTTGGATTAACAAGTCCGATAAGTCCGAGTAAACTGGCAACTGGACCACGGAGATTATGTGAGACTGTATATGAAAACTGCCGGAGCTCGTTGTTGTGTTTTATTAATTCAGTATTGGTTTCTACAAGGTCTTTGTTTTTTTGAACCAACTCTGATTCTAAATTTTTATTTTCATCAACGAGTCTTCCTTTTTGTTCATTGATAACGTGATAGGCTTGTAGTAATTTAGTTTGGTTTACCTGTAGGTTATCGCTTTGCGCCATGATCTCTGCGCTTTGTGCCTCAATTTCAGCATTTTTTTCTGCCAGTATTTCATTGGTATTATTCAGGTCATTGATCAATTCGTCATTTTTTCTTTCCGTAGTTTCTAAAACCCATTTCAGAAAAACGATGGCGCCAGACAGAATGCAATAGGTAACAAGAATAACAACATTCGTAAATGCGTAATTGCTTTCCTTTAAATTATCTTGACGATAACCTACTCCAAAGTATTGATGAAGCGGATCATGCGCCATGAGTACTCCTACACAGGCCAGTGAGCACACAAGCAGAAGTGTTTTCTCTTGTAATGAAAATAGAATGAGTGGAAATATGCAGCTTCCTAATATTACAAACCGAAACGTGAAGTAGTCAAGCTCTTCCTGCAAATGATAATAAATTGATTTTGAATAGATCGAAATTGCGGTGGTCAGAATAGGAAGAAAAATACTCATCCAAACCCTGCTAGCAACAGTAAGTCCATAACGGTTAAGTAAAATAGCCAATAAAGACATGAGCCCAATTACAGATATAATGGGCGTTACAACATTCCACCCATACCATATGTAATACCCTACCATTAAAACTATACTAAACAAAGTCAGGATCAACCCAATAATATTTGACAGATAAACCCCTCTTTTTTCGGAAGGAGAATGGACAAATGAGAGGCCGGAGTTGGTTATTGAGTGAACAAAATTCATTCGATTCGCTAACTTCTTTTTTTACGTATATGGATCAACCAAATTTAAGTATTTATCGCTTTAAAAGAACATAGAATATTGATTATTGGCTATTGACTGTGTTTTACATCGTTGATTTCCTCTATTTGTTCTTCAGTTCAAACACACTTTATTGTACATTGGACTTTCAATCCTTGTCGCTTTAATTGTATGGAAAAATTTGATTTGGTAGTGATTGGGGCCGGCCCATCTGGTTATGCCGCAGCCATGCGTGCATTGGATTTTAAGAAGAAGACATTGCTGATAGAAAAGAATAGTGTAGGTGGGGCAGGCGTTACCAACGGAGCATTATCTTCCAAAACCTGGTGGGAGCTTTCGCGGGAAACAGCATATTTCCGTAAGAATCTGAAGCGGTTTAATCTCGAAGTGCCAAGTATAAATTACAGTGAGGTTCAGCTGGAGGTACGGAAGGCAGTGGAAGAGCGAAAGTCAATGTTGGAAGACCACATTGGATTTATGCACAACTCCCATCATGCGGATTTACTATCGTACAAAAAAGGCGTAGCGAAGCTGATCAGTCAAAATGAAATCGAAATTGAGACCGGTAGCTTTTCTAAAGAAAGGATATGGGCCGAAAATATTATCCTCGCTACCGGTAGTCGTCCACGCTATTTAGTTGAATTGCCAATTGATGAAAAGATTGTGATGACCAGTGATGGCATTGAAGACATGGATGATTTTCCAGAGAGCATGGTGATCGTTGGTGCGGGTGTTATCGGATGTGAATATGCTACTATCTTTTCAGGATTTGGAAAAACAAAAGTTCATCTCATCGATAAGGGTTCTCGAATTCTGCCGTTTGAAGATGATGATATTGTGAAAGTGGTTGAGCGAAATATGGAGAACAGTGGTGTGCTTATTCATCGAAACTCCAGACTCACGCGAATGGAAATTAAATACGGTCGTGTTGAATACGAGCTTGAATATGATGAGGGAGGTAAGGAGGTCTTTAATGTTCAGAAAGCCTTAGTTGCTGTTGGACGCACACCAAACTACGAAGATTTATGGGATGATAACGTAGAGATCAGTATTTCTAAACGCGGAATAGAAGATAACGATACGCAAACCAATATTTCAAACATCTACGCAGTAGGTGATATTACTGCTGATATTTCATTGGTAAATGTTGGCGAGCTCGAAGGGCGCTATGCAGTAGAAAAGATTTTTGGTAACCCAAGTCGTAAATTGATTTATGAAAATATTAGCACCATAATGTTTCTTAATCCCGAAGTAGCCAGTGTCGGATTAAATGAGACACACGCTCGCGAAAAGGGTATCGATTATAAAGTTGTTACCCTCGATTATAGCTGTATCCCTAGGGCAATTGCTAAACGTAATACACAAGGTTTTATTAAACTTTTGGTGACCAATGATAATGCAATGAAAATTCTTGGGTTGAAAGTAATAGGAAATCATGCATCCAGCGCGATACAGGCAGTAGCGCTTCTCATTTCTATGGACAAAGGAATTGAAGAATTGGCAGAATGTGTTCATCCCCATCCATCAATTACGGAAGGTATCCAGGAATGCGTTCGGGTTCTTCTCGGTAAATCATTATTTAAACCTTCTGCTCTACGCGAAAAGGTAACGTGCCGAACCAGTATTGGAGGAGTGTATGAGGATATAAAATTCTAAGGTTGATAAGCTATTTAGCATGCCTCTTTTTTAGAATGTCCAATACATCATTTAGAGAAAAACCTTTTGCTGTTAACAGCACTAGATAGTGATACATTAAATCAGCGGATTCGTTCAAAAACAATTCTTTATTATCATCCTTCGCTTCGATAACAAGTTCGATCGCTTCCTCTCCAACTTTTTGCGCTACTTTATTAATGCCTGATTCGAATAGACTGGTGGTATAAGATCCTTTCTGCGGATTAGTCTTTCGATCTTTAATTACTTTTTCAAGCGAAGCTAAATCCCAACGATCATTCACTTCGTCAAAGCAGGTATCGGCACCTGTATGACAAACCGGACCAATTGGGTTTGCTTTAATTAACAAGGTATCCTGATCGCAATCCAGCATCATCTCAACAACATCTAGAAAATTTCCAGATGTTTCTCCTTTTGTCCAAAGTCGTTGTTTTGTTCTACTGAAGAATGTCACTCGCTTTTCAGTTACTGTTTTTTGAAAGGCTTCTTCATTCATAAAACCGAGCATCAGTACGCGCTGTGTTTTGGCATCTTGTATAACGCAGGGTACAATGCCATCGAGTTTGGAGAAATCTATTTTCATGATGTGTATTTCTTTTTAAGTGGTTTGTAAGACGGAAAAAAAATTAATTTTCTATCCGGACTAGAATTCCATTTTGTTTTAGAAATGATTTCAGATCGGGTATTTTGATTTCACCAAAGTGAAAG
>JANMRZ010000177.1:0-94070 GCA_031388805.1 Chryseolinea sp.
CGATTTGAAAGATTTCGTTTAACTGGTGCATTGAATGACTAAAAATAGGCAACAACAAGTATGAACTTGATTGTTATCATTTTTGAGATTTTACTTGTTCTCTCAGATATAGATATAAGGGCAATGCAGAACTTAGTCCTACTGCAAATGTCAATATCATTAATAATATATTTCGTAATAAATCTTTGCCTTTGGATTCTGAAAACATAAACACCCAAAAGACCAAACAACTTATGAAAACTTGTGAGCTAAAATTTGCTGCTGGATTTGAAGCAAAAATTGCCTTGCTAAAAGCATTGGGGTCTAAACTATTTTCATTAAGAAATTGAATAAAAAAAAAGATTGGAACAATTGAACCTACTATAAACAGTATTAAGTAGATTATCCTTAAATATTTCATTTTTACTTTAATCGTTATAAAGCTTGTCAACCAATTCTATTTCCTTCAGTGTAATCCTATGCGGCCTTAAACATTTCCTCAGCCTCGAACCCTAGATCTCATTTCAAATATCTTGAAGATACATGGACTTGATTCCAAAGATAGACTAAAAATAGGCTTTTTAATGACGAATTAAACTATTCAACAAATATATTGAATAGTTTGAACTATCCTGCTTCCTTTGTTGTCTTGATGCTTTACATGACCATGAACAAACGAGAATTCAAGGATAGAGTATATGGTGAATTGGCCAGGATTACCAAGTCACTAGCCATTCCACATCGTCTGGAAATTATTGAATTGCTTGCGCAAGGTGATTTTTCGGTCGAGCAGATTGCAGATCAAACCAACCTGCCCATTGCTAACGCTTCTCAGCATTTACAAGTATTAAAACAAGCGCAACTTGTTGACATCGATCGCCAGGGCAATTTTATCTATTACCGGTTAGCGAATAGTAATGTATTCAAAGCATGGAAAGCGTTGCGCGAATTAGGTGTAGAGCGTATTGCCACGATTGAAAAACTGGTAAAAGACTTCAGGCAATCCAAATTCAAATTTGAGTCCGTCACTATCGAGGGACTTTTACAAAAATTGGAATCTGGAAAAGTCACCATTCTTGATGTTCGTCCTACTACAGAATTTAATAAAGGTCATATCGCCAACGCTATTTCTATTCCCATTGATGAATTGAAAGAACGAATGAACGAACTCCCCAAGCGAGGTGAGATCATAGCATACTGCCGTGGACCGTTCTGTGTATATGCAGATGAAGCTGTAGCGGCATTGAATAAAGCAGGATACAAGGCAACACGCCTTGAAGAAGGTTTTCCAGATTGGTCATTGATGGGATTACCAATTGAAATGAACTAAAACAATTGACAAGTATGGACGACAAGAAAATATCGGTAACGGAACTTCAGGAGCTGTTGAGCAAAAAGCAAAACGTATTTATTCTGGATGTCAGACCAATCGATCAACGTGAAGAATGGAAAATAGCAGAAAGCTCTCATCTCGATGCTTACAAAAGATTGAATAGCGGTGACAACAGTGTGTTGGATGAAATCACTATTCCTGAGAATGCAACTGTAGTTACAGTTTGTGCCGCAGGAAGAACAAGCCTTATTGCCTCAGAAGCTTTACGCGAGAAAGGCATTAAAGCTTATTCACTGGATGGTGGCATGAAGGCATGGAACTATGCGTGGAACAAAGCAGAGATAAGTTTTGCTTCGGGACTTAAAATCATTCAGGTACGCAGACCCGCGAAGGGAGTATTATCTTATCTGGTTGGCTCAGCAAATGAAGCTATCGTTGTTGATGCAGCACTTGATCCGCAAATCTATCAGCAACTCGCAAAAGAAAATGGCTGGACAATCAAGTATGTTACCGATACACATATTCATGCCGACTATGTTTCGCGAACTAAGGAACTGGCAATGGCCAGCGGAGCAAAACATCTCCTTATTGACAAAGCTGTTGTAGAGTATTCATTTACTCCTGTCTCAAATAAAGAGACAATCAATATTGGAAATTCTAAGCTTGAATTTTTACACACTCCTGGACATACACTGGAAAGCACAACTTTAAAAGTTGATGATGTAGCTATTCTTACAGGAGATACCTTGTTCATCGATGGTGTAGGAAGACCTGATCTTAAAGCGAATGAAGGAGAAGCCATCATTAAATCGAAGCAACTCCATAGTTCATTAACCACTTTGTTTTCGTTGCCAGCTTCTTTGATGGTATTATCGGCACATACTTCCAAGACAGTTCACTTTGACGATAAAGTAATTGGTGAAACATTATCCACAGTAAAAGAGAAACTGGATCTTTTAAAATTAGGCGAGAAAGAATTTGTGAAATATACATTGACACGAATTCCCCCAACACCACCTAACTATCTCACAATAGCATCAATCAATAAGAAAGGCTCACAGGAAGATGTAGTACTTGCTGATTTGGAAGCCGGAGGAAATCATTGCGCCATTGCGTAGCATTTAACATTCAAGCATTATGAAAATAAAATCATTGTATACACTAGCAGCATTCCTGACACTCGGACTGTTTCCTTTTATTCTTGTCAGTTTTAAATCCTATCAAAAGGAACCGTGGACTCAGGAACAGTTACTCGAACCACGAGATCTGGCTTTAACAATAAACACTCCTCAATCGCATCAGCCTGTTATGTTAAGTGTCGGCCCTGCTGCTGTCATTAAGAATTCAATTGATATAGGCGCAACACGCGAGAAGGAAAATCTGGATAAACTAAAACAACAATTGAAGGACATATCCAAAGATGAAACCATTGTGCTTTACTGTGGATGTTGCCCTTTTGATAAGTGCCCTAACATCAGACCAGCTTTTGATCTTTTGAATCAACAAGGTTTCAAGAATCATAAACTTTTGAATCTGCCGCACAATATAAAGATGGATTGGATTGATCATGGATATCCCGTTGCGGAATAATGAAGAGCCTTACCCAAATTAAAATCAAGGTATGAAGCAATCTAAAATTAAACTTGGCTTAAAAGAAAACTGGAAGCGATTTACTTTGCTTGTGATAGTTAATGCATTTGTTGGTGGTATGATTGGCCTGGAACGAACCATTATCCCACAGATTGCAGAAGTTGATTTTGGGATGGCTGCTAAAACTGCAATTCTTTCTTTCATTGTTGTCTTTGGTATTACGAAAGCAATCACCAATTACTATACGGGAACATTAGCGAATCGTTTTGGCAGAAAGAATTTATTGGTCACTGGTTGGTTGTTCGCACTGCCAGTACCCATACTTCTCATTTATGCACCTAACTGGAACTGGATCATCGCTGCAAATATTCTACTTGGTATCAGTCAGGGACTAACGTGGTCGAGCACAGTTGTGATGAAGATTGATTTGGTTGGAGAGAAAGACCGTGGATTTGCTATGGGATTGAATGAATTTGCAGGATATGTTGCGCTCGCAGTTATCGCATTCTTAACAGGATGGATCGCTAACAATTATGGATTGCGTCCTTATCCGTTCTATATAGGAATTGGGATGGCATTAATTGGTTTGGTAATGAGTTGGCTCTTTATCAAAGACACAAATAAACACGTACAACTCGAAGCCACGTCAAGTAATATTCCGAAACTGAAAAATCTGTTTTGGGAGACAACATGGCATCACAAAAATCTTGGTTCCATTACACAGGCCGGACTCATCAATAATCTGAATGATGGAATGGTATGGGGACTTTTTCCATTGCTTCTTATTTCAAAAGGATTTGATCTTCACCAAATCGGAATAATTGTAGCCACATATCCGGCAGTGTGGGGATTAGGACAATTGTACACTGGAAAATTGGCTGATAAATATTGTAAGAAGACACTGTTATTCATTGGGATGTTTGTTCAAGGAATGGCTTTGCTCGGAATGGTTAGTGCTAATTCCTTTTCATGGTTCATCATCTTGTCTTCTTTGCTCGGTATTGGAACAGCTATTGTCTATCCAACATTTCTTGCCGCCATATCAGACTACACACATCCTGATCAACGTCCGAAAAGCATTGGCATTTTCAGATTGTGGCGAGACCTCGGTTATGCCATAGGCGCTATACTAACCGGATTGATCGCTGATCGCTTCGGACTTGTTGCGCCAATCCTTGCCATTGGATTACTGACCATAGCTTCATCGCTGATCGTCAAATTCAGAATGAGTTGCGCTGAAAAGAAAACTGCAATGCCTGATCTTAATTTTCAACTCTCACATTAAAACTACTGATTCGTATATGAAAATACTTTTCTTGTTAAATGATGCTCCGTATGGAAGCGATAAAAATTACAATGCACTCCGCACTGCTCTACAATTGCAAAAGCAAGACCAGACTATACAAGTATGGATATATCTTATGAGTGACTCCGTTACTGGAGCTTTGGCAGGACAGAAGGAAAAAATGGGGCAATACAACATTGGTGAAATGTTGAGCAACATCATGAATCAAGGAGGGGAAGTTAAGCTGTGTACATCGTGCGCAGAATCACTAGGAGTTACGACTGTCGTACCTGGAGCGGTTTTAGGGACGCTGCCTGATCTCACAAAATGGATTGTTGAATCGGATAAGACATTGACTTTCTAATAAATGAAAGACACACCTATTCTTAACCACAAGTATCCTGATAAGCCTTCTGTATTTCAACCAGAGAACCTTCTCCGGGAAGCGCGAAGACAAAAAGAAATAACCGAATTTGTCATTCCTGAAATTTGCATTCTTGATCCCGATGGAGATATTGAAGAGTATGTCATTCAGAAATATAATGCGCAATTGAATAAGGCTTGGGCTTGCTATCATACGAAGCTGTTTGAATTTGCTCACGATGATATTAAAATAGGAATAATCGGGAGAGCAGTAGGTGCATCCTTTGCCGTGTTACTTGCAGAACAACTCTTTGCTTCTGGTTGTAAACTTCTGCTAAGTATGACCTCATCGGGTCAATTAGTGCAGCCAATGGAACCTCCTTATTTTATACTAATAGGAAAGGCGGTGAGAGATGAAGGTACAAGTTATCATTACCTGCCAGCCACTGAGTTTAGTTTTATGCAGAAAGAATTAAAAGAAAAGCTGGAGGTTGCTTTCGATAAACTTGACCTGAAAATATTTACAGGATCAACCTGGACAACGGATGCTCCTTATCGCGAAACAGAAGAGGCGATAAATTATTACAAAGATAAAGGTATTCATGCTGTGGAAATGGAAGCCTCAGCTTTGTATGCGTTTGCCCAAGCGAGGAATAAAGATGTTATCTGCTTCGCTCACGTAACAAACCAGATGGCAAGTGTTGAAGGAGATTTCGAGAAAGGTGAGCATAACGGCAGTAAAGATGCACTGGAAGTTTTATTGGCCGCTATAAATTCTATACACAATTAAGACCCTTTGAAAATATGAAAACAAAAATTACAATCCTCCTTGCATTAATTCTGGGAAGCGCCTCTATCAGTTTTTTAGCAAATGAAGAAACAGTTTATCATCCCGAATTCAGTATGCCACATGCTTCATTAGGAATAGGAGCTGCTTACGCCTATCCTCCGGCAGTCGGTATTTTGAGTAGCTCCAAAAACTGTATGAGTTGTCACCTGAGTAAAGGCCCCTGGAATGAAGACGAAAAATTTATTGTTGACATCCTTGACGCAGAAACCAAAAAATCACTGAAGCAACCAGACGGTACGTTTGTGATTGAGACACAAAGATGGGAGCAAAAGAAACTGCTCACAGTAATTGGTTGGATAAAAGACAAATCTGTTTCTGCTCCATACCGTAATGCGTGGCTTTACATTGATCCCACAACGATAGGTAGTCCGTCACTTTCCAAATTCGCTCCCAATTGGGATGTCAATCTTCCTTTGTCTTGTCGCGTGGTAGGTGATAAACTTCCAGGTTATGAAGATGCTGACATCACGAGCTTACCCATGATCATTCAGCCCATGAGTAATGCAAAGGACACTGAATTACAATTACAGATTATGCTGACTAAAGGAGAAAGTGTAAAAGGCAATGCCCATGAAGGAATGCTTGGAAACTATTTTGAACGGAAAGTATTTCTGAAAATTAAATGATAGCAAGATAAAAATGGATCTCTTTACAGGAAAGGTCTAACGCTGCTTAAAAATAGCTAGAGATACCAAACTGGATTCCTCCAGTATTGGATGCCGGATTATTCAAAACGTCTCGTCTCCATTCTCTGCGATAGTTCAATCGCAATACTGTTTGTGGCGTCGGTCGAAAGCTAATTGCGGGAGAGATGGCCCAAAAATTATCACCAATGTTATTACCGGTTTCGTTAAATCTTCCAACATTCCAGTCAGCATATTCCATTCGGCAGGCAATATTGAAGACTGAATTCTTAAAACCAAAAATTGTTCTGCGCAACACGGGTTGTACAAAATCGACAAAGCCTCCGTATTGTTTATCACCATATTGTTGACCATAGGTATTGGCGATATCTAAATTGATCCACGCCCATTCACCTACTATATACGTTTTGAGTACAGGTATCACGGAGTTAAAGTCAATCGCCACAACATGAAGTCTACGCTTATCATCAAGCGCCAGTCCATCTTCTTCAAACTTGTTGTAAACGCCCCCCATGTAGGAGATACCAATCTCACCAATGGTATTTTTTCTTACAGCAATCTTTCCGGTAAACAAAGGCTGACCGTTACTACTTTCTTTAAACCGATCGGTAGTAGTTTTGGATGCTGGAAGAAATGTTTTGTTTTCGGTATTGTTGATAATACTTTCATCAAATCCATTGGTGAGGTATACTTCATAACCAAAAGCCCAGTTGTTTAAATATTTTTTTCCATACAATCCAAAGCCAACATTACTCCAGGTAGCGGGTAACATTTGTGTCATGGCAACGGGCCTTTCTACAAACTCCCATTTGGGGCCATCGTGGTTCTGATTAAATCCTCCAATTGGATTCATTACCACTCCACCACGCAAGTTTAGCAAAGGATGAAATGAAAAATCAAGTGAAGCAAACTCAATGTTTATTTCACGACCACCCTCTTCGAGTTCGATCTCTGTGAGGAATTTTATTTTTCGGTGAATGGATGAAGCAATGAAGACCGTTAAGCGTGGAATACGAAAACTATGTCCATCGGTAACACCATCGGTTCCGATGTAGGAATAATCAGCTTCTACATAGCCACCAATACCTGCGGGTACTTTTCCGATAGAAAGGAACGGACGGTTATACACGGCATCCATATTCATCCCTTTCTGAAAAGATGTATCGCGTGGTGTACGTCTGATAAGACTGGAGTCTATTTGAGCAAAGCCAAAATTTGTGAATGCTGTAAGGAATAGAAGAGAAGCGAAAATTATTTTCATCGCAGGTTAATTTTCAAGGTAGTTTCTGAAATCGTTATAGGGAAGGTGCGCAAAGGTTCTTCTGCAGGACCATTTTGAACAGCGCCTGTATTCGCGAACTCGCTGCCATGCGCTGGGCATTGAAGACGGTCACCAAATACATGTAGTTCCGTTCCCTGATGAGTACACTTCATCCAGAGTGCCTGATATTTATCTTTATCCAGACGATAAACACAAATCGGAAATTGAAGCGTTTCATTCTCAGCCACAATATATCTGCGATATTGTGTTGCGCCATCTTTTATGATCTCGAACGAAGACAAAGGAATGACAAGATCGTTACCTTCAATGCTTGCATCAAAATATTTTGTTCCGGCACATCCCTGAAGAATAGCGGGCATCATCATTGTACCTAAGCAAGTCATGCCACAGTTCTTTATAAAATCAATTCGGTTCATCTTACAACGATTTTAAAAATTGAATGACGGCTTCTTTTTCATCCGCTGTTAATTGATTAAAACTGTCGCGACTTGAAGTACCTTCTCCTCCATGTAACACGATGGCTTCTTCAATGCTTTGCGCACGACCATCGTGCATCAGAAAATATTTTCCTCCTTGCGAGTTAGGAGCAAGTCCTATTCCCCAAAGGGGTGGTGTTCGCCATTCAAATGTTTTGGCACTTCCTTCAGTATAACCATCATCAAGTCCGCTGCCCATATCGTGTAGCAATAAATCACTATAGGGATGGAACTCTTTATTAGAGAGTGCTTCGATTGGAGAATATCCTGCCTGAAGTGTTTGTCGATGACATTTTTCACAACCAATCTGCACAAACAAATTCTTTCCTTCTAATATTTCATCGTTGTCTTTTGCCCGCTGTATAGGTGCCTTCAAGGTTTTCAAATAAAATACAACATCATTTACGGTTTTAGTAGAAATTTCAGGATCGATTTCAAGATGGGAGTAAACATCATAAGGTTCGAACGTAGAAGTTATACCGATATCCTGGTTGTACGCATTCGCAGTTTGTTGCAATAAATTATAGACACTTCCTTTTTTTCCGAAGCGACAGATGTATTTTTCATTCTGTGATATCGCATTTTCAAAAGGAATTGCATAGTGGGGTATTGTATTCCAGTTTGGGACTCCAGAAATACCATCGCCATCAAGATCATTAGGGTCTGCCATGGCAAGGATATCTTCATCAGAAACCAATTCGATAAAACCAAGACCTGTATTGATGGGTGGCATAAATCGTGATGATGTTGCTCCATCGGGTATTTGCTCCGGTATAAAACCAGATAGAGCAAGATGTTGTAATTGCGGACCGCCTTTATGTAGAAATTTATTACCTGTTTCATCGATCTGACCAAAGCGTGTCAATGTTGTGAACGGATGACCTTTGCCATCACCAGCGTGACAACTTCCACAACTTGTGGCCACGAACACGGAGCCTAAACCAGATGCTTCAGTAAATACTTCATCATTAAAAGCTACATCCCCAGCCAGAAACTGACGATTTTGTTCAGGCGAAAGCCCGTCAACAGGGCCGTCTAATAATTGATCAGCAGCAGGAGCTGAAGGAATGAGGTCTTCGCATGAAATAATGCTCAGCAAAACCACCAACGCTACGGAAATTCCCAGAAATGATTTCATGAGGCAAAGCTAATTATTTATTTAGAGTATGAAAATATAAATTTTAGATTAGCCTAAATTAAATAAATAGCCAATTCTAAATAGAATAGGCTGAATAACTGCTTGATCTTGTTCTAATCTCTTGAATACGCACAGAATAAGTATGGTGCAATGAGCGGACAGAGAACTCAGTGCTCTGATTGAAAGACGAGGCCGCAAAAGTGCTGACGATTAACACGCGACACGCGTGTTAATCGTCAGCACTAGAAAGACAAAGAGCCACCCCGACCAAGTCGGGGTGGCTCTTTGTCTTTCTAGTGCTCGATCTATTTGTGAAATACATTTGTCCTGCCGTGCATACTTCACAATTCTTGGACAAAGCTCGGTACCCGGCCTCAGATAAAGCACGCTGCGTTGCAATGGTTCGTAAACTCCTAGAATTTAATTCGCTGAATTCTCACCGCATTTAGAATGGCGAGCAAAGCGACACCTACATCAGCAATAACCGCTTCCCACAAAGTAGCGATACCGCCAGCGCCAAGAATCAATACGATTACCTTAACCATCATAGCAAGTGTAATATTTTGCCAGACAATGTTTCGCGTGATTTTACCTATTTTAATAGCCGATACGATCTTTGAAGGCTGATCGTTTTGAATTACAATATCTGCAATTTCTATTGTTGCATCACTTCCCAAACCGCCCATCGCTATGCCAGCATCTGCTAACGCGATCACAGGCGCATCATTCACGCCATCACCGACAAAGGCAATTATTCTTTTTTCATTTTTTAAGGCCTGAACTTTTTCTACTTTTCCTTCGGGCAATAAATTACCGTAGGCACTGTCAATCCCCAATGCTTTCGATACCTTATCCACAACGCTTTGCTTATCTCCTGAAAGCATAACGGTTTTAATATTGAGTTTATGAAGATCATCAATAGTCTGTTTAGCATCTTCTTTTAATTCATCTGCGATGGTGATGTATCCTGCATATTTTCCGTTGATTGCTACAACTACTATGGTGTCAACCAATGCTTCAATGTCCGCAGGGTAGGGGGTATTAAATTTCTTTAAGAGTTTTACATTTCCAGCGAGCAAAGTTTTGCCTTCAACTGAACCCTTTAATCCATGCCCGGCAATTTCTTCGATATTATCTGCTTTTCCATTTGCATTATCTCCTGCATACTCCACAACTGCTTTTGCTATGGGATGGGTTGAGTTTTTTTCTAAAACAGAAGCGAGTCTTACTAATTCCTTTTCATCAACTTCATGTGTAACTACCTGCTGAACTTTAAATACTCCTTTTGTAAGAGTACCTGTTTTATCCATGACAACGGTATTTATTTTTGTTATCAGGTCAAGATAGTTCGAGCCTTTAAAAAGTATTCCATTGCGTGAGGCTAATCCGATGCCTCCAAAATACCCTAAAGGAATTGAGACTACTAAAGCACACGGACAACTGATCACCAAAAATACCAATGCTCTATAAAACCAATCATTAAAAATATAATCACTGGCAAAAAAGTATGGCAGCAAACAAATTCCCAGTGCCAAAGCAAAAACGATTGGGGTGTATACTTCCGCAAACCTGCTGATGAATAATTGTGTCTGTGATTTACGCTCGGTAGCATCTTGAACCATCTCCAGGATTTTACTCAGCTTACTGTCTTTGAATAAAGATTTTACCTGTACCTCTGTTACCGTATTAAGGTTAATCATTCCGGCAAACACTTTCTCACCTTTCAATTTCGTATCCGGTGTGCTTTCGCCTGTAAGTGCTGCCGAGTTAAATGAAGCGGAATCAGAAATCAATTCTCCATCCAGTGCAACTTTCTCACCGGGTCTAACCTGAATGATTTCATCAATTACAATTTCTTTTGGATTTACAACTTGGGTATTCCCATTTCTCATTACTGTTACTTCATCCGGACGAATATCAAGTAATGCCTTTATACTTCGTTTTGCTTTGTTTACTGCGGAGTCCTGGAACCATTCACCAATGGAGTAAAAAATCATTACAGCGACTCCTTCACTGTAGGAACCAATCGCGAAAGCGCCGATGGTCGCTACACTCATCAAAAAGAATTCGTTAAAGAAATCAAATCGCTTTGCTTTTCGAAAAGCTATGAACAAAACGTTGTAGCCTGCCAGAAGGTAAGCCACTAAGTAAATAATGAAGTCAATCGGAAAGGTAGGTGTATACCTAAATCCAAATTCCAAAATCGACATCGCGGCCAAAATGGATAATGATAACAATAATTGCCAGTGACTTTTCCAGTCTGGCACTTCCGCATTGCCATCAATGTGATTGTGGTTATGACCATCATCATTGGTATGCTTAACAGGAGAAGTGTTGGAGACTGTATCAACACTGCAGCAATTATCTTCTTTATGTAACTTCGTATTATGTTGTTTGCTCATTATAATAGTCGTTAATGAATGAAGAATGAAAAAATCCCTGTTAGTAAGAGTGTGATACCTGTAATGATACCCGCGTTATGCTCAAGGGCGTGCCAGTTAAGTTTTAAGAAACCTTTGTAGGTAAGCCTTACCCACAAAACCATACCGCTCACAGTAACAATGGTATACAGTGAAGCGAGGAGCAAGATCATCCACCAGCCCTGTGTTCCCGCTAAAAGAAAGTATGCTTCAATTTCAAAGCATGGAGAGAAGAACATAGCGATAACTAAAGTGAGAATTACTTTACCTTTTGCTTTTACACCAGGTTGGGCATGTAGGTGAAAGTGCTTATGCCTATGGTGTTGATAAATGTAAAATAATCCAATACCGATCAGAACTCCTGGAGCTATGTATTGTGTAAGGGGTTTCATCGTTGAAGAAAGTTTCACACCAACAACTCCAATCACTACTCCAATAAGAACGGTGCTAAGTGCGTGTGCAAGACCAGAAATAAAAGTGACGGATGTAGTTTGACGAAGTGTCCAGTTTTCTTTTTTGCTGATCGCTAAAACGGGAAGCCAATGATTCGGAATCAAGGCGTGAAGCACACTTAAAATAAGACTTCCGGTTATCAGTGTTATCATATCCAACTGCTATTTAAGCTTTCCTATTCTTTTTCAGGTAAGTTTCGTGGCGCATATTTAATGTGCATGACCGCCTTCCTCTTCACCGTTTTTAATTTTGGAAAGAATGGCGTAGGCACCTTTCACTACTACTTTTGTTTTTTCACTCAAACTTTCTGATGCAATTATTTCCGTATATCCTACTTCACTGCTGCCAATTTCGACTTCCATCATGATGAAGTGTTGCCCCTCTTCATGATGCTCGGCACTTTCACTTTTTTCTTCCGCGTGCTTTTCTTCAGCAATAGGTATAAAAACATATTTCTTTCCCTGAAAATCGATGATCGCTTCATCAGGTAACGCAGTCACTTCAACATCTCCGGCCTCCACAATTGCTTTAAGATACATACCGGGCAAAAGTTCTTTATCTTCTTTATCAATATGGCAATGAATTCGAATGCTTCGGTCTGTGCCGATTTTTCTTCCTATGAGATAGACGGTGGCCAATCGTTCTTTGGTTTCGTTTGCCAGAGTGAATCTTATTTTCTGTCCGATCTTTAGTTTAGGAACATCTTTTTCGAACACCGTTAGTTCTGCATGCAAATGTTCAGTATCAACAATTTCAAAGAGTACGTCTGAAGGATTTACAAACTTACCGATGTTCACGTTCACTTCTGTTACATATCCACTGATGGGTGAATAGACATTTCCAGTACTCGTGATATTGCCGGCATCAAGCGAGATAAAATCTACGTTGATCATTTTGAGCTTCGCCATCAATCCATTCATTTTTGCAAGCCATGTTTTATACGTTGACTTGGCCTGCTGCAATGTTTTCTGTGCGTTTACATTTTCCTTTGCCAGTTCCTGCTGCCGTTCGTAGTCGGCCTTCGAAAATTCGAATTGATTTTTGGCTTCCAGGTAGTCTTGTTGAATCTGGATGTAATCCGGATTTTCAATTACAGCAATCAGTTGTCCTTTCCTTACCTGCGATCCTTGTAAAAGTGTTGTGCTTTTCAAGAACCCACCTAAAGGAACGGAGACACTGATCAATTGCTGAGGTGGAACATCAAGTATGCCATTCACTTTGATTGTTCCACTGATCTGTTTGTGTTCTACTTGTCCAAGTTCAACGCCTGCATTTTTCATTTGCGCCACAGTAAGTTCAACAATATTTTCCGCTTCATCGTGATGTTCTTCAACTGCCACTGGCGGATCATTTTTTCCACACGCGAATAACAATGAAGCAGCGAAGAGAAGAATGAATTTATATTTTATGACTTTCATATTTGTTGGTTGATGAATGTGACAATTATTTAATACCTGCCAGAAATTCGAGATTGAGAACAGATTGATTCAGGTTATTTAGGGTGTTGAGATAGTTCTCACGAATCTGAATGGCATTTTTTACAGCAAGCCAATATTCCGTGTAACCAATCTCTCCGCCTTTAAAAGCCACGTCTGATTGTTTGAGTATGCGTTCAGCATTCTCCAAAGCCGAAGACTGATAATATATAACGCTGTTCTTATTTTTTATATACTCTTGCACGGCCTGTTGCCATTCACCTTGCATCAATGACTGGTTATATTCAAACTGAGCCTCTGACTTTTGTTGATTGATACTGGCTGCTTTTACTTTTGCAGACTGCGGACCAAACCACAAAGGAATTGATAGCCCAATCTGAAATCCTTGAAAACGATTACCCCTTGTGGCGAGATCGCCATTTTCATTCAAAGCAGTTCCAATCAATGTCTGATTGAAGTATCCTATAGTAATGTCAGGAAGAAATTTTGCTCCAGCAATTTTTCTTTCGTAACCCGATATCTCTACTTGTTGCTTAAGGTAGACAAGTTGTGGGTTTTGATTTACAGATATACTATCTATCGATAAACGAAGTGGTCGCTCATTTAATGTTGAAGGACCAATGCTTACGAGTTGCTCACTGTTCATAAGTGTTTGCAAGTGTCTTTGGTAAATAAGAATGTCCACTTTTGTTTGCGATAATAGATTTCGCGCTTCGCTCTGCTGAGTTTCTGCTGTAGTCTTTTCCAACAATGGCGCTTCACCAGTACGGTACCGCAAATCAGCCGCCTTCATAAAATTACTGAAGATGCTATCTTGCCTTTGTAATAAAGTTTCGCGCGCGTGTAGAAAAACCAGTTGGTAGTAAACCTGCTTCACATGATAGACCAATTCATTTTCAGTGACCAATTTTCTCAATTCACTTCCTCTCACTATAGATTTCCCCAATGAATGTTGAGATGTAAGTACAGTTGGGAAGGGAATACTTTGTGTAATGGTAATATTGTTATCATCTTTTACATAGCTGTTGTATTGACCACGCATGTACACGACATTGGCCTTGCCAATGTCAATGGATGATCTTTTGATCTGTTGCTGATATTTAATGTCCAGCGATGCAGCCTGAATGCTTTTATTTTTTTGAAGTGCTTGTTGTATGGCTTCTTCCATCGTTACAGGTAACTGCCGTACACTGCTTTGCGCATTTACATTCAACGCTCCACCGAAAGCAATTGCGATCAGCATAAGTGACACGGCTTTGGGATTCATCTTTTTAAATTTTATGTTTTCGAAATAGATATACAAACAAGGCAGTACAATCAGCGTAAGAACGGTTGAGCTGATCAATCCGCCAATCACCACAGTGGCTAATGGTTTTTGTACCTCAGCACCTGCACTGGTTGCTAATGCCATGGGTAGAAACCCCAGTGAAGCAACGGCTGCTGTCATTAACACAGGGCGTAAACGAATGGCCGTACCTCTTAGAATAATTTCTGTCAGATCAACAAGTCCTTCTTTTTTTAAGCGATTGAATTCTGCGATAAGCACAATTCCGTTCAACACTGCTACACCAAACAACGCAATGAAACCAACACCTGCCGAAATACTAAATGGCATGCCGCGTAGAAGTAAGGCAAACACTCCACCAATGGCAGCCATCGGAATGGCCGTAAAGATGAGAAGTGATTGTTTGCCTGAATTGAACGTGAGGAAGAGTAGTATAAAGATAAGTGCTAATGCTACAGGAACTGCGATGGATAACCTTGCTTCGGCTTCTTTGAGATTCTCAAACTGTCCTCCATAGGTTGGGTAATAACCGGGAGGAAATTTTACTTGTTGTTCAATTTTCTGTTGAATCTCCTTTACTACACCAGCAATATCGCGACCACGTACATTGAACCCAACGATGATTCTTCTCTTGGCATCTTCACGCTGAATCTGGTTAGGCCCAATTTTAAATTCAACTTCTGCCAATTGACTAAGTGGTACTTGATTTCCTTTCGATGTTGTAATGAAAAGATTTCGTACATCTTCAATGCGTTGACGACTTTGTGAACTCAGTCGAACGACAAGATCAAAACGCTTTTCTCCTTCAAACACTAAGCCGGCAGATTGTCCGGCAAAAGCAGTGTTGATCGTTTGATTCACAGTGACTATATTCAATCCGTATTTTGCAATTTCATCGCGATTGATTTTTACTACGATCTGTGGCAAGCCCGTTACCTCCTCTACATATAAATCACGTGATCCTTCTACTGTACTGAGAATGCCTGCCACTTGTTGTGAGAGATCAGTAAGTGTTTCCAAATCTTCACCAAATATTTTTATTGCCACATCCTGGCGTACACCTGTCATCAGTTCGTTGAAACGCATTTGAATGGGTTGCTGAAAACCGAATGTTACTCCGGGAATAACGTCCAATGCTTTGGTCATTTTTTCCGCCAGTTCATCACGGTCACTTGCTTTAGTCCATTGATTTTTTGGTTTTAAAATAACCATCAGGTCACAGGCCTCAATCGGCATGGGGTCAGTCGGAATTTCAGATGAACCTATTTTGGCAACCACCTCTTCTACTTCATCAGGAAATTCATGAAGTAAAACCTCTGCACCTTTTTGTGCAGCATCGATCGTGTAGGATAAACTGCTTCCAGTAAGCACACGCGTCTCCACAGCAAAGTCTCCTTCATCCAATGTAGGTAAGAATTCACCTCCCATGTTTGCGAACAAAATGATACTGAAGACAAACATTACAACAGCCGAGGTAATAACGATGAATTTATGTCGGAGTGAGCTTTTGATTATTGGTTCGTATAAGCGATAGAAAAAATCCATCATGTGGTCGGAAAGATTTCTTTTATGCTGTGGTTCTTTGCTCAAGAACAAAGCAGACATCATCGGTACATAGGTAATCGAAAGAATGAATGCACCAAGAATTGCAAATGCTACAGTCTGCGCCATCGGTTTAAACATTTTGCCTTCGACACCAACCAATGCTAGTATCGGTAGGTAGACTATCAGAATAATGATCTCACCAAAAGCTGCTGATGTTCTGATCTTCGATGCCGATTCATATACTTCGATATCCATTTCAGGCTGAGTTAATCGCTGTGTAATGGTGCGCATACCTAAGTGATGAAGTGTGGATTCTACAATGATAACGGCACCATCTACAATTAATCCAAAGTCAATAGCTCCAAGACTCATCAAATTTCCGGAGACACCAAACACGTGCATCAATGAAACTGCAAACAGCATGGCCAAGGGAATTACAGAAGCTACAACAAGTCCAGCTCTCAAGTTGCCCAGAAATAAAACGAGAACGACAATTACGATCAGCGCCCCTTCAATGAGGTTCTTTTCTACTGTACCGATAGCTCGATCCACAAGTTCACTGCGATCAAGAAAAGCATCAATCTCTAATCCTTCGGGTAGTGTTTTTTCAATTTGAATCATGCGCTCCTTCACTCGATTTACCACAGCGTTGGAGTTCTCACCTTTTAGCATCATGACTACCGCACCAACTACTTCTCCTTCATTGTTGTAGGTCATCGCACCAAAACGATTAGCGTGACCGAACTGAACATTGGCTACATCTCGAATAAGTACTGGCATGCCCGATTGTGTATTCCTAATTACGATCTTACCAATATCTTCTTCTGAGCTGATGAGTCCTTCACTGCGGATGAAATAAGCATTTGGTTTTTTGTCGATGTAAGCTCCGCCTGTATTCTGGTTGTTGAGTTCAAGTGCAGAAAATATTTCTGCGATGCTCAGATTATAACTTCGAAGTTTATCCGGATCGATGGCGATTTCATATTGCTTCAAATAACCTCCGAAACTCGCAACATCAGCAACACCTATTGTTCCGAGTAGTTGCCTGCGAACAATCCAATCCTGAACAGTGCGCAGTTCCATGGGAGAATATTTTTCTTCAAATCCTTTTTTCGGACGAATGATGTATTGAAAAATTTCACCGAGTCCTGATGTTACAGGTGCAAGTTCAGGCTTACCAGCTCCAGGAGGTATCTGATCGGCCGCCAGTACCAGGCGTTCATTAACCTGTTGACGCGCCCAATACACATCAATATTATCATTGAATACAATGGTTACAACAGAAAGACCAAAGCGAGAGAAACTTCTGATTTCATTAATGCCGGGAATGGTGGCCATTGTTTGTTCTACCGGAAATGTAACCAGTCGTTCAATATCTAGTGCAGATTGTGATGAGGCTACCGTTATAATTTGAACCTGATTATTTGTGATGTCCGGTAAGGCATCAATAGGGAGCTGTGTTAAAGAGTAGCTACCCCAAATGATCAAGCCCATTGTGAACAGGCCGATGATCAGTTTATTATGTATCGAATAATGTATGACCTTGTCTAACATAGTGTGAGTTGCGATTTTAATAGATCGACCTGTGTAACTAATCAAAAGGAAAACGAAAGAATGATGCTGGAGAAAATCTTCACACGAAATGGAAACGATTTTCAACGCCACACTTTCCTCTTTCTTCAGATGTCTGTTTTTCTGTTTATGTTGTTGCGTGTTAAGCCCTATAAATCCCTGCTAAGACAAATGATTCGCCTTAGAAAAAATACATCAAAGAGGATATTAAATAAGGAGAGCTTAAATCCTGGGCGGTTGCCAGATATGATTAAAGTCAGACAATGTCTGTTTTTCAATATATGGTATCGTCTCTTTTGTATTGTGAACAACACCATTAAAATCTATATCAGATATGAAGGAGAGTTGGATGTGGGAGGCACAACACGAACACGTGCAGAAAGGTGAACAGGTATCTGTTTCCTCATCTGAATGTTCATGATCTGAGATGCTGATTTCTTCGCCTTTTTGAAGTTCATCCTTACAGGTATTCGAATCACTGCACGGGTAAACCGAGAGGGCGATAACGTAAATTGCTAATATGAATCGGATGATCTTCACACATCAAAGTAAATAAAAAAGTTGCGCAATTAGGTTGCAAAATAGATAAATGAAGAATGGAAGTTGATGGAATGGTAAAACTAGGGAGTTTTTACTCCATCGTTAACATCTGTAATCTACTTTACGGAAGCTTTGATCATTCTAAATCACCTCTCTTTTCTTAGATTGAATGAGGACTCCCGCAAGTACGACAAGGGTCAGAAGTGTAATCAGCAAACCAGCGCAGGACAATCCAGTGTTTGTGCATGCGCTTGAACACGACTCAATCATTCGCATTTCTTCGCACATAATGATGATGTTTTATTGCCACACGATGCTGCCTTCTTTGGATCGATGTTAATGAGTTCTGGTTTTACAAAACTCTCTTTTGCTTTCTCTACCCATTCTTTTTTTACAAATTCAAAGTCCTTCAGAAACTTTTCATTTTGAAAGAGCTTGTTTACAAACTGTCGTGCCAGCATTCTTGACACTTCAGAATCGGAAGGATAGTGAACACCTATGATCTCACGCGAATGCGCCATATCATATGCATCTTTGATAAATACTTCTGAGAATTCGGGTGCGAGTTCCTGGTATAGGTAAGCATTGATGTACGAATTAGCGGCATGACCACTTGGGTAAGCAGCCCAATTCGTTTCTTCTAAATTCTTCAGGTCTTTATCAATGATATAAGGACGAATACGCAAGTACTTATACTTGAAGCCCCAAATGAAATAACCCGCGTCTTGCCATACATGCGCCATCAGATCCGCTGTAAGGGGTAGGTCTTTTGGGTTGAACCAGCTACCGATTGATCTTCCGATATGAAAAAGATTCTGACGATACTGATTGTAGGAGGAGTCTTCCGGTTTTATTCTCGGATTATAATATACTCCGGCCATATAAAGACTTGATTCAATATCAAGCTGTGTGCGTTGCTGTTGTAGCGACAATAGATAATTTATTTCAGCTCGTGTTTGTTCTGAACTATTGGCTGGAGGATCAGGAATTTGGAAATCGTTGAGTGTAACATTTTCCAAGTAATAAGGCTTAAGACTAAGACGTCTTTCAGCAGAAGCCGGTTCGTAAGGAAATTTCTGTTTATCAATTTCTTCGGTAGGAGATTTTGGGTTTGCACTAATGGCCTGTAGGCTTTTGTAATACCCTTTGACGGGAGTTAGTTCACGATCGGTTTTTGTCTTTTGAGAATACGTAGCGGTTGAGATTATTAAGACTCCAACCATAATAAAGAGTAGCTTTTTCATATGTAATGATCTTGTTCATTCTTATGACGGAGGAATATTAAAATTGATGCAAAATCAACATTCGGTTTGACAATGGCAGGGAATACGATCTTCACAGAGAATTACATTTCCGTATGGATCTGTTTTAATGAGGTAGAGTTCATTAATTTTTTCCTTTAACATTTTCCGAGCGCGTTGCACCCTTGATCGTGCTCCGGAATATGAGATGTTAAGCCGGGCTGCCAACTCATATTGCGACAAATTTTCGACCTCTGTGAGTTCCAGCGGAACGCGGTATTTATCAGGTAATGTTTTCAGTAGAACATTCAGACATCGCGCCACACAATCATTTAATTCCTGGTAATCACTTTCCCAATCAACATTGATGGGTTCAATATTCTTGGAATTGCTTCTAAAGTGATCGGCTACTGCATTTCGCGTGATCTGGTATATCCATCCAGAAACTTTATCGGTTTCTTTTATCTGATTCGATTTGGTATGCACTTTTATGAAAACATCCTGAACAATGTCTTCAGCAGCAGGTTTGTCTTTCACTTTTGTTTGAACGAATGTGACAAGCTCTTTATAGAGATTATCCCAGATGATGGTAGGCATTGCCTGCATATTTAAGCGTTTTTATGCGTCACTACCTTCTATGACGAAGATATCTGAAAAATGATGCAGGATTTTGAAACTATATTCCCGGAATTTATAAGAATTGTTAAGAATTATTGATTCCTGTTTTTTGATTAGGATGAATCTACGGCGGATAGTATGTTGTGTACATTTAATTTATAGAAGAATAATGATACCGCTTTCGCATAAAACACACACGCACACACAGTGAAATATTTTATCTCTGAGATTTTGTAGCAAAGAAATACTGCTCACGATTTTAAAACTATTAAAACAGAATTATAACCTACAGTAAGTCAGTGAGAAAAAGAATGCACGTTTGAACTTTGTATTTATACGCGTGAGCATCACACTTAAATTGAGTATGACGATTTGCTAAGATTTTATCCTCAAGTCTAAAGTTAAAAAATAAAGAAAAAATGAAACTGAAAACGACATCGCAAACCGATGTTGTTTTTGATATTTCTTTGCTTTAAACTTGTTGATCAAGACCACCTAAATCATGTTCATTACTCCTTCTGATGAAGAAAAAATTTTGAAGGCTCTTAGCAATGGAGATGAGAATGCGTTTCTTAAAATCTATGAGGAATACTGGTACAAAGTATTTTTAATTGCCTACAAACGACTTGGAAAAAAAGAGATTGCAGAGGAGTTGACCCAGGAATTGTTTTTAAAACTTTGGGAAAAGAGAGAG
Source organism: Chryseolinea sp. (assembly GCA_031388805.1). GTDB lineage: Bacteria > Bacteroidota > Bacteroidia > Cytophagales > Cyclobacteriaceae > Chryseolinea. The sequence goes on from JANMRZ010000177.1 coordinate 20,745, forward strand.
AATTTAAAACCGCAAAAGATCGGGAACTATCTGTGTGTGTCAATTAAAAATTCTGTTATTGATCATATCAACGCTGGCCTTGTGGCAAACAAGTATGTTGATTTTTACAAAGCCTTCGCTCAATTAAGTAGTAGCACCACTCAAGATAGAGTGGATTTTGATGATCTATCGGAGGCAATTGAAAGAGGATTATTAAAATTACCTGCTAAATCGCAACAGGTATTTAAATTGAGCCGGTTAGATAATTGGACTTCCGATAAAATTGCAAGACACTTAAATCTTTCCGAAAAGACTGTGGGCTATCACCTTACAAAGTCAGTAAAGTTTATGCGTACTTATCTACGCGAGTATATTCTCATCAGCTTGCTCATCATTTCAATCTGAATCAAATCTTCTTCGAGTTTGGAAATTCTTGCGTAGCGGTTAAGGATTTATTGATGGCTAACCGTCTTCATACTATAGAGTCAAACAACAGCGAATTAGAATATGACGAAAGAAGAATTTCAAGAATTATTGCAGCGCTATAAAGCGGGCAACTGCTCAGCGGAGGAAAGTCAAAAAGTAAATAGCTGGTTTGCTAAGATCTCAGATGATAGTCTGGAGTTGAATGACTTAGAAAAAGCACAAGTGAATCAGCGAATGCTTTCTTCTATTCGTCAAGCTCTACCTTCTACAAATAGACAACGAGGAAAAGCAAGGTCTCTTGTTTTTCCAATATTGAAAGTGGCAGCAAGCTTGGTAATAACATCGCTTGTTGTTTATGTAGCGGTCAACCGAACTTCTATAGCTCCTGTAAAGCAGGTAACTGAAGTTCAGTCTTCCTCCGATTTTATCGAGCACAAAAACGCGACTCAACGTATTGTAAAAATACAACTTCCAGACTCCAGCACAGTTGAGCTAAAACCAAATGCGGAAATTTCATACTCTAAAAAATGGGATGCTCAAAAGCGTGAAGTGCATTTAATGGGAGAAGCTTTTTTTGAAGTGGTAAAAGATAGCAGAAGACCATTCTATGTTTATGGAGGAGAAATAGTAACAAAAGTACTGGGTACAAGCTTCTCTGTAAAGGCTGCAAAAGATGCTGCGAGCATTGAGGTTTCAGTTCGTACCGGAAAAGTTTCGGTGTATGAGGGTACTAAGAAAAGCAATTCAATTCAGCATGGTATTGATGCAAGCGGAGTGGTATTAACACCAAATGAAAAAGTAGAATATTTTGTAAATGACAAGCATTGGGTTACAAGCCTCGTTGAAGAACCGAAACCATTACCTTCTTCGAATAAGGCTTTAGAATTTATATTTAGTAACACTCCTATGAGTGACATTATTAGCAGTATGGAAAGAACCTATTCCATTGACATTATTATTGAAAGTGAAGCTTCCTATTCCTGCACATTCACTGGAGATGTTTCCATGATGGAACTTTATGACATTCTGAATGTCATCTGCAAATCGACCGGAACTAACTACGAGGTAAAAGGAACAAAAATTTTAATAACCGGAAGAGGATGCCAATAAGTCGTTCATTAAAAACAATCTAACCCCAAATAACATATGAATAGAAACATTACTTAAAAAAACAAGGTCGACAGTAAATCTACTGCCGACCTATAGTCCTTGGACATCCTGCAAGATGCCCAATGTGTCTTGTCAAATAAATTTCACCTCATTAAACAAAACTTCATAAAGTTATGAAAAAACTGCCTTGGCTGCAATGCTATGATTTAATGCTATTAATCATGAAAATCTCAGTTACACAGTTCGCAATCGCTTTGGTCTTTAGTTCATTGGCTTTTTCCAATGGCACTAATGCTCAAGGTATCCTGGATAAGGAAGTAACCATACGGATTGAGAATATTCAATTGAAGAATGCATTAAATAAACTTGAAAAATTGGTTGGGACTAAGTTTGCGTATAGTCCCAATATTGTCCGTGATCTGGAGAAGGTGACATTGAATGCGGATAAAGAGAAACTCGGAAACTTGTTAAGCGATTTACTTACCCCAATGGGAATTTCGTATCAAGTTATCGCGGATCGTATATCGTTATTCAAAGCTCCTGTCGATCCGAGTTCTATTACTACTCAGGCTGATGAGTATGGAGACTTAATGCTTATCACAGTGAGTGGAAAAGTAACTGACGATGCAGGAATGCCCTTACCCGGAGTGAACATCCTCGTTAAAGGAACAACTAATGGAACTACTACGGATGCGCAGGGTAGCTTTAACATCAATGTTGAAAATGAAAGCGCAGTCCTTGTATTTAGCTTTATCGGATTTGAAATGCAGGAAGCTATTGTTGGAACAAGGACGGAAATTAATATCTCTTTAACTCCGGATATAAAATCACTGGAGGAAGTTGTTGTTGTTGGATACGGTACTCAGAAAAAATCAGATCTCACGGGTTCAGTAGGTACCGTGAAAGCAGACGAAATTCAAGAGCGCCAATCTCCCTCTGTTTCTCAGGCGCTTGCCGGAAGAGTGGCAGGTGTATCAGTAAGTGTTAACTCGGGTCGTCCCGGTGGTCAGTCAAGCGTTAGAATTCGCGGCTTTAGCTCAATCAGTACATCAAACAACCCGTTGTATGTTATCGATGGTGTGATCATGCCGGTAGGAACACAGACTGACGGAAGTTACAATTTGAATAATGCCATTGATAACATTAACCCGGCAGATATTGCTTCAATTGAAGTGTTGAAAGATGCCTCATCTACGGCTATCTACGGTGCAAGAGGTGCCAACGGTGTAATTATGATCACTACCAAAAGAGGTAGCACCAGCGGTGGTAAAATCTCTTATGACATGCAACTGAGCGTGCCAACCATTGGCCCCAAGCGGGTTGAAATGTTACATGCAAATGAATATTTAGCGACAGAACAATTAGGCTGGGATAACATCAAGATATATGATCCTACCCGATGGAATCCGACAGGCGGAGCGTTGGGGAATGGCTCACACTCAAACTCCCCGAACCGGCAGGATCCAAGAGATGTGCGGCAGTTGCTAAACCAGACCAATGCCGGTGTGTATGCTTTGTTTGATGATGCCGGAAATCCATTGTATGATACGGACTGGCTGAAGGAGTCAACCCAGAACAAACTTTCGCGAAATCATCAGTTGTCTTTAACGGGTGGTAATAAGGAAAATAGCTATGGAGTTTATCTGGGATATAGAGATGATAATGGTCTTTTGATCAACTCCTTTCTTCAGCGATATTCAGCGAGGTTTGTTATGGACAGCCAGTTAAAATCGTGGTTAAAAGTAGGTGGATCGCTTAGTTATAACAGGCAGAAAGAGAATATTGTGGATAACGGGACGGGTGGTCTTAACGTTCCTCGAATGATCACTGAAGCGCTTCCAATATTGCCGGTTAGATATCCGAATGGAGTGTACTCGCATAATAAAAATTATACACAAAATCCACAAGGGCTACCGGTAAACACTTCTATTGAAGGGGGGCAGAATCCCGTGGACCAACTCATGAAGAACACATACAATCTTATTAGTCAGAATTTATTAGGGAGTGTGTATGCAAGTATCAAATTTTCAGAGGATCTTGAATTCCGTACAACAGTAGGGGCAAACATGTTGGATCGTACGCGTAAACGTTATAACGGACAACCTGCACCTCAAACAGCAACCTTTGTGAACCCAGCGAACGATCGAGGTTCGGCCAGGTTACGCAGCGATCAGGAAACATTTTGGTCGTTCGAAAATTATCTTACCTACACAAAACGTTTTGCTAACATTCATTCGCTTACAGCCCTTTTAGGTACATCCTCACAGGAAACCGAAACGTATTTTTTCGCAGCGAGCGCGAGAAACTTTACCACTGATTATTTTCAGTTTAACAACATTGGAGCGGCTCAGGATTTTCTTCTTGACTCACCTCCGGTTAGTTCGGGTGCAACAAGGTTTGCGTTCAATTCGTTTTTTGGAAGAGTTAATTATGGGCTAAAGGATAAATATTTGCTGACCATCAGCGGCCGTGCAGATGGGTCATCAAAATTTGGTACGTCCAATAAGTATGCTTTCTTTCCTTCAGGCGCGCTTGCCTGGCGCATTTCAGAAGAGCAATTCCTAAAAGGAAATTCGGTTATTTCAAATCTGAAATTGAGAACAAGCTATGGCTTAACAGGTAATTCTGAGATCGATGCATATTCTTCGCTGCCTGTCCTTAAAACTGTAACAGGAGTAATCAATAATTCTCGCGTGATCGGTGTGGCTAATAACAGACTCGGCAATCCGGATTTGAAGTGGGAAAAAACAGCCCAGACGGATATTGGTTTGGAAATAGGCTTTTTGCAAAACCGCATTACGGTAGAAGCAGATGCTTACTATAGAAAGACAACGGATATGCTGTTGTCTGCTCCATTACCGGTTACATCCGGATATGCAACAATTACACGCAATGTGGGTAGTATGGAAAACAAGGGATTTGAGTTTGCCTTGAATACCGAGAATGTTACCACAGACAACTTCACCTGGACCACAACATTTAATATTTCTTTGAACCGGAATAAGGTACTTAAACTGGCTAACCCGGCACCAATATTCGGAGTGGGTAACCCTAACTTTACCAACCAAACCGGGGTGATTATGGAAGGCCAGCCTGTTGGCTCTTTCTGGGGTCTTGTGAGAACAGGTACTTGGGGAACTGATGAAGCAACGGAAGCTGCGAAATACAGTTATGGAACAAATAATCCATTGAAACCTGGTGATGTAAAATATCTGGACGTTAATGGTGACTATCAGATTAATGACGCTGATCGAATGATTATTGGAAATGGAAATCCGAAATCCTATGGCTCTTTCATCAACAACTTCCGGTACAAAGGATTTGATCTTTTAATCGATCTTCAATTCAGTCAGGGCAATGATGTGCTTAACATGACCCATCACTCTGGAGAAGACCGTACAGGACTTGCCAACAGTTATAAATCCGTGCTCGGTGCATGGACAGCTGAAAATCAGGGTGGCCAAGTCGCGGCAGTCCGCGATTCAAAAGCCGGTTATACTTCTAACGTAGATACGCATTGGGTTGAAGATGGCTCGTTCCTTCGTGGCAGAAACTTAGTGCTTGGATATACAATCCCCAGCAACGTAGTTGAGAGAATAAGACTCGGCAGGGCAAAAGTGTATGTCTCTGCTCAGAATTTTTTCCTCTTAACGGACTACAGTGGTAATGACCCCGAAGTGAATACGTATTCGCAGCCGTTTACCCAGGGGCAAACGTTTTTTGACTATCCCAAGCCAACGCTTTACATGTTTGGTGTAAGCCTCGGGTTATAATGGTATCAATTAAACTAATTAAGAAAATGAAATTCATAATAAATAAAATAAGCGCTTTTCTTCTTTGTGGTGCGCTGTTCGTCAGCGCAGGTTGTTCGGATTTTCTGGATGAAGCCGATCCTTCTAATATTGCTCCGGAAACCTTTTTCACAGCTCCGGAACATGCCGAGCTTGCTGTATATGGTATTTATGAGAACCTGAGATTTCACAGCGCAGGAGCTGGAATTTTTGTTTCTAATTTCCAAATGATGGATGCGCTGAGTGGTACTGCTGAAAGTGAGACTGGTCAGAACTCCGATTTAAACAATCTTTATACCTTCGAGTATACAGGTGACAATTTGTTATTGTCACAATGGTGGAGAGAGTTGTACGAGGGCATTGGTAATGCAAACCTGGCAATAGAGAAGATTCCAGGAATTCCCAATATCTCGCCTGCTGCTCAAACAAAGTGGATGGGGCATGCTAAATTCATGCGCGCATTTCACTACTTCTGGCTGGTAAAACTTTGGGGTGAAATTCCCTTGATTACAAAGCCAATTACCAGTTATACTGATCCTCTTGTTACTCCATCACGTTCATCCATACAAAGTGTGTATGACCTGATCGTAGCCGATCTTACAGATGCAGAAGCTGCGGCATTTCCATGGATGGATGCAACGGGATTAGCTTCACGGGCCGCTGTAAAATCGTTGTTGGCTCAAGTGTACCTTACTATGGCGGGAGCACCGTTAAATAAAGGGACTTCTTATTATCAATTGGCTGCTGATAAAGCAAAAGAAGTGATTGACCATGCCACAGCGAATCCAAGTTTAATTGGACTGTTCCCTACATTAGCAGGCATTCATGACTTGGCAAACGAGAATAAACTGGAGCATATTTTTGGTATTCAGTATGTTGCTGGCATTGCTAATGCAGGTTATCAGGATAAGTTTCTGCCGAATAATACAAACATTACCGCTTCAGGTGAGGTGGGGACTACGGTACCAAAACCCGAATTCTTAGCTTCTTATGAGGCGGGTGATATTCGAAACATGGAGAAGGGTTTTTATTTTAAGGAGTATTTTACAAATGGCGGAACAGGAGGTCCAATAACATTAGGTAAATTTTATGTGTTCAAGCACTTCGATTTACCTGCCAATGGTGCACCAGGTGCTGCAGGATCAGGAAACTCCGCGCTGATTCGTTACGCTGAGGTACTGCTTATGTATGCAGAAGCGCAAAACGAAGCGGGCGCACTCAATGCAGATGCTTATAATGCGTTCAAGATGATACGCGACCGCGCAGGCCTTGTAACACCAGACATCGCAACCTTTTCGCAAACTACTTTCCGCGAAGCGGTGTGGAGAGAGCGCTGGCATGAGCTAAGCTATGAAGGTATTACGTGGTTTGATATGATACGATTAAAAAAAGTGTACGATGCTGCCAACGATACCTTTGAGGATTTTGAAGGAGCAAAGATCTCTGTATCTGGTAAAGATTATACATTACAGACGAAACATTTCTTGCTACCTCTTCCCGCTGCAGATTTCAGAAATAATCCAAACCTGCAACCCAATAATCCGGGTTGGTAGTTGATGATGAAAAAAAAGAATTAAACCAAGAATCCCTGTTCCAATAAAAAATGGAACAGGGATTTTTTTAAAGAAAGAATGTGTTTTTATTGACTACTTTATATCGTACTACCTATGCCGGATTTTCAAATTAAAAAATCTTCCACGTTCTATGATGTGTGCATTGTAGGTTCAGGAGCGGGTGGCGGAATGGCCGCCTACACGTTAGCCAATGCTGGAATAAAAGTACTCTTGCTTGAAGCAGGGCCCATGTATGATCCTGCAAAAAATGTTACTCAACTTAAGTGGCCCTATGAATCTCCCCGAAGAGGGGCGAGTACTCCACTGAGAAACTTTGGAGATTTTGATGCGGCGTATGGAGGATGGGAACTTGAAGGTGAGCCGTATACTCATACGGATGGAACAAAATTCGATTGGTTTCGAGCGCGTATGTTGGGAGGAAGAACCAATCACTGGGGTAGAATATCATTACGTTTTGGTCCTAAAGATTTTAAGCATAGAAGCATAGATGGTTTAGGTGATGATTGGCCGATCGGCTATGAAGATGTTGCTCCGTATTATGATAAGGTTGATAAACTCATTGGCGTTTTTGGTTCCAATGAAAATTTACCAAACGATCCGGATAGCATTTTTCTTCCTCCGCCTAAGCCAAGATTACATGAGCTCTTTATAAAGGATGCAGGAACTTCTCTGGGTATTCCGGTAATACCATCTCGTCTTTCTATCCTGACGAAACCTCTTGAGAATAATAATAACAGAGGTGGATGTTTTTTCTGTTCACAATGTAACAGGGGCTGTACAGTATACGGTGATTTTTCGTCTTCATCCGTTCTTGTAAAACCAGCAATGGCAACGGGTAATGTAGATGTGATTACTAATGCGATGGTGCGTGAAGTAATAACCAATGAGCAAGGGTTAGCAACAGGTGTTTCGTACATCAGTAAAGATGATATGCAGGAATATGTTGTAAATGCAAAAATAGTAGTGTTGGCAGCGAGCGCTTGCGAATCGGCTCGCTTGCTATTGAATTCAAAATCAGCACAGCATTCAAATGGCCTTGCTAATTCAAGTAACGTTGTTGGTAAATACCTTCACGATTCTACCGGTGCCTCGATGGGTGGAATTCTTCCGAAACTGGTTGGACGAAAACGCTACAATGAAGATGGGGTAGGAGGAATGCATGTGTATACACCGTGGTGGCTTGATAATAAAAAATTGGATTTTCCTCGAGGTTATCATATTGAGTATGGAGGAGGTATGGGAATGCCTGGATATGGCTTTGGATTTGGAATAGAAAATACAAATGGAAAGTACCCAGGTCGCGATGGTCAGCAAAAGGCAGCAGGCGGATATGGCGCTTCCTTAAAAGATGATTACCGATATTTTTATGGCTCTTCCATTCGGATGTCGGGTCGTGGTGAAGCCATTGCTCGCGAAGACAATTATTGTGAGATCGATCCAACAACTGTAGATAAATATGGTATTCCAGTTTGCGGTTTCATTATAAGTGGAGCGATTACGAAATAAAACAGGCCAAACACATGAAGGAAACCTTTGCCGAGCTCATCGACAAAATGGGAGGTGTTGTTACCTCTGGTGGAAAAGACTCTGCTGAAAATAATTATGGACTGTTAGCTCCGGGAAGAATTATTCACGAAGTGGGGACAACACGCATGGGAGATGATCCAAAAAAATCAGTGCTCAATAAATTTAACCAGGCGCATGATTGTAAAAATGTTTTTGTAGTGGACGGGGGGAGCTTTTGTTTCGCAGGCAGATCCGCTTTGCAATAAGCTGTTAATGAAATGTTAAAGTCAATCAAATACCCCATGCTGAACTAAACCATGAGCTTAAGTTCCCGTTAACGTTGGGAAATTACATTCAACTATGTCTGATAGTTCTACTCCCACCTCTACGAATCGAAAAGTTTTAATCTGGTTTCTCATTTCCCTCCTGGTTGCGTTGTTACCGTGGTTTTTACTGATGGATTGAATTACCCTTGTTAGAAATAGCCATTATAATTTATCAGAGTGTAAAGGCAGGTAACAACAGGATGGTTTTGAGCATCAGCAGAGTAAAACTTAGTAGACATCAAAATCCTGCATCAAATGAATACTACTCCTAAATTCAACTGGAAGGTTTTATTCTGATTGTAATCCTGATCGGAATTTGTGTTGGGGCCACTTGCTGGTTTTATTTCTGCAAAAACTCCATCTTCCATCGCCTGTTATGATTTCTTTGCTGGCAACACTTTTTGCTTTTTTTGGTATTGGTATTTTAATAATAAGTAACGAGAAAGTTAATAGGGAATCATTTACCTTCCAATAAATTTCCACCCGTTTCACTTAACTCGTACCGTTCTCAACTCAGGCAGTTGAAAAATGAGGTTATCACACGATGGACGTAATAAAATATAGATAAGTTAGCAGGGTATTGGATTCTAAAAGTTGGCTCACCATGCGAATGCAAATTCTTGTCCCGATACTCTTCAACAAACAGCTTTAAGAAGGAATCTGGCCACCCAGCGTAAACAACATTTAGCCTATTTCCTTCTGTGACCGGATCAATGCGTTTGAAGTATTATCTGCACTCATCGGTACATTATTACAGAGATCATCGATTGTAACAGCTTGTGTATTATCATCTACTTGAATATTCACAATTCCAATCAATTCTGATTTTAGTTCAGGAGAAGATTTCAAGTTTTTAGGATCCTTGAAAAAAGTACTCCTATTACTGTTAGTTAAAGTAATAACAGTATCTTTCATTAACAGCTTGAGGCTACACCAGTCAAGTTATAAAGTATCATTACTAACGATAACATTACTAAAGGTTAGAAGGCCTTTGTTTTTGTGAATAAAGTGAGCTATGTTAGTCAAGCTACACATTCTATTTTTTATCCAATTGGCATTCATTAATTTCTTAACCGTGGTCTATTGCTCAAAAAAATATTTATATCTAATGTTAACACTGGGGTTATATTTTTTTATAGCCACAATTAATCTGGAGGCGCAATCGTCAGACTCATGGGTGCATCCACAATATAAAATAACCTACTGGACTACTGATGATGGTCTTCCTGGCAATGCGTGTGTAAAATTATTTCAGGATGACAATGGCTTCTTATGGATTGCAAATTTCGATGGTCTGGTAAGATTTGATGGAACACGCTTTATCACCTATGATAAAAGTAATTCTCTACTTAGCAATTATGCGCTCACAATAAGTGGAGACTATCATGACCGTCTATGGGTGGGGACAAATCAAGGGTTAGCCGTTTATAAAAATGGGGGAATCGTAAATCTTTCTACTCTGGGACATGATTTTCTTATAGAAAGTCTTTACGTAGATGAAGAATCTCAAAAAGTATGGATCGGAACGCGTAATAGCGGATTTTTTACCTATGACATCCGAACACAACAGTATGAACAACTTTCAGGCTTGGAATCAAAAGATATCATCAACGATATTATAAAAGATAAGGAAGGAAACATATGGGCAGCTGGGGAGAAAAATGGTTTGATCCAATACAAAAACAAAAAATGGAATACTTATGGCGAAAAAGATGGATTGTTAAGCACAGAAGTTAAATCCTTATTCCTGGATGAGGCGGGCGTTCTGTATGTAGGCACAACTTCAGGATTATTCATTCGCAAGCCTGGTGAAAAATTCATTGAACTACCGAAGTTTCAGGGTATGCGAATAAATAAGGTTATAAAGGATAAAGATGAAAATTTATGGATTGGCACTGTCAATGGACTTTATCGAGAGGTAACAAATGATAATTGGCTTTACCTGAGCCGCGAAAAAGGGTTATCCAACAATGACATTCGGGATATATTTTTTGATGTGGATGGTAGTGTTTGGCTGGGGACTTATCGGGGAGGGCTCAATCAATTGCGTGAAACAAAATTCACTTCTTATTATGCGAACGAGGGATTGGATGTTGAAGCTACAGGAGCTTTATGCAAGTTGGACAACGGCACCTTGCTGATCGGTTCAACGCAAGGCAAATTATTTGCTTTAAAGAACAACCAAATCAAACCATATCCTTCTAAAACCCAGATCAATCAACGCATCTATTCTATTCTGCAGGATGACAAAAAGAATCTGTGGATTGCTTCGTATGAAGGGCTCCTATTGATCACGCCCGAAGGAAAGGAAAAGCTATTTACTGAAAAGGATGGTTTACCCACAAATCAAGTCCGGATCATTTATCAGGACAAAAAGAATATCTATTGGATTGGAACACGAAATGCCGGGCTTATAAAAATGGACTTTACGGGATATAGCATTAAACCAAGGTTTGAACAATACATGAATAAAGGGTTAAATGAAGCCAACTCCACTTTTATCATGCAGATTAATGAAGACTCTAAAGGCAATTTATTGCTGTGTACAAATACAGGGGGTCTTACTATTCTTTCTCCAGAAGGCTATTTAGTAAATTATAACAAAAAAAGAGGACTTGAAAGTAACACATGTTTCAGTGCACGCGAAGACAAACAGGGCATAGTTTGGATCACTACTACAAATGGCTTAAGTCGCTTGAAGGATGGCAAAATTTTTACATTGACTCAGAAAAGCGGCATGCCACATGAAAACCCGATGGATGTGTTAGAAGATAATGCTGGATATTTTTGGATGCCAACTCAAAAGGGCACTATCAGAGCCAGCAAACAACAACTCAATGATTACTGTGATGGAAAAATCGGTTCCATCGAATGGAAATTATTTGATAAAAATAATGATTTGGTAAGATCTGAGTGTGCCGGAACGGCGCATTCCGTTATAGATACAGATGGAAGAATCTGGATTCCTATGATTGGCGGGTTAATGACTGTAAACCCATCTGACATCCAGATTAGAAAAAAAACTCCCCGTGTATATATTGAAAAAGTAACGGTTGATGACAACGAGAAGAGTATTGATAAACCAGTTGTCGTTGCAGCAGGGAGTCATCGTATTGCCTTTGATTATTTAGCGCTGACGCTACTCTATCCAAACTCGGCCCGCTATAAATATCAACTTCTCAATTTTGATCAGAACTGGGTAGACGCCGGCACAGACCGTCAGGCAGTGTATACGAGTTTACCTCCTGGTCAATACACCTTTACTGTTATAGGCTCCAACAATGATGGGGTCTGGAGTACCTCCGGAGCGACTTTGTCAATTGTTGTTGAGCCTCACTTTTACCAGGCATGGTGGTTTTATTTGCTCTCTGTTATTACAGCAACCATAACCATTCTGGCATATATAAGAATCCGCACAGGTGCAATTAATCGTAGGTCAGCCTATCTTGAACAACTTGTAAAAGAGCGAACCAGTTTTATTGCACAACAAAGAGATGAACTTGTTAACTTAAACACAGAGCTCCAGTCGAGTCAGGAAGAAGTAATGGCGCAACGTGATGTATTGGCAGAAAAAAATGAAGAGCTGGCTGAAAAAAATAAAGAGATAGGGAACATTAATACGAACCTTGAAAAACTTATTGAGGAGAGAACCAAAGTTTTGGAGGAACAAAATAAACGATTATCGAGATATGCCTTCATCAACGCTCATAAGTTGCGTGCCCCCCTCGCCAGTATATTAGGGCTGATTAATTTAATAAGCTGGGAGGCTATTACAGAAACTCAATTACAAATTAGCAAACACTTATTAAAATCAGCAGATGCCCTGGATAATGTAGTTAGGTCGATTAACCGCATGTTGGAAAAGGAGTTTAATGAGAATCCTGAAGAAAGGAAGAAGTATCCTGATGAGTTTGATGACGATGAAAATCATAATGCTATAGATTCAGATAATAATAAATAGTAATGGTAGAAGTCGCTATGTTCGGTCGGGCGGACATTGACTATAGGATATTTCCTTTAATTTTGAAGTGCGTGCTCTCAAAAGAAAATAAAAATTATTGCAAGTCTTTAGCGACACCGTTATTGGGTAGTGAGAAATAAAAAGTTGCACCTTCGTCTACTTTCCCTTCTGCCCAAATACGGCCGTCATGTTTGGCAATAATTCTATGAACCAGGGCCAGCCCCACACCGGTGCCTTCAAATTCGGAATACTGATGCAAGCGTTGAAATACACCAAATAATTTATCTACATACGCCATATCAAACCCTGCTCCGTTGTCTTTAATATAAAAGACGATTGCATCTTCTTCTTTATGTGAACCAATTTCTATTGTAGGATATTCTTTCTTTGCTGAATATTTTATTGCGTTGGATATCAAATTGATCCAAACCTGAGTGAGCAAGGTGCTATCAGCGCGTATTGAAAGCAAGTTGCTTAATTTGACATCGGCCTTGTGTTGAATGGAGCTATTGATCTCGCTAAGGATATTCCGAATGAGATCTCCAGTATCAATTTCAGATTTCTGTAGCTCCTTTTTACTTAGTTTCGAAAATTTTAGCATGTCGTCAATAAGATTATTCATCTTACTGGCGTTCTGACGAACAATCTTCAATATTCGTTTCCCGTCTTCATTAAGATTTTCATTAAAATCTTCTTCAAGTATTTTGGAATACCCAATTACTGATCTTAGAGGAGCGCGCAAGTCATGGGAAACGGAATAAGAAAACGCTTCCATTTCTTTGTTTACCTCCCGTAACTGCTCTTCCATTTTTTTACGATTGCTTACGTCTATTGAAATAGAGAAAAGGCATGGAGTGCCATCAAATTCAGTAACGAGAATAGAAGTAGAGATCCAAAAAACTTTGCCCTGTTTAGTGAAGGCCTTAATCTCAAAATCCTTAACAATCTGATTCTGTTTAAGGAGTTGGGCAAGCTCTTCTCTTTGCTCGGGCTGGGCAACTATATTTAATTCTCTTGCTGTTTTGTCAAACACCTCTTCTTTATTTGAAAACCCGAAGGAGGATAGAAAGGCCTCATTTACATTTATTATTTTGGCATCATTCAGACGTGAGATGACAATTGAAGCAGGGTTATGTTCAAAGAGATTGAAAAAAAGTTCATTAGTTTTTTTTAATTGCTCTTCAGTTTTTTTACGTTCAGTTACATCATAAATGATATGGATTGCATACTTTTCTCCATTCAATAATATCGTTTCAATAGAAGCAATAACTTCCAACATTCTCCCTGACTTGTGCCGAACAGTCATCTCGAATGTTTTCGCTGAGCCGTGTTCCCTGACTTGCTGCAATATCTCATCACGTTTATTGAAATTGACAATTATTCCTAATTCGGAGGAAGAATGATTTATTAATTCAGCTTCCGGATATCCCGTCATTTCAATAAAGGTGTCATTTACGTCCTGATAAGTGGAATCGGAAAGCCGGGTGATGGTAATTCCAGCGGCACTTGCTTGAAATGCCTTTTGAAATTTTTCTTCACTCTCTTTTAATTGTCGAATATTACTCTCCAACTGGGCCGTGCGCTCAATTACTTTTAGCTCTAATTCTTCGTTTAGTTTATTTATTTTCTTCTCTGCTTCTTTTCTTTCAGTAATATCGCGTACCATGCCTAGCAGATTTCCATTAGATAACATTTTTGCAGTTATTTCTACAGGTATTGTCGAACCGTCTTTCCTTCTTAAATTTCTCGTACTTAAAAGTGTTTTTCCTGCGCGCAATTCATCAAATCTCGGAGGATTATTCTTTGCTTCTTCCTGCAATAGAATGTCATGGATACTCAAATGAAGGAGCTCCTCTTTTGAATAACCCAGCATTTGGCAGGCACTTAAATTTGCATCCAGATATTTTCCTTTTTCATTGGAAATAAAAATCCCATCTGTTGCCTGATCAATCAGGGAACGGTATTCCTCCTCTTTTGCTTTAAGTTTTTCTTCAGCTTCCTTCTGTTTCATCAGATACTATAAGAGTTATAATCTTAACAACTATAAAACAAACTTCAATATAATTCCAGCAACAAAAACTCCAGAGATATTCGAAATCTCGATTTAGGTGGGCTATTAGAAAGTTACTAATATTAGGCTAATATGTCAAGAATATAAGGCATCTGATAGTCACAATAATCAATGGTATCACAAATGACAGATAGACTATAAATATCGGAAGCTTTAAGTATCAGGAAGTTACACATAAACACGTGTAACATTTTCAAACGAAGACCCTTATAGCCAAAATCTACACTTATAAAACTAGTTTGGCTATTTATTCAGTATACAAGATCACTTTTGAGTTTCTCCCAACTTGATCTTCTCAAAACACCATCCCTATGTTACTCCTGAAAAGAACTTAAGGTATTACAAATGCAATACCTATGCTTGTCGTTGTAACAAAATCACGAAAATCATTCACGAGAAATTCCAGGAGATTAACGCGCATTTTACAGGTTTCATAATTCCGGCTTATGTGTTTTCAACGATCTTCTGGGCGACACTGTTAATGAGCAGAAAACGGTATGTAAAAGATAGATGCAACAGGTAAGGGAGGGAAGGAGTATAAGATTGTTATCAATAAAAAAGGATTTGCTATCAGGAAAGCATTATGATGTACCTTCTACTAAAAAGAGCAGGGGAATGTAAGTGACGGCAACATAAATAGAGGTCCATTTTGGTCATCGCGTTAAGAGCTCCCCATCCGGGGTGGTTACCGCTGTTGAAATAGGAGATATAAAACGAGACATTGCCTATCATGGAGACACTGTAAATACGGCATCCAGAATTCAGACACTGTGTAAAAATTTCTTGTATCGAAACGCTTATTCGAGTTGATGTCTGTTGATGAAGGCATCGCACCTGAATTCCTGGGAACATTTTTACTAAAGGGAAAAGAGAAATCGGAGGATATTTAAGCAAACACAGATTATAGTGCCATCCCAAAAGTTCTTGTTGAATCCCGTAACGTTAGTTCGGTCGGAAGGACTTCCGTATAGATTGTTTGGCTATCAATATTTTCCAGGTGACTGAATAATATCTCCGCAGCTCGTTTACCAATTAGCTCCGCTGGTTGTGTCACCGTGCTGATACGTGGCCTCGTAAAAGTGGAGATGGGTTCACCGGCAAAACCAATGATACTGATTTGGTCAGGTACCTGTATGTTTAAATCCTGAAGGAGACAAAGTACATCATACGCGATATAATCTGAGAAACAGAGAATGCCATCTATGTTGTTATCTCGTAAAAAAGAAACACATGTTGCTTTCCAGCGCGCTGTATCCTTATCCCAAGAAAACTTCAGGTACTCATTTCCTGTGATTCCATTTTTGCGAAGACCTTCGCGGAATCCCATTTCGCGATTAAAGTTAGTAGAGAGATCATCGGGCCCGCATAGGTATCCAATTTTCCGACACCCCGTTTTTACCAGGTGATCGATAGCTGAGATTGCACCATTAAAATCATCCGTGATTACATAGGAGGCTTTAATATCCTCGCAGAGACGATCAAAAAAGACAACGGGGACACCACTCTGCATTGAATCTTTATAAAATTTAAAACCTTCATTGTCCTCATTGTTGCTTGCATAACATACAATCATCCCCTCCACCATCAGACTATTCAGGGCATGGGCTGCCTTTAATTCTTTTTTGTGATCGTCATTATGTGTATTGACAATAAGATTATATCCTTTTTCACTAACGACTTTGTCTACACCTTTAAGGACAAGCGAAAAAAAATGATGCGTAAATTCAGGGAGAATAAGACCGATGTGGTTGGACTTATTTTGATGAAGGTTGACAGCAAAAGGATTTCTTGTATAGCCCCAGCTCTTTGCCAGTATTGCGACTTCATTTCGAACACGCTCGCTAATCCTTTTATCATTTGTCAACGCTCTGGAAATGGTTGAAGTCGATAAACCAAGTTCTTCAGCGAGATCCTTAATGCGTGCACGATTTTTATGCAAGTCTTTATTCGTTAAGTCAGAGAAATATTGATGTCGAGGTTGAGTACATAAAGCCAGTCTGTAGTTCAACGCACCTTCAAAAATACGAATTACTTTGAGGCTCCGTCAACCAGTTTTCTATTGCCTGAGTTGGGAGTGGTATGCCATTTATAAGGTGTCCCTGGAATTATTGGGTGGTTAGCGAGTAAGACATAGGATACATGTGCAAACGTTTGCGCATAACCCTTTTTATAATATTCCTACATTTCCATCGCATCCAGCCTGAATTGACGAATGAAGAAGGTTTGGGTCATCCTGACAACTTAAGCACATGAATTCAGTAAGCCTTCCGAATACTATAGCGAGTGAATCAACCCGATTTTCACGGGTGTTGGTCACTTCATTGTTCTTTTTATGGGGCTTTGCCCTAAATCTCAATCCCATTCTGATTCCACATCTGAAGAAAGCTTGTCAGTTGACAGATACAGAATCCGCATTAATTGATTCAGCCTCTTATATCGCATATTTCTTAATGGCAATACCAGCGGGATTGTTCATGAAGCGATTTGGATACAAGGGTGGTATCATCCTTGGACTTCTTCTGTTCTCAGTTGGTTCATTCTTGTTTTTTCCTGCGGCTGAAACTCGACTCTATTTGTTTTTCTTGTTTGCACTGTTTGTCATTGCCAGCGGGCTAACCTTTTTGGAAACAGCGGCTAATCCTTACATTACAAAACTCGGAGATCCTGAGAGTGCGACTCAAAGACTCAATTTGGCGCAGTCGTTCAATGGACTCGCTGCCACATTAGCGCCACTGGTTGGTGGCTACTTTATACTTTCTAATCATGAAGTTTCGAATACTGCCGAAGCGCAGCAGTTAACACAGTACCTGGATCAGGAAGCTTCTTTGGTGCAGCTACCTTTTATCATCATCGGGTTTGTGGTGTTGGTGGTGGCAGCATTATTATGGAAAACCAAATTACCCGAGATATCGGAAAGTGATGAAGGAGTTGAAAAGAGTAATTCTCTTTTCAAGGAAACCAACCTGATGCTGGGTGTGGGTGCCCAGTTTTTTTGTGTAGGTGCGCAGGTATGCGTCAGTAGTTTTTTTATTCGTTTCTCCGGTCATGTTGCTGGTATCGAACAGCAGACAGCGTCTTACTTTCTTTCTGCTGCATTATTGGGTTTTATGATTGGTCGCTTTGTAGGTACGTTTCTGATGAAGTTCATTTCACCGGCCCGGCTTCTGGCGATATATAGTATCTTTAATATAGTCTTGTTGATTTCGGCTGTTACCCTTACGGGCAAAGGTGCAGTTTATGCTTTGATGGGAGTAGAGTTCTTTATGTCCATTATGTTCCCCACAATATTTTCGTTGTCTATCCGCGGACTTGGCAGCCGTACAAAAGAAGGTTCTTCTCTTGTCATAATGGCCATTGTTGGTGGAGCTATTTTCCCATTAATTATGGGATGGATTTCTGATGTAAGCAACATACAACTTGCCTACCTGGTGCCAGCTGTTTGTTATCTTTTTGTTTTCTACTTCGCCATCAGGAACCAGAATATAAATAAAGTGAACTTGATTAACATACATTAACGATGAGATATTGTTTAGCACTGGATCTACAGAATGATGATGCAATCATTGCTGAGTATGAGAAATGGCATCAACAGGTTTGGCCAGAAATAAAAACGAGCATTGTTGATGCTGGTATAACACAAATGGAGATCTATCGCACAGGGAACAGATTGTTCATGATTATGGAAACCATTGACACATTTAGTTTTGATCGTAAAGCAATACAAGACATTAACAATCCAAAAGTAGTAGAGTGGGAGAAACTCATGTGGAATTATCAACAAGCTTTACCATGGGCAAAAGACGGTGAGAAGTGGGTACTGATGAAACACATATTTACACTTTAGATACATGTTTAGAATTGATGCACACCAACACTTCTGGAAATATAATCCCGTCCGTGATCAGTGGATCAACGGGAGTATGTTGGCTATTCAGCGTGACTTCTTGCCGGAAGATCTACAACCTGTATTGCAACGAAATGGAATAGATGGTTGTATTGTGGTGCAGTCAGATCAGTCAGTGGAGGAAAATTATTTTCAACTGAAGAACGCGATGACGCATGAGTTTATCAGAGGTATCGTTGGATGGGTTGAACTACAAGCTATTGATATTGATGAGCAGCTACAATATTACAGACAGTTCAACAAGATGAAAGGGTTCCGGCATATTCTGCAGGGAGAAAGGCAACGGGATTTTATGCTTCAGACTGAATTTAGGAGAGGTATAAGTTTGCTCCGGAATTATAATTTTACCTTTGATCTGCTGGTACTTCCAGACCAATTGAAGTACACCATTGATTTTGTCAAGCTTTTTCCTGATCAGCCATTCGTGCTAAATCATCTCGCGAAACCCAATATCAAGGAAAAGGAAATTTCAAGTTGGAGAAGGGACATTATTGCATTGGCCAGACACGAACATGTATACTGCAAGCTCTCAGGTATGATTACCGAAGCCGACTGGCACACGTGGCAGTCATCGGATTTCATTCCTTACCTGGACGTAGTGGTTGAATCTTTTGGAATGAAACGATTAATGTTTGGCTCTGATTGGCCCGTGTGCTTACTGGCAGGTTCTTATGAAAAGATGCTGAAGGTAGTCACGGACTATTTCAGTTCCTTTAGCAAGGATGAACAGGAATTGTTTTTTGGTGGTAATGCAATACAATTTTATAAACTAATTTAGTATGGATTTACAATTGAATAATAAAATCATCATCGTAACCGGTGGAGCCAAAGGAATAGGGGAAGGCATCGTGAAAGTACTTGCAGATGAAGGTGCAGTACCCGTTATCGTTGGACGTAACCATGAGGATAATCAGCGGGTTGTTGATGTTGTTGTGAAGTCTGGAGGAAAAGCTACGCAAGTAGTGGCGGAGTTATCTAATCCAATGGAATCGAAACGTGCCGTGGATGAAATATTGAAAACACATGGGCAGATTGACGGAGTAGTAAATAATGCCGGGGTCAATGACGGTGTTGGATTAGAAAACGGTACGTATGAAAATTTTATGGCGTCCATCCATAAGAACCTGGTTCATTATTATCTCATAGTACATTATGCACTCCCAGCTTTAAAAAAATCCCATGGGGCGATTGTCAATATTAGTTCCAAAACAGCAGATACCGGACAGGGTGGCACCTCTGCGTATGCTGCATCGAATGGAGGCCGCAATGCATTGACACGGGAATGGGCTGTTGAACTATTGCCCTACGGAATTAGAGTAAATGCTATTATAGTGGCGGAGTGCTTTACGCCCCATTATGCAAAGTGGATCGAACAATTTTCCGATCCGAAATCCAAGCTTAAGGAGATTGAATCAAAGATTCCATTGGGGCACAGAATGACAACAGCAGAGGAGATTGGTAATACAGCAGCCTTTCTTCTCTCAGCTCGATCCAGCCACACAACAGGTCAGTTACTCTACGTAGATGGAGGCTATGTTCACTTGGACAGAGCTTTGCTGAAAGAGTAAATTATCAAGAAGTTATCTATGGAACAATCATTTTAGAAGGAAAGTAAAAAACATGAAAGCACTGACTTGCATCAGCCCACACCAATTGGAATACCAGGATCACAGTGAACCTCGGATGTCAACGGGAAATACAATTCTTAAGATAAGACGCATAGGAATTTGTGGAACCGATCTCCATGCTTTTGAAGGCACGCAACCTTTTTTTTCGTACCCACGGATATTAGGACATGAATTGGCCGGTGAGATCGTTGACAGTGATGGTGCTCCCGATTTTACCATGGGAGAGATAATTACCTTTATTCCATATTTCAATTGCCAGACCTGCATTGCTTGTCGCAATGGAAAACCGAATTGCTGTGAAAGGATCAATGTATTTGGTGTTCACATCGATGGCGGCATGGCAGAATATGTTTCAGTCCCTTCCTATTCATTGGTGCATGGTGAGGGACTTGATATGTCTACTCTCGCACTGGCTGAGCCCCTGGCCATAGGTGCACATGGCATTCGCAGAGCGGAAGTAAATCCGGGAGAATATGTTCTTGTGATCGGTGCGGGTCCGATAGGCTTAGGTACTATGGAATTTGCTCGTATTGCCGGTGCACAGGTGATTGCAATGGATGTGAATGAAGCACGTTTAACATTTTGTAAACAAAAGTTGCAGGTTGCCCACACGATCAATCCATTATCTGCTGACCCGATCGCACAGCTTCGTGAAATTACAAATGGCGATATGCCTACAGTTGTAATTGACGCTACCGGGAGTTTAAAAGCCATTAATCAGGGATTTCATTATCTAGCACATGGCGGCCGGTATATACTGATCGGATTACAAAAAGGTGATATCAGTTTTTCGCATCCGGAATTTCATAAACGGGAAGCAACACTAATGAGTAGTCGCAATGCAACCCGACAGGATTTTGATCACGTGATTGATGTGCTCAAGCGAGGACTCATTAAGCCGTCTACTTACATAACGCATCACGTTTCATTCGATGATGTTAAGTCCAATTTTCAAAGCTGGCTTGATCCAACAACAGGAGTGATCAAGGCCATGGTTGAAATGTAAGTGTGCATTGGAGTCTGGGATATACCAGAAGAAAACAAGTATGAACAACGCTTACTTAAGCTAGCTGAGGCATGGGCAAAATAAAAATGAATTTATAAACAGACTTATTAATAGAACAGACTTATGAAAGTTAAGATCGTAATTACCCTTTTAGTGCTTTGTCATTTTCGACTGTTAGCACAGGAGACTTTCTCCGTACCTGTGAAAACAGAAAATGAACCTGTTGCTGCGGGAAAATTCAAACCCACCTGGGAATCGCTTAAGCAATTTGAAGCGCCAGAGTGGTTTAGAAATGCTAAGTTTGGAATATGGGCACACTGGGGTCCTCAGTGTCAGCCCGGTCAGGGCGACTGGTACGCACGCTTTATGTATAAGCAAGGCAGTGACCAGTATAAATGGCATGTGGAAAATTACGGTCATCCATCGAAAGCAGGATTTAAGGAAGTAATCAACAGCTGGAAAGCGGACAAATGGGATCCCGAAAAGTTAGTGGCTCTTTATAAACGCGCTGGAGCTCAATACTTTTTTGCCATGGCGAATCACCATGATAATCTAGACATGTGGGACAGCAAGTACCAGCCATGGAATACAATGAATGCAGGCCCTAAGAAAAATATCCTGGAAGGTTGGGCAAAGGCGGCTAAAAATAATAAACTACCCTTCGGGCTAAGTGTACATGCATCGCATGCATGGTCATGGTTGGAAACATCACAGCAGTCAGACACCGAAGGACCATTAGCGGGAGTTCCATACGATGGTAAACTCACCACTGCTGATGGCAAAGGTAATTGGTGGGAAGGACTTGATCCGCAAGAATTGTACGAACAAAACCACCCACTGAGCAAAGGCTGGGAAAAAACAAATACGCTCCACAGTCAGTGGGAGTGGGGAAATGGTGTGACGAGTCCATCGCAGGAATATTGTGATAAGTTTTATAACCGTACCATCGATGTGATCAACAAATTTCAACCCGATCTATTGTACTTTGATGATACCGTGCTTCCGCTTTACCCTGTGAGCGATGCTGGATTAAAGATTGCTGCACATTTTTATAATAATAATATGAGCAATCATCAAGGTAAGTTGGAGGCAGTTCTTTTTGGTAAAGTATTGAACGAAGATCAAAAGGAGTGTTTGGTTTGG
The DNA here is from genome assembly GCA_031388805.1 of Chryseolinea sp. Taxonomy (GTDB): domain Bacteria; phylum Bacteroidota; class Bacteroidia; order Cytophagales; family Cyclobacteriaceae; genus Chryseolinea. The sequence goes on from JANMRZ010000177.1 coordinate 43,170, forward strand.
GATGTTGAACGAGGGGCTCCGGATAAGACACAAGAGAAGCCATGGCAAACCGATACCTGTATCGGTGAATGGCATTACAAAAATTCAATCTACGACAACAATCAGTACAAATCCGCTCGTGAGGTAATTCATCTGTTGGTTGATATAGTCAGTAAAAACGGAAACCTGCTCTTGAATATTCCGGTGCGTGGCGATGGCAGTATCGATGAGAAAGAAATTTCAGTTCTCGAAGGAATTGCTTCCTGGATGGATGTGAATAGTGAAAGTATTTTTAATACCCGTCCATGGAAAGTGTTTGGTGAGGGGCCAGCAGCAGAGGCAGTCAATCCGGTGAATGCGCAAGGATTTAATGAAGGTAAGGTAAAAATCACTTCAAAGGATATTCGATTCAATCAGAACGGCAACATACTTTATGTTACCGTAATGGGTACACCCGAAGAAAATATTATCGTGAAGAACCTGGCTAAGCGGACTAAAATTAAATCAATATCGCTACTCGGAAGTGCGGAAAAAGTGAAATGGAAGCAAAATGAAGAACGTCTTGAAATCGTAAAACCAACGACTAATCCGAATGAAATAGCGTTAGTCTATAAGATATCTCTGAACTAACCATAAAAAATAACTTCACTACAGCGATCAAAACAAACGCACGTGTAAATCAGGATTAATATTTTAATGTGTGCTCATGATGCGATAGAGGAGCATTTCGAGAATAGAACACTACACAATTCACCAGAATTTTGGCTTGGTGAGATTGAGCACAGAACTGGCCGACTATTATTCCATCTACTGTTTCATTCCAGGCTTAGTTTTGGGATTGCCTTGTAAACTTGAAGAGTCTATACCCGAAAGTATCAGCAGCTTACAAGAATACCTTCAATTTTAGTGAGAATAGGTTAGTATTTTTTTGATCTATTGTCGAAATTCCAGCGTGTTGTTAATAAGAATCTACTCAGGTTATAGAGCAAGAATATCACTTTTGGTGGCTGTGATAGTATGTGGCGTCCATTTCACCTTTGGACAATCGTTACCCTCATCTCCGGTTTTTGTTCCGGGCGTGACCTTCACCAGTGAACAGGGCTTATCACAGAACAATGTTTCCTGTATTACCAAAGATCAGGACGGCTTCGTCTGGATTGGCACGGGTGATGGGCTGAATCGATTTGACGGATATTCCTTTGTTCATTTCAGTCATTCAGATGAAGACTCTACCAGTATTAGCAATGATGTGATTCGGAATCTTCTGCTCGACAGCAAAGGCCGCCTTTGGATTGGGACCTACTACGGGCTCAATCTGTATGACAGCGAAAGTGAAACCTTTCGAAGTTTTCTAATGAGTCCAGGCGATGAGAACACGATTAGCCAAAATACCATCTTGTCGCTCATCGAAGACAGGCAGCACCATCTATGGGTTGGCACCTATTGGGGACTCACCAATATAGACCTGGAGACGTTTGAAATGGTTCGTTATTTTTATAAGCCTGATGGAAGAGGACTGGCAGACAATGCTGTTAACGCATTATTGGAAGACCGGAATGGGAAGATATGGGCATGTACTGCCAAGGGCATCAATATTATTGGTCCAAAGGGGATTGAGAGAACAATATACCCGAGTAGTGCACCTAATGGATTGTCTCCTGAACTGGTGATTGGCATTGTGCAGGACTCGACTGGTTCCATATATCTTGGAACCAACGGAAGTGGTGTACTTCGATTGGAAAGCGAAGCAGATGAAACGTTCGAACAATTTGTTTATCAGCCCGACAAATCATCTATTGGTAATAATATTATTTCCGCACTGGCGATCGATCGAAAGGGTGTATTGCTGATCGGCACCGATGGTGCAGGACTGTATCGACATGAAGGTAATGCGAGGTTTACTAAAATTCTTGTCCGTGAAAGTCGAATCTTCGACAATGGAAGCATTCATAAGATTTTTGTTGACGAACAAAATAATTACTGGATTGGGCTTTTTGGAGCAGGGCTAACTTTCATATCCGGACAGCAGACGCGGTTTGATCATTATCGGTATTTCGATGTAAACATGGAACGCATGGGTAAGAATTCAGTGCTCGCGATTGTTGAAGACCACGATAAGAAAATATGGATAGGAACGGACGGTTCCGGATTATACAAATTTGATCCTGTAACCAAGCGTTTTACTTCCTACTTACATAGTCCGACAAAGAGAAACAGCATAAGTACTAACGTGGTAAAGTCATTGCTGGTAGATCATAACAGTAACCTTTACATTGGAACATTTGCAGGAGGGCTGAACTATCTCGACACCAAAACGGGAATTTTCTCACGCTACTTTCATGATCCTTTGGACACCACGAGTATCAGCACGAATCATGTTTGGTCTCTTTTAGAGAGTAACAAACATCAAATTTATACGGGACTGCTAGGAGGACTAAACGAATTTCTGCCAGAAAGAAAAGCGTTCCGAATTTTAACCATTGTCGGTGAGAATCCAGTTACCACGAATACGGCATCGGTCTTCTGCATGAGAGAAGATAAAAACGGTAACATCTGGATGGGGACAAGGCTGGCGGGAATTCATCGTTATGATCCGACAGCAGGTTATTTCAAGGCATTCATAAACATACCAGGAGACTCCACGAGCTTTCCTACCAATGAAATTCTGGAATTTCAAATCGATTCTGAGAAAAAACTTCTCATAGGAACAGACAACAAAGGATTGATCCGGTTCGATCCTGAAACATTCACCTTTACCAAACTTATCCCTGAATTCCGAGAAAAAAATATTCCGTCAATACTCGAAGATGACTTACACAATCTATGGTTTACATCCTTCGATGGTTTACATCGATATGATCCGGTAAACGGAAAAGTCTTCAATTACACGATTGCGGATGGACTGCAAGGCGTTCAGTATAATGAAGGAGCCCGGTTAAAAAGTTCCACAGGAGATTATTACTTCGGAGGCACCAATGGTTTAAACATTTTTCGTCCGGAAAAAGTATTGGAAGACCATAGCAAGCCAACGGTTGTGTTCACGAGATTAAGTTTGTTTCATGACGCAGTCGGAATCAACGACCATTCCGGGGTACTGACCAAGAGTATATCCAATTCAAAAACGATTGTCTTTCAACCGAACCAAAATGTTTTTTCTATCGAGTTCGCATGCCTTGAGTATAAATTTCCAAAGAAAAATAAGTACCGGTATTACTTGAAAGGCTTTGACGAAAGTTGGAACGAAATACAGGAAAGCAGAACGGCCACCTACACAAATATACCTCCTGGTGACTACACGTTAATGGTAAGTGCTACTAACGGGGATGGTTATTGGAATGACGAAGCGGCCAGTATTAAAATCATAGTCGTTCCACGCTGGTATCAGCGGATGGGTGTTAGGAGTGGGTTTTTCATATTCTTTGCAACCTTCATACTTGCCATCATTCACATCCGGACGAATTTTCTCTTCAAGCAAAAGCGCAAACTTGAACATTTGGTAAAATTACGCACAGAATTAATCCAGACTAAAAATGAAGAAATTAAAGACAAAAATGAGAAGTTGGAACAAGCCTATGAAGAAGTTCATTCCGTAAATGACCAACTCCAACGCGTTAACACGAACCTGGAAAAACTTGTCGAAGATAGGACAGAAGAACTAAGGCTCACGCTCGATAAACTGGTTGAGACCGATAAAGGACTTGATACATTCCTGTACCGATCCAGTCATGATTTACGAGGGCCAATAGCATCACTATTGGGCTTGGCGCGTGTGGCCAAAATGCAAAATCAACAGAACGAATTAGGCGGCTACTTCAATAGTATGGAGAAGACGGCCAATCGTATGATACGACTGTTAAACAGGTTGAATGACACAGGTGCGCTGTTTCGTGCTAAGCGCAAAACAGAAATCATAAACATCGAAGATTTTGTTGAGTCGATACGGGCACAGCTTAGTTCAATGAATACCAATGATGTTGTAAAAATAGAATTTGAAAACAATGTAGGTGAATCGATTGCTTGCGACCGTACATTGCTAAACCACGTTATTGTGAACCTCATGGAGAATAGCATTGTCTTTCGGAGAGAAAAGGATCCATTTGTCAAGTGTGCGCTTTATTCAAACAATCATCACCTTGTCATTCAAGTGAAAGACAATGGTATTGGCGTTTCTCCGGAAGAAAGGGATCGAATATTCGAGATGTTTTATCGTGGGTCGGAGAAATCAATCGGTAATGGCTTGGGATTATTTATGGTAAAGAAAGCCCTCGAAATACTGGAAGGATCAATCGTTATTGAAAGTGAACCAAACAAACTGACTACGTTTACAGTGAGGATATCGTTGGATCACTAGGAGGTTGTCCGCTGCTTCATTTACCATCACAAATCATGGAATAATTCACATGGAACAATATCGATTGCTTTTTTATTTGATCAGGAATTATCGGCCGATTATTACTTGCTATTCTATTTGAGTGCAATTCTGTTGCCAGGTCATTGACTTTCCTAAAACATTGGATGAGTGTTAGCTGATTTTTCCGGCACTTCTTGACCAACATCCCAATGCTCTATGATTTTTCCATTTTCAACCTTGAAGATGTCTATTATAGATATTGTTTTGGTTCCCATTTTACTTTTTGTGTGTATATAAACAAGATTTCCCTCTGCGTTTAAATGCTGAATGTCAATTTTTTCTTTGGGTGCTCCAGTGAACCATTGAGTAGCGGCTTGTTTTAGAGCCTCTTTTCCATCACCTACTGCTGGGTTATGTTGTATGTATGTGTCACCTATATATTTGTCAATTGAACTAACATCCTTGTCTCCAAACACCTCCTGATAAAAGTCAGCGACTAATTTTTTATTCGCTTCAAGTTGTTTTTGACCGCCCGACAATATTTGGATTTCATTTTTCAGTGAGTCGGTCTTAGCTTGTGTCGCTATACCGTTATCTTTGCTAATGCAAGAAAAAAGTAAGAAAGGCAGAGCTGTCAATGACAGTAATGTATATTTTGCTTTATTCATTTTTAAATTTGTTTAGTGAATATAGGTCTTTTTTCTTACCTGAGAAACGAAATGTTGCGCAACTGCGCGACTACGTTCTTTGCTGCTAATGGAAGATGTGAGAATGATGATTGTAGTGTTCTCCTTTCCCGGAACTTGGAGTGCGCGAAAACACTGGATGAACTGGAAGCCATCCATAACCGGCAGGTTTAGGTCTACAGAAATGTAATCAGGAACAAGCCGATTGTTTAGATCTCCTGATACAATGTCTAAAGCATCCTTTCCATTGAATGTCATTTGTATCTCTCAATCAATCATTAAGTGCTTAATGACTGTGGTGTTTAAGTAATGAAAGACAGGGTCGTCATCTACGAACAATATTTTCTTTTTCATTTTGTCTTCGTTAAATGAGGAACGGCAACAAAAGAAGCGATGATGGTGGACCATGAGGCTTTTTACCTTCTGCCGCACCATCATTCGCTTCAACCTTCAACATCCTTCAGGGGATTTTTTTGAGATCTAGCGCTTAACCAGTTTCAGAAGAAACACATCATTTTCCCGTATGTCTAGTTGACGGGAGAAAGGTACTCCGGCTTTTACGTGAACAATTTCCTGGAGAGAAGGAGAACCATCGTTTTGTTTTTTGATGTGGTCTACCTGTTGCCTTGTGAGTTGTGACGGTTTCCCCATAGACAAATACGTTGTATATGCATCATTACTTTTATATCCTACTTTGTAAATTTCAAATACATAGTCTCCTTCTGGCACATTAGCGATTTGTAAAGTCAATACCTCTTTTGATTTCGAAGGCAAGTCACGGATGTAATACTTCTGGTTGTTCACTGAATCCCCCGGATGAGTGTTCGTAAAGTCCCAGAGTAGAGCCTGGAAGTCACCATAAAAAAGTGTTCGTTCTCGTTCTTGTCAATATTTGCCTCTTTTGGTTGCAACAGTCTTTTGCCCAAACGGAGCAAATCAAGTTCAAGGACCTTGGCATTAATGACGGACTATCACACCCGGAAATAAGATCGATCTTCAAGGATAGTCGTGGTTTCATCTGGGTAGGCACCGGCTTCGGACTTAACCGGTTCGAGGGGTTCACAGTAAAATCATTCTATCACGATCCTCGTGATACCACCTCTCTTATTGCCGATGAAATTTTTCAATTGTTCGAAGCTCCCGATGGATTACTTGTTGTACAGACTTCGGCAGGGTTGAATTTGTATAATTCCGAGAACGAAAATTTTGATCGCAGACTCGAACCTTTTTTCTCAAAGTATGGAACATCCCTACAACTGACTAACATTCTCCCCGACCCCGACAGCTCCTTTTGGTTCGTTGAGCCGGACAAACTAATTAGGTACCATCCGCAAGGACAGAAATTAATTAACATTAAGCATATTGAAGGTGATTCATCTTCGATCATACAGGATAACATTTCAGATTTTGCCATAGACAAAAACGGAAATCACTGGGTTGTGCATTCAAATGGCATCGCTGAAAATATCCAAATTGAAAACGGCAGCGCTCGCGTTGTGAAACGAGTATCAGCTCTTTATCATCGTAACGAAGCAGTGAATGCAAACTATAAGATAATTTGCGACACAGATGGGGATCTCTGGTTTTGGACTCCTGGATTGAATCAAGCGGTGGTATACTACAATCTTCGGGAGAATAAACTTCAGCATATCACCACGAATACATTTCCTTTGCAACTCAGCACCGATGCTATTTCTTCATTGGTTGAAGCACCCAACGGAACAATATGGATTGGAACTGATCATGGAGGAATAAACATTATCGATAAAAAGAAATCAACGGTCCGATACCTTCGCCACCAGGAAGGTGAGACTACAAGCGTTGCCGAGAACTCCGTTACGGGCCTTTACAGGGACGACCAGGGAATTGTGTGGGTTGGAACATATAAGAGCGGAGTTAGCTTTTACCATGAAAACATTTATCGGTTTGCTCTATATAAACGGTATGCATTTGATCCAAGTAGTTTGCCGTTCGAGGATGTGAATGAATTTGCTGAAGATGCCAGAGGAAATCTTTGGATCGGAACGAATGGGAGAGGTCTGTTATACTTTAATCGACAGCTTGGAAAATTTACCCAGTATCTTAACGAGCCGGGAAATGAAAATAGTCTGAGTGCAAATGTTATAGTCAGTCTCTGCGTTGATAGTGAGCAGAATCTTTGGATAGGTACTTACCAGGGCGGACTCAACAAGTTTGACGAAAAAAAATTTACCAGGTATAGGCATACCGAAGGTGACAGTTTATCACTTCCAAGTCAAAATATTTGGGAGATTTATGAAGATTCGAAGAAGCGCATGTGGATTGGAACGATAGAGTTCGGGGCAGCATTATTCGACAAAACCAAGGGCAAATGTTACCGCGTAAAACTCTGGGGCCCTAACGCAATGCAATCGCCTACTGTCCAAGTTATCAATGAGGATCGGCACGGGAACATTTGGTTTGGTACACAAAACGGCATTGATGTTCTGTCGGATGATGGAAAGACGTTCACGCATTATTCGCCTTCCGCTGATCAAAATTCGCTGAGCCATAACCGTGTCCTGGATATCTTACGCGATTCAAAAGGCCGACTTTGGATAGCGACATTTGATGGACTGAACCTTTTTGACGAGAAGATTAATGGCTTTCACGTTTACCGCGACAGCCGATCTCATAACTCGGTGTTGACCGTCCACGAAGACAGTTCTGGACAGATTTGGATGAGTACGTGGGATGGTCTTTTAGAAATGACAATGCTTGACAGAGCCGCCAATAAAGTATCCTTTAAACGATATACAGAATCCGATGGGATCCAGGGACGCCAATTTAACCCGAACGCTGGATTCAAAACGCGCGCGGGCGAGTTAGTATTCGGAGGACCAACAGGCTTCAATATTCTTAATGGTAGAGAACGCAAGGTAGAGATCCCCCAAAAAAAATTGTTTTGTCCGAACTGGAACTCTACGAAAAGACTGTAGGTATTGGGGAGGTAATCGATGGTGTTGTCGTGTTGAATAAATCAATTTCGGAAGCGTCCGAGATAGTTCTGCCACCCAACAAGAATTTCTTCTCCATTAATGTTTCAGCACTGAATTATTTCAACCCAGAGGGCGATCGGTACATGTATATGCTGGAGGGCTTAAGTACAGATTGGCTTCCCGTGGATGCAAAGAGTCATGAAATAGTATTCAATAGTTTGAATCCAGGACATTACAAATTGAGAGTAAAAGCTGCAAACCGCGATGGTGTGTGGAGCGACAACGAGGGAATTCTGGAAATCACTATTCAGCCACCATTCTGGAAAACCAACACTGCGTTTACGTTTTATGCGCTTTTACTGATAATCGTTCTCATAGCCGCCCGGAAGTTACTGCAGCGAAGAGAGCAACTTAAATTCAGCTTAGAGCACGAGCGTCAGGAGATGCAAAGACTCCATGACATGGATATGATGAAAGTGAAATTCTTCACCAATGTAAGTCACGAGTTCAGAACTCCACTGATACTGACGCCTATAGAGAGACTTATCAAGAAAGCAACGGATCCCCATCAGATGATTCAATTCCAGTTGATCCAGCGAAATGGAAAACGATTGATGAATCTTGTAAACCAATTGCTCGATTTCAAAAAGCTTGAAGTCCACGACATAAAATTTAATCCTTCGAAGGGTGACATCATTAGTTTTGCAAAGGATACCGTTTTGTCATTTTCAGATCTTTCTGATAAAAAGAATATAAGTCTCGTGTTTCATACGCCCATCGAGCATCTTGAAACACTGTTCGATCAGGATAAGCTCGAAAAAATCCTTTTCAATTTGCTGAGCAATTCTTTCAAATTCACCCTTGAAAAAGGAGTCGTGTCAGTAACCCTTAACATTATAAATGAGAAGAATGACCGATTGATACAGATTGAAGTGAGAGACACGGGTATTGGCATTCCACAAGACAAACTCGATAAAATATTCGAGCCGTTCTTTCAATCCGACCTTCCCAGAAGCATTGTTAATGTAGGAAGTGGAATTGGGCTGTCGATTACCAAGGAGTTTGTCAAAATACACGGTGGTCGAATTAAGGTTGATAGCGAGGTCGGCAAAGGTAGTTGCTTCAGTGTGACACTACCCCTGTTGGACGCATCAGAAGAATCTATAATAGGCAATACGTTGACACAATCCATAGAAGAGCCAGACAGTTTTCCAATGAATGGGTCCCTTGATGATACAGTTGATAAGCATTCCGGCAAAACGAAAAAAAAATCACTACTGCTGATCGAAGACAATGATGACTTCCGTTTTTATTTAAAAGACAATCTGAAATTCTTGTACACTATTCATCAAGCACGGAATGGCGTAGACGGATGGAACCAGATTTTGTCGGTCCAGCCTGATCTGATTGTTAGCGATATTATGATGCCCGAGTTGAATGGAATTGAACTATGTACAAAAATCAAATCAGACGAACGGATTTCTCATATACCCGTTATTCTCCTGACGGCACGAAGCAGTGAGGAACAGCGACTCGAAGGATTTAAGGCAGACGCAGACGACTATATCACCAAGCCATTCAATTTCGAAGTGCTTGAAGCGCGGATTAGCAATCTGTTAAGGCAACGAGAAAAATCACAAAGAATATTCCGAAAGACATTAGAAGTTAAGTCAAGTGAGCTTCAAATCACTCCGCTGGATGTGAAGTTTATTGAAAATGCAGTTAAGTATGTAGAGAAAAATGTTTCCTCGCCAGACTTTTCAGTTGAAGATCTTGGCATGGAGCTGGGCATCAGTCGGGCGTATGTGTTTAAGAAGATACTCGCTTTGACTGGAAAAACACCATTGGAATTCATCAGGACAATCCGCCTGCAACATGCTGCACAGCTTTTAGAGAAGAGCCAACTATCCGTTCGAGAGGTTGCATACAAAGTGGGTTTTAATAATCCCAAATATTTTACCAGGTATTTTAAAGAGCAATTTCATGTGCTACCCTCGGACTATGCTGCTTCGATAAAGAAGGAAGAATGAATTCCTTGATTTCAAAATTTCCGATTGAATCTCTGGCTCCAACTGGAAGCGGTGGTAAAATCAAACTGCTATTCGATTATTAATTGTGGAGGCTGCAAGGTTGAGCTAAGACAAAATATTGCGTTTTGTACGAAAGCTACCCGTAAATTAGATGTTTAGTCACATGTTGCTGCCTGTGCTGAGCTAAATTTGGGTTTCTTATAAAATGAAACACCAAAATAAAAAACGGCTTCGGTGGCTTGGTGTCACCGAATTCTTCCTCTACGTTCTTATTTTCTTTGGCCTTTCGCTAATCATTTATGTTCGACTCAATCCGTAGGTTTAATTAAGGCTATCGATGGATCATTTCAGATCATTTTTTTGAATTGACAATCACCGTCCGTCAGGTTTTTATCTTCTTTCTCAATTTCTTTAACCGGATTTTTAATGTGACAAAATATGCGATTACTAATCTTATGGCGATGATTTGTACCAATCTTTTGGACTTTTCCCCCAAGATTATACCCTTTAACCCCTTATTGTGGATGTCTCGTCTTATGCAGGCCTCTACTTTAGCGCAACCGATTTCTGTTCGTGTTTTTGAAATTGGTTGTACCTCAAATCAGTGTGATGAAGAAAAGTTTAGTACCGATCGGATTAGTGTTATCCGGGCTTTTAACAGCTTGTTATCCGACGAAACATCAGGAGGATAGCGTTGCGACTAAAGTCCAAAAACTTGAGAATGGAGTTATTATTGGCCTTCACAATTCGGAGCAGGATTCTAAGTTTGTGCGTCTAACGGTTATCAATAACGATATTATCCGTGTTACGGCCAGTGCTAAGGATTCCTTTTCAATCGAAAAGAGCCTAATGGTTTTGCAAAAGGAAGGAACGGCTGCCTCCTGGTCTTTGCAGGAGAATGACACTGCGGTTGTTGTTTCAACTTCCTCGTTAAAAGCAAGAGTTCTCCTCGCGACCGGCGAAGTTACATTTACCGATAGTACCGATCAGGTATTGTTGACAGAACAAAAGGGTGGAGGAAAGTCTTTTAAGGAGAACCACCTTGACGGTAAACGGTATTTTTCGATTCGGCAGAAATTTCTTTCGCCGTCTGACGAGGCATTCTATGGCCTGGGAGGACATCAAAATGGACAGATGAATTACAAGAACGATGATGTGGAGCTGATTCAGGCAAACATTGTTGATGTCGTTCCATTTGTAGTTTCAAACAAGAATTATGGCCTGCTTTGGGATAACTATTCCTGCTCAAAATTTGGCGACCCGCGTGAATATCAACCTTTAAATACTATAGGTCTTTTCGATAAGCACGGCAGCCCTGGCGGATTGTCCGCAAGCTATTATGTAAGTAATAGGCTGGTGAAAGAGGTTATAGAGGATACAATAAACTACGAGTTTCTCGAGACCCCGCAGGTCGATAATTTCCCAAAAGATGTTGCGGCGAAGGGCAAGATAATTTGGGAGGGATCATTCGGCTCAGATCATGCAGGCTTGCATAAATTTTTGGTTTATTCTTCAGGCTATTGTAGAGTGTGGGTAGACGATACGCTACGTGTCGATAAATGGCGTCAGAACTGGAATCCATGGACCACTAAGTTTAAGGTAGAGATACGCGGAAAAGAAAAGCATAAGATAAAAATCGAGTGGATATCAGAGGGTGGGTATCTGGCTGTCAAGCATCTCGATCCTATTCCGGAGGAGGAGCAAGCTAAATTATCACTTTGGTCTGAAGTTGCTGATGAAATTGACTACTACTTCAACCCCAGTAGTCATGAACCTGATAAGTCCAACGAACGTATGGCCTTCAATGGGTACTGCTTGGTGATTGTTCAGGCAGATAGCCAGGCTGGCGAAATCAGGTTAAAAGCTTCTTCAGAAAAGCTTAAAGACAATGAAGTTCTTATTAAAGTCAAATAGATTTTTTAATTCACTATGGAAAACTCAAACAATGTGATCAGATACTTTCTTTTTGGAATCGTTCTGTTCCTCTTCACTAGTTGCAGCAAGACAGAAGCTCCGGCCCCTCTTGGCCCGGTACCATCGGAGAACCAAATGCGCTGGCAGGAAATGGAGTACTATTCTTTCGTTCACTTCTCATTGAATACATATACCGATCAATCCTGGGGATATGGCAACGAAGATATAAAACTGTTCAATCCTGAAAAGCTCGATTGTCGTCAGTGGGCTCGAATTTGCAAAGAGGCAGGTATGAAGGGAATAATACTGACGGCAAAGCACCACTCTGGGTTTTGTCTTTGGCCTTCTCAATACACAGAATATTCTGTAAAGAATGCGCCATGGAAAAACGGGAAGGGCGACCTGGTACGTGAAATGGCGGATGCGTGTAAAGAGTACGGTTTGAAGTTGGGCATCTACGTGTCGCCCCGGGATCGCAATCACCCTGACTACGGAAAACCCGAATACATTACCTATTTCAGAAACCAGATTAAAGAATTACTGATTAATTACGGACCCATTTTCGAAATATGGTTTGATGGAGCCAATGGAGGAACAGGCTATTATGGTGGCGCTGATGAAAACCGAATGATAGATCGCACCACGTATTATGACTGGAAAAATACCTACAAGATGATACGCGAATTGCAACCCGAGATTGTGATATGGAACGATGGAGGTGACAGGGCTGACCTCCGTTGGGTCGGAACTGAATCCGGCTACGTAGGCGAAACAAACTGGAGTTTGCTGAATGGCACCGGTGAAGTTCCATGGAACATGCTGCACTTTGGTGTTGAAGATGGCGATTCATGGGTGCCGGCTGAAGTCAATACTTCAATCCGGCCGGAGTGGTTTTACCATCCGATCGAAGATAGTAAAGTGAAGACGGTCCCTCAACTGATGGAAACGTATTACAACTCCATCGGTCGCAACGGCACATTACTTCTCAACTTCCCAATCATGCCCAATGGTCTGATTCATGAGAACGACGAAAATGCAGCATTGGAATTTGCGGCAACTGTGAAAGCTTCGTTTGCTAAAAACCTTGTAGAAAATCAGAAGGCAGTTGCCTCGAATGTCCGTGGTGATGCTAGACAATTTGAAGCAGGGAATGTAATTGATGAGAATCAAGATACATATTGGGCAACTGACGATAGCATAGCAACAGCTTAGTTGACCATCGATTTTGAAAAGCCAACGTTGTTCAACCGTTTTCTCGTTCAGGAATATATCCGTTTGGGGCAGCGCGTAAAGTCTTTCACCATAGAAGCGTTCATTGATGGAGGCTGGAAACAATTGGTTCAGGGAACAACGATCGGATACAAACGCATTCTTCGGTTTTCAGCGGTAGAGGCAACGAAGGTGCGTTTCAATATTACCGGCTCGAAGGGATGTCCTGTTATTTCCAATATCGGAATTTACAATGCACCGTTGTTCCTGAATGCTCCGTCCATAATGAGAAATCAATCCGGGGAAATAACGATCACGACAAATGACATAGGACCTTATTTCTATTACACACTGGACGGCAGCGAGCCAACTCAGCAATCGGAAAAATATACCAACCCTGTCCAGACAAATGGCAAAGTACAGGTAAAGGCAATTTCCTATGACCCCGCGACGGATAAAAGCAGTCCTGTGGCTGTTGAACGATTTGATATTTCCAGGAAGGATTGGAAGATTGTTAGCGCACAGGATGAAAAGGCCTACGCTATTGTCGATGGAAATATATCAACCACATGGCATCAACGCAACGACAAAGGTATGCCCATTGACTTGGTGATCGATTTGGGAAGTGAACAAAATCTGACCGGTTTCAAATATCATCCCGACCAGGGCATGTGGGGCCCCGGTATCATTACCCACTATGAGTTTTATGTGTCACGGGATAATAAAAAATGGAAACGGGTAGACGAAGGCGAATTCTCGAATATCAAAAACAATCCTGTCTGGCAAATTAAAATTTTTTCAGGAGAGAATGCTCGCTATATTAAGTTGAGAGCGTTGAAAAATACGGAAGGCAACGATAACGCGGGATATGCTGAAATTGATGTCATCACGAATTGATTCTGGTTTACAACAGAAATGCTGATGTGAATCGAATTAGGTCAATCAAAAATCAGAGACATGAATTGAGAACGGTGTCTATGAAGCAAACAAATAGTAGCGCTCACATGCCTGATGGGGCTTGTGGCCATGCGCGGTCTATGGTGGAGTCGTCCAGGTATTACTTAATGCGACTACTCCACCAAATGTGAATATTGTTGTGCAGTTGCCCTCCATCTCGTTCCAGTCACCACCCGCGAAACAAAGTGTGCAAAAATCTACGCCGTATTTAATTGGAAGTTCTTCATAGTAAGTTTTGGTCAATTTCGTCTAGTATAAACCAATCGTTCATGAAATTGAAACTAATAATTTTATTCGTCCCTTCCATAATGGCCTTAATTATCACGGCACAAGCGCAGATCGTTGGATCTCCGGCGAAGGGTTTTGATCTTTCTCACGCTGAGGTTCCTCATGGAAAAATTGATACGATCCGTTACAATTCGAAAACTGTTGGCATTAGCCGAAAGGCATTGATCTACACGCCTCCTGGATACTCAAAAAGGAAAAAATATCCGGTGCTATACTTATTGCATGGCATTGGAGGAGATAAAAGCGAATGGCTCAACGGTGGTAAACCCCAGGTGATATTGGATAACCTCTATGCAGAAGGTAAACTATCACCGATGATTGTCGTAATGCCCAACGGCAGAGCGATGAAAGATGATCGTGCCGGTGGAAATGTATTTGAACCGGAACGCGTTCAGGCATTTACAACGTTCGAAAAAGATTTACTTAACGATTTGATTCCCTACATTGAGAAGACCTATCCTGTTCTGGCAGACAGAGAGCATCGTGCCATAGCAGGTCTATCAATGGGAGGTGGACAATCCCTGAACTTTGGATTGGGAAACCTTAACACGTTCGCCTGGGTAGGTGGATTCTCTTCCGCACCCAATACAAAAGCTCCGGAGCAGTTGTTCCCTAACCCGGAGGATGCAAAAAAGAAATTGAAGCTGCTTTGGATTTCCTGTGGCGACAAGGATGGACTAATTACCTTCAGTAAACGCACGCATGAATATGCATTCCGATACAATATTCCACACATCTATTACATCGAACCCGGTGTTCATGATTTCAAAGTATGGAAGAATGGATTGTACATGTTCTCGCAATTGATATTCAAATCCGTAGACCCCTCGACTTTTACAAGCTATCATACAGGTATCGGTGATCCGGCATCTACGAATGTTCCCAATGCGCAATATCCTCAGATATTACCAGACAATCGTGTTGTGTTTAAGGTGAAGGCACCCGGTGCACAAAACGTACAGATGGATCTTGGTAAAAAGTATGACATGGTGAAAGACACAAGCGGATATTGGAATGTTACTACCGATCCGATCGTATTTGGTTTTCATTACTATTCACTTCTATTGGATGGCGTAGCCGTTGTAGACCCTTCAAGTCAGACGTTTTATGGAATGGGTAGAATGGCCAGTGGTATTGATATTCCTGAACCAGGAGTAGATTATTATTCAGCTAAAAACGTACCGCATGGTCAGATTCGTTCGGTCAATTATTATTCTCAAACGACAGGAGCCTGGCGCAAGGCGTTTGTGTACACCCCACCCGGATATGACGAGGACGTAACAAAAAAATATCCGGTGCTTTATCTGCAACACGGAGGAGGTGAAGATGAAACGGGCTGGCCGGTTCAGGGAAAAGTTGATTTCATTTTGGATAATCTTATTGCTGAAGGAAACGCCAGGCCAATGTTGATCGTCATGGATCGTGGTTATGCAGTCGATCCCACAAGACGCAGAACTGAGGCAAAACCAGGAGACTTCCGCGCAGCCATGGCTAACAACGCTTTCCCTGATGTATTAGTGAAGGATGTTATTCCAATGATCGATAAAACCTTTCGCACGCTTGCGGATCGGGAACATCGCGCGATGGCAGGACTTTCCATGGGCGGATTTCAAACGTTCCAGACAACGATGACCAATCTGGACAAATTCTCATACGTAGGAGGATTTAGTGGTGCCGCTTTTCTTGACTCTAACACCGACATTACAAAAGTCTTTGATGGTGTTTGGGCCGATGCTGAGTCTTTTAAGAAAAAGGTGAAGTTGATATACCTTAGCATAGGTACTGTAGAGCCAGAAAGAATGTACAACAGTGTAAACAACTTTCACCAAGCCCTTGAAAAAGCAGGGATCAAACACGTCTACTATGAGTCCCCTGGAACATCACACGAGTGGCAGACATGGAGAAGATCACTCAATCAATTTGCAACATTGATCTTTAAAGATTGAAAGGTTAGGGAAAAGTAAAGCCATCTAATATGAACCGTATCTCACTATTGTTAATTCTTCTCGGCTGTTCTCATTTGTTGTTTTCACAGCAATCGCCCGTTGCCATTCATGTGGATGCATCAAGAAAAGTAGGTGAGATGGTTCCATTCTGGTCTTACTTTGGATACGATGAACCCAATTATACTACTCGAAAAGATGGCCAGAAATTGTTAACAGAGCTTACACAGCTTAGTCCGGCACCGGTCTACGTTCGAACACACAATCTCCTCACATCAAAAGGAAATAGTCCGGGGCCTGATCTTAAGTGGGGATTCACCGATGCCTATAAAGAGGATAAAAGGGGTAAGCCCATTTACAATTGGACAGTAGTGGATAGCATCGTTGACACCTACATACAAAAAGGCACGAAACCATTGATGGAGATAGGCTTCATGCCAAAAGACCTTTCTTCTAAACCGGAGCCCTATGAACATTCCTGGAGCAAGGGAGGTAATCTGTGGACCGGTTGGACTTATCCACCAAAGGACTATAATAAATGGAGAGAGCTTGTATACCAATGGGTAAAGCACTCCATCGAGCGCTACGGAAAACAGGAAGTCACAACATGGCTATGGGAAGTTTGGAACGAACCGGACATTCCGTATTGGTCTGGCACATTTGAAGAGTACTGCAAACTTTACGACTATGCAGCGGATGGCTTGAAACGTGCTTGCGTTGAATGTACCATTGGAGGCCCGCACACTACCAGTCCCCGAAGTGATAAGGCCTATAAATACCTGACTGATTTCATTGAGCATTGTTTGCGTGGTAAGAACTTTGCTACTGGAAAAATCGGAGCACCGCTTCAATACATTGGTTTCCACGCGAAAGGAAATCCTGAAATTGTTGATGGACACATCCGCATGAACATGGGTGTACAGCTGAAAGATATTCAACGTGGGTTTGAAGCAGTCAATTCATTTCCTGAACTGAAGAATATCCCCATTATTATCGGAGAATGCGATCCGGAAGGGTGTGCCGCGTGTTCTGAAAAAAGAGATCCGAAATACGGCTACCGAAATGGTACGATGTATTCCAGTTACACAGCCGCATCGTTTGCTCGCATATATGAATTGATGGATCAGCATCATGTGAATTTGAAAGGCGCGGTAAGTTGGTCGTTCGAGTTTGAAGATCAGGAGTGGTTTGCTGGTTTTCGGGATTTGGCTACGAATGGAATTGACAAACCCGTGCTGAATGTATTCCGCATGTTCGGTATGATGAGCGGACAACGGATTTCAGTTCAATCTGTCTATGCCTTGCATGCTGCAGATATTATTGCCAATGGAGTAAAGGCGCAGAATGATGTATTTGCAATGGCCAGTAAAAATCAGAATTCAATTTCCATTATGGTGTGGAACTATCATGACGACAATATTGCCGGAGAATCAATACCCATTGAGTTGATGATTGATGGAATTGATGCAAACAGTGTATTAGTTCAACATTATCGTGTGGATGACCAGTTCAGCAATTCGTTTGAACAATGGAAAGCAATGGGTAATCCCCGACAGGTAACTTCGGAACAATATCTTGACCTGGAAAAATCAGGACAATTACAACTATATACATCACCCGAATGGCAAGATGTAAAAATGGGAGGAGCAGCTCTTACGTTCGACTTGCCAAGACAAGGCGTGTCATTACTTAGGTTGACGTGGTAAATATTTCAAGGCCTCAGGATTAAAATTAAATCTTTGAGACATCATCAAATTAAAAAAAAACATATGCAAAGAATTTCATATTCTGTGATTAAGAAAAAGTATCACCTTGTAATTATAGCCGCTCTCTTTTTGTTCGGATTATTTTCAATTTCTGCCAATGCGCAGAATCAGGTTTTAAATGGCGCACTACCAAAGTCTGGTAAACTGGTTAATAATAAACCTACGGGGAAGGGATGGGAGAATCTTCTGTTGTCTGCGGATGAATGGAATTTTGAAGGAGCGTTTTGGCAGTTAAATAATAATTCGTTACAGGGAAAGATTGGCAAGGAAAAGGAACATCATTACGGGTACACAAAAAAATCGTACGGTGATTTTGAATTGCTTGTTTCAATAAAGATGGTTGGCGATGATGATGCCAATTCAGGTGTTTGCATTCGCATAAACCCAACCAATTGGGATAATGCCCCAGGTTATCAGGTTGATATGGGAAAAGGATATTGGGGTTCACTTTGGGAAGAACGCAGAGGGGAGATGGTACAGAAATATCCGGATTCCTTGGCCATGAAGCTTGCTAATAAAAATGACTGGAATGAATACTACATCATAGCCAAAGGACATCATGTCCAAGCATGGCTGAACGGTGTTAAGACAATTGATGTCATACATGAAGCCGGTTTTACAGAGGGAAATATTGGCTTTTAACTTTGCCACATGCATAACCCGACAGTGGTCGATGTAAGAGCATTGTACATTCGAAAAATAGAATAGTCCGTCTGCAAGGATAAGCTTTGATGATAAAAATGAATCTATGGAGTCAACTGTCCATACCTGTTTGGACTGTTTTTTCGAAGACATCAACTATGCAGCAGATGGAGGATATACCCAATTACTTTTTTAATAAACTTTTAAAAATATTTTCAATGCATTTTATAATCCCAAAAACTTAAAAACCATGAAAGGCTATCCAATTCTTTTATTCTTACTAGTGATCTTATCCGGTCCATTGTGTTATTCACAGTCCACAGCGCCAGCCATTATTGAAGACTTTAAACCTTCAAGTTTAAATCAGCCGGGGCAAGAATATCCTCAAGTCAACTCACAAGGGTATGCGCGATTCAAGATTATCGCACCGCAAGCTGATAGTGTCAGAGTGAGCCTTGGGCTGGGAGGAAAAGGAGGTACTAAACTAACAAAAGTGGATGATGGCTCCTGGATGGGAACGACAGCAGGACCTTTGGATGAAGGATTTCATTACTACAACCTTAAGATTGATGGTGGAAAATTTAACGATCCTGGCGCATTGAATTTTTACGGTTCTGTCCGGTGGGAGAGTGGCATAGAAATACCTGCACACGATCAAGACTTCTATGCACTGAAAGACGTTGCGCATGGTAATGTACAGCAGGTTCTTTTTCTATCGAAAAGCACGAAGACTTCACGCAGGGCATTTATTTATACACCTCCCGGTTATGATAATAACCAGAAGGATCGTTATCCTGTATTGTATTTGCAGCATGGTTGGGGTGAGGATGAAACAGCATGGAGTAATCAAGGTCGTGCCAATCTGATCATGGATAACCTGATTGCTGAAGGTAAGTTGAAGCCGTTCATTATTGTAATGACGTATGGAATGACAAACGAAATTAAGTTTGGTGGCTTAAAAAATTTCGATATCACTCCATTTCAAACCGTACTCGTTGACGAGCTGATCCCATATGTCGATGCTAACTTCCGAACGCTGGCCAATCCGTTGAATCGTGCCATGGCCGGTCTATCCATGGGAGGCATGGAAACAAAAACAATTACGATAAATAAACCGGATGTGTTCGCCTATTATGGCTTACTAAGCGGAGGCACCTATGCACCGACCGATATTACGGACAAATCGAAAGTAAAACTGATTTTCCTGAGCTGTGGTAGTCGCGAAAGACCAGACGCTGTTAAGAACGCTGCAAAAACTCTCAATGAAGCTGGAGTAAAGTCAGTCTCTTTTGTTTCTGAGAATACAGCCCATGAGTTTCTTACTTGGAGGCGCAGCTTGTATGAGCTTGCACCACTTCTGTTTAAAAAATGAACAGGAAGTGCTAGCTTGCGATTCTTTAAATAATGAACCAATAAGATCGTAAATGAATCGTACACCGATAAACTATAGTCAGATACTATATAAAGTTAAATTGAAGTGACGAACAAATTATTAAAATGGAGTTAGTACCTCAGATAGAATTCGATGAAAATAAGTATTGAAAGATTTTTACTCACTTGTAAGAGAAGCGGGTTGATATGTGCAGCAGTAGTATTTACCCTATTTACTATACAATCTTCAGCACAAGATAAGCAGGCTCATAACCCTATTATTTTTGCTGACGTTCCTGACATGTCCATTGTTCGGGTGGGAGAGACCTATTACATGAGCAGCACCACCATGCATATGAATCCCGGAGTGCCGATTATGAAATCAAATGATCTGGTAAACTGGAAGCTAGTGAACTATTTATACGATACACTTGCCAATATTGATGCCCTTAACCTTGATAACGGAAAGAGTACGTATGGTAGCGGATCTTGGGCCAGTTGCATCCGCTATCACAAAGGCACCTACTATGTAACTACGTTCGCTCAAACGACAGGTAAGACTTACATCTACTCAACAAAGGATATTGAGAAAGGTCCATGGAAAGTTTCATCTTTTAAACCATCGTATCATGATCATACTTTATTCTTCGATGATGATGGTCGTGTCTATCTGATTTATAGTGCGGGCAAACTCCGGTTGGTTGAACTCAATGCCGATGCATCCGGCGTGAAGCCAGGAACAGAGGAACAAGTAGTGATCGAAAACGCCAGCGCTCCAGCAGGAACAAACATCATGTTGAATGCTGAAGGTTCTCAACTTTTTAAAGTAAAAGGCAAGTACTATCTCTTTAATATAGTGTGGCCGAGGGGCGGCATGCGGACGGTTCTTATTCACCGGGCCGACAAGATAACCGGACCGTGGGAAGGACGCGTGGCCCTTCAGGATTTAGGCGTGGCACAAGGCGGACTTATTGATACACCCGATGGTAACTGGTATTCTTATTTGTTTCGTGACTACGGTGCGGTTGGGCGCATTCCTTATTTAGTTCCTGTGAAATGGGAAGATGGCTGGCCGGTGCTGGGTGTTGATGGTAAGGTTCCTGAAATACTTAATCTTCCCCCCGGTCGAGGATTGATTCCAGGTATTGTTGAGTCCGATGAGTTTACCCGCAAGAAAGGAGATCGACCGTTACCGCTGGTGTGGCAGTGGAATCACAACCCCGACAACGAACATTGGTCATTAGAGGAAAGGAAAGGTTATTTCAGGATTACTACAAGTAGGGTAGATACATCAATTTACCTGGTGAAAAATGTTTTAACGCAACGAACGGTTGGCCCGGAATGTACAGGTTCAACATTGATCGATGTATCAAAAATGAAAGAAGGCGATTTTGCCGGTCTTGCTTTGATGCAAAAAAAATATGGCCAGGTTGGTGTTCAGTTTGAAAATGGAGTGAAGTTTATCGTAATGGTCAATGCTGAATCAGAGAAGCCAGTTGAGATGCAGCGCATAGCACTCTCGCAGAACACGGTGTATCTCAAAGCAGAGTGCAACTTTAGGGATAAAGTTGATATCGCAACTTTCTTCTACAGTCTGGATGGAAAGTCTTGGAAGTCGATTGGCTCTCCACTTCACATGGACTATACATTACCTCATTTCATCGGGTATCGCTTTGCCTTATTTAACTATGCCACCAAAACAACAGGTGGAGTAATGGACTTTGATTTCTTTCACGTTGAAGATCGGATAAGTAAGTCAAATTAGGTTCGCAATGGTTTTTGATTAATGAAATCAAAATCTGTCCTAAAAATATTTGCCCTTAACGAGCGCGCTATTTTTTGCGTGGGCCACAATCGCCACGACAAGCCTAGGTATGTACAATTGCAATATCTGCGTCTGTGAAGAACGGGTCGTTAACAAGTATTATTCATGATGGCAAACCTGCTTTACCAGACAGAAAGAATACAGGGTGGAATCTTCTGTGTAATCCAATTCACGTTTGATTAGGATTGAAATTTTCTAGTCGAATCTACTTGCCAGAGACACGACAAACGAAGTAGCGAGATCCGCAATCGTGTGCAAAAATCATCGCTGTAGTTTATTGGAAGTCTATAAGAATGTGCTCTTCTACATTCGTGCTGTGCAATAATTGTATAAAGCACACTTCAAATAAACCCTGTAATTATGAGAAAACGCTACTTTCTATTTTCACTAAGCATACTACTGCTGATGGTGGTGTGTCTTAAGACCTATGCTTCGGTCGGAGGAGGTGTTGGCCTTAAATCTTCTAATCCACCATCTACGCACCAGCAACTAACGATTAGTGGCCGGGTAACAGACGAGAGTGGGGGCACATTTCCTGGTGTCAATGTTATTGTAAAAGGTACGGCTGCTGGCACCGTAACAACTGCTGACGGAACCTACTCAATTGATGTTCCGTCCGGGTCGAACATTATTATATTTTCCTTTGTCGGATACAGCAGCCAGGAAGTAGCCATTGAAGGAAGAACCACGATTGATGTTTCCCTCAATCCAGATGTGCAGTCACTTGATGAGGTTGTTGTGACGGCACTTGGCATTAAAAAGGAATCGAAAAAACTAGGCTACTCGGCAACGTCAGTTCAAACAGACGAGTTGATTAAGAACAGGACAACGAATGTAATGGAGTCTCTCGAAGGTAAGGTTGCTGGGTTAAATATTACACCTCCTGCGGCTGGAGCTGGTTCCAGTATGCAGATACGCCTTCGCGGACAAGCAGCGTTTGCAGGAGCAAACAACGCACCCTTGATTGTGATTAATGGTCTTCCGATAGACCAGGGCGCACGCGGCACGAATGGTAATGGTCAGGTTAACCAGCGAGACCGTGGCGATAATTTGCAGAATATCAATCCCGATGATATTGAAAGTATGACGGTCTTGAAAGGTGCCACGGCCTCGGCCCTTTATGGATCCAGAGCGGCTAATGGGACAATTATTATTACTACAAAATCTGGAAGTAAAAATCAAGGTATTGGGGTTGATTTTACATCCAGCTATACCGCTTCGAACGCTTTGAATTTCTTAGATGAAATCACCCAGACGGAGTATGGTTTGGGTAGAGCTGGGGTTAGACCGGTAACACAAGGAGATGCCCAGACGAACGGTCAGTTTGGTTTTGGCGCGCGGTTGGACGGTGCTCCAACCATGAATTTTGATGGTGTTATGAGACCTTACTCTGCTTATGAAGACCGTCTTTTTGATTTTCTGCAGATGGGATCAAATTTTACTAACACCATAGGGCTGTCTGGTGGTGGATCCAACGGCAGTTTCCGTGCTTCCTTTTCAAATACAGATGCCAAGGGTATTGTACCAGGCAATGAATATAAGAAGCGAATCTTCAACGTGGGGATCAATCATAACATCACTCAAAAACTTAAGCTTCAGCTGAACTTAAACTATGCAGACGAGGAAAATATTAACCCTCCGCTAATTGGTACGCAGGGAGATGGTGCGATAAATTTCTTTGGAAGGATCGCCAACTCTACACCACTTAGTGCCTTTAGAGAACATGCCGTGAATCCAACTACTGGAGCAGAAATTAAAACGAACGGATTTCTGGGAACCATTAACAATCCATACTATGCGCTTCAAAAGAAAAAATATTTCAATGAAGATAGAAATCGTCTGCTCGGAACGGCCACCCTGCGCTATGAATTGACAGACTGGCTTTATGTGCAAGGCAGGTTCAACTATGATCGGGGTTCAAGTTTTACAGAATGGAATGAACTTAATGGTTCAGGTTCTGAATCACTGCGCGATAATTTTGGAAACTATAGAGGGCGTTACGATATACAACAAGACCAGACAACGGATATCAATGCAGACTTTCTGATTGGTGGCGACAAAGAATTTGGTGATTTTTCGATTGACGCAAGTTTCGGTGGAAACACCTGGCGAACCGAGTTCCAAAGAAATTCACAATACGCTAGAAGCTTCACGGTGCCGGATGTTTACTCATTGAAAAACGGAACAATCTCCTGGATTAACGAGCCGGATGCAGCGCTTCAAGGTTTTGTGCCTTATAATTATAATAGAACCCGTATTAATTCTCTCTATGGCTGGGCTGAATTGGGATACAAAGGACTGGTGTACTTAAACTTCACCGGAAGGGAAGACTGGTTCTCTGTTTTAAATCCAGAGAACAACAGTGTGTTTTATCCTTCGGTGTCGGGTAGCTTTATTTTCTCTGAATTATTAGAGAGTCAGAATTGGCTTTCGTACGGTAAACTCAGAGCTTCGTGGGCGGAAGTAGGTAGTGTTAACGGGGTGAATCCATATGATGGCGTTCTGACGTACAGTATCAACCCACCCATTAATGGCCAAACCACGGCCGGAGTTGCGGGTACATTCGCGCCTAATCCAAACCTGCAACCCTTTACAGTGACGGAAAAAGAAATTGGCCTTGAGATGCGATTGTTTAACAACAAAGTACTATTTGATGTTGCGGCATTCGATAAGGTAACAACTGATCAGATACTAGACGTTACAATCTCCACTGCATCCGGATATAATAATTCAAAACAAAACAAAGCATCGCTGAGGAACAGGGGCTTGGAAACGTTGATCGAGTTGACTCCGCTTAAAACCACTAATTTCAGTTGGACGACTTCATGGAACAATGCCTACCTGGCGACCAAAGTGCTTGACGTGGGTAATGAAAGTGGAACGATACTACTGCTTTACTTTAATGGTACAGGAAACGAATTTCTTGGAGAGTTGAGGTACACAGAGGGATTGCCAATGAACCAATTGTACACCAGAACGTACAGGAGAAATGCAAATGGAGAAATCGTTGTTGCTGATAATGGTCGCTTACTTGCAACCACAGGTGCTACACCCGGTGCAGAAAAGACAAACGGTTTCCTTCCAGTAGGTAGTTCTATCCCGAAACATGTAGGGGGCTGGAATAACACCATTACCTATAAAAATCTGAGTGTCGGAATACACATTGACTACAAGTTTGGAGGTACTGTGTTATCGGCTACGCAGTTAAATATGACACGGCAGGGACATTCCAAGTTGTCGCTGGAAGGCAGGAGAGAAGGCGAAACGGGTATGACTTTCCCAGCGGTCTATGAAAGTTCAGGAGAGCCTAACACATCAGTGGTAACGGACTTGCAGGGCTTCTACTCGGATTATAGAAATGGTCAGATAGGCGATCCATTTATATTCAAATCGGATTTCGTGAAGCTTAGGAATGTATCGATATCATACAATTTTACGAATGCACTGAGCAATGTTCCGTCCCTAAAGTTTATAAAAGGACTAACACTGTCAGCAGCGTGTAGAAATGCTGCAATACTGTACAAGGATTTGCCTGGCCTCGATCCTGAAGCCATCCAATCCTCTGGCGACTTTAGATCCGGTTATGAAAACGCAGCTCTTCCCACTACACGCAATTACAATTTCACCCTAAACGTCAGATTCTAATACTATGAAAACGATAAAGTATTACATACTACCCATCGCTGCTCTTCTGTTCGCAGGCGGGTGCGATAAAGACTTTGTGGAAGTTAACACAAACCCCTATGCTGTATCATCGGTGGATCCGGCACTGCTTTTTGCGGGAGCGCAGCGTACGCACCTGGGAACCTGGGCGGCTGAGCACACCGTTGTGCAACATTTTGTTTGCCCCTATAATACAGGGGCAAACCTGGGATTTAATTTCAATGAAGACATTGACGATATCAGCAATCCGAAATGGAACCAACTTTATCCTGGGCAGATCAGGAATATGGTTCAGGCGATTAACCTTCTAGGTGACGCAACAAGCCGCGTTAACCTGTTAAGCATGCTCCGTATATGGAAGGCTCAGACGTTTATGGGCCTAGTGGATGAATATGGAAACGTTCCCTACTTCAATGCAGGAAAAGCCGTGAGCGCGGCTGAATTCTACCCGGTGTATGATGAAGATGCGGCAATATACGATGACCTGTACAGTGAGATTACCGAAGCATTAGCAGCATTAGATCCTGCTGCTGATTATGTTCCTGAAGACTTGTTTTATGGAACGAATGGCGGACATCCTGCAGGCAGCGCGGCTGCGCAAGTGGCTCAATGGAAAAAATTGGGCAACTCATTACTGCTGAGATTGGGAATGCGTTATTCAAAGGTCGATGCATCCAGGGCGGAGGACATTGTCTCTGAAGCTTTCGCAGGGGGTGTAATGAGTTCGAATGAAGATAACGCCTTGGTAAAAAATGGTAATGGAGGTATACAAACCGAAAACAATAATTTGAGGAATTTTTCCTACTTCAATTATGCTGCTGAACCTTTTGTAAATCAATTGAAATCAACAAACGATCCGCGCGGTAAGTTTATGCTGGCAAGTTTTACCGACCCGGGTGATATTGTAAGTGAAACTGATCCCGATACCGATTTGGCCAATCAGTTTGGTGTTCCAATTGGTGTTAATAGTATCGATCTTGCGAGTGCTCCTTACCGTGGCTCGAAGGGTACGGGACTCAATTATTCACAAATGAATACGTGGGTCGTGGCGTCACCGTCAGCCCCGGATTTCTGGGTTACGTATGCACAGACTTCCTTACTGCTTGCGGAGGCTGCACAAAGAGGATGGGTGAGTGGTTCTGCTGAAACGTATTACGAAAATGGAATTATAGCCGACATGGAGGTATATGTACTCTATCCGGGAACAACTCCGATTCCTGGTGCAGACATCAACACCTATTTAGCCGACCCGGCTATCGATTTTAGCTTGGCAACTACAGATGAGGAAGCGTTTGAATTAATCAACACGCAGTACTGGATCGTGAATCTTAGAAATGGCACAGAAGCATTTGCCAACTTCAAACGAAGCGGCTATCCTACATTAACCCCTAATCTTTTTAATGATAACCTGGATGGCGGATTTGTCAGAAGAATGACGTATCCCAATGTTGAAGGTTCTTCAAATGCAGATAATTATTTAGAAGCCTCTACTGCTATAGGCGGAGATAATTTGGTGTCACGGGTATTCTGGGATGTACCCTAAAGAAAGAGACTAAGTGTGTTAGCTAACGTAAGACAAGGAGGGGATAACGATAGCTTCCCCTTACTTGTCCTTACAAATTCTCCCTGTGTACTACTTATATAAGTAATCCAAGATTGAAAGATAACTGAAGTAAATCAGTTTCCTTTTTCGATCCTGTGATTCAGATTCGCATTCTGATGATGTAGTCTCTGATGCAGGCAGTTTGTTCAGGTATTTTTTATTGTCTATTGGCCGAAATCCTCACGAGGAATTTTAAATTCTTAAAGTCTAAGAACAATTAACAGGTAAACATTATGAAAAAAAACAAATTCGTTTTTTGCATGGGAGTACTATGTTCCTTTGCCTTCTCATGCTCCGATGAAGATTCGGATGGCAATAAAGGTCTGATTGCAACCGATGCACAGATTGTGAATTTGGGTAGCGGATATTCGTTTACAGAAGGTCCCGCAGTCGATAAAAACGGTAATGTATTCTTCACGGATCAACCTAATGATAAAATTTATAAGTGGGATGCAGCGAGTAATGTCATAACTCCTTTTTTAAGTGAAACTGGGAGGGCGAATGGAATGGCGTTTGACAAAGACGGGAACCTCATTGCTTGTGCTGACTTGCATGGAGAACTTTGGAAAATTGCACCAAATGGTAGCCACACCGTATTAGTGGATGATTATAACGGTAAGCTGTTGAACGGACCGAATGATGTATGGATCAATCCTGTAACAGGAGGTATGTACATCACCGACCCAATGTTTCCAAGGGGGTATTGGGAAGATGATGATCCACGGAAAGTTGGCAACCCAAATTGGCCTCCAACACATTCGGAGCAGGCTGAAGAGGGGAAAGGCGGACACGTTTATTTCCTTGCCTCCGGCAGCACCGAATTGGTACGTGTAACGACTCAAACCGAATGGGATGCCGACTCCTGGCCAAACGGTGTAGTAGGAACACCGGATGGAAAAAAACTGTATGTAAACAAATGGGCAGGTGATAACATGGGGGGTACCTGGGTGTTTGATATCAATGCCGATGGAACACTCTCTAATATGCAAAAATTTGTAGATATGGGTGGTGATGGTATGTCTATGGATGAAAGAGGAAATATCTATATCAGCAACGGTTTGGGAGTGGTCGTTTTTGATCCAAGCGGAGAAAAGCTTGTGACCATATTTACGGGTGGAGGAGCCACCAATAATGTCTTTGCAGGTACAGATGAAAAAACGCTCTTTATTACGGGACCAGTGGATAAGGCAAATTCTTTGAAAATGAATGTGAGTGGTGTCGAAAAATTCTAGACATCTTGGAAGTGAAGCTGTGTCAGAAAATTAGTTTCTTATTTAACCAGTACAGCTGACCAATGTCGAGAGTGTACACAAAGTTATTTTTAGCACTAGCCTTACTCTGTCTGGCAGGTTACGTTCTGACCACAACCCAACAGGCACATCACATTGCGGGTTGGGTACTCATGGCTTTTTTTATTTTTGTTGCGCTGACCTTTCGACAACATGAGTGGCTCAAAGGTTATGCCTTCACTATCACCATCTTTGCAGCCGTGAGCCTCGCAATGTATTACCCGCATTACTTTATTGATGTGGGCGATTTTAAGCTCTCCCGGTTGATCGTTCCGCTTATGCAAATATTAATGTTTGGCATGGGTACGGCATTAAGTGTTCAGGATTTTGCACGTGTTTTGAAAATGCCACAAGGAGTGGCGATCGGTATTGTATGTCAGTACAGTATTATGCCACTGATGGGATGGACACTTACAAAGATATTTTCATTTCCACCCGAAATTACTGCCGGAGTTATTCTCATTGGTAGTTGTCCCAGTGGACTCGCTTCCAACGTGATGTCGTATCTCGCAAAAGCTAACCTTGCGCTCTCTGTAACACTAACGGCCATAGTAACGCTCCTGGCTCCGCTGATGACACCTTTGTTTATGAAGTTACTGGCTGGTCAATATGTAACCATCAATTTCTGGTCGATGGTATGGGACATTACGAAGATCATCATTTTGCCCATTGGTGCCGGACTCATCTTCAACTATTTTGTCAGAGGGAAATTCAAAACATTGGATAGCATTATGCCTGTGATCTCGATGCTTTCCATTGCCCTGATTGTTACGATCATTACCGCTGCCGGAAGAAACGATTTGATGGTGGTAGGCCCCCTTCTTATCCTGGCTGCTTTGCTGCACAATATCAGTGGATATTTCCTGGGATATTGGTCTTCGAGATTGTTCCGAATGCCGGAGCAGGATTGCCGCACTGTTGCATTGGAAGTCGGATTGCAAAACGGGGGACTTGCTTCTAGCCTCGCGTTGTCAATGGGTAAACTCGCGACAGTAGGGTTGGCGTCTGCTGTGTTCTCTCCAATTATGAATATTACAGGTTCTTCACTCGCGCTGTGGTGGCGTTCGCATGAACCTAAGAAAAATAGATGATCAACTTAATTCAGCACTTATGAAAAGCTTACAAAAAGCAATTACAATATTACTCCTGCTCTTCAGTCATGTTCTACTTGCCCAGCAGATATCGAAAGAGGACTTGATCTTGCTGACTCCCGAATGGAAAGGAGAGAGATTTTCGGACGGACGACCTAAAGTACCGGATCACCTTCTGAACCGGATGAAACGTGTTACGCTGGAGGAAGCCTGGGCGGTTTTACGGAATGAAAATTACAAATATGAATATGAAGACGGTTGGATGACAATCAACCCCGACAGTGTTCTAGTCGGAAGAGCTGTGACTGCGGTTTTTGTACCGGGCCGCCCCGATATTCATCGCGTGATTGATGAAAAGGGGCACAACAAGGATAAGCGCATAAAGTCTCAAAACTCGTGGCCAATTGATATGCTGGTAAAACGCGATGTGTATGTGGTCGATCAATTTGGAGCGCATGTAGATGGGCCTACCATTGGAGATAATCTCGGCAATTCCATTTTCACAAAAACAGGAAATGGCATTGTGTACAATGGCGCAGTTCGAGATATCAAAGGCTTGAAAGAAATAGGATCATTCACTTCCTTTTTCAGATCCTACCATCCATCGCACCATCTTAACAATCCGGATGGGTCACTGAATACTACGCTGATCGGAATTAATCAACCAACACGTATTGGTATGGCCACTGTTATGCCGGGCGATGTTGTACTGGGTCGTGACGGTGGCGTTATTTTTATTCCACCACACTTAGCCGAAAAGGTAGTGAAGACATCAGAAGTTGTTCGTCTTCGCGATATGTTCGGCCACCAGCGTCTGCGTGAGCAAAAGTATACGCCTGGACAAATTGATACCCGTTGGTCAGACGAAATTGAAAAGGATTTTTCCAAATGGCTGAATGACCATATTAATGATCTGCCTGTGCCAAAGGAACAGATTCAGGAATTATTAAAATCACGTACCTGGTAAACGTAAAACAATCCATTATGACTCCATCATCAAGAAGATCATTTTTTAAAAAAATTATTACTGCCGGAGCAGCACTTACCCCCATAGCAACGTTTGGTTCAGGCTTTGAAGCTGCGGTTCAGAAAGCCCCGAAAAACTCCGCTCCATCCGATTTGAAAATAACGGAGATCAAGTGCGGTTATGTCAGGGGTAGTTTGTTTGTGAAGATTTTTACTGACCAGGATATATGGGGTTGTGGGGAAGGAGTAGATGCTGTACCGGGTACCTATCATTTGGTAAAAATGTTTGGAGCGCGTCTCAAGGGAAAAAGCCCGTTGAATGTAAACCGATTGTTTGAAGACATCCGAAGGTCAGGATTTTTTCAAGGTGCGCAATCCGGAATGTACATTGCTGTATTGTCCGCAGTTGAGTCGGCTTTATGGGATCTTGCAGGAAAAGCACTGGGTGTTCCTGTATATCAATTACTGGGTGGAAAGTTTCGGGACAAGATCAGGGTGTATTGTGACACAGCCTTATATCAATCTAATCTGCCCACGCCAAAAGATTTTGCTAACAGCGCACTGGAAGCAAAAAAGATGGGGTTCAATGCCATCAAGTTTGATCTGGATCAGTTTAATGATCCAAACAAATATGACCGGTACAATTGGACTGCCAGCCCGGGAGAACTACAACGTATGGTGGACCAGGTAGCAGCAGCCCGCGAGGCAGTGGGTCCGATGATTGATATTTGCATTGACATGCATGGTCGTTATGATGCGCCAACGGCTCAGGCCATTGCCAAGCGATTGGAGCCATTTAACCTCATGTGGCTAGAGGAACCTATTCCTGCTGAGAACCCGGAAGCGTATAAAGCAATAACGGAATCGACATCCACTCCCATTTGTGCTGGAGAGAACCATTACCTCGCGCATGGGTTCAGAAGGTTGCTGGAGTTGAACGCAGTCGATATCGTTATGCCCGACCTTCAGAAAGCGGGTGGTCTGGGAGAGGGACAACGCATCGCCAATCTGGCTAATCTTTACTATGTACCCTTTGCGCCTCATATGGTTGCCTCTTTTCTTGGCGCTATGGCGTCATGTCATGTGTGTGCCTCGGTGCCTAATTTTTTGATCTTGGAGTGGCAGATTTATTTTCACAACAATCCTATGTATAAGGAGATTGTAACGTTTGATGGTGAAATGGTAGAAAACGGATTTATCACGCTCTCAGAAAAGCCCGGTGTTGGTGTAGAGATCAATGAGGAGGGTATGAAGAAATATGCTATTCCCGGGGTGCCGTTTTTTGATTGATGAAATCTATGGGTTAGTTGTTTGTTAACCAGTTCCTTTCCTACGTTTTAATGCTTCTGTTGTAGTTTGGCAATGTCTTCAAACTCATCGGCAAGTTTAGAAGTTAGTCTTGCAAAAATATCAAAGTATTGAAGATAGGATGCATGATGAGTGAGTTCGGGTTTGTAGGTATCGGTAAGCACAATAGAGCGGGCAGCTTCCTCCAGGGTATTGTATTTCCCTAAGTCAGTTGAACTCATTAAGAAGGAACCCAGTGACGCACTGTCTGAATTTTTGCTGATGGTTACAGGTTTGTTAAAGATATCGGCAATCATTTGCGTACAAAAGGGAATGGAGGCAAAACTTCCATTTACGGAAAGACTTTGAATGGATCGATGTTCTTCGAGTGTTTTACCTATGCTATAAATTTCATACAGAATTCCTTCTATCGTTGCCCGTATAAAATGTTGTCGTTCGTGTTTGATGTTCAGGCCAAAGTAAGAACCTCTGGCGTTCGCATTCCAAATGGGAGCACGCTCTCCAAGCAGATAAGGCAGGAACAAGAGTCCGTCAGAACCGACAGCAACTTTAGAAGCTTCTATAATGAGGTTCTCCATGGTAAATTCTATATCATAAGGACCCCTGAAATCACCGAACTGTTTTGCAAACCATTCAAACACAACACCACCATTGTTGGTCGGTCCACCAGAGATGTAACAGTTTTCGGTGAGGAGGTAATTAAAGAACCGTTGATTTTCATCACGCAACACATCTTTTCCAACGACACGAACAGCACCACTGTCTTCAATCGTGATGGTGGCTTTTCCTTCACTCCAGACACCCGCTCCTAATGTAGCCATACATCCGTCACTTGAACCCAGTAGTATTTTTGTTGACGATGATAGTCCTAAGGATTTCTGATATTCTTTGCGCAGTTTTCCAGGTGAATGAAATACCGGTGCGAGGTCTGGAAGTTTGTCAGGCGTAATACCGGCATGCGCAAGAGCCTCAGCCTCCCATTTGATGGTATGGATGTTTAGCAACCCGGTGGCTGATGCCAGACTATAATCAATAAAATATTCTCCGGTAAGTTGTTGGATGATATAGCTTTTGATGGAAAGAAACTTGGAAGTCTTGTTAAATCGTTGCCGGTCATGATTTTTCATCCAGGTAATTTTTACCAAAGGAGACATCGGGTGAATAGGAGTTCCCGTGTTGATGTACAGTTTTTTACCAAGCCCTGATTTTTTCAGTTCATGCGCTTCGGCTTTCCCTCTGTTGTCTGCCCACGTGATGGCGTTGCCCAGCGGTACACCATGATCATCAATGGCAAGAACGCTGTGCATAGAGGCACTGAAGCAAATGCTCACCACCTTATACTTTTGTGGATGAATCTTTTCAGTCAACAGGTTTTTTAGAACATACAACATGGTGATGAACATTTGCTCAGGATCCTGTTCACTGTAATCGGGTTCTGTATGAAAGGTAGGATAGGATCCCTTCATGGAACCGATGACATTTCCATTCATATCAAATGCAAAAATTCGTACTGCATTTGTTCCAAGCTCAATCGTGACGATGCATTCCATTATCTTATACCTTAATGTTTCTATTTTTGTATTACATTTCTTTTTCTGAATTCGCTGGGCGTATAACCGGTAAGCTTTTTAAAGGTTGTGGAGAAGTGTTGTGAGGAATAAAACCCCGTGTTCAGGGCAATGTCAGTTACATTTTCATCCTGTCGCTTTAATAGCTTAATAGCTTCTGAAATACGAATGTTGATCAGATAATTCAACGGAGAGAACCCGGTGTAATTTTTTACTTTCTCAGTGAAGGTTGTTGTTCCGAGTCCAATAAGAGCGGCCATTTCGTCTACTGTCCATTGGTGCGACAAATTTTGACGCAGAGTCTGCTCCAGTTTCATAAAGGTTTGCGGGAAATCCCGCTGTGAATTATTCTGGCGAGTAGATTGCCGTGCGATGCTGATAAATAATTCATCAATCAGTTGATTAATCCGCGTAGTAAAACCTATTTCCTGATTTAGAAATTCTTCCCGGAGTGATTGTAGAATACCTTGTGCATCCTTCAATTTCAAAATGGGTGAGCTATTCAGTGACAAAATTTTTCCGATCGTAATACTTTCACTTTTTGAGAGGTAACTCCATATTCCGAGAGACATTCCATTTGCATCAATTTTTTCAACCTGAAGATGTATCCAGGAAAGTGTTCCGATATTCAGGATATCTTTTTCACCCTGAAAGATTTGCCTGGGAAGAATAATGGCTAAATCTCCCGGATAGAGAATATAGTGCTGGTCATCAATGAACCAGTCAAACTTCCCCTCCAGGATGAAGTATATCCTTAAGCTGGTAGTTGTGGTTGCACTTAAAGAGTTTAACTGAATGCTGGTATTTTTCTTTAACGCAAATTCAAGTATGTGTGGAAAAGCATGAAGTTCCCTGGTGTGTCCTTGTTGTAGTAGAAACTGGTTCATGCAAGAGATGGGGAATTGCTCAGTTGTTGCACACTTTTTGTTTTGGTAAGCGATACTGCAATAATGCAATGTCAATAAATCTTAACTCCCGACAAAGAAATTCTGTGCTTCAAGTTTATGCACCAGCATAATATAATCATTTGTATAAAATCCATCGCTGGGCAATAATAGAAGTTCTTGAATACCGAATTTGAAAGATTTGCAAGAAGGCTCGCATCTTTAATTGATTCTTGCAAGGCGGAGTGTTCTATAAATTTGATATATGATCTTGTTGAAAGGTGTAGCGGTCCGAGTAATAAACGTGCGCATTTACAGAGCATTGAAATCAGTTGTCATGCTGGTAACACTATTTCTTTTAACGGATGCCTGTTCAAAGAAAAACGAAATTGAAGACTTCCCGTTTTTGAATACCACGCTGAGTATGCAAGAGCGTGTTAATCATCTGATCAGCCAAATGACGCTGGAAGAAAAAATCAGTCAGATGATGAATGATGCTCCGGCGATTGAACGGTTTGGGATTCCAAAATATAACTGGTGGTCTGAAGGTCTGCACGGCGTTGCCCGTGCAGGTTTGGCCACCGTATTTCCGCAAGCCATTGGCTTAGGTGCTACCTGGGATGAATATTTGCT
The DNA here is from genome assembly GCA_031388805.1 of Chryseolinea sp. GTDB lineage: Bacteria > Bacteroidota > Bacteroidia > Cytophagales > Cyclobacteriaceae > Chryseolinea. The sequence goes on from JANMRZ010000177.1 coordinate 78,093, forward strand.
TCACAATGTATCAACGGCAATTGCTGATGAGGCACGTGCCAAGCATTCGAACTTCGTAAAGAAGGATAAGCGTTTCATTTATCAAGGCCTTACGCTGTGGTCGCCCAACATCAACATCTTCCGCGATCCGCGTTGGGGCCGTGGACAAGAAACGTATGGTGAAGATCCCTATCTCACAGGCAAGTTAGCGGTGCAGTTTATCAAAGGTCTGCAAGGTGATGACTCTACCTATTATAAAACAATCGCGACAGCGAAACACTTTGCTGTACATAGCGGCCCGGAGGAAGGAAGACATTCTTTTAATTCCATCACGGAAGAAAACGACTTACGGGAAACGTACTTACCACAATTTGAAATGGCGATCAAAGAAGGCAGACCTTATTCCGTGATGTGTGCCTATAATCGATACAATGGTGAGGCATGTTGTGGAAGTGAAAGACTCTTACAGGAAGTACTTCGAAAGGAGTGGGGATTTAATGGCTACATCGTATCCGACTGTGATGCCATTGTTGATATTTACAAGTTTCATAAGGTTGTGTCAACAGCTGAAGAGGCAGCTGCACTCGCGGTAAAATCAGGAACTGATCTGGAATGTGGAAATGTTTATCTCAACTTAAAAGAGGCTGTAAATAAAAAATTAATCACCGAAGCTGAAATTGATGTTGCTGTAAAACGACTTTTTATGGCGCGGTTTAAACTAGGCATGTTTGATCCTCCTAAGAAAGTGAAGTATGCACAAATACCGTACTCGGTAATTGATAGTAAGGAACATAAAGCGTTGGCCCTTGATGCAGCACGCAAATCAATTGTGTTGTTAAAAAATAAAGACAATATTTTACCACTGAAGAAAGACATTAGCACAGTCGCGGTGATTGGACCCAACGCAGATCAGTGGCTGATGCTTCTTGGAAATTATAATGGTGTTCCTTCTGATCCTGTTACACCCCTAAGAGGTATTCGGGAAAAGCTCGGTGCAAAATCAAAAGTCTTATTTGCTCAAGGCTGTGAGCTGGCAGAAGGTATGCCAATGTTCTATACCATTCCGTCTGAAAATTTATTTAGTGTAGATGATCAACCCGGAATAAAAGCATCCTACTTTAATAATAAAGAACTCAGTGGTGACCCCCTGTTTTCATCCGTTGATAAAAACCTGGATGCCAATTGGTATGATAAAGCACCACGCGATGATATGGACGATGATAACTTTAGTGTTCGGTGGACCGGAGAGGTTAAACCTGATCAAACAGGATTGTATCAAGTTGGTATCATCAGTACTTGCAACACAAAACTTTTTATCAACGATAGTCTTGTCGCTAAAACAACGTATCATTTCAGGGATGAATATGGCGATCCACGATTGCGGAAATCAAATGTATTAAAACTGGAAGCAGGCAAGCGATATAAAATTGTTGTTGAAGCCGTAGAGTCTTTTGCAGATGCACAGGTACAATTGGTTTGGGCCACCCCCAAACCTGAATTAAAAAAACTAGCGCTTGATATTGCACGACAGGCAGATGTGGTGGTAATGTGTATGGGTATTACTCCGCGAATGGAAGGAGAGGAGATGGATGTGAAGATCGATGGATTCAATGGTGGTGATCGAACCCGCCTTGATTTACCCGAACTACAACAACAGTTGATAAAAGAAATTCAGGCCTTGGGCAAACCCGTTGTACTTGTTTTGTTAAATGGAAGTGCATTGGCGATTAACTGGGAAAATAGGAATGTAGATGCCATCATTGAAGCGTGGTATCCGGGTCAGGCGGCAGGACAAGCCATAGGGGATGTTCTTTTTGGCGACTATAATCCTGGAGGAAGATTGCCGGTAACATTTTATAAATCAGTTAACGATCTTCCTGCCTTTGATGAATATAAGGTAAGTTCACAAACCTATCGGTATTTTAAAGGCGAACCTCTTTACCCGTTTGGATTTGGATTGAGTTACACATCCTTTACCTATGAAAATCTAAAAATGAATAGTGAATTTAAAATAGGTGATACTGTTCATGTCTCCGTTACAGTAACAAACACGGGTAAGGTATCCGGTGATGAAGTTGTGCAATTGTATTTGTCCAACCTTGACAAATCGATGTCACGCGCCATTCATTCACTTAGGGGATTTAAAAGAATTCATTTGAAACCCGGTGAATCATCCACGCTTGACTTTACACTCTCTCCAAATAACTTTTCCGTGCTCAACGAAAAAAAAGAAAGACAAATACTTCCTGGAAGATTTGAAATTTTTGTTGGCGGTGGCCAGCCTCAATACAAAGACAGTCATTCTCTGAAAGCGATTATTACAATGCATTAATTTAATACTTTAGATATTTATAAACCTCGATAAATGAAGATCTTTAAAACAAATTCGGGAATAATCATTCAACACCAGGAGCAGTATTTTCTTTCGAAGGAAATGAACTGGGACAAGTTTATTAACCGAACTTATCTTTATTCTCAAATCATAACGGATCTCATTAGTTTAAAACCGGATGCAACTCTGGCCGATCGGGTGATTGAAAACCTCAAGCCACCTATTGGTAATCAGGAGATATGGGCTTCCGGTGTTACCTACATGCGTAGTCGTGAGGCACGAATGGAAGAGTCGAAGGATGCAGGCGGAGGTGATTTTTATGCCCGTGTTTATGAAGCCGAACGACCCGAACTTTTTTTTAAAGCGCCTGCCTATCGCGCAGTAGGTTCTGGCGAACCTGTGCGCATTCGCAAAGATTCAAAATGGAATGTTCCTGAGCCTGAGCTTACCTTATTCATTTGTTCTTCCGGAACGATTGAAGGATATACTATTGGTAACGATATGTCATCGCGTGATATTGAGGGCGAGAATCCATTATATCTTCCGCAGGCAAAATCATACAATGGTTCTGCTGCCATTGGACCTTGTCTTTATGTTCCGGGCGAACCCATTCATCTCGACACAATGATAAGCATTGAAATCCTTCGAAATAGTCAACGCGTTTTTTCAGGTGAGATATCCATTAATCGAATGAAACGAAAGCACACGGAACTAGCGGAATATTTATTTCGTGAGATTACGTTTCCAAACGGAACCTATTTGATGACCGGTACAGGTATTGTTCCTCCAGACGCCTTTACTTTGCAGATTGAAGATGAAGTACGAATTTCTATTGAAGGGATTGGGACACTTGTTAATCGTGTGACGCAGTAGTAGTGTGACTTCATTGCTTCGTCAGCATGTACTGCTAAACACAGCACGCTTCCTCGCAATGATGATAATGAAATGAATTGAATGAATTTAAAACAGAACAGCATCATGATAGAAGGAAAACAAATTATTGGTTTTGATATGGTAGCAGCAGGCTCTGAAAGTTTTCATTCTTTTAATCCGGCTACCGGTGAAAAATTAAGCTATCAGTTCACCAAAGCAACACCAGAGGAAGTGAACCGGGCGGCCGAAAAAGCAGCGGATGCTTTCCAGGTTTACCGAAAAAAATCCGGTGTTGAAAAAGCCATTTTCCTTGAGTCTATTGCTGAGGGAATTAATGCTTTGGGCGATCAGCTGATTGATTTATGTTGTAAAGAAACAGCCTTACCAAAAGCAAGAATAGAAGGGGAGAGGGGACGCACCGTAAATCAATTGAAGTTATTTGCTTCATTGTTACGCGATGGTTCATGGGTTGATGCGCGGATTGAAACAGCAGATCCGGCACGCACGCCAATTCCCAAACCAGACATTCGGTATATGGAAATTGGACTGGGGCCTGTTGTTGTTTTCGGAGCCAGCAACTTTCCGTTAGCATTTTCAGTGGCTGGTGGAGATACAGCGTCTGCATTGGCAGCGGGTTGTCCAGTGATTGTGAAAGTTCACTCAGCTCATCCGGCTACCGGAGAACTTGTAGGTAGGACGATACAGAAAGCAGCAAAATTAACCAACATGCCCGATGGTGTTTTCTCTTTGCTTCATGGTGATGGTAAAGATGTTGGTATTCAATTGGTAAAACATCCTGCGGTAAAAGCAGTTGGGTTAACCGGATCGTTCACTGCGGGTAAAGCATTATATGATGCCGCGGTGAATCGTGCTGTTCCTATTCCGGTTTATGCGGAGATGGGAAGTACTAATCCTGTTTTTATACTTCCACAGGCCATGCACGAACGAGCCGAGAAAATTGCAGCAGGATTTGCAGGTTCAGTCACGTTAGGGGTAGGACAGTTTTGTACAAATCCCGGAGTGCTCATTCATGAAAATAGCAATGGTTCAAAAGAATTTAATCGTTGCCTGGAAGAAGAGTTTAAGAAAACTTCCGGTGGTGTGATGTTGACGGAAACAATTTTTAAAGCCTATAAAAAAGGACTTGCCCATCACGGAGCTACCGAAGGTATTGAGGTGCTTGCCACAGGAACGGAAACAAATCAATCACTCGGAGCTCAACCCGTTTTGTTTAGAACAACAAGTCATACGTTTGCTGAAGACGCTGAACTGGCGGAAGAAATCTTTGGGCCAACAAGCCTAGTAGTTGAGGCAACTTCAAAAGCAGAAATATTGAAGCTCGCAAGGAACCTAAGTGGACATCTTACCGCCACTGTTCATGGAACTGATCAGGATCTGATGGCTTACAAAGACTTGCTGGATATTTTAGAACAGAAAGTTGGCCGCGTAGTCATCAATGGATTTCCAACGGGTGTAGAAGTTTGTCATGCAATGGTGCATGGTGGTCCGTTTCCTGCAACTACTGATGGAAGAAGTACTTCCGTTGGCACTGCCGCTATTCATCGCTTCACGCGTCCGGTTTGTTATCAGGGAATGCCCTCTGAATTATTGCCTGCTGAACTTAAAAATGAAAACCCGCTTAATGTCTGGCGACTGGTGAATGGTCAGCATACGCAAACGAAAATTGATTGAGATGATGATGCTTCAGAAATAACGATTGACTATATTTTCAATTCATAATATAAAATTATAATGGCCAAATATCGCAGTTCAGAGTGGTTCGGAAAGAAAGATAAAATGGGTTTCATCTACAGAAGCTGGATGAAGAACCAGGGTTTTCCGGAAGATATGTTTGATGGTCGCCCGGTCATTGGTATATGTAATACATGGTCTGAACTTACACCGTGCAATGCGCACTTGCGTGATCTAGCTGAATCAGTGAAGCGCGGTGTGTATGAAGCAGGAGGTTTCCCTGTTGAGTTTCCCATTATGTCATTAGGGGAAACGTTATTGAAGCCAACGGCAATGCTCTTTCGAAATCTTGCCAGCATGGATGCTGAAGAATCCATTCGCGGAAATCCGATTGATGGCGTTGTGTTGTTAACCGGGTGTGACAAGACAACACCATCAACACTGATGGGTGCATCTAGCGTTGACTTGCCCACCATTGTTGTACCAGGTGGTCCGATGCTCAATGGGAAATATCAGGGACATGATATTGGTTCGGGGACACACGTATGGAAATTTACAGATGACTTGAAAACCGGTAAGATGACTCAAACCGAATACGAACATGCGGAGAGTTGTATGTCACGAAGTCCCGGTCATTGTATGACGATGGGCACAGCGTCAACTATGGCGTGCATGGTAGAATCTTTGGGAATGTGTTTATCGGGTGCTGCTGCAATTCCTGCTGTTGACTCTAGAAAGAAAGTATTGGCACAGCGTTCAGGAAGAAGAATTGTTGAAATGGTGAAAGAAGATTTACGCATCTCTAAAATTTTAACGCGCAAAGCTTTTGAAAATGCCATAAAAGTAAATGCTGCCGTGGGTGGTTCTTCCAATTTTATCATTCACCTCACGGCCATTGCCGGAAGAATTGGTGTTGATATTAACCTGGAAGACTTCGATACAATAGGAAGTAAAGTTCCACTCTTGCTGAATTTGATGCCATCGGGTAAATTTCTCATGGAAGATTTTTACTACGCTGGAGGTTTACCCGTAATCATCAATGAACTGAAATCCGTTCTCCACATGGATACGATGACGGTCACAGGAAAAACCCACAAGGAAAATGTTGAGGGCAATGGAACTTGCTATAACAAAGAGGTTATTTCCGAATATGAAAGTCCATTAATAAAAGAAGCAGGCATTGTTGTGGTGAAAGGAAATATGGCGCTTAATGGTGCCGTTGTGAAACCTTCAGCCGCGACACCAGCGCTGATGAATCACCGTGGACGAGCTGTCGTTTTTGAAAACATCGAAGACTATCATGCGCGGGTAGACGATCCTAATCTTGATATTGATGAGACATGTGTGATGGTATTAAAGAGTGTAGGACCTGTTGGTTATCCGGGTATGCCAGAGGTTGGAAACATGACGCTACCAAAGAAGCTGCTCGATAAAGGTATCACCGACATGGTAAGAATATCCGATGGACGAATGAGTGGTACTGCGTATGGAACAGTGGTACTTCATGTTTCACCGGAGTCTGCCATCGGTGGGAATTTGGCATTGGTTCAAAACGGTGATATGATTGAGTTGGATGTTCACAACAAAAAACTGCATCTTGAAGTATCCGATGAAGAGCTGGCGAAGCGAAGAAGTCGCTGGCAGAAACCGGCACCCATTTCTGATCGCGGTTATGTAAATCTATATGTAAAACACGTGCAACAAGCCGATAAAGGAGCAGACTTGGATTTCCTTGTAGGAAAATCCGGATCGAAGGTTAGTCGTGATTCGCATTGATGTAATGCCGTTCGCATGACGTTCATTATCATTTTATGCTGCATCGTCAGCTTAGTAATTTTAATTACCTGGGCAAAGGTTAATCCCTTCCTTGCTTTTTTGCTGATATCCACAGTAGCAGGTTTGTTGTTGGGTATTCCCTACAGTAGCATCATGCAGTCCGTTACGAAAGGCATTGGCGATACTCTCGGTTCTTTAGTGATTGTAATTGTCCTAGGTGCCATGTTGGGTAAACTAGTTGCAGAAAGTGGTGCAGCAAAACAAATTGCGACTGTCTTTCAAAATCTTTTTGGGTCCAGATACATTGTGTGGGCAATGACCTTCACCGGTTTTATTGTGGGCATACCACTCTATTATAATGTAGGGTTTGTATTGTTGATACCTATTATCTTTTCCGTAGCCTATCACAATAAACTTCCATTAGTTTATGTAGGGCTTCCCATGCTGGCATCCCTCTCTGTCATGCATGGGTTCTTACCACCTCATCCTTCACCCATGGCGCTGGTGATCCAGTTCAACGCGAATATGGCGACTACTTTTTTTTATGGATTGTGTATTGCGTTTCCTGCCATTATAATTGCGGGTCCGCTTTTTTCGAGAACATTAAAAAATATTAAATCCACGGAAGGAAAAGTAAACCTGGTGTATACATTGCCCGATGACAAGCTTCCCGGTATTGTTAATAGTCTCGTGTCTTCTTTGCTACCGGTTCTGATTATTGCATTCATTGCTGTAGTAACAAAAATATTTGGAGACAACCATTTCATAAAACAGGTCTTAATTTTTCTCGGTGAACCGAATGTAGTGATGGGCCTTACCATTATCATCGCTACGTATTCATTAGGTATAGCACGAGGAAAACGCCTGGGTGATATCATGCTAGTGTATACCGAAGCGGTCAAAGACATTGCCATGATTTTACTCATCATCGGAAGTGCAGGTATTTTAAAACAAATCTTTATCGACAGTGGAGCAAGCAAAGAAATTGCAAACGCATTAAGTAGCTGGCAATTGCCACCGTTAGTTTTAGCGTGGGTGGTTACGGCCATCCTGCGATTGTGTCTTGGTTCAGCAACCATCGCAGGCCTTACGGCTGCCGGAATAATTTATCCACTTACTCTTCAGACCAAAGTTGATCCTAACTTGATGGTGCTTTCGATAGGAGCAGGAAGTCTGTTTTTCTCGCATGTAAATGATACCGCGTTCTGGATGTTCAAGGAATATTTTGGATTATCCATGAAAGATACATTCCGATCATGGACACTCATGGAAACGATCGTGTCGGTTATTGGACTTATTGGTGTTTTGATTTTGGATCAATTTATAATTTGATACTTTCTCTTAAGCAATTATCCTTGCATTCAAGTGTTGCGAACGAGACCAGGCTGCCTCGAATTTAATGTAGTGCGCCCTGGCTGGAATGCTTTCTCGCAGATTTCGCAGATTTAAAGACACGCAGATCTCGCTGATTAAAATGCTGATCTGCGAAATCTGCGGGAACGAACAAAAAATGCACCTCGTTAAAAAAATGGACTTTATAGATTGACAAATGAAGATTAGGACTAAAAAAATCCTGTAATTTTAAACTTATTTGCTACTGGTATTCATCAGATGAATCTTGTAGGACAACAAAAAATTCAGATTAAAGAGAGGCATGTTTAAAAAAATCTACCTGGAAATATCCAACATTTGTAATGTACAATGTTCTTTTTGTCCTGTGGTAGAAAAAGACAAGAAGTTAATGGACCTGACGGAGTTTGAGGCCATCCTTAAAGAGGTTGCTCCACTGACTGAAATTATCTGTTTGCATTTATTGGGTGAGCCGCTTGCGCATCCTAAGTTTTCAGAGATATTGGATGTTTGCGAAAAGTACAATACTCAAATCGATCTGACCACCAACGGAATTCTGATCAGGAAATATAAAGAGCGGATCATAAATTCCAACTGTATACGACAAGTCAACTTTTCTTTACAGGCCTTTAAAGACAATTTTCCTGATCGGGACATAGATCCCTACCTGTTACCCATATTTGAATTTGCGAAATCAGCTCACGAGATACGACCAGCACTCTATACCAATTTCAGATTGTGGAATCAGGAGAGCAACGATTCGGATAATGAAGATATATTTCTAAAAATAGAATCGTACTTCAATATCAGGATTAACAGAAATATCGAGACGGGAGCAATCAAATCCAAAAACATTTGGAACAGACTTTACTTGCATTTTGATTCTCGTTTTGAGTGGCCCTCATTTTTATTGCCACACCAGGGTACACAAGGTCGATGCCACGGTGCGGTCAATCATATTGGCATACATGCCGATGGCTCGGTTGTTCCGTGTTGCTTAGACAAAAATGCAGCTATTAATTTAGGAAATGTCAAAGAACAATCGTTGAAAGATATTATTAACAGTGACCGATTTATTAAGATGAGAAACGGTTTTTTAAATGGCGTGCTGGTTGAAAAGTTTTGTCAGCATTGTTCGTTTATTAAACGGTTTGATAAAGCAAAAAATGTAACCAGCGCTATACAGCAAGGTATTGCTGATTAGCCAATGACGTGGACTTTTCGATACCGTCATTGCGAACTGAAGCACTGGATGTGAAAAAGGAGCGGGGTCGCTCCTTTTTTTGTTTGCGTTTTATGTCACCTGCATTTAATAAATTGGTAGAACAATGAACATTAATTGTGGACAGTGGAAGAAATCATCTTTAATCATGAATAAGTAACTCGACACGCCTGTTTTTCTTTCTTCCTTCAACGGTTGTGTTTACCGCGATGGGTTTTGCACTACCCAGTCCGGAACTTTCTACGCGATTGAGATCAATGCCGTTGCTCACAAGGTATTCTGCCACCACGTCTGCCCGTTGCCTGGATAAATTACGATTGTGTGCTTCACTTCCCGTATTGTCGGTGTGCCCCGATATGCTCACCAATCGTTCCGGGTGCAAGCGCAGATAATCGACAATCGGATTGAGAGTCGCAAAATGTTCGCTTCGCAAGGTTGATTTGTTTGTTTCAAACAAAAGTTCTGCACCCAGTATGATGAGGCTGTCAGCCTTTATAGCAGGGTCCGATACCGTTGGTTGAGTATGGGTCGTGTCGATCATGACGGGTATCGGTTCCCGCATAACGGGCTTGCGATTACGGGTGGAATCGGTCTGGATATTTTTGTACAGACCTTTCTTTGCATTCCTTGCCACTTTCTTTTTAAATTTCTTAAACTTGATGGTATGCAGTGACGCTGTGTGGCCTGACTGAATCCGGCATAGTTTGCGGAAGCACAGTATTTTGCCGAAGATAGAATGACGTGAATTTTTGTTTGCGCGCTTCAGTCTCTCCTTATTCGCACCGGCCAGGTGTGACACCATCAACGGCATTTTTGGATTGCCATATTCACGGCCAACATTCCTGGGTGGCCCCACAGTTTGAGCATTGGCATAAATGAAACCGAACAGAAGAACTGACAGCAAAATTGTTTTCATGCACAGGATTAAGTGCTGGTAAAGAGACATTAAGTACTTGTGTGCTTATCCATCATGCATTCCCAACAAGGCACTTTATACTTCCGTGGACTCTGAACGGAAAGATGCGAATAATATTGTTGCGAAGTTGGAAGCTGTGTCCGCGTTGGTGGCTCTAAATTGTTCAGCAAATAAAAAGGTCCTCAGAAACGTATTCATTTTGAAGACCTTTTTCGGAGTACAAAGTCCTTCACAACATAGAACACGTTTTCAATGGATTTTGTCAAGATTGAGCAATTTTTTAGATAGTATTTGGATGTCCTAAAGTCCTAATGCGTCCTCTGTTTCTGGACATGAAAAGAAGGCCGACCTTCAATTTACATGAAGAATCGACCTTCCAATTTCGCTCACTGCATCACAATAAACTTGCAGATACTTTCTCCAATGAAGCTTCCACGGTTATTGAAGTGTTGAGCAACTTGGATATAGGACAATTGATCTCGGCATCCTTAACGCATTCCTCAAACCTTTGCTTTTCAATTCCAGGAACATTTGCTTTTAATACGAGATGAGATTCTGTTATCACCCCATTTTCAAAATTAATAATACAGTCTGTGGTGAGTTCCTCTGGTGTATACCCTGCTTCACCAAGCACGAAGCTGAGCTTCATCGTAAAACATCCGGCATGCGCTGCCGCAATAAGCTCTTCCGGGTTTGTGCCAACACCTTCAGCAAATCGTGAATTGAAAGAGTATTGTGTTTTATTCAATACTGTACTTTGCGTAGTGAGATCTCCGTTGCCTTCTTTACCTGTGCCATTCCAAACGGCTGTTGCTCTTCTTTTCATAAGTAAAATATATTTGGGTGAGAATTGTTACTTAGCGAATTTGATCAACTCAGCGTTGAATTTTTCCAACTCTTCAAGGAATAAACCGTGTCCGCTGTTTTTAAATCGAACGATGTATGAATTCTGAATTCCTTTGTGCATCTGTTCAGCTAAAGCGAATTCACAAATCTTATCCTTCACGCCATGAAAAATCGCAGTTGGAATTTTTATCTTACTTAATTCCGGGCGCAAATCAGTATCTCTAAGCGCAACCAAACTTTGTGCAGTGGCATAAGGAGAAGCTTCAAGATTAATTGCACCAAGCCAATTACCTAAACCCGATGGCAAAGCGGTTTCGGTTGCTCCAAATATTTTTCCAAAATTTTCCAGCAATTGTGGACGATCGGTTAGGCTTAGTTGAATGAGTTCATTTACGGTTTCGGTTGCAAATCCATAAGGATAGTCACTGCGTTTTGTCCAAACCGGTGCGGCTGCACCAAAGAGAACCAGCTTACTAACATGTGAAGCATTGTATTTTGCTACATAGTGAATAGAAATTGCACCACCCATTGAAAAACCTCCCAAGGTGGCGTTTTCAATTCTTAGTTTGTCCAATACTACTTTGATGTCATCAGCATACACATCATAATTATATTGGCCATACGGCTTGTCGGATTTCCCGAAACCACGAAGGGTAATTCCAATAACTCTAAAACCATTTTTCACAAGCTCATTATATTGATACTCGTACATCGCATCACTCAACGGCCAACCATGGATCAAGACAACAGCATTTCCTTCGCCCTGGTCAGTAACATGCAAACGAACATTGGGTTCAACTTCGATAAACTCACTTCTTCCCAAAGCCGCATTCTTACGTTGGGCTTGAGAACTTGTGATCATCAGCAATAAAGCCAGGATAGATAAAACACTATGTTTTACCTTGTTAAAAAAAGATTGTGTTTTCATTTCGTGTTTCATTAATGTGTTTAAAAATTAATGACACAAAAGTATTGGATAGGAAGAGGCGGGGTAATAGATGATTGACTACTTGTATTGGACAATTTTCCCCTTTGCTCTTTCTATTGCTAAAGGAGCCTAGAAAACACTCTTTTAAAATTTTTAAAGGAGCAGATGAATAGTATTGTTGTTCAAAGCGCTATCCAAAATCACAGCTTCACCTGCGGCACGGTAAATTCAAAACAACTGCCTTTTCCTTCCTGGCTTGTCACCCAAATTTTCCCACCGGATTTTTCGATAAATTCTTTGCATAAAGCAAGGCCGAGCCCAGTACCTATTTCAGCGTTAGTACCTTTAGTGCTCAGGTGGGAAAGACCAAAGAGCAAGGGTATATTTTCGGAATTGATTCCTCTTCCTGTGTCCTCCACGGAAATCATAACCATGTCTTGTTCATATCTGGCGCTGATGCGAATGTGATCGTCTTTCTGGCAGAATTTAATTGCATTCGAGATAAGATTGCGAACCACCAGTTTCATCATTTCCTCATCAGCATACATGCTCAAATGCTCGGGAATATCTGCGAGAATGTTAATGTGTTTACTTTTTGCATTCAAGGAAAGTAATTCAATGGTTTCTTGTATAATCGAATTTACAGTTAATTTCTGAGGCTGTGGTCTGACCTGGTCCAATTGACTTTTTGTCCAGCGCAATAGATTATCAAGCAAATAGTTCACTTGAACCACCTGGGTTCCTATGCTGGTCGCTACATCCTGCAACTCGGATTGTGACAATGCATTGTTGTTGAATAAATGCAAAATTCCTTTCAGTGAATTCAATGGTCCGCGGACATCGTGTGAAATGATTGACAGCAAACGGTTTTGAACTCCGTTCAGCTTCTCAAGTTCTTCCTTTGCTTCCTCGGTCTTTTGTTTCTGTAAGGTTAGCTGTTGATTGGTTTTTTGCTTTTGACGGTTGCTCCGATAAATGACCAGAGAAATAACGATAACGGTAGTTAAAATTACGGATAGCAAATATGCTATTCGCTTATGACGTTCACGTAGGGCGCTGTATTCAAGATTTTTCTTCTCCTGCTCTATTTTTGCTTTCTCGTCTTTGAAAGCAAACTCTTTCGAAAGCGATGCCCGGTGATTTTTTTCGTTTTGAATACTATCGCGAAGGGCAATAAAAAGTTTATGATTTTGAAAAGCCTCACGGTAGTTGCCCATCGCGGAAGCTGCTATGTATAATTGTTCCGCAGCACTTCGGGCGTATTCAATTTTCCCGATCATTTGTGCCAGTGCTAAGGCTTCGCGAGCGTGGCGAAGTGCTTCTGTGTGGTTGCCCTGTACATTAAAATATTGAGCATACTTAGCCTCCAATGCTGTAATCAATTCATTTGATTTGATTTGACGGGCTAACGTCAGGCTTCTCCGCAGAAACGGTAAGGCCTTTTCTTCCTCCCCTGAGCTGATAAACACATCGGCAATGCTAATGCAGGCAAGCGTAATTCCCCGCTTGTCGCCAATCTCTTCCCGCAATGTTAACGCACGACCAAGGTACTCCAAAGATTTAAAGGGATCTTGCTGCTCCTGATACACCAACCCGATATCGCTTAGTGAATTAGCGATACCCCTTTTATCCCCAATTTTATTTTTGATCTCCAGAGAGCGGGTTAGGTACTCCAATGCCTTTTCATAATTTCGTTGATCTTTGTAAATGATGGCTATATGAGTATATGTCCCTGCGATGCCTTGCTTGCTGCCAACTTCTTCAAACAGTTTCAGTGCATTAAAAAAATACTCAAGTGCTTTTTCGTAATTCCCCTGATCTTTATAAACATTGCCAATGTCATTAAATGCAAAGGCCGTTGCAGAGATATCGCCTTTTCGTTTAAGGCTTTCAATTGCCATTAAAAAATAACTAAGCGCTTTGTCATACTGGCCCTGGCTTTTATAGGTACTGCCTATATTATTGTAGGAGGAAGCAATGCCTTCCTTATTATCCATGTCTTCACAAACCTTCAACGCTTTCAAAAGATAACGGAGTGCATTTTCGTAGTCCCCCTGGTCATTGCAAACAGAGCCTATGTTACTGTAACATTGCGCCGTTCCAATAGAGTCGAAAATGCGCTGACGCAACGAGAGGGATTGATTAAAATAGTCCAACGCCATGCTGTAGCTGCTTTGACTGTGATAGATCGTCCCCAGGTTATTCAGACAATTGGCTATATTCTTTGTGTCCTTCGTGTGTTGGGATAAGACTAATGCTTGTTGGTACAATTTAAAAGATTCCGAATAATCGCCCTTCAGGTAGTGCGAAATACCAATCATTCGTTTTGCCCTACCTTTTCCTTTATCATAGTTAATTTTCTCTGCCAGGCCAAGAGATTGCAGTGCTAGAACTAGAGAACTGTCGGGCTTACTACGTCTGAGTTCATACGACAGGTCTGAAAGAATCAAAACGCGGGAGGTGTCTGGCAGGTCAGTTTTCAATTCTTTTTTCAAGTATTCAGCGTTTTGAGCCTGAACTTGCAGAAAGCTTAAACTTGTGAAAAGTAGTAGAAATGAGGTAAGTTTTCGCGTCATGAAAGGAATGTTCCGGAGTCTCAATTTTGTATTTTAATTTGTATTATTTACAAAATTTCAAAATTAAGGCAATGAACATTGCTGAAATCAGCCGCTTTCCCTTAGCTCTTTTTATACTGCGTACGGAACTCTGCCGGTGCGATGTCTGATACTTTTGCGAACAGCCGATTAAAATAAGCGGGATCATCATAGCCCAATTGGTAGGCAATCTCTTTCACACTTAAATCACTGTGTGCGAGCAGCCGTTTTGCCTCGAGAATAATACGGTCTTTAATAATATCATTCGGCGTAATTTCTCCGTATTTGTTGAATCGCTTTGTCAGTGCTTTGGGAGTAATGTTTAGAATAGAAGCATAATCTGCTACTGCGTGACATTGTTTGAAATTTAATTCCACTAGCTGACTGAATTTTCGGAGAAATTCAACCTCATGATTATTCTCTTTGTCATCTAATGCGTGTGAAGTCTTCCAGATGCGTGTGGACTTGATGATGATCTCTTTCAACAATATTCGAAGCATTTCTTCAGCCGAACTTTCTTCTTGGTTAAGCTCCACTATTAGTTCTTTCACAATCCCCTCCATCAAATTTGAATGTTCTTTGGAGAGGAATACAACCGGTATTTCATAGACGTTATTATAAAGAATTCCATCGCACGATACTTCCTTGTCGTGAATCTCCACACAATAAAAATCGCGGTTGTAATAAATCAAATAGCTATCCTCCTTGTCACCTAATTTATGAAGCTCATACCATTGATTTATGTTAATAAAGAAAAGGGCATCCTTCTTTAGATCATACTTTTTAAAGTCGATGTGGATGGATGCTCCAGCCCTCACCAAAAGAATCTTAATGAACGGATCATACTTTTTATACTCATTCCTACGAATCAAAGAAGAAGTGAATGATAAAATGCCAAACTTCTTATACGTGAATTGTTTGAAGAGATTCATTGAGCAAAGAAAAGGTAAAAATTGATTTGGCCCGTGTTTTTGATTGATTCCCTCCAACTTCCCTCACCAAATAGCTATCGTAGCAATGAAACAATTCGGAAGGTAGTCAACCTTTATTTCGAGAACCTCAGTCAATATCTAAACAGTAAGGAGTCAGCTACTAGAGTAGAATCAAAAGCTGAGAAACCCAGTTTGCAATCCAAGTCTCAAACTTCCATCTAAAAATATCAAAGTAAAATCTACTGCGACACAGAAATTAAAAAGTCCCGCAAAAGCTCTAAAAAGAGTGGCGCACATTAAAGACGAAGTAAAATTTATTAAACGTTTCGTTGGACTTAAGTGATTCGGGAAATAAAAAAGGCAGACAATCAAAAGAAATTCTTGATTTGTCCGCCCTAGTACCTCAGGCCGGAATCGAACCGGCACACCTTACGGTACACGATTTTGAGTCGTGCGCGTCTACCAGTTCCGCCACTAAGGCATCTAATCTGCCCTTCCACTCAATTGGGTTGCAAATATGTAGAAACTTTAGGTGTTC
>JANMRZ010000016.1:0-53459 GCA_031388805.1 Chryseolinea sp.
AAATTAAGAGACGAAGGATCCGTACCGTGCGTTTTATACGGAGGTAATGAACAAATTCATTTTCATTCACCTATGGTATTGTTCCGTGACTTAGTGTACACGAACGAAGCACACTTTGTTCACTTCAACATTGAAGGTGAAGAAGGACAAGCTATTCTTCAGGAAGTTCAGTTTCACCCAGTGAGTGAAGTTATTCTTCATGCCGATTTTCTTCGCATCAGCGATGATCGCAAAATTAAAATGAGCATTCCTGCGCGCTTGGTTGGTCAAGCTCCTGGAGTAGCAAAAGGTGGTGCTTTAGTAAGCAAAAGATCTGCATTAAAAGTCTATGGCTTTCCAAAAGATATGCCTGATCACATTGATGTAGATGTATCTTCACTTGATTTTCACCACGCTGTAAAAGTTGGTGATATTAAAATTGCAAATCTTGAGTTATTAGATCCTAAGCAAGCATCTGTTGCTGTAGTTGAAGTTCCTCGTTCTGCTAAATTAGCTGAGGAAACTGCTGCCGCTGCTCCTGCCGCTGCTGCTCCTGCTGCGGGTGCTGCTCCTGCTGCCGCTGCTCCTGCTGCTGCCAAGAAAGCTGAAGCTCCAAAGAAAGAAGCTGGTAAGAAATAATCTTACAGACTCTATGTATAAAAGAGAAGGCTGCCTCAAAAGGGCAGCCTTCTCTTTTATACATTTTTTATCAATCAGAAGTCCAGTGCAGAAGCGTATTCCTATTAACGATTAACTGATAACGATTAACCACTCTCTAATAACTTCCGTCTGCGTCTTGTGATTTCTGATTGCACTTTTCCTTAATCATTTCATACGCACGCATATCACCAAGCTCTCCTGCTTTGCTCAAGTCCAGGCAGCCATTCTTCATGTCGCCAAAGGTAATGCGAAGCACACCGCGCATGTAGTAGGCATCTTTATTCTTTGGATTGATCTGAATGATTTTTGAACAGTCGTTGATGGCATCTTCATAGGCTAGTAAATACTGTTTTGCTTTACCGCGATTGAAGTAGGCTTCAATATAATTTTCATTAATGGTAATGGCTGAAGTATAATCCGCAATGGCACCATAATAATCCTGAAGCTTCATCTTTACATTTCCTCGAGAGAAAAAAGCATCGGCAAATTTTGGATTCTTTTCAATGGCCGTGTTGTAGTCTTTCATGGCACCATGACGATCATCGAATGTATCTTTAATATTGGCACGCAGATAGAAGGCAGGTGCGTAATTTGGGTCGACTTCAAGAGCCTTGTTCAAGTTGAGAAGTGATTCCATGAACTCACTCTTCTCATAGAGTTCCCTACCCTTTTGTGTGAGGTCTTTTGCGGACTGCGCAAAAGAAAATACACCGATGAGAATTAAACCGAGCGATATTAAAAAGTGCTTCATAATCTAAAATTTAATTAAAGCTACAGTATATTAAAGTTACACTGCTTGCCGAGTAATATTTTCAATGCTTTGGAAATATTTCAGCAGCCATTATCATGGCTTTAGTAAATTCATCTGGGTTTAATCCTGTTTTTTCACCCTTGCTTTCCAAAAATGAAAGAATAGTCTCGGTGGCTAAGTTTCCGACCAGTTCATCTTCAGCCATGGGGCATCCTCCAAATCCGTTTATCGCACCATCAAAACGTTTACATCCTGCGCGATAAGCAGCTTCTATTTTTTCAATGGATGTTGATGGATTAGAATGAAGGTGAACACCAATCTCCACATTAGGGTTAGATTTAGAAAGTGAAGAGAAAAGAGAATAGATGTTTCCAGGATTCGAAACACCAATTGTATCGGCAATGGAAATAATTTCTACACCAAGTGTAATAAGGATGTCTGCAAATTGTGCTACTAAATCTACATCATAAGGATCACCATACGGATTGCCAAAGCCCATACTAATGTAAGCCACTACTTTCTTATTTGATCTGAGGCAGATATTCTGAATTTCTTCTACTGTATTTAGCGCTTCGGCAATTGATTTGTTGGTGTTACGCTGTTGAAATGTTTCAGATATCGAAAGTGGAAAACCCAAAAATGAAATCGCACCAAAGCGTGAGGCTTCTTGTGCCCCTCGAACATTGGCAACAACAGCCAGTAGTTTCGTAGTGTTCTTATCAATACTCAATTCATTTAATACCTCCACCGTATCGCGCAATTGAGGGATAGCTTTGGCAGACACAAAGCTTCCGAAATCGATGGTATCGAAACCTACTTTCATTAATTGATTGATGTACCTAACTTTATCAGAAGTAGATATAAAATCAGGCAAGCCTTGCATGGCATCACGTGGGCACTCAATGATCTTCATGTCTATACTTTGGTGACATTAAAGGTCAGTGTTTTAGACCAGAACAAAAATAGGTAACGAAGGATGAAAGGAAATATCCATCAATGGTCGGAATCTAATGCACTTCGTCTTGAAATTGAATAGTTTTACATACTGTACTTTATTAATTGACCTATTGAAACCTCTTTACTATGCCTTTACCAGAATACTCCGGCACGTTACAGTCCAAACGAGCTGCGCACCTATTACGAAGGGCGACCTTTGGTGCCACCAAGCAACAGATAGATACGTTTGCTGGCTACACGCCCGCCCAGGCCATAACCCAACTCTTTAGACAAGCACTTCCCGATCCTGTTTTACCTATCGATCCACAGACGGGACAAGAGTGGGTTATCTCCGGTATAACAAATGCCAATAGCAAAAACTTTGATTTACAGGATTTTACACTTAAGTGGATACTCGGTCAAATGATGAGCCCTGGCATTCCCGCCACTGTTTCATTGGCCTACTCAGCCCGTGAAAAAGTAATTCATTTTTTACATACGCACTTTACCACCATAACCTCAAAAGTAAATAGCAGCCGTGCAATCTATTTTCAGAATCAACTGTTTCGTATATTCTCATTGGATTCATTGGATCCTCGTCCTGAAATAAATTTTAAAAAGCTTACCGCCAAAATCAGTGTAGATAATGCAATGCTACGTTTGCTCGATGGCAACCTCAACGTAAAAGGAAGTGTTAATGAAAACTATGGACGCGAATTAATTGAACTCTATTCATTAGGCAAAGGATTACAAGGGACTCAACCTACTACATCCACTCCTGGAGACTATTATTACTATACAGAAGCAGATGTGCAGGCAGCGGCCAATGTATTAACCGGCTGGCGGGATGACGACACGTTTACCAATATAGACCCCGATACATTATTGCCACGAGGTGTGGTAAAAGGAACCTCCATTAATGCAGCATCTCACGAAACGGATGAGACATTAAAAGTATTTAGCACTCGTTTTACAAGTGCACTCTTTCCTGATCTTACCATTCGCCCTGATCCACTCTTGTTAAATGGAACAGAACCTACTGAAGCAAGTGCCTTAGATGAAATTGATAAATTAATTGAACTCATCTACGAACAGGAAGAAACACGAAAACACATTTGCTGGAAAATATATCGTTTCTATGTAGGCTCTATGCATACTGTGGAAGATAGTGTTGCTATTGATAGCCCCATCATTACAGAGATGGCCAATACGTTTAGAGACAATGGCTACAAACTTCAACCGGTTATTGAGAACCTTTTAAGAAGTCAACATTTTTATGATAGTGGAGATGCGCCACCAGTAAACGATAATTTTGGGGCGATCATTAAATCACCTCTTGATCTTACCTTAGGTACCCTGCGTTTCTTTGATTTTCAATTACCCGACATGACCACAGCTCCTCAAGCATTTTATGATGCTACTGGCGAAATCTTAGAGGCAATTCGATCACAAGGAATGAATTTTTATGAACCCTATGATGTTGCCGGATACGAAGCCTATCATCAATGGCCAGTGTATCACCGGGCCTGGATCACACCCAATTCACTCACTACCCGATACGCCTATGTGCGAAGTGTTATTTCTGCAATTGAGCCCGGAATGTTTAAGGTTAATGTCTACGACTATGTAAAGAACAACATTGCTAACGCAACAGCAGCCAATGCAAGGTTACTCATTATTGAGCTTGCAAAATATTTCCTGCCGATAACCAATACGCTGGTATACCAGGCACCTGAAACAGATGGAGGTTTAACAGCTTTGCGAATGAATTATTTCCTTGCACGTTTTGTGCAAGACTTTACTACAGATCCGGAACAATACTGGACAGATCGATGGAATGCTAATGTTGAATACACTGATATGCAAAATCAACTGGAATATCTTTTCAACGCCATGTTACAATCACCTGAATATCAACTTGCCTAATACATACGAATATGAATAATTCGAGAAGGGATTTTTTAAAGAAGTTGCCGTTGGCCATGAGTATTCCATTTACCATCGCAGGCATACCTATCCGTGTAATGGGTGATAATTCGTTAAGTCGTTTGGCCAAAGCAAGTAAGGACACACCTCGCGTGTTGGTAATCTTACAAATGGCCGGAGGAAATGATGGATTGAATAACCTAATACCAGTAGAAGCCTACGACTTATATTATAGTAAGAGACCAAACATAGCGATACCTACAAAAAATAAGGCGCGTGGTTTCATTCCATTGGATAGCACTCTTGCATCAAATGCTCAGGTGGGTTTACATCCGGACATGCAGGCAATGAAAGCACTCTATGATATTGGAAGAATGACTGTTGTGCAAGGTGTGTCATACAAAAATAATGATGGCTCACACTTTCGTGGACGTGATATCGCGTTTATGGGTGGCTCGGCAAATGACTACATTCAATCGGGTTGGTTAGGTAGATACTTGCAAGGAGAGTATCCAACCGGAAATCCAGCACCAGATGATTTCTATACATACCCGCAGGATTTTTTGACTAGTCCGGATAATGGAAATCCAATGAAAGATCCACTTGCACTGGAATTTGGTAGCGACCTATCTCTCATCTTTCATCAAAACGGAAATATTCCAACTTCCATATCAATAAATAATCCCGAAGGCTTTGCTGAATTGGTAGGTGGACTGGAAGGCTTTGTTGAACAAGAAGGTGTTGATCCATTTGGCATACCTCCCGACTATTTATTAAACTCTCCTTATTATAAGGAGCTTAAATGGATTCTGGACATTGAAGACAAATCGAAAGATTATGCAGAGCGGCTCCTTCAATTGTATCAGGAAGGTGGAGTTGGTATTACAGACTATCCAGAATCATATCCTTTTAATGCACCCACCGGAAGCAAACGAAATGGATTGTCTCCCCAATTAAAACTTGTTGCGCGGTTGTTAGCCGGTCAGGTAAAATTAACAGGCCAGGTTCAGACAAAAGTATTCCTGGTAAAGATGGGTGGCTTCGACACTCACGTAGGCCAGGTAGAAAGTTATGATCCTACAATGGGTGGGCACTCTGCCCTACTCTATCACATGTCTACAGCGATGAAAGCTTTTCAGGAGGATTTGCGTGCGCGTGGTTTAGAAGACAATGTGCTCACTATAACAACTTCCGAATTTGGAAGACGCATTTATTCAAATGGAAGTTATGGAACAGACCATGGTACCGGTGGACCTCTCTATATATTTGGTAAAGGAGTACAACCAGGTGTTGTGGGAACTGTCCCCGATCTAAATCAAGCGAATGTTGAATTGCAATATGATTATCGCGTTGTCTATGCCAACATTATGAAAGATTGGATGTTGATAAATGATGATGTACGTTTGAATCAAATATTTCCGAACGTGGATCCTTTTGCTCCCGCAGGAGCTGGTATCATGTCTCCGGAAGGAACTTCTGATGGTGTTAAATTTGAACCCCTTCCGTTGGCACAACAGGTTATCACAGGATCAGAAGGTTTTATCAGCGGACGATTCTCACTAGAAGATTGCTATCCTAATCCCGCCAAAGAAAAAACCACCATTCATTTTAAAGTGAATAGCAATTATCAGGTAAACATCGACCTGTTTGATATCCAAGGCAGAAAATCAAAAGTATTGGTTGATGGAGTCTATGCTCCAGGCGAACATAAAGTGGAAGTAGAGTTAAACGATTTGTCGGCAGGAACTTATATTTATGAAATGAAGACAGGATTCTACAAAGAATCAAAAAAACTGATTATCAAAAAGTAAGAGAAAAACATTCGAATAAAAACCCCTACGAATCAATAAGCTGAATATGAAAAGACTCTACATTATTCTCTTTTGTCTCCTGATCATTGCCCAGGCTTCTGCACAGGATAAGAAAAAACGAAAACCAAACGCAGCGTACAACAAGCAAAACGATGAAAACGAAAAGTTTCTGAACAAGCAGTGGTGGCTTGGTCTTAAAGCTGGCACCAATCTTACCACTATACATGTTCTGCAATCGTACTCTATATTTTCGCCAACCAACTATTCAGAAGATCAATCCGCAAAAAAATACGATAACTTCAAACAGCTTGGTGCACAGGTTACCGTTGAAGCATCCTTCTATTTTAAGAAATTTTACTTTAGCCTGCAGCCTACGTATCAGCATGCGCGTTTCGTTTACACAAACTCTTACTTGTGGACAGACGTTGAAACGCCATCCAATACACTCGAACTAAACTACGAGCAAGAACAAAAGGTGGATCATCTTCTCATACCTTTTCTAATTAAGTATGATATAGCGGGTAGCAAACTTCGTCCCTATGTCCAAATTGGCGCGTACTCTGCCATACTTATCAACGCAAATAAATTGGTTACCATTTCAGGAGTAGACAATGCATCGGGCGGAGAAAATACATTTACAGATCCTACAATTAGTGTGGGAGCAAAAGAATTGTTCGCAAAAAATCATTGGGGTCTTATTGGTGGAGCCGGATTAAACTATGCACTGGGCAATGTTCGATTGAACTTTGACGTACAATATAAATATGGCATGAGCAACATCACCTCTGCTAAAGACAGGAATAGCAGCGACACTCTTGCAAGCATTGGCGATACTTTAGATGACATGACGATGGATAATCTCTCTATGTCAATCGGCTGCCTTTTCCCATTGCGTTTCCTGGCCAGTGGATTTAAATCATTAGACCGTTAATATTTTCTACCATGTTTAAAAGATTTTACCTCTCCCTTTTACTTGCGCTTGTTGTTTTCTCGTGTTCGGAAGAATCAAACCCAAAGTTTAACACTGAAAACTTCACCACCATTTTTGATAATAATAAATTCGATATCGGGTACACTCCCATCGACATGGTTCAAACACCTGATGGTGGATATCTTGTTTTAGGCAGCCGTAAACTAAGTGATTCAAACTTTAGTGGCATTTATTTATTGAAAGCCGATAAGAATGGCGGTTTTGTAAAAGAATTGGAAGTTGATGATACCTATGTAAACCCGGTTGGAAAGTTTACTCAGATTGGTGATTTGTATTATTTCTTCAGCATGGAATACCCATCGCTGCAAGCCAACATTACTTCTGTTGATGTTAATTTAGAAAACGTAACCTTTACTCCTGTTTCCGGAATCAATGGAGTTAATCCTACCTATCCATCTGTATCTTCTTTTGTTGACAATTCATTTATACTGCAATGCTATGATCATGAAAACAGACAGACCGGTCTCTTTGTGGTTCCCATTTCAGGAGCAACGTCAGCAGGTAAAGCATTTACGATTGGAGTTGGAGCGGCTGACAATGTAGATGAATCGATTATCAACAGTTTCTTATACGCTGGCAGGAAGTTTCCATACGAAGTAGGTAAAGTCGGAAGCTTATACTTCTTTAATGGATTCTTTGATTTTAATTTCTCCCTGGTGTTCACTGATTTAAATCCTGATAATGATCCAAGTGGTGTTGTATTCGGACAACAGCCCGAGTTCAATGGAGGGTTTAGTTCTGTTGTAAGTCTGAGCGGTTCGAAGTTTGCGGCTTCAACATTCTACTTCGGAGAAAATTATATTATGCCCAACGCAGCACTGCAAATGTTTGGCCCCAGTTCTATGACGCCAGATCAACTGCCTGGTCTTTCGTTTCCAGAGCTTGTAACAAACGCTAAAGTAAAAGTCTTGCGTTCTCCTATCAATACGAAAGATGTTCTTATCTACGGTTCCGACACCAAAACAAAACAGATCGGACTTTACTTTTATGATGAGGTCACGGGAGAATTCCTCGGCAGTCGTTACCTGGGCTTCTCAAATCCGTTTGAAATTGCAAGTGTAATCAATACATCTGATGGAGGCATTGCTGTGTGTGGTACAACCTATGTAGCTGGACGTTTCGCCCGCATCTGTATTTTCAAACTATCGAAAGAGAAGATTTCAGAGAATGTAAAATAGAGTTCCGCGTTCGAGGTTCAAGGTATAAAGTCCACAGACTACAGTCGACTGTCGACAGTGGCTGTGGACATTTTATAATTCAACATTCCAATTCCTGAATTCTAAATTCTATATTCCCACTTTACTTATACGCCAACCCTTCGAACTTCTCCTCATCTTATGCTCATACGCGAACAAGTCGATCTTTTTCCTTATAACACATTCGGAATCCATCATACGGCTAAATATTTTACTGAAATACATTCCGTTGAAGATGCTCAAGCTCTTTTTGCAAGCGATCTCTTCAAATCGAACCGATACTTATTCCTGGGTGGTGGTAGTAATGTACTTTTTACAAAAGATTTTGATGGACTTGTCATTAAAGTGGCGATCAATGGCAAAGAAATTATACGTGAAGATGAAAATACAATCACTTTAAAAGTTGGTGGTGGAGAGAATTGGCATGAGGTAGTTCGCTATTGTGTGGATAAAAATTGGGGCGGCATCGAGAACCTCTCTTTGATACCCGGAACGGTCGGAGCGGCTCCAATTCAGAATATTGGTGCTTATGGAGTCGAAATTGAAAAAAATATTTTTGAGGTAGAAACGATCGAAATCAGCACCGGAAAATTAAAAACTTACATGCACGATGAATGTCATTTTGGTTATCGCGAAAGTGTTTTCAAATCGAAATTGAGAGATCAATTTTTAGTATCAAGTATTACTTTAACACTCACCAAAAAAAATCATTTGCTGCACGTTAGCTACGGTGCAATTGCTGACACACTTCAACAAAATGGAATAAAAAATATTTCAATTCGTGATGTGAGTGATACTGTTATAGAAATCAGAAGCAGCAAATTACCGGATCCGAAAAAAATTGGTAATGCCGGAAGTTTTTTTAAAAATCCTTCAATTCAGAATGATTTGCACGATTTTTTGAAAACACAATACACATCGATGCCAAGTTTTCCGAGTCATAATGGTCTTGTGAAAATTCCTGCAGCATGGTTGATTGAACAATGTGGATGGAAAGGAAAAAAAATAAACAACATTGGTGTTCATCAACATCAAGCACTTGTGTTAGTGAATTACGGAGGTGGTAGTGGTGAAGAAATTTGGAATCTTGCGATGAAAATTCAAGCGAGTGTGAACGAAAAATTTGGTATCATACTACAACCTGAAGTGAATGTTTTATGATGCAAAAAGTGATTCACTTCATCACATCTTCACCACTTTTCATGCGTGTAAAAAAACTCGCTCTAAAAAATTTTTTGCGAAAAATTTTTGTGAATAAAATAATTGTTATAACTTTTCGTATAGTTTAACAATAAACAAAAAACGCTATGGCAAAAACAGCGAAGAAAGCAGCAAAGAAGGCAGTTAAAAAAACTGCAAAGAAGGCAGCTAAGAAGAAGAAGTAATTAGGTAATACCTAACGAAACTTTGCGAAGGGAAGTAAATTGGATTTACTTCCCTTTCGTTTTTTTAAACCGTGCTCATCGTCATTTGTTATCCATCATCACGTCATTTTTCTCTCTTTAGACTCCATCTCTCTTCACTTTTTCTGCTCTTCAGTCAAATCACTCCGGTAATTATAAAAATGTGCTTCCTTGTAAATGCAACGGATAGACAAGACTAGTTAAACTTATTCTTGAGGTATAATGGTAGTTTTCATTCGGTTGCGTAAATAATGTATTTCAACTGCTTGTCTCAGCAGCACAACCCGTTTAACTTTAGAATATATTCAGTCAACCTAAAATTAATATGGCAAAACAACCTGCTAAGACTGCAGCTAAAGCTCCTAAGAAAGCTGCTGCTCCTAAAACCAAAGCAAAGTCCTCCTCTACCTCCATTCAAAAGGTAAGTGAAGATGTGTTGAAAGTTTTACTTGCCCTCGACCTCGGAGATTCGCTTCAGTCGGACATCGTTTGGTGCTTAGGTAGCTATAGACACGATAATAATCCGAGTGGTCTCTTAGAAATGATGGAGAAGTCGCTCGTAGTATTGACTGAAGAAAAGCAAAAGAAGACAAAAGGAATCACAGCGAAACTGATTCTGGATATAGAAAGTGTATTGAAGAGCCGATAATTCGGCTCTTTTTATATCATGTGGGTAACGTTCATGAGTTTACCTGCATACTTTTCTACATGAACACCAAATTTTTTCAAGAAGTCGACACCTTCATCTGATGCTATACCCTTATGCTCCGCATAAGAGTTAAGATAGATCACTCTTTTAATACCCATCGAAAAAATAATGCGGGCACACGACAGGCAAGGTGAGAGCGTCACATAAATCGTGGCACCATCAACTGACGATTTATTTTGCACCGCATAAAGAATGGCATTCTGCTCCGCATGAATAGCAAGTGAGCATCCTCCTTTTGAATCGCGTGGGCAACCTACCTCTGGCCACTCTACATCACAGTTATGTGTTCCCGAAGGCGGACCATTATAACCAATCGAAATAATGCGGGTATCCTTTGTAAGTACTGCGCCAACGTGCCGCTTAATACAATGTGAACGTTTCGCCAGGTTCACAGCCAGTTCCATGTAGATGTCATCAAATGCCGGACGTTCCATATCTGTAAAAAATTTAGCTTGCGAATATCCTGAATTCTTACATTTGTTTTATACAATGCACGCTCTAAATACCATATTCAGTATGCGATTGGCAAGACCTGTCTCTATTATCAGTCTTATCCTCCTTTCTCTACTCTCTTCTTCATCCTTTGCACAAGATGCACTTAAACCTCGGCCTAGTCCAATGTCGACTATTATAATGAAGTATAAGGATAGCTATATAAAGATCACCTATTCGCAGCCTCACAAAAACAATCGTATCATCTTTGGCTCGCTGGTTCCGTATGGACAAGTTTGGCGAACCGGTGCAAATGAAGCCACGGAGATGACAGTGACAAAGGATATTCAAATCAATGGCACATTGTTAAAAGCCGGTACCTATAGTATCTTCTCCATTCCAGAAAAAGACCATTGGACAATCATCATTAACAGCGAAGTCGGCTTGTGGGGTAGTTATAATTATAACAGTAAGTTTGATGTGATGCGCTTTGCTTTACCTGTTCAAAATCTAACCGGGGTTGTCTATGAACCCTTTACAATGATATTCGATCAAAAAAATGAAGTGGCAAACCTTTTGATGATGTGGGACAATGTGAAGGTGTCTGTTCCAGTAAAGTTTATTAACTAATCATAATGTATAGAATCATTTTACTGTTCGTCTTTACCATAAACACCGCCTTTGCACAAGATCTAACTGAACTTGAGAAGCGAAATGGTTTCAAAGATATTAAACTTGGCATTTCAGTTGATTCCATTCAAATAACAAAGCTTAAAAAGGAATTTAAAGAAAGAGATGAATTCGCTGCCAAACTATTCGATGTTGAAAACCCAGCCTATGAAAGGATTGGTGAAGTTGCCGTAAAATCGGTTGAACTAAAAACGTACAAGGACCTGATTTACGAAATTCAAGTAGTAGTAGACAAAGACATTCGGGTAATGAAAGCTCTTGAATCACTTTATGGAAAATCAGAATATGATATGAAGTCAGAGATCTATTTCTGGAAAACCCCTAACCTGATTCTGAAGTTTGGATCCCATGGAAAGCATCATCTTGAATTGACCTACATTTCTTTCCCGATTCATAAAATGATGAAGGATGACAAGGAGAAAAAAGTAGAAAACATTGCAGAGGATTTTTAAACAATACAACTATGATCAAACCTATTAAGTCGTTGCTTACCCTTTCGGGATGTGCATTTATTGTCGTGAGCAGTTTTGCGCAGGATAAAAAGAATCCGGAGTCAACCGAGATTTGGGAACCACAACCTAAAATTGTTACCCCGGCAGAAAAATCAACCGATGCACCTTCTGATGCTATCGTGCTTTTTGATGGCAAAAGTTTAGAAAACTGGACAAGCCTTGATGGAACACCATCTAAATGGACCTTGAAAGATGGAGAAGTCACTGTTCTTCCGGGAAGTGGCGATATGAAGACCAAAAAAGAGTTTGGTGATTTTCAATTGCATATAGAATGGCACTCACCTGTGCAAGTTGATCCAACCAAAACAGGACAAGGTCGCGGTAACAGTGGGATCTTCTTACAGGGTCTTTATGAAGTACAAGTATTGGACAACTACAACAACAAAACTTACGGCAACGGACAAACCGGCTCTATATATAAGCAACACATTCCGCTGGCCAATGCGTGCAAGAAACCAGGCGAGTGGCAGGTATATGAAATCTTCTTTACAGCAGCACGATTCAATAAGGAAGGAAGGGTTATCATCCCGGCATATGTAACCGTTCTGCACAATGGTGTATTAGTTCAAAATCACAGCGCCATTTGGGGGCCAACAGAATACATTGGCTTACCTGTATATAAATCAACTGAAAAAGGACCAATCCGTTTACAAGATCATGGTAATCTGGTTGGCTTCCGGAACATCTGGATCCGTGAACTTTAGTCAAACAGAATATCTATTTCTCCTTCAACATTCTTGAAGGAGAAATAGAATCTTAACGATTGTTATCATGAACAAAATTATTCTACCCCTCCTTGTCTTTGCATTACTTCAATGCAAGTCGACCGAAAAGAACGTGAGCACAGCCACCCTCGAAAATACCTATTGGCGACTCGCCGAAATGAATGGCAAACCGGTTATTACACCTACCGATGCAAAGGAAGTCCATATGATTTTGACTTCAATTGATTCTGAGAAGAGAGTAAAAGGATTTGCGGGCTGTAATAATATTGGAGGAAGTTTTACTCTCGATGGAAATAAAATCAGTTTCATCACCATCTCTACTAAAATGTTTTGTCAGGATCGCATGGAGGTAGAAGACTTCCTTACCAATGCATTATCGAAAGCAGAGACGTATTCTATTACAGGAGAAGAACTGTCCCTTTACCAAGGAGAAACAAAATTGATAACGTTTCAATCCGTCTATTTTAAATAGGATTCTTATGAAGGTCAATTCTATTTCGGGTTGACCATCGTTTATATAACACAGCAACAGCACCAGCAATCAGCAATGCGATTAATTGCGAATGGGATAGGTAGTTTTCAATAATAAAACCTCGGCCGAGATCTCCTCTGAAATATTCAAGTACAAACCTTCCGATCGCATACAGGATCAGATAAAGCAAAAACAATTGGCCATAGAACGTCCTTCTTCCCCGAAGATATAGAAGCACTAACATTACCAAAAAAATGTAGGACGCTTCAAAGAGCTGTGTGGGATACAGTGGTTCATTCAATGGCTTGGCACTACAGGCTTCATCCGTAAACGTAACACCAAAGATGGAAGTAGTTTGTTTGCCATAGCAACATCCCGCAAGGAAACAACCAATCCTTCCAAACATGTGAACTAAGCAGGTTGTAATGGCCATCACATCCAGCATTGCATAGGTGGGCAACTTGTGCTTCTTAAAAAACCAAAGCATGGTGGGCACAGCAAAGAGAAAGGAGCCATAGAATACAAACCCTCTGCCGGTTAAAAGATTTTTAGGATGACTGATATAATACGATGCATCTTCAAAAAACAAGAATACCTTACCCCCAACAAAAGCAGCAATGAAAATAAAGAGGAAGAGTGAGTTGGCCTGATCGAACGTTAATCCAAATTCTTTTTTACCCCGAACGACCATGTAGGCTACACCAGCAATTGCTCCGATGGCAATCATAAATCCATAACTATAAACACTAATTCCGGAGACTTCGAATAATACTGGATGCATGTTTTAAAGAATAACGAATTAGGAGTTAGGATTTAGAATCGGTGAGCAAAGTTAATTTTTAATGATTAA
This sequence comes from Chryseolinea sp., assembly GCA_031388805.1. Lineage (GTDB taxonomy): Bacteria > Bacteroidota > Bacteroidia > Cytophagales > Cyclobacteriaceae > Chryseolinea. Next base: position 14,044 of record JANMRZ010000016.1, read on the forward strand.
TAGTGGGTGTATACTAGTGCGTGATCAGTTGCACATTGAACTCGAGACCCGAAACTCGAAACTATTTAATCCCCAACTTCAACTTCAATGCAGTATCAAACGCTGCTTTTGGAACAACCAAGCTAACGGTATTTATAGCAAAGTAAGTTTCAGATACGTTAATCAATCCTTTAAACGGACCTACCTCGCCCCACGAATTCTTCACCAGGAAAAACTTCTTCCCTCCTTTTGATTTTTCCAAACCAACCAAGTGCATAAGATGATCATCCTGCGATGTTAAATTTTCATACAACACCTGGCGCATGGCCTGATCATACTTCACTTCTTCCTCATCTGGGTTAATGATATTTGATCTTTCCATTGCCTTTCGCTGAATAGCATATCCTTCATTTTGATTGAAGTAGGGATTGCTAACATCAGCATCCCACATCAAGGAATAGCCAAGCTCTAACGCGCGTTCTGTTAACTTGATCATTTCGTCTACCGGAAGATTGTAAAATGATCCATTCAGAAAATTATCAGGCGCTTCTAAAATGAAGGGAGCATAAAATGGATGATGTGTATATGATGTTACATTCACATAATCACCCGCGTTAAAATGAAGCACCTCTTTCGCGAATGATATCGGTGTATATTGTTTTTCCTTATAGGTAAACGTTTCCGGTGCTTTACCTAAATGATAATCCATTATCGCTTGAAATCCTTTCATCCAATCATTTGGAAGTGGACGTCTTTGAAGAAGACTATCCAGATAGGATTTTAGTTCCGAATCCATTTTAGAATGATTATGAGATTTTGCTCCCAACGTCAATCCGGAATAAACACTTTCCGGAACAGCACCATAGGTAGCAATGGTATGAATAACATCATGGCCTAATCCACCAGGACCAAATTGTGCAGAACCCTGACGAAGAATATAATTCCTTGCCTTATCCAGATAGGTATTGCGCACAGTAAACATTTCGGAGATATCGATATCACCAAAACCACCTTTCAGCGTTTGTGATTCTACTAACGATGTGGCAGAAAAACTCCAACACGTTCCAGAGTTTGCCTGATTCTTTATCGGTGAATAGTCAACTTTTTTAACAACGACCAAATCAGGAGCACTGGTTTGTGCCCCACTAATTTGCGTAATCATCAAACCACAAACAACTAGAACTAAAGTTTTGAAGTGCCTTACCATATTTGTAAAGATTAGCCTTTGTACGAGATTCTATAAATCACATTTGCCTGATCGTCTGATACCAACATCGATCCATCCTTTAAAACCAATACATCAACCGGACGGCCCCATACTTTTTGTGTTGCATCGTCTAACCAGCCTGAAGCAAACACTTCATGACCTAAAACACTATTACCATTTAGTTTTACGAGTGTTACATTATAACCACTCTTAGGTTTGCGGTCCCATGAACCGTGCTCGGCAATAAAAATTTGATTTTTGTATGATGCCGGAAACATTGAGCCTGTGTAAAACTTTAATCCTAGTGGCGCCACGTGAGCACCTAACTTATCTGCTGGCTTTTCAAAATCAGAACAGGGATGCTTGTCCCCAAACTCCGGATCTTTAACAGAACCTTCATGGCAATACGGATATCCGAAATGCATTCCTGCTTTTGCTGCTGTGTTTAGTTCACAGGATGGTAAATCTTCACCTTCCATAGAATCACGGCCATTGTCTGTAAACCAAATGGCTTTGGTCTCTGGATGCCAGGTAAAACCTACTGTATTGCGAATACCTTTAGCAAATATTTCACGCCCACTTCCATCGGCATTAATGCGCGTGATGCTCGCATAAATTTCATCCTTTGGTTCACAAATATTGCAAGGTGCACCCACGGGTACATATAATTTTCCATCAGGACCAAAGGCAATGTATTTCCATCCGTGATGAGTTTCTGTTGGATAGTCCTCATTAATTACAATAGGTGTTGGAGGAGCATTCAATTTTGATTCAATACCCGGATACTTTAAAATGCGACTTACTGCGGATACATACAAGTCCCCATCTTTAAAGGCCACACCAGTCGGCATGTTTAGGCCCGATGCAATCACCCATTTCTTATCAGCTTTAAAATCGCCATCAACATCCTTTACAGCATACACTTTGTCTTTATTACTATTGCCCACATATAAAATACCAGATGGACTCATGACCATCGATCGGGCGTTTTCTACTTCAGCAAAGACATCAATAGTAAATCCGGCAGGAAGTTTAATCTTATCCAACGGAAGTGTTTTATAATATTCAGTCAATGCCGCTGAACCTCCTTCTGTGTCGGATGTTGAAGCGGTAGTACTGGTATCAGTAGTATTTGAGTTGCTGCATCCTAATGCAAGGACAAGCAGGATGATTGGAAGAATTCTAAGTCTTTTCATTTGGGGTTGATTTACGCTTTACCTAAAATTAAATCCTTTTGGTTTTACATTACATATCATTTTTATAGGCGGCTCAACTATTTCCCTGAAATCTGCTTTTCCTTCGTAATTTTGCCGCATGATTTCGATTACCAATCTCTCTTACTTCATTGGAGGCCGTGCTTTGTACGAAAATGCCAATATGTTTATCAAACCCAAGGATAAAATAGGGCTTATCGGACTGAATGGCAGGGGTAAATCGACTTTACTGAAAATTATTAACGGAGAGTATAAGATCGATGGTGGCTCAATAAGCATGAGCAACGAGTGTTCTCTTGGGTTCCTGAATCAGGATTTGCTCTCATTTCAAACTGAGGACACTATATTAGAGGTAGCCATGACCGCCTTTAAAGAGGTGGTGGACATTGAGCGCCAAATGGAAGCGGTTATTCACAAACTCGAAACCGAGTATTCTGACGAATTAGTTGATAAGCTTACAAAGCTTCAGGAGAAATATGAGCACATGGATGGTTATACCGTTCAGTCGAAAGCGGAGGAGATTTTAGAAGGTATTGGGTTTAAAACGGAAGATCTGCATCGTCCACTTAAAACCTTTTCAGGAGGATGGCGCATGCGCGTAATGTTGGCCAAACTTCTTCTGGAAAAGCCATCCTTGCTGATGATGGATGAGCCTACCAATCACTTGGACCTTCCTTCTATTGAATGGATCGAGAATTATCTACGCAATTATGATGGCGCTTTCATTATCGTTTCTCACGATCGGATTTTTTTAGATAATGTCATTACAAAAGTTGTGGAGGTTACACAAGGGCAACTCATATCGTACGAAGGAAATTATTCTTTCTATCAACAAGAGAAAGAGGTGCGCATGGAGATCCAGAATGGCGCGTACGAAAACCAACAAGCAAAGATAAAACAGACTGAACGGTTTATTGAACGCTTCCGTGCCACAGCTTCCAAAAGTAAACTTGTACAATCCCGCGTAAAAGCACTAGGGCGTTTGGATATGATTGAAGAAGTAGTGGATGATACTGCCGCTGTGAACTTCCGATTTAATTTCAAGCAACAACCAGGGCGTTACATTATCAGTCTGAAAGACGTTTCGAAATCGTATGGTGATCTTGAAATTCTAAAACATACGTCCATCAACTTAGAACGCGGAGATAAAATCGCGTTGATTGGTGCGAATGGAAAAGGTAAGTCTACCTTACTTCGGATCATCGCGGGAACAGAAACTATTCAGGGTGAACGCACACTGGGCTATAATGTAATCGATGCCTTTTATGCACAGCATCAATTAGAATCCCTTCACGTTGATAATGAAATATTGGAGGAAATGAAGCAAGCAGGTTCTGGTAAAACAGAGCAAGAGCTTCGAAATGTGCTGGGTTGCTTTTTATTTTCGGATGAAGAGGCCTTTAAGAAAATCAAAGTCTTATCGGGAGGAGAGAAGTCACGTGTGGCATTGGCAAAGACCCTGATATCAGAAGCAAACTTTTTGTTACTGGATGAACCTACCAACCACTTGGACTTTATTTCAGAAAACATTCTGATACAAGCATTGCAACAATATGCTGGTAGCTTCATTGTAGTATCTCACAACCGTCACTTTGTAACGCAGATTGCAAATAAGATCTGGTACATTGAAGACAAACAGATCAAAGAATATCCAGGTACCTTCGAGGAGTACGAATACTGGCGCAAGAAAAATGAAGCCAATGGCCTTAATGTAAAAGTAGAACCACCTAAACCAGTAAAGAAAGTTCAGGAACCTGCACCAGCATTGGCATTACCTACAAATGATTCTAAGTTAAAATCGTTGGAGAAGGAATTAAAGAAGATAGAAGATCAACTCGCCAAACTTGAATCACAAAAATCCGGTAACGAAATAGAAATGACGAAGCCAGAAGTTTTTGGTGATTTCGAGAAGCTTAAAAAAATTCAATTCGATCAGAAGAAAATCGTCAAAGAATTGCAAGATGTTACCACAAAGTGGGAAGCTTTGGCGGTTGAGATAGATTCACTTGCCTGATTTAAAACCGGTTATAAAGACTCTAACAAGATACTTGCTCCTAACAGTAATGCCAGGAAGAAAAGTGCATACACGTAGATGTACATTCTTTTTTGAAAATTACGAACGGAAGCCTTCATTATAGAAACGGGTTATTTTTTCGAAGATTCTTTTGTGTTGAAGTCCTGCCTCAATGAAATATATATCGGAACCGAAGCCCAACATCAAAAGTTAAGGGTGAAGCTGACACTCCTACATCCGATTTATAAATAGAACTGAACGGATATCGTACTCCCGGATTTAAGGCCAGGCGATAATGTTTTCCCATTTTGTAACTGATCTCTGTTCCGACCAAGCCACTAAAGTTTACGGTTCTGTAAGGAGACTCTGATCCGCTTCCCTGCGTTGTTTTTTCCAACCCACCATCCTCAGGAGTTAATGTATTCTGGAGAAACAAGTCAGTCGATATACCTGTATTTACCTGAACACTTACCTTTCTATTGATGATAATGTAGCCTGCCTGAAGCGGAACGTTTATGTATTGAAGTGTATTGTTCACCTGGTACGAAGCCGTTGAAACTACTTGTGAAGAAGCCTGATCGCGCGCTACTCCGCTATTATTATTTAATGAGGCAATTTCAAAATTCTTATAATCTGCAGAAGCCACAACCGAATTAGCTGTATAGTCTGAACCTTGCGTCATGTAATTTAATCCACCCTGTACAATCCATCGCTTCGCTACTTTCGTACCTATATTTATTCCAACAGAATAGGTTGAACCTGATGCTTTTGATTGTTGATTCGCTGTCGAGGTATTTTGATTAAACGTAGTGGCATCGGCCGCTGCATTGGCCATTGCCGTTGGTGAAACACTTGAGTTCACCGCACTGAAACTACCAGCAGCAATTCCCACTGAAGTCCACAAGCGTTCAGACCTATCCACTTGTTTATTTTTATTTTCTTCTGCTTGAATAGCTTGTTCTCTCTCAGCAAGCTTGGCAAGCAAAAGTGCTCCAGCATCTGGCTTCACTTCAGCATCTTCTGGTTTGATAATCGTTGGCTTCATCTTTCGCGGAAGAGCTGAGACCGAAGCGGTTTGAATTGAATTGGATTGAAGCGCCATGGGATCACCATCAATGGCTCTCTGAAGTTGTTGATTTCTTAACTGAGCATTTTCCTGAGGTAACATATTTGCAGCTACTGAATTCAAATTGCTATTCGAAGAAGCTTGCATTCCTGCTAAACCTGATGTTACTGGTAAAGATGAATGACCTGTTACTTTGCTTTGATTGTTCAGTTGATCATCATGCTTCGCCAATTCATTACCCATTGTGACACTACCCGACATCCCATTACTTTCTTTTACAGGTAATGTATTTGCAGCCACAGGATTTACTTTACTCTCGTCAGAAACTTGAGTTGTTACCAGGCCTGATGTTACAGATAAAGACGAGTTATCAACTACCTTTCGCTTGTTGTTCAATTCATCCTCACCCTCTGCGAGTTCATTATTTTTTGCGATACTATTCGATACACCATTGCTTCCCTTTTTAGATAACGCATTGGGAGGAACTGGATTATCTTTATCCAAAACTTCCCGTTCTGTCAATCGTGATGTTTTTGATAACAATGAATTATCTGTCTTTTGCGTATTCAATTCATCAATACCTTTTGCCGATGCATTATTCCCTTCGTCATTTTTTAATGCACCAATGTGCTCATCTGAAGCTTTTCCAACAGCACCATTTTCAGAATCAACTTCTTTGTTTGTTGCCGATGGTTGTTTTGGGTTTTCATTACTACTCTTAACAGACGATTCGTTCAGCAGTGCTTGTTGTTCTTGAAACTTCGATGATGAATCCAGAACAAAGAGCGAAGCCGCACCGACACTCAATGCAAAAATGACGGAAGCTGCCGCTACCATTTTGTAGTAGAGCAATCTTCTTCGAATGGCACCGCCTTCTTCTTTCTCCAACTCCAACTCAATGTTCGTCCAAACATTTTCAGATGGCGTGGCTTCCGCATCCTTAAAGGCGTCCTTCATTAAATCATTAAATTCTCCCCTCTCCATAGCGTTCGTAATACGTTGACTCTTTCAATAATTTTTGTTGCAATAAACTCTTCGCCCGTGCGAATTGTGATTTTGAGGTTCCCTCTGAAATGCCGAGCAACTCAGCAATTTCTTTATGACTGTATCCTTCAATAGCAAACATGTTGAAAACGATCTGACATCCTTGCGGAAGAGACTGGATGAGTTCCAATAACTGTTTGAAATGAATTCCCGAAAGACTGACTTCCTGTTCCGGCAAATGAAGGTCTTCCACATCGACCATGGGATATAAGTACATTTTCTTTCGCTGTGCGTTCAAGGCCGTATTTACCATGATTCGGGTAATCCAGGTTTCAAGCTTCGCCTCTTGTCTAAAACCTTTGATGGCATGAAATACCTTTACAAATCCCTCTTGTAAAATATCTTCAGCTTCGTCAATTCCTTTGGTATAACGCAAACAAACTACCATCATTTTTCGGCAATAGGAGTTATAGAGAGCCTGCTGAGCAGTTCTGTTATTCTTAATGCATCCTTCTATTAGCTCTGTTTCGTTGAGCATGAACCCGATTGTACGGCCGTTTTGCATTTTAGACACGCGGTTGAATACAAAGGTTGGAAATGGTTTCTATCTTTAACGCACTATGAAGTACACGTATTTTATTCTCGTTCTGGTGTTGACAGCCGCTTGCGTTCCGCTCACACAAAGTTCAACTAATTCAGAAGGCAATCCAAAAACATTGCAGCTGATTGATCGCACATATGAGCCTCAAATCAGAACTGTGCAATTATATCCAACTGGCAACCCCATGCAGCCGGCCGTAACCTCTTTTGGTCAATGGAATTTAATGCTGGCGTTTGACGACCTGAGAAGCGATCGGGATACCTACCTGGCCCGAATCGAGCACTGCAATTTTGATTGGACGAAGTCAGGATTACAAGATCTGGACTATATGACAGAATACAATGAGTTTCCTATCAATAACTATGAAACATCAATCGATACCCATATTCCATACGGCCACTATTGGTTTAACCTTCCAGCCGTAAAACTTTCGGGTAACTATGTTTTGGTGGTTTATAGAAGCGGTGATCGGGATGACATCGTTCTAAGCAGACGATTTATGGTGTATGAAACGAAAGTGAGTTTCAAAAGAGATTCGAATTTGATAGGCCCGAGTAACATGGCCGATTTAAATCAGCAAATCAATTTTACCATTAACCACAGTAATCTCTATATACCTAATCCCATGCTTGATGTTCATGTTAACATGCGTCAAAATCAGCGATGGGATAACATGGCTGTAAACATGCATCCTACTTTTGTTCATGATATCGAAAAAGAATTAGACTACCGATACTTTGACGATGCCAATATGTTCAAAGCTGGAAATGAGTTTCGTTTTTTTGACTTGCGATCGCTCAACTATCCAGGTAGGTATGTAGCTCGTGTTAATAAAGCTGTGAAGCCATTCGAAGTATACATTGATCGCGATAAAAGCCGGAATGGATTTCCATATGCTATTTACCTCGATCAAAATGGTGGGTACTCGATTGACAATTACGACTACAGGCAATTACCCTATACAAATTATGCTTACGTGAATTTCTCCCTATCATCACCTCAACTGAGGAATACCGATGTTTTTGTTACGGGGGCTTTTAACGCCTGGAACATGAATCAGGAAAGTAAAATGAGATATGATTCAGCCATTGCAAGCTACACGGCACGTATCCTTTTAAAACAAGGATTATACGATTATCAATATGTAACCAAGTCTGCTTCAGTACCGCCATACTATTTTGAAGGCACCAACTATCAGACTGAAAATTTCTATGAAGTCTTTGTTTATTATAGAGCCTTGCGACCAAATGCTGATTTGCTTGTAGGCTATATACGACTTGAGAACAGTAGTCGTTAGGCGTAAACCATTTCGTGCTCCGTTGCACGCTGAATAGAATCATTGTTGGCTACATCCAACATTCCAAATCCTTTGTGGGTGAAATAACCTAGACCATTCTCGTATACAAATTGCTGTACCTCTTTGGCAGCATAGAGTGTAAACGGAAAGGTGTAACCCCGTACTTCAAATTTTACATCGTGATCGTATAACGGATAAATCCGAGCAAACTTTTTATGCGATGCCTGAATCCGTTGTATGTAATCGTGATCGGCAAGCAATTGAAATTTATAAAAAGAAGTAATTTGTTCGGCTGTGTACCTACCTGTTGCCTCCATTCTTGATATGGTGGACTCATAAAGCAAATCAGAAAACTCATCGTTTTCAGGTGGTACAAATTTCTTACAGCTTTCATCATTAAAAGCTGCACGAATTACTACAATAGGTGAAATACAAAGGAAGCGACTCTCATCTCCAATTTGTGATAGCTCTTCCGTCTCAAAACTTTCTGGTTGTAAGTTTAGATTACCTACCATTACCTCCTTTAATTCAAAGAGCCTGGCCAAGAAGTAATCCAGAAATGTTTTATCTGTACAGGCAAATACCAGTGTTACTTTCGAAGAAAAATAATGAAGTCCTTTACGGCTAATTTTTGTCTGGCCTTTAAGACCGGAAAAGTTATACTCAGTAAAATCGAGATAACGTTTGTCGGGACCGAACACAAGCAAGCCTCTAATGACCTGAGCCAATAGGTATTGATGATGAAAAGGAACGTAGGCACCCCGGTTCTTCAGTGAAAAAATTATTCTTGTTCTCAAAACCCAAAAAAATTTAATGAGGGTTAAACTATACCAAAACAAAAAGCCCGCTTATTGTTGAATATGAGCAGTTTATAAAACTAAGAAAAAAAAATAAACTTCTACACTTTGTGGGGAATCTTTACACATTAAATCTGAAATGCATAATATCTCCATCTTCTACTATATATGCTTTTCCTTCAACGGCCATCTTTCCGGCTTCTTTACAAGCCTGTTCAGTCTTATATTGTTGATAATCAGATAGCTTAATTACTTCAGCACGGATAAATCCTTTTTCAAAGTCGGTGTGAATAACTCCGGCAGCCTGAGGAGCAGTCCAACCTTTAACGATTGGCCAGGCCCGAACTTCCTTCTCACCTGCCGTGAAATAGGTAATCAAATCAAGCAGATGGTAAGATGCTCTTAACAGTTTGTTCAACCCAGACTCTTCCAAACCATATTCTTGAAGAAACACTTGTCTGTCTTCCATGCTTTCCAACTCTGCAATCTGAGCTTCAATGGCTGCACTGATCATTACCACCTCGGCATTTTCATTCTTTACCAATTCCTTGAGTGCATCCACATATTTATTACCCGTATGAATGGACGCTTCATCTACGTTGGCAATGTAGATAACGGGTTTAGCGGTTAACAATTGAAGATCGGCCACAGCCATCTTTTCTTCTTCATCTGCCTGAACCGTACGGGCACTTTTCCCCGCTAATAATGCCTCTTTATATCGTTGAAGAACAGCTACTTCCTTCTTCGCTTTAACATCTCCACTTTTAGCTGCACGTTCTACTTTGCTTAATTTCTTTTCAACTGAATCAAGGTCTCTCAATTGAAGTTCGGTGTCAATAATCTCTTTATCAGCAACCGGATTTACACGCCCATCAACATGGACAATGTTATCGTTATCAAAACAGCGAATAACATAACAATGGCATTTACTTCACGAATGTTGGCCAAAAACTGATTACCTAATCCTTCTCCTTTGCTGGCGCCTTTTACCAATCCGGCAATGTCCACAAACTCGATTGTAGTAGGTAACACACGCTGCGGATTAACCAACGCTTCTAATACTTTCAACCGCGGATCGGGCACTGTAATTACCCCAACATTCGGCTCAATAGTACAAAATGGGAAATTGGCCGCTTCGGCCTTGTTATTTGAAATTGAATTAAAAAGGGTTGATTTTCCAACGTTGGGGAGTCCAACAATTCCACACTGAAGCGCCATAGTAAATTTAATTTTAGAACAAGGGCGCAAATATACTGGCAGTTTTTGGATTGACAGTCATGAGCAGTTGATTAGGATAAGTATTTAGCGCTTAACGTAATGGTGCTTACCAAGAAATTAGCAGAATGGTTACCAGCTTCCGGTTACCGGTAAACCGGAAACTGGTAACAGGCAACTAAATTTTATGCACTTCTGCAAATGATGCTTAACTTCGCCCAGAAAATTTTATAACCAAACCGAATAAATCAATGAAATTCTTTATCGACACCGGAAACCTGAATGAAATTAAGGAAGCTTACGACTTAGGAGTATTGGATGGCGTAACGACCAATCCCTCTCTAATGGCAAAAGAAGGTATTAAGGGTGCCGAGAATATAAAGGCTCATTACAAAGCCATCTGTAACATTGTTGATAATAATGTGAGTGCCGAAGTGATCGCAACCGATTTTGAAGGTATGATCCGCGAAGGCTACGAGCTTGCTAAAATCGATGATAAGATTGTCGTGAAAATTCCGATGATTAAAGATGGCGTAAAGGCATTGAAGAAATTCAGTAGCGAAGGTATCCGCACTAACTGTACATTGATATTCTCAGCCGGTCAGGCATTGTTGGCTGCGAAAGCCGGAGCAAGTTACATGTCGCCATTCATTGGTCGCTTAGATGATATTGGGTTAGAAGGTATGGACCTCATCGCTCAAATCCGTTTGATCTATGACAACTACGGATTTGATACAGAAATTCTTGCTGCCTCAGTTCGTAACACAGTTCATTTAATTCAATGCGCTGAAATCGGAGCTGACGTTGCTACATGTCCTTTGAATGTAATCACTGGTCTGTTAAATCATCCACTGACCGACAGTGGTCTTGCAAAATTCTTAGCTGATTACAAGAAGGTGAATGGTTAAACGTTACTAGTGAGTTCGCTCACATAACGATTAATCATCATGACTATTAATAACTCCGAAATGTTCTCCACTGATCCTATCGTTCGTGTAAAAGAGGCTAGTATTTTCCAGGACCATAATACGGTGCTGGGTGATATTTCCTTTGACATTGAGAAAGGTGAATTCGTTTACCTTGTTGGACGTACGGGTTCAGGAAAATCTTCTTTGCTGAAAACACTTTATGCCGACTTGGCTTTGCGTCTTGGCGATATTCAAGTTTCAGGATTTAATATTCGGGGAATAAAAAATTCAGAAGTTCCGTTACTACGCAGGAAGCTCGGCATTATCTTTCAGGACTTCCAACTTTTTCCTGATCGATCAGTTGATGAAAACCTGATGTTTGTAATGAGGGCAACAGGATGGAGCGACAATGGGAAAATGCGGGCACGCTTAAGCGATGTATTGATGCAGGTAGGTCTTGGTTCTGTAGAAAAGAAAATGCCTCATCAACTTTCCGGAGGCGAGCAACAACGTGTTGTAATTGCACGTGCTTTGCTCAACGAACCTCAAATATTATTAGCAGATGAACCTACTGGTAATCTTGATCCGGAAGTATCGCATGGCATCATGCGGATTTTTCAACAAATCAATAAAAGTGGTACCGCTGTTTTAATGGCAACCCACAGCTACGGACTCATAAAAAAATTTCCGTGTCGTGTGCTTAAATGTGAAGATGGAAAAGTGATTGACTCTGCCAAAGAACAATTCGAACTCGTTACTGATTATTAGCAATATCATTTAAATAAAAAGCGCTTCGGACAATTCATCCGAAGCGCTTTTTATTTTCGCTATTTAAATTTATTTACCGCCCAGCTTTATCAGCTTAAATCCAACTGAAACTTGAAACACCTGATTCTTAATATCGAACGAAGAATCATCACTTACGTTTTGAAGACCGAGGTTATAACGTCCATCGATTGTTAAACCAAAAGGTAAATCCCAACCTACACCCATTCCTATACTGATATCTGATTTTTTTACTGCACCTTCGATCTCTTCGTTATTGTTTACCACTACAGGATCGTTCATTAAAAAACCAAATTGAGGACCAACCTGCAAATTAATTCCAGCTACAGTATACAGTTTTACCATGATTGGAATGTTCATGTAACTAAAATTTGATTTCACATCGTTGCCATTAACCTTAACCGTTGATCCTTGTTGAGAAAAAATCAACTCCGGTTGAATACCTATATTCGCAAATTTCAGTAAGGCAAAGGCACCAGCATGATAACCCGTTCTGTTGTCATAGGTATTACTAATACTTTTAACGTCAAGGTTCGCAAAATTGAGTCCACCCTTAAGACCGACAGAGAATTGTGCCTGCGCAAATGCTCCAGAACCAATGGCGATAAGCAAAGCCACCAGCATTACTTTTTTTAATGGATTCATAATATTGAGTTTTGTTTGGAAATCACTTAATCAAAAACGAAGCCGAAAATTCTTTAGTATAGATCAGGGCTGTGGATTAAGTGCTTTCTTTGATTTTTAAGTTATAATCGATCCAAAATTGAATCGTTTACTGGATTAGGTAACGTAACACTCATGTCTTTTGTTAAATCCATTTCACGTTTAATGGCCGATAAAGCATTATCGTTTCGGGCCCAGGCTCTTCGTGCAATTCCATTATTCACATCAAAGTGAAGCATACTTTTTAGTTTTCGATCTGCATCCACGCTTCCATCAAGCAACATTCCAAAACCACCATTTATTACCTCTCCCCAACCTACACCTCCACCATTGTGAATGGAAACCCAGGTAGCTCCACGAAATGAATCACCAATAACATTATGAATTGCCATGTCTGCAGTAAATCGTGAGCCATCATAAATATTAGAAGTCTCTCTATAAGGACTATCTGTACCTGAAACATCATGATGATCACGACCTAATACGATCGGTCCAATCTTTCCATTACCAACAGCATTGTTAAATGCTTGCGCAATTTTCATTCGTCCTTCCGCATCAGCATATAATATCCTTGCTTTTGAACCTACAACAAGACGATTGCTCTTTGCTTGTTTGATCCATTGAATGTTATCGTTCAGTTGTGATTGAATTTCAAGTGGCGCATGTTTCGAAATTTCTTCGAGAACATCTTTGGCGAGATGATCTGTGTAATCTAAGTCCGAATCTTTGCCTGAAGTACACACCCAACGAAAAGGACCAAATCCAAAATCAAAACACATAGGTCCCATGATATCCTGAACATAGGAAGGGTATTTGAAATTAATTCCATCTATGGCCATGACATCTGCGCCAGCACGTGAAGCTTCCAACAGAAAAGCATTTCCGTAATCAAAGAAGTAAGTACCTCTAACGGCGTGTTTATTAATTGCTGTGACGTGACGTTTCAACGAACGGTATACTTCCGCTTTAAATTTATCAGGGTCATTTGTCATCAACGTATTTGATTCCTCAAGACTTAATCCCACCGGATAATATCCTCCTGCCCACGGATTATGAAGTGAGGTTTGATCGGAACCAAGATCAACCAGAATTTTCTCTTCATCCAATTTCTCCCATACATCTACAATGTTGCCTACAAAAGCGATTGAGACTACTTCTTTATTTGCCTTGGCTTTTTTTATTCGATCAACTAATACATTGATGTCGCTTATGATTTGATCTACCCAACCTTGATCAAATCGTTTGTACGCTGCCTTCGGATTGATTTCGGCAGCAACGGTAATGCATCCGGCAATATTTCCTGCTTTGGGTTGAGCACCACTCATACCACCAAGTCCTGAGGTAACAAAAAGTTTCCCGGAAAGCCCCTCACCTGCTTTGCTGATTTTTCGTCCTGCATTTAAAACTGTTATCGCAGTTCCATGCACAATTCCTTGTGGTCCGATATACATATAAGAACCAGCGGTCATTTGTCCATATTGAGTAACGCCAAGTGCATTGTATTTCTCCCAGTCATCTTGTTTGGAATAATTCGGTATCATCATGCCATTCGTAACAACAACACGAGGTGCTTCTTTTGATGATGGAAACAAACCCATCGGATGGCCTGAATACATATGCAGTGTTTGTTCTTCCGTTATGCGAGATAAGTATTGCATCGTAAGAAGATATTGCGCCCAGTTCTGAAATACCGACCCATTTCCTCCATATGTAATCAACTCGTGTGGATGTTGCGCCACAGCGGGATCGAGATTATTCTGTATCATGAGCATGATGGCAGCCGCTTGCTGACATTGTGATGGATATTCTTCTATTGGCCTCGCAAACATTTCATAATCCGGACGAAAGCGATACATATAGATTCGTCCATAGGTATTGAGTTCATCATAAAATTCTGGCGCAAGAACTTCATGATGTTTCGGATGAAAATAACGTAGCGCATTTCGCAACGCCAATTTTTTTTCATCGGTCGATAAAATATCCTTACGCTTTGGTGCATGACTAATAGATGAATCATACGACTTTATATGAGGCAGTTCGTTTGGAATACCCTGAAGAATTTGCTCTTTGAAACTCAATGTGCTCATAGGTTAATTCGTTAATGAGTTTTATTCGTTGATTCGGCGATGATGATTCAAGACTATCGGATCTTTACTTTAAAATCATCTGCCTTAAAATTCTGTTTCGTAAACTGATACCCTATTTCAAATAGATCTTTTGCTTTGCTTACATCAAAGCCACTTACTTTTCCAACGAGTGGTGGATCGATCAATACATCGCATAACTTTTTATTATTCCCTGTGTTGGCATCAATAGCCATCATTAAACTTCGTTCGATAACCGATCTGAAATTTTTAACATCAAAATCTTCACTGATGTAGTTGCAATTTGAACCAATTAAAAAATCGCATTGCTGACGAATGATTTGTGATGGCAGGTTATCCAGGATACCTCCGTCTACATATAGATTACCTTTAAACTGGATGGGATTAAAAACAGCAGGTACACAGCTTGAAGCCAATATGGTTGGAACCAATTCACCCGATGAGAAATATTCTGATTTTCCTCTTTTAATATCAGTTGCTGCTACGATCATTGGTTTCTTCAATGACTCGAAATTATTTTCCGGCATATGTTTCAATAATATATCCCGAAGTCCATCCAGGCTAAGAAGTCCGGTCCATGTCCAGGCCGGGCGCAAAGATTTGAAGAAACCAGATGTTAAAATGATTTCAAGAATTTTATCGGGTTCAAGTCCATAGGCATAAAGCGAACCGACAATCGATCCTGCACTTGTTCCGGCAATACAATCAATTTTTACATCCAGTTCTTGTAATGCTTTTATTACACCGATGTGTGAAATACCTCTTGCTCCTCCTCCGGATAATACTAAACCAATTTTCATTTTATATTCTGTTAAAGTCTGATTTCATGCAAATCATTTCGTCTTCTTCGTGAACCTTAGTGACTTTGCGTCTTGGTGGCTGAATTCCACTTTTGCCACAAAGACTCGAAGGCACAAAGAAGACACAAAGTATGTGTAACGGTAGTTAAAATATTCTCCTATAAAATTTCACTAATACTAAAAGCGTGATCTAATCGAATGCCTTTCTCGGTTCGTTTTACGGTACAACATTCATTTTGCGAATCATGTTCTAAAAAAAGGATGTATCCATTATCTGCAGCTTCATTTAGAAATTGTTCTTTCTCCTGAAGCGTGATCAACGGACGCGTATCATATCCCATTATATATGGAAGTGGAATATGCCCAACGGAAGGAAGAAGATCGGCCATAAAACAAATTACTCTTTTCTTATACTTAATCTTCGGCACCATCATTTTATCAGTATGCCCGGATGCATAGAAAATATCAAACTGTGGAAACGGAGAGGGTGTTGCTGCATTTGCAAATTTCAATTGACCACTTTCTTGCATTGGTAAAATATTCTCGTTTAAAAAGCTGGCCTTCTCGCGCGCGTTCGGCTGTGTTGCCCATTGCCAATGATCTTCATTCGACCAATAGGTAGCGTTTTTAAAGGTAAGCGCAGTTTTTTCATTCTCCATCTTAACACCTCCACCACAATGATCGAAATGAAGATGCGTTAAAAACATATCGGTAACATCATTTTCTGAAAACCCTGCTGTATTTAACGACTTTTTCAGACTGTCATTTCCATTGAGGTAATAATGACTTAGAAATTTTTCACCTTGTTTATTACCGATACCATTATCAACAAGAATTAACTTGTTTCCATCTTCAATTAACAAGCAGCGCATGGCCCAATTGCATAAATTGTTTTCATCTGCCGGATTTGACTTTTGCCAAATCGATTTTGGAACAACGCCAAACATAGCACCACCATCGAGTTTGAAATATCCGGTATTGATAATGTGAAGTTTCATCAGGTTAGTTTCAAGTTTAAAGTTTCGAGTTTAGTGCGAATAAAAAAAACCGCAGTTAAGCGGTTTTTAATTTATAATCAAGTGTCAACACCGTTTTTCCATTATCATTCTTTCACTACACCCATTGCGCAGAACTTTTCAATACGTTGTTCGATGCGTTGAGCAGGTGTCAACTTTAATAACTCAGCTGTTTTCTCCAGAATCGTTTTCTTGATTTCACTTGCCATCCACTTCACATCAGTATGGGCTCCACCGAGTGGTTCTTTCACAATACCGTCAATCAATTTTAACGATAACATATCTTTTGCTGTGAGCTTCAACACTTCAGCCGCTTGTTCTTTGTAGTCCCAACTTCTCCATAAAATAGAAGAACATGATTCAGGAGAAATAACAGAGTACCACGTATTCTCCAACATCAATACCTGATCGCCAATAGCAATACCCAACGCACCACCAGAAGCGCCTTCACCAATTACAATGCAGATAACCGGAACTTTCAACATGAACATCTCTTTCAGGTTCCGTGCAATAGCCTCGCCTTGTCCACGCTCTTCTGCCTCCAATCCAGGGAATGCACCAGGCGTATCGATAATGGTAACAATAGGTTTGTTAAATTTTTCAGCCATCTTCATAAGACGCAGTGCCTTGCGATAACCTTCCGGATTCGCCATTCCAAAATTGCGCATCTGCCGCTGTTTGGTATTGCGTCCTTTCTGTTGACCGATAAGCATAAACGTTTGGCCATCGATAGTACCCAAACCACCAATCATTGCTTTATCATCTGCCACAGTACGATCACCATGGAGTTCAATAAAATCAGAAGTGATTTCGTAAATGTAATCTAAGGTATATGGGCGCTCAGGATGGCGGGAAAGTTGAACGCGTTGCCAGCCGGTAAGATTATCAAACGTCTCTTTCTTGAGTTCGTGAATTTTCTTCTCCAAAGCCTTAACCGCTGCTTTTACTTCTTTATCGCTGTCGCTGGCCAAGTGCTTCATATCATCTAGTTTCGCTTCTAATTCAGCGATAGGCTTTTCAAAATCCAATAGCATAGGGACGATTTTGTGCGCACAAAGTTATAAGGATTGATAAATATCCGTTAGAAATTGATGGAAAAGCTGGAAACAATGGAGAAAAGCGTCTTTAATAATCTTCCAAAAGAAATCGTTTACATCTCAAAATCAACGACTTAGACTCCATACTGATAAAGGGTAGTCTTTCATTTCTCTTGTTTGATTTAGAGAGCTAAAGTACCTAAACCTTAATCTTATGCAGTTGTCGAGCGGATTTACCGCTAAGACTCCCTGAATTTCATATCACCAAAATTCTTCACGATGGCACAATACAAAATCACCTTGCGCTTCGGAACGGAATGTAATCAAACACCTCTCCTTTTTTAAACTCAATTCGATCTGCGGGTAATTCTAAAAAGCCCGTTACATTTTTAAGATTGGCAAAATCCCCGGAGCCACCGCCTTGATTCGGATAGGCAATCAATCTTCCTTTCTCCAATCTCACCTCTACCTGAAGGAAGTAAGTAAGACTAGGTGCGAAAGAAAAATCACTCCCCAGTATTGCTTGCAATGATTGTACTTCAATACCAAGACTTTTAAACAACCATGGTTTGATGTATCGATAAAAACACATGTAGGTTGAAACCGGATTGCCGGGCAAAGCAAAAACCACTTTACCCTTTTCTGAAACACCAAACCAAAAAGGTTTACCAGGTCGTTGGTTAACCTGATAAAAAAGTTTCCTTACACCTATCGCTTCAAGCGCATCAGGGATGTAATCGAATTTTCCTTTTGATACTCCGCCCGATAAAATGATGACATCATTCTTCGTTATAAGCTCCTTTAAGGATTGAATGATACTTTCTTTTTCATCGGCCATGTGAAATGAATCACTCTCCCATCCTACTGATCTCATAGCAGCCTGAAGTGCATAGGTATTGGACCGCCTGATCTGATGTGGCGCTGGCGTTGAACTTATTTCTACCAATTCATCACCACTTGAAACAACTGCAGCCTTTGGCAATGAAAAAACATCTACTATGCTTTTTCCAACCGAGGCCAGTAATGCAATTTCTGCCGGAGATAAAACAATACCTGGCTCTAGTAGCACCTCATCATGCTTAGCATCTTGAGCCTGCTTATGAATATTTTGTCTGATTGAAATCTCAGAAACCTGAATTGTTGCCAGGCCATTTTCAATTCTCACATCTTCATATCGGATTACGGCATCAGTTCCCTCCGGTAACATAGCACCAGTCATCACTTCAAGACAATTGTTTCCATTCATTAACTCCTTTCTTGGTTCACCGGCAGCCTGAACAGCCTCAATGAAGAATTCATTTCGTCCGGATTTCCAGGAAGCATATTGAATAGCAACTCCATCCATAGCCACCCGATCAAAAGGTGGAAAGTCCCGGTCTGCCAAAATTCTTTCGGCCAGTACCCTACCTACCGCTTCCTCAACCCTAACCTTTTCAGGTCGCGATTTGAATACAGATGCCAACACTACTGCTGATGCCTCCTCTACACTTACCATGTGATTTATTTATAACTTTGTTTAACGCCAAGGTACATGACTAAAAAGAAATTTACGCACATCGACCCAGCCGGTAACCCGACAATGGTAGATGTATCTGAAAAAAAAATAACCAAACGAACAGCCAAGGCCCAGGCAACGGTAAACGTTGGACCAACCATTCTTCGGCAGATTAAAGATAATGAACTCATTACCAAAAAAGGACCTGTCTTTCAAACCGCAATAATTGCGGGTGTGATGGGTGCTAAACAAACATCATCTCTTATCCCATTTTGTCATCCGCTTGGTTTGGAGGATTGTAAGATCAAAATTCATGTTTCAAAAGGTAGGATTGTTATTGATACCATCGCTACGGTAACAGGTAAGACCGGTGTAGAAATGGAAGCGCTTACTGCTGCTTCAGTGGCGGCACTAACTGTCTACGACATGTGCAAAGCGTTGTCTCATAACATCGTTGTCGAAGAAATAAAATTAATGGAGAAAACGGGTGGTAAAAAAGATTTTAAACGCAGCGCATAATCTATGACACTTCGCAGACGACTTTATTTAACCCTTACGCCAAATGAAAAAGGTGGTGTACTTGAGCGGATTTTTGAGATTGTTTTAATCACCATCATCATTCTCAACATCCTCGCCATCGTATTGGATTCGGTAAAAGACATTGATCAGCAGTATGTAGATTTCTTTAAAACCTTTGAAGAGTTCTCGGTACTGTTTTTCACCCTCGAATACATTGCCCGGCTTTATTCGATTGTAGAAAATCCAAAATATAAAGATCCCATAAGTGGAAGAGTGAAGTACCTCGCCTCGCCATTGGCCATTATCGATTTACTGGCCTTCCTGCCATTCTATATCGGATTCTTTTTTGTTGACCTTCGCTTCTTGCGTATATTCAGATTGATGGCATTGTTCCGGATGTTTAAGATCACACGCTACCTCCATGCTCTCAATATTTTTAAACGTGTGTTAAACGACAGGAAAGAACAACTCCTTTTAAGCTTCTTGTTTATCCTGTTTATTTTGGTCATCATTTCGTTTGTTATGTTTTATACTGAGCGAGACGCACAACCTGAAGTATTCAGCAGCATACCTGCAACCATGTGGTGGGGAATTGCAACGCTCACCACTGTTGGCTATGGTGATATGGTACCGATAACAACTCTCGGAAAATTTCTTGGAGGACTATTTGCCATTGCCGGGGTAGGTCTACTTGCCTTACCCGTTGGTATTTTATCCTCCGGATTCTTCTCTGCCATTCAAAATAACGGTTCGAAAGAATCCATAAAGTGCCCGCACTGCGGAAAAGAAATTGTCAATGGAGAAGAACATTAAGCAAAACTCCTTATCCCCTGTTCTCTTTGGATTAATTCTGGCTGGTGGAAAAAGTTCAAGAATGGGTTTTGATAAAGGTTCCATCGATTATCACGGAAAGCCCCAACGCGAATATCTCTTTGATCTCTTGGGAAAATATTGCAACCATGTCTTTACATCATGTAAAAAATTGAATGATATTCCTGAAACGCTTAATCCACTTCCTGATCAATTTCGAATAGATAGTCCTTTAAACGGGATCGTAAGCGCATTTAAACTCAACAAGGATGTTGCCTGGCTTACTGTTCCGATTGACATGCCCATGATTGATGAGACTACGATTGAGTATCTCATCGCCCACCGAAATGAATCTAAGAAGGCAACCTGTTTTTTCGATTCAGATGGAAAAAATCCAGAGCCACTTTTTACAATTTGGGAGCCATCGGCATCTGATGAATTGTTACAATTTTACAGTGCAGGAAAAATCAGCCCTCGTGATTTTCTAAAGCAAGCAGATACCAACATCATTTCTGTTCCAAACACACGATCCTTACTTAATATTAATAGCGAAGAAGAATGGAAGCAATTTAAAAAGGATCAGGATCAATTCTCATAAAGAATAGTTAGTTCAACGCGTCTGTTCTTCGAGCGGTCTTCTGGTGTTAGATTGTTATTCAACGGTTCATTCATTCCCTTTCCATTGGCTGAAATTCGCTCTTCATCAACACCTCTTTCTATCAAATAATCCTTAAGAGTTTGCGCTCGATAAGCGGACAATTTTAAGTTGAATTTTTCAGAACCAACATTATCTGTGTGTCCTGTGAGTTTGATTTTCAGTTCTGGGTTATCAACTAGTGCTTTCGCTAAATCATTCAGGTAAGTTGTAGCTGCTTCGTCAAGAACAGCGCTGTTAAACTCAAAGTTAAAATGCAAAGTAGCCTTCTCTAGGATTAAAGCTTCATGCTGAATATTGCCTGCATTTGCATTGGCAACTACCGAGTCTTGCTTTTGTTTTAACCGCGAACTCAAATCTTCTTTCACAGGATTTGGTTTTACCTTCGATGAGTCAGTAGCTGGAACCGGTTTCTTAACAACATTCTTCACCTGATTATTCACAGCAGGTTTCTTCCTGGCTTGCTCTTGCTGTTTTTTAAGTTGTTCTTGACGTTCCTTCTTTCCTTTCGGCAGAACCAGTCTTCGAAATTCAAGTCCCACTTCAAAGGCACCTGTGTTCGCCACGTTTGTAACAATCACAGGAAAATCATAACTAATCCCAATAGAGAATTTTTCCTGATGAAATTGCAATCCAATAATTCCGGATCGACCAACAACATATTTCGTGATCAAGTCGACATGCGCTGATACTTGGTTGGGATACGGTTTGATTTTATATCGTGTTATTCCCCCGACATTGAATACATTCCGGTTTGAATTTCGGGTGTACAAAACTTCCGGAAGAAAACTAATATCACCCTGATGTAACAAACGAAAACCGAGAGACATAACTCCTGTCGAATTGAGTTGACTGGTTGACGTTAAATATGAATCTTCCGGTTTATTGAAGTCAAAAAATGAAATACCCCAATATGCTATCTTATCACCTTCCTTATCCACGCGTTGCCAATGCAATCCGGCACTAAATGTAAAGTAATTATAAATCACGCCACTTAAGTTCTCACCGTTCGAAATGGTTTCATCAAATCCACGATCGGCAACATACTGTGATCCGGTATACAAACCATCTAAACTTATTTTGCTCGATTGATACAAACCCTTCACACCAAGGGAAAGCGTTTGACCTTTTGCCAATGTAACGGTGATTGAATACGACAACGAAATCTCTTTCGTCTTGAAAATCCCAGCCTGACCGGATCGATCATCCATCAAGGATAATCCAATACCCGACCATCGCGTTCCATTGCTTGCCAAAAATGGGTATGATACATTGATGATGTTACTCGCTAAATTAAAATCACTTCCTGTCGCCTGATTGCGATAATCATAACTGGCAGTCGCATAATCGGAAGTACTTACTTGTGCCGGATTAATTCGTTGAGGTGTAAAATTATACTGACTGAATTGAAAATACTGGGCATAGCTTTTCCCTGCAGAACAAAGTAGCAAACATCCGACAAAAAATATTCTCATATCCTGCATCGGCTAACGAATAAGGACAATAGATCCTGATTCTTTTCCATTCAGCAATACTCTCTTTCCTGTTGGCACACTACCTTTCACTTTCCAAAAATAAACTCCTCCGGGTTGTCTTGTTCCGTTTGTTAACCCATCCCAACCATGTTGCGCAGCTTCTGTTAAGTCAGATGTTTTAAATACCAAGCTTCCTTCCCGATTATAAATTAAAAAGGTAAAATCTTTAGCAGAGCTCAATCCATAAATTTTTAATGCATCGTTTTGGCCATCATCATTTGGAGTAAAAAGTGTGGGCACAAATCCGCTGTCTTCAACTGTAACAATAGCTACAGCCTGACTTGAACAATTAATCGAATCATAACCTGTTACTGTATATTGAATAGTAACCGGTGGTGTTGCTGTTGGATTGGAAATATTATTCTGATTCAAAAAAGTTGATGGTGACCATTCATAGCGATCAGCACCGTTGACACCCAATGTTACCGATCCCCCTTTTACTATTTTATACTGATCAGCTTCAAGTACCAAATCGGGTCTACTTATACGAACTGCTGTCTTCCGAAGAATCGTGCATCCTCCAACATTTTTTAATGTAACAGAAACCGTATCGTTTGTTGATACTACATACGGTATAGTTTCTGTCGTTCCCAAATTACCCCTCACATCACTCTTCCAATTCACAATATCCCAACCAGGCTCTACTTCAAAACTCAACTGAGCGCCAACACATGCAAAGCGCGTTGCCAGCTCTGTCTTAGTCGTATCATCTTTAATCTTAATTGTCCAGGCCTTCAGTGCATCGCAACCTGAACTGATTAATTGAGGATCATAAGAAAATACTGTATCGGATTGATTTGCCTGAAAATTGAATTCACTGGCTGATCCGACAAATCCATTGGCAAATGAAAACCATAGTACTTCATGGGGAGATGTTATCGTAACAGCTTCACGATGACAAGCTGATAATGAGTTCACCTCGATAGAAGCGCAGCTGCCACTCCCTCCCATGCAAATAGAACCCGCATGAAATGCATTATCTATTGCCTGAACTGAGATGGATAGACTACCGCCCGGAATTCCAGTCAATAGCCTGAAATTTTGCGTACCATTGTTTCCATGACTGACCGAAAGTCTTTTCTCATTTAACAAATCAAATGAACCTACCTGATATTCGGTGTTGCCATTTAGAAATACATCATATGTCAAAGACGAAATAGGGGTATGATCGTCACTTGGCTTGTCCCACTACAAAAAGACGCGATTGAAAATAGGTAAGGCTACTGCTTGGGGCGGTCGCTTGGGAGCTGTATTCTTTTGTGCTGGTGCATTTTCATACAATACAAGATAAAGTGAGTCTCGTTGAACAAGTTGAATCAAATCAAGATCACCATCATGATCCATATCACCAAAACGTTGAGCAACTAAATTGTTAGAGTTTAATGTGTCATAATCCTGATCACCATACTTGTTAATATTGAGTGTATCGTCTAAACTGTTTTTACCTAAATAGTTAAAGTCAACAACTCCATCCGAGTTTAGATCAGCCATGAAACTGCGCGTATCTTTAAGCGCCAAAGGATAATTCGATATTGCATAGTTTTCGCTACCACTGAGATAAAGTTTGGTTTGATCTACATTATTCAAATCTTTTCCACTAATCAACACATCAAAAAGGCCATCAGCATTAACATCTGCATATGCTGAAACGCCCTGAAGCTCAAGTGTACTGTCTGGTTTGAAATAAAATGAATTCTGATTGACCAGGAATCCACTCACTAACGAATCTGGCCTAACACGGCCACTTACAAATAAATCGAATCCTCCATCGCCATTGGCATCCATCACTTCCAAAGAGGTAAGTGAAAATTTAACTGAATTGTGAACTACATTCCAGACATAATCCTGTTCCTGCTTTAAAATTTTTGTAAAAGGCACATCATTGTCAATTCCTGATATTATCCATTCTATGTTTGCATCATTATCAAGATCAGCAAATTTACTTGTTGCGAAAGCAGGGACATTTAAAAAGTGTTCTTCAAACTGAAATGCACCTTTGTTCAAATACACTGCTGTAGTATCAACTCCACTTCTCTTACCTGATACAATTACATCTATATCATTATCCAGATCGTAATCAACAATATCAATTGTTTGATGATCAAGTATTGGAGTAGTTTCCGTTTTTAAAATTGGGGTATTCACTGTATCTCCCTTGATAAAATAAAGTAGGCTCCGATTTGAATTACTCTTCCCTGCAATTAAAATATCAAGTAAACCATCATTGTCTAGATCAACCCAGATAGATTGAGCTTCCTGAATTGAATCCGGCAATGCGATCTCATTTTTCTTTTGAAATTGTTGGGCGATGGTAAGTTCACAACAAACCATTAGCACAAATAGTATTACAACATTTTTCATTTCTATTCTTTTGCTTTAATAGTATGAATCTGAAAAGTCAACGGCAAAACAAGTTTACTGTGCACTGGCTTACCATTTAAGGTAGCAGGTTTCCATACCGGCATACTCTCTACCAATCGTTTTGATTCAATTTCAAATGGAGCCCCCAGCGATTCAATAAATTGAATGTTCTCAGGCCTACCTTCTTTATTAATGATGAACGAAACAGTTTGAACACCCTGAATAGAATCTTTCAAGCTTTCTATTGGATATTGAAGATTTGTATTTAAAAAAGTATAAAGTGAAGCATAACCATTGATTGGTTCTGCTTGAATATAAACGGATTCAACTGGAGTGGTCTCCGTATTAGTTTCTTCAGCCGAGCTTTGAACTTCCGTTCTCTTTGGCTTAGCGATTTGCTCAGCTATAATAGGCTTATCAATACCATAGTTCAATTGAGCGCTATCCTTCAGTGGTATTGATTCCTTAGAGGGTAGCTTTGGCTGACCTGACTCCAATTCTTGTCGCAAATCTTTCCTAGAAGATTCTACATCTTGACTATTAAATGTAAAGAACCAAATGGCTGAAGAGACCAATATTGCAGGGACTGACCATTTCAAAATAGCGTATCGATTTCGTTTTTTGATATCCAGCTCCTTTTGCTTTCTTCGGAGTGAATCGAAATCCATATAGCTGTTGATCTCTTCGTCCGAAAGATCGAGCCTTTGTTTCATGACCGTAATTTTTTGTTTCATTTCTGTTGTAGAAAAAATTTCTTCATCTTATCCAGCACACGATACACCTTTACCTTAGCATATGTCTCTGTAATGTTTAGAATTGAAGCCACCTCTTTAAAAGGACGCTGCTCAAAAAAACGCAACTCGATAAGCTGCAATTCATCCAAGGATAACTTTTGAAGAATTTGTGGCAATCGCTCTTCTAAATCCTCTACAGTAGAGTCTGCAGTGAGCTGAGCATGAAGGTGATCTATTGTATCATCTTCAAGCGTAACAATTCGATGACGCTTATTACTCCTAAAAAAACTATTGCATTCGTTTAATGCAATCCTGAATAACCAGGATGAAAAAGGCAAACCTCTAAAACTAAACTTATTGATATTGATGAGTGCTTTTAGAAATACCTGAGAGGTAATGTCTGCTGCTATGGTCTTGTCTCCAATGCGGTGAAGGATGAATAAAAATATTTTTTTGAAGTAACGTTTGTAAAGCAATCGAAATTCATCGGGGTTGGCTTGCGCATTGCGAATCAGTTCTTCTTCATCGCGTGCCTGTTCCCGTTTATTTTGATGTTGTTCAATCACCATGAATCAGTTTATTGCATTTCGTTCACGACTAAAATGCAGATTTCTGTAAAAGATACAGATCACTTAGAAATACTTGAATAGCTTTGGCTAAAATCGAGAAGAAAAAGAAAGGAGCAATTAATTAAAAATGAGGTCGAAAAATGACGGAAAACGGGTTGAAATTTGGAGAGGAAAAGATCTCCCTGCCCAGACAGTAGTGGTGACTTTCGCCATCCTACTGTCAGTGCAAGAACACAGTTTAACGCTATGGCAAAACAGCTTTAACTGTGTGGAGAGATGTTAAAGTAAGGGGTTAACTTTCACTTTTCCTAAAGATTCTATCAAACTTTGTGACGGTTAAAAAATTGTTTTTTTTGCAAGCTGATTGCACTCGTTAAAGTGACATTTTTGCTTAGATGAAAACGAATAAATTTTAATTAAGTATATGAAAATCAGCTACTTGAATGGTTGTAAACATTTGATCCACAAGTTATAAACATTACCATTCCAACATGATTGAAGACAATTATAAGCAGCGAGGATTGAGGAATAAACTGGTCAAAAAGCTATCTGAAAAAGGGATAAAAAATGAGCGTGTTTTGGCCGCGATCGGCAAGGTTCCAAGGCACGTTTTTTTTGAAAATGCACTACTCGACCATGCCTATCAGGACAAGGCTTTTCCGATTGGAGAAGGGCAAACAATAAGTCAACCGTACACAGTTGCGTTTCAAACGGAGAAACTTGAAATCAAACCTGGCGATAAGGTTCTGGAGATCGGAACAGGATCAGGTTACCAGGCTTGCGTGTTGGTGGAAGTAGGCGCGAAAGTATATACAATAGAGTATAATCGTAAGCTTTATGAAAAGTGTAAAGACTTCCTTCCAACGATGGGTTACAAACCTTTCTTCTTTTTTGGAGATGGCTCGAAAGGTCTTCCTGCAAAAGCACCTTACGATAAAATTATTGTAACTGCTGGTGCTCCGATTGTGCCAAGTGCCTTGACAGATCAATTGGCAGAAGGCGGAATTTTAATTATACCTGTAGGTGATAGAGAGAAGCAAATGATGTTGAGAATCCGGAAGAAGAATGGAAAGTTGGTTCAAGAAGAATTCGAGAACTTCGCTTTTGTTCCACTACTGGGCGAGCAGGGTTGGAAAAAATAAGGATTCAATCGTGTGTCGGAATTAATTGCGGATCCAAAATGAACATCCAACATAAAGTTGTTTCTTTGCCGCTCGACTTATGATGAAATTTATTCAAGCGGTTTTCCGTAAAGTCTTCTCTCCAGAATTCTTGAAGTTCGCCATTGTTGGTGGCATCTCTGCTCTTATTGAATACTCCCTTTATCTCTCTTTGAAGCTCTGGATGGATTATTTAACAGCAAACATTGTAGCATTTGCCATCACAAATATTGTAACCTACATCCTGAGTAAAATCTATGTATTCGGTTCTTCTGATGGCAACAAGGTAATGGAAGCAATACTGTTTTTTACCTGCCTGGGTGGCGCTCTATTGATAAGCCAATTTACCTTATGGGTACTTGTCGATCATATTGGTTTGGATGACCGAATTGCTAAAGCAATTGCTATGTCGATTGCTATTGTTTGGAATTTCTTCACGCGTAAGCACATTGTCTTCAGACATGCGCTTAAAGTTCCCGATCAGTCCTCTACAGATTCTTCAGCAAGTAATTCTTAAAGGAATTAAAATCCTTTTGCATTTGCAGACTTTGCTTGGTTTGCTGCATGAACTTCAGGAGTGGTTTTGGAATTTCTATTTTCTGTCCTAAAGTTTCATCCACCACATCTTTAAACTTGGCTGGATGCGCAGTCTCCAGAAAAATACCTGTTACATTTTCAATTGTTTTCTCAACGTATTTCTTCAAACCTAAATAACCAATCGCTCCATGCGGATCCATTACATATTGCTTCGTTGAATAAATATGGCGCATTGCTTTTTGTGTTTCCTCATCGGTAAAAGCACAGCCAAAAATATCATGTGACAACGTTTCAAAATTACCACCATACAGATTCAATATCCGATCAAAGTTGCTAGGATTCCCTACATCCATTGCATTGCTGATCGTTTGCTTGGATGATCTTGGTTTGAACAATTTTGTCTGAAGGTATTCAGGAACCACATCATTCACATTCGTTGCTGCAATGAAGTGATGAATTGGAAGTCCCATTCGCTTTGCTAATAAACCGCCAGTAAGGTTTCCGAAATTTCCGCTAGGTATTGAGAACACAACAGGCCTACTTTTATCTTTTACCTGAGCATAGGCATAGAAATAATAAAATGATTGAGGAATAAGGCGCGCAATGTTGATTGAATTGGCCGAGGTTAGGTAAAATTTATTTTTCAGTTCGTCATCTAAGAAGGCTTGCTTTACCAAATGCTGACAGTCATCAAACGTACCATCAACTTCCAGTGAAGTAATGTTCTGACCGAGCGTTGTGAACTGTTTCTCTTGAATATCACTCACCTTTCCGGAAGGATATAAAACAACAACGCGTGTTCCAGGAACTCCTAAGAAGCCATTAGCGACTGCACTTCCTGTATCACCAGAAGTTGCCACAAGGATCACAATCTCTTGTTTCTGCTGTTTCGCAAAATATCCAAGTAGCTGTGACATAAAGCGCGCACCAAAATCTTTAAATGCCAATGTGGGTCCGTGGAATAATTCCAGTGCAAATACATCTTCCTCCACTTTTACAATGGGTGCATCAAATTGAATGGTATGCTCAACGATTCGTTTTAATTCACTTTCTGGAATATCATCTCCGATAATATTCCTGGCCACAGTAAAAGCTATTTCCTGAAAAGACTTTTGTCCCAGTGTATCAAAAAATGCTTTAGGTAATGTTGGAATTGACTCAGGCATGTAAAGTCCGTTATCCGGAGCAAGCCCTTGTGTAACGGCTTGTTCTAAATCAACTTTGATGGAGGGATTATTGGTACTGTAAAATTTCATTTCGTGATTACTGGATAATTCTAATTAATTCATTTTCTACTGATAGCTTATTCCACTATCCGCGCACCTTTGTCATTAATTTTTGAAACATAGATTTCGCTGTTCAAGTTGATGGCAGCAAACTGCTTTTGAATTTCATTCGCTACTTTCTTTGCAATGTCATACTCCGTACTCAACGCAAAGATAGTTGGACCTGATCCCGATATACCACAACCTAATGCGCCCAATTTTATAGCCTCTTCTTTTATACGATGAAAGCCAGGTATTAAAAGGGAACGAGTAGGCTCTGCCACTACATCCTTTAATGAGCGCATGATCAATCCGTAATCGGGCTTCATCAATCCTACGACAAGGCCAGCAATATTTCCCCATTGAGTAATCGCATCTTTCATTGGAATGGTAGGCTTCAAAACCCTTCTCGAATCTTCTGTCTTTAATTCAAGATGCGGATGAACCAATGTACAAAATAGATTAGGTGGCGTTGGTATTCTCGTCACATCCAATGGATCATAACCGCGGATCAAAACAAATCCTCCTAATAAAGAAGGCGCCACATTATCTGCGTGCGCTGAGCCACAAGCAATGCGTTCGGCCTCCATAGCGAAAGGTAAAAGTTGTTCCCGTGTAAATGGATTATCATGCAAGTGATTGATCGCAACCAAAGCTGCCACCGAGCTTGCAGCACTTGATCCCATACCGCTACCTAATGGCAAGTGTTTATGTAAAACAATCTCAGCTCCGATATTACTATCAATGGCTTTTAGAAAAGCCTCCACTGCTACACCCGATGTATTTCGATTTGATTCACGGGGAAGTCTGCCTTCGTCTCCTGTAATGTCTGTGATGATTACACCACTTTCATTTCGAAGCGTAACAATCACTTCATCTGCTGGAGCCTCTACGGCAAAACCAAAAATATCAAAGCCGCACGATACGTTTGCTACGGTTGCCGGGGCTAATGCTTTTATCGATCTCATTTCTTTTTAGTTGTTGGTTGTTGGTTGACTGTTGTTGGTTCTTAAGAAAGAGCTTTCCGTACTCTTCCGATTAACGAACAACCATCAACGGTCAACTATCTTGTATAATGTCCAATTCGAATAATGTCTGCAAAAACTCCGGCTGCTGTAACTGTTGCTCCAGCTCCGGGTCCACGGATCACCATGGGGCGATCATGGTATCTCTCTGTTGTGAGCAGGATAATGTTATCGCTTCCGGAAAGTGAATAGAAAGGATGTTTAGAATCAACTGAGCTCAGTTGGATTTTGACTTTATCTTTTTCCAACACCGCCATGTAACGAAGCTTCTCATTTTTATCCGCTGCTTTTTTTCTCAGCTGTTCAAACTCTTTGTCGTGCTTTTCCATGCAGCTAAAGAATTGATCAATCTTCATTTCACCACGACAAGATTCCGGAACAAGGTTTTCAACTTTGATATCGTCAAGTTCCATTGTCAATCCGGATTCTCGAGAAAGGATAAGAATCTTTCGTGCTACATCCATTCCATTTAAATCATCGCGTGGATCAGGTTCAGTATAGCCTTTTGCTTTTGCTTCTTTTACTACTTCGCTGAATATTCTTCCTTCCTCAAATGAGCTGAAGATGAAGTTCAATGTTCCGCTCAAAACAGCTTCAATACGCAATACCTTATCACCACTTAGTAGCAAATCGTTCATCGTGTTGATTACCGGAAGTCCTGCACCAACATTCGTTTCATATAAAAACTTAACTCCTCGTTTGAAGGCTGTTGATTTTAGCTTCTCGTAATTCTCCATCGAGCCCGAGTTGGCTTTCTTGTTCGGAGTAACGATGGAAACGTTAGCCGATAAAATATCTTCATAAAATGCTGTTACATCAGCACTCGAAGTACAGTCGACAAAAACACTATTTGGTAAGTTGAGCGAAACCATCTTATCAAAGAAGCCTTTCATACTCATGTGCTCGCCTTCGCTCTTCATGCGCTCAATACTTGACTTAAGCACCAATCCACTTTCTTCAAATAACATCTTGGTGCTATTTGCAACGGCTACCACATTTACTTCAAGCAAATTCTCCTTTGCAAGTTTAGCAAACTGATCCTCCACCATATCAATTAAGCATTTGCCTATCAATCCTGTTCCAACAAGAAAAATATTCAACACTTTTCTATCGGACAGGAAAAATGCTTCGTGCAAAGCATTTAGTGCTTTTGATGCATCTACCTGTGGTATAACAGCTGATATATTTCGCTCAGAAGATCCTTGAGCAATCGCCATTACATTCACACCGTTCTTTCCTAATGCACTGAACATTCGTCCGCTTGTACCAGGACTATGTTTCATGCCATCGCCCACAACAGCAACGATTGCTAATTCATGTTCGATCTGAACGTGATCAATCTCTTCGTTTCGTATTTCGTATTGAAATTCTTTTTCAATGGATGTCTTGGCGCGGAGAGCTGCTGCATTTTCAACTGCAAAACATATGGAGTGTTCTGACGATGCCTGACTGATCAGAATGACGTTTACATTTTCACGGGCAAGTGTAGCAAACAAACGCATCGATGCCCCAACTACTCCAAGCAATCCACTTCCTTGAAGACTCAACAGGCTCACTCCACTCATAGACGAAATGCCTTTGATCATTTTGCCATTGGTGGATTGAGAATGTATTACAGTACCTTCAAAAGAAGGATTGAATGTATTCTTAATCCAGATCGGAATTTTATTCACCATAGCTGGTTGCATGGTGGCGGGGAAAATTACTTTCGCTCCAAAATGTGAAAGCTCCATCGCTTCCTCATAGCTCATCTGCGGAACCGTAAACGCTTTCTTCACTTTGCGTGGATCAGCTGTCATCATTCCATCTACATCCGTCCAGATTTCAAGATCAGTTGCGCGCAATGCCCCTGCAAAAATTGCAGCGGTGTAATCTGATCCACTCCTACCTAGTGTAGTGGTCTCACCACTTTCAGCGGTAGCTATAAAGCCCGTAATGATTTGAACTTCTTCGTGGTGCTTGAAGTGTTCGAGTATAAGTTTGTTGGTAACTTCAAAATCTACTTTCGCATATCCAAAGTGTGCATCGGTGCGAATTACTTTTCGCGCATCTAAAAATGACGCAGCGAGCTTACGATCTTTAAAAGCTTCAGAAATAATGTAGGCTGATAAACGTTCACCAAAGCTCATTACATAATCCAATGTCCGGGTTGTACGTTCCTTTACCAGAAATACGCCATGCAATACATCTTCGAGTTCATTAATCATGAACTTCACTTGTGCCAGTATTCCACTTTGCCTGTGTATATCAATTAATTCCCGAACTGCTTCTAAGTGACGCTTCTCGATTTCAGTTAGCTTCACTTTATATTCGAGATTTCCTTCTAACGCCAGTTGACTCACATGAATGAGCATATCCGTTACACCACCAAATGCAGAAAAAACAACAGCAACTTCTCCTTGCAGATAAGGTTTAACAATTTCAATAACGGCTTGTATGCGAGCCGGGGTAGCTACTGATGAGCCACCAAATTTCAGGACCTTCATTAAAAAAATAAAATTTAAGTGTTGATGTTTTCATTTCTGATTATGCAGTCTAACTCCTGGAGTTGCGGCATAATCGCACGGGGCTGGGATACAATTCATGAACGGGTTACCCCGTAATAATAGTGGTAATGGTAATGATGGTAACAAAAATAGAAGCGATCGCCTGCGATGTAAGGCCTTGAGAAATGAATATGGTGTTGATCGCTTTCATGAAATGTTCCACAAATAGTGAAATGATAGGCTTGATTGCAAAATATTTTTTAACATTTTTGCACGAACTAACGATTAGTAGTAACTCGCAATCGAATGAAATGAGCTATTGGAGTATGTAGGTGTTTAAGTGCATGAGTTATATTGAGAATTAAATTAGTCAACACATCATTAGTTCAACACATAAGTCTATAAATTTCAAATACCCCGAAGCAAAATGCCCCGTAAAACCAAAACACCCAAAGAATCATTTGTGAGCATGACCGAATTGGTCTTGCCTAACGACACCAATACACTGAATAATCTGATGGGTGGAAAGCTCATGCACTGGATGGATGTTGTGTCTGCTATTGCGGGACAGAAGCATTGTAACAGCATTGTGGTAACTGCATCGGTGGATAATATTTCATTCCGGTCTCCGATTCAGTTGGGGAATGTAGTTACCCTTCGGGCAAGGGTGACGAGAGCTTTTACCTCATCAGTGGAGATAAGGATTGATGTTGAGGCGGAAAACATTCCGGAAGGAAAAAGATTTGATAGTAACTCAGCTTACTTCACTTTTGTAGCCGTAGATAAAAACGGACATCCCGTAGAAGTTCCTGAAGTAGTTCCTGAGACTGATGAAGAGAGAGAATTTTACAATGGAGCGCTCCGCAGACGACAACTACGTTTAATACTTGCCGGAAGAATGAAACCTGAAGATGCAAAAGAATTGAAATCCATTTTTGATATTAAAGAATCGTGAGCCCTACCAACCCACTTGAAAGTCTTTATCAGGAAGAACTTTATGCTCTTCCTTCACCTCTGCTTATTGTTCTATCCAAGACTTGGGCCGAACTTACGGCAGAAGAACTCACTACTCTTACCCGAATGCTTAACGCTGTCAAGTTGAATCTGGCTTCAGTTCAGATCATCTTTCGAAAGGATTTTACAATAGAAGAACTGTTGGCTTATTCGCCTGAAAGGATTTTAGCATTTGGTTCTTCATTAAAGGGATCTTCAGCAGTGTATGAAAACCTATCGATCAGTGGAGTTTCTGTTATCATTTCCGAATCACTAGGTCAACTCGATGATGCCAAAAAGAAAAACCTTTGGATGGCCCTAAAGAAAATGTTCAATCTTTAAAGTCCAAACTAAGGATTTCCGATGGTATTGACCTTTGGTTCCTGATAGACCTTCAACCTATGATGGGATTGACGACCTGAAAGCGAGAATTGAGTCCGAAGAAAAAAATGCGGCCGAGGAAATAGCAGTTAAAAAGTAATAATCCGGTTTATATCGTATTTGCAAAAGTCATGACTTGTCATGGCTTTTCTTATTTTTGATAAATCAAGAACTGAAAATATGAAGACCCTTATCCTTCCGCTCATACTGTTCTCGTTTCTGGCAAATGCGCAATCCACCATTGTTGGGAAATGGAAATCCGTTGATGATGAAACAAACGAGGTAAAATCGATTGTTGAGATTTTCGAAAAGGGCGGTGTGGTCTATGGTAAGATTCTGAAGATTTTCCCAAAGGTTGGAGAAGACACAGATCCCATTTGTGACCAATGCCCGACTGAGGATGGGCGTTTCAAGAAAAAGATAATCGGTATGGAAATTATTAAGGATATGAAGAAATCCGGTGATGAATATACCGAAGGAAGTATCCTCGATCCAGAGGTAGGCAAAATCTATAGTTGTAAACTTTGGATAGAGGGAAACGATCTGAAAGTAAGAGGATATTGGGGACCCTTTTACCGAACTCAAACGTGGCATAGGGCAAACTAATCCCGATAAGGTTAATTAATCGATTAAAGCAATAAACTAAGAACCGCAAGGTTACTAAGGCAACAAAAGATGGTATATAGGTCGAGCTCAACCATGAACGAGAAAGAGATTTTCGAACGCATATGTAAAGGCGATGAGAAGGCTCTGGAGTTCTTGTATAAGAAGTACTATCGGATGATGACCAAATTGGTGATCACCAATAGCGGGACAGAGGACGAGGCTCGCGATGTTTACCAGGATGCGTTAATTGTTTTCTGGCAGAAAGCCACCTCTGGAAATCTCGTAATGACGGCTAAGATTAGTACCTATATCTACAGCATTTGTCAGAACCTTTGGAGAAAAGAGCTTGATCGCAAAAAGCGACTCTCCAACGAAGAGAAAGACACACCCGTTTCGATTGATACGGATGCTGCAGAGCGAGAGAAGATCATGATGAAGTGCATCAATCAGCTGGGGGAAACTTGTAAAAAGGTATTGATGTTCTATTACTTTGAAGAGATGTCGATGCAGGATATTGCAGATAAACTTGGGTTTGCAAATACAGACACCGCGAAGACAAAAAAATATAAGTGCAAAAAGAAATTAGATGAACTGGTGAAGGCTCAATATTCGGAGCAGGACTTTTTAGATTAGGATTATGATAACGGAAAGAGATTTAGAATTACTTGACAATTACGTTGGCAACCGCATGAGTGTTGACGAGAAAGCTGCGTTTGAAAAACAGCTTGACGCTAACACTGAGCTCAAGCAAGAGTTTCAGTTACAAGAAAAGATTGTTGAAAGCTTGCGTCAGTCGCGGGTTGCTGAATTAAAAAATATGCTAAACAATGTACCTGCCTCTGCATTAAAAGGAAGTGGCACAACGGCATTTATAAAAGCAACTATCGGTATTGTGGCAACGGGTATTGTTGCTACAGGACTTTACTTCTACTTCACGCCAGAACCGAGCAAGCCTCAAGCACCTGTTGCTGAAGAAGCTAAGACAGAATCAACAGAGCCTGTGAAAGCTGAAGAGACTCAACCACAGCTGGAACCTCCAATTGCATCTACTCCTGTTGAAGAGAAGAAGGTTGAAAAGGCAAGAACCAAGAAAGTCACTAAAAAGGAGCCGACTCAAGATGTAGCGAAGCCAGCCCTTGAAGTATTCCAACCTGAAACAGAAGCTGATAGTCAGGCGACTACAAAAATTGCTACGGAAAAAGTAACTACTGAAAAAGTGAGTCATGCGGGTTCGATCTCCCTTGGAATAGATAAGAACAATAAAAAGTATGCATTCCATTATCAGTTCAAAGATGATAGTTTGCTTCTGTTCGGTCCATTTGAAAAGAATGTGTACGAGATTATGGAGTTCTTTAGCGATGATAAGAAGCGCACTATTTTCCTCTTCTATAAAGACCACTATTATTTCTTGAAAGAAGAGAGCGATAAAATAAAGCCGCTTAAAGCGATCAGCGATCCAGCCTTAATCAAGAGGTTGCGCGATTCGCGGAAGAAATAACAAATTTCTAAAAGCCCTGCCGAAAAGCAGGGCTTTTTTATTGGCCACATCGGAGCCTATCGCGACTCGTTTTTTGAGATTTTATCCTACCTTTGACGATCAGAATGGAGAAACTAAAAACCAAAAAGAAATTAGGAGGATATCCCGCGATTGGAGTGGTGACCAGTATCACGCTCGCCATCTTTGTTCTTGGCTTGTTTGGGAATCTCATTATCTACTCCAATCAATTCGGAGCGATCATTCGCGACAACCTGAACATTAAGGTTTACATTAAAAATTCGGTCTCCAAAACGCACAGACATCAACTGGAAAAAACAATCCTTGGAGAAAAATTTGTAGCCGAAGGAGAGAACTCCATTTCCTTTATTTCAAAAGAAGAAGCTGAAAAAGATCTTGTCAAACAGATTGGCGACTATAAAGAAATCCTTGGTGAAAACCCGTTGAAGGATGCTTTCATTGTAAAAATCAATCCAGCGTATCAGGATACCACAAACCTCAAAAGCATTAAGGCCGAGCTTGAAAAAATGAATGGCGTGTTTGAAGCTACTTATGAGAAACATCTGTTTGATGATGTTAATAAAAATTTCACCAATATTTCCATAGCACTTTTAATTTTAGCTCTTCTACTGATTGCGATAACCTTTCTGCTAGTAAACAGCACATTGCGCATTGCATTATTCTCTCAGCGCTTTCTCATCAGAAGCATGCAATTAGTGGGAGCTAAGAAATGGTTTATCCAACGTCCGTTTTTATATCGGGCAGCGGGTTATGGATTATTATCAGGGCTGTTAGCGTCTCTGCTTTTATGGTGCATCTCTACCTATGCACAAGAAAAGATACAAGATCTTACACTCCTGCATAATGCTTCACAATTTTCAATTCTATTGGTGATTCTGGCCATCATGGGAATAATCGTTGCCGTGGTAAGTACCTTTTTCGCTATTCAGAAATACTTGAGAATGTCATTAGACGAACTATACTGAAAATAAAAATAACATGGAGAGCAAACTTCCCTTTGGTAAAAGAAACTATAAGCTCATGATCATTGGTGTACTTACATTAATTGTAGGTTTCATCATTATGTCAATCGATAAAGAACAACATGGTTTCGGGTTTCTGGGTCTAACCCTTGGACCGATTATAGTTGTTGCAGGATTCATCATTCAATTTTTTGCCATTCTCCTTAAGCCTACCAAGTAGTTCTCAATTCTTGTTTCGGGTTTAAAGTTTAAGAATAGTCGTTGAGACTTTCTATAATTTAAAAACTATGAACCTAACTCGAAACTTGGAACTCGAAACTTTGAACCTATATGTCCATCCTCCACGCCATCATTCTTGCCATCATTGAAGGGATTACTGAGTTTCTTCCGATTTCATCAACGGGGCATATGATCATCGGCTCCTCGCTTATGGGTATTGCTTCTGATCCCTTTACAAAGATGTTTACAGTGTCCATACAATTCGGGACGATACTTTCTGTTGTTGTACTTTACTGGAAACGCTTCTTCCAGTCATTTAAATTTTATTACACGATCCTAATTGCTTTTATTCCGGCAGCCGTTTTTGGATTGCTGTTTAACGACTATATCGATGCAATGTTAGAACGGGTTGACATTGTAGGTTATACGCTTTTGATTGGAGGAATATTCTTTTTGTTTATTGACAAAATATTCAATACAGAATCGCAGAAAGATGAAGAAGTTACTTATTCGAAAGCTATTCGTATTGGATTCTTCCAGGTGATATCCATGTTTCCAGGAGTTTCACGCTCCGCAGCTACCATCATTGGAGGTCTATCACAAAATCTGACGAAGAAAACTGCTGCAGAATTTTCCTTCTTCCTTGCCGTACCCACCATGTTTGGGGCAATGGTACTTTCAATCTTCAAGTTCTTTAAAGCTGGTGGAACATTCGGATCAGCTGAAATTACAGCACTTGCCGTTGGCAACGTAGTAGCCTTTGTTGTTGCTCTTATTGCAATCAAATCATTCATTACTTTCTTAACACGTCACGGTTTTAAAATTTTTGGGTACTATCGGATTATCGTTGGCGTAATTATCCTTAGCCTTTATTATCTTGGTGTATCTCTTTCCATCGTATAATGGAAATAAAACTCTCAGACGAAGGCAACATGTTGCTCATCAACAAGCCACTCGAGTGGACTTCGTTTGATGTCGTGAATAAATTGCGCTACATCCTCAAAACAAAAAAAATAGGTCATGCCGGAACGCTCGATCCATTGGCAACGGGTCTCTTGATTATTTGCGTTGGAAAAATGACAAAACGCATTGAAGAGTTTATGGGCCAGGAGAAAGAATATACTGGCAAATTCATTCTTGGGCAAACAACGCCTTCTCACGATTTAGAAACAGAAGTAACAGAGCAAAAAGATATTTCAGGCTTAACCGAGACTTTAATTAGAGAAACAACAAAGAACTTTACAGGAAAAATCAGCCAGTTACCACCGCAACATTCAGCGATACGCATCGGTGGGAAACGTGCGTATGAGTTTGCAAGAAAGGGCGAAGAGATTGAATTAAAACCTAGAGAAGTTGAAGTGAGTGAATTTAAAATTACCTCTATTGCGCTTCCCGAAATAAGTTTTAGAATTGTTTGTTCTAAAGGAACCTACATCAGGAGCCTCGCCCGTGATTACGGTAATGCATTGCGAGTTGGAGCTTATATGTCAGAACTTTGCCGAACACGTATCGGGCCGCATACATTAGAAAATGCTGTTGCAATCGATGAAGTGCATCTAGTTATTCCTTAATTTCAGCCATTGGTTTGATATGAAAATATACCACGGCATTGAAGATTTTTCCAGGCTTGATTATGCCGTTGTTACTAGTGGCACGTTTGATGGTGTTCACCTTGGTCATCAGAAAATCTTATCACGGCTAAATGAAATTGCTTTAAATCAAAATGGCGAAACGGTTGTCA
Source organism: Chryseolinea sp. (assembly GCA_031388805.1). Taxonomy (GTDB): domain Bacteria; phylum Bacteroidota; class Bacteroidia; order Cytophagales; family Cyclobacteriaceae; genus Chryseolinea. The sequence goes on from JANMRZ010000016.1 coordinate 53,302, forward strand.
TTACGTTCTGGCCACATCCGCGCCTTGTATTAAAACCAGATACTTCACTCAAGCTATTGAATACTTTCGAAGAAAAGGCGGAGCTTTTGAAGGAACAAGGCATTCAACACCTTATTCGGATTCCATTTACAAAAGAATTCTCTCAGCTTACTTCAGAA